>NZ_OESQ01000001.1:2355000-2955000 GCF_900240245.1 Lachnoclostridium edouardi
GGTTGTCGTCAGCTCGTGTCGTGAGATGTTGGGTTAAGTCCCGCAACGAGCGCAACCCTTATCCTTAGTAGCCAGCAGTAAGATGGGCACTCTAGGGAGACTGCCAGGGATAACCTGGAGGAAGGTGGGGATGACGTCAAATCATCATGCCCCTTATGATTTGGGCTACACACGTGCTACAATGGCGTAAACAAAGGGAAGCGAACCTGTGAGGGGGAGCAAATCTCATAAATAACGTCTCAGTTCGGATTGTAGTCTGCAACTCGACTACATGAAGCTGGAATCGCTAGTAATCGCGAATCAGAATGTCGCGGTGAATACGTTCCCGGGTCTTGTACACACCGCCCGTCACACCATGGGAGTCAGTAACGCCCGAAGTCAGTGACCCAACCGAAAGGAGGGAGCTGCCGAAGGCGGGACCGATAACTGGGGTGAAGTCGTAACAAGGTAGCCGTATCGGAAGGTGCGGCTGGATCACCTCCTTTCTAAGGAATAAAGAAGGAAGTAAGGGTTTTATATACTGTTTAGTGTTCAAAACAAGGACACAAGATTTCTGGTGACGATGCGCTTGGGGGAAACACCCGTACCCATCCCGAACACGAAGGTTAAGACCAAAGCGGCCGATGGTACTATATTGGAGACGATATGGGAGAGTAGGTGGTTGCCAGATTATTCTGGGGGTGTAGCTCAGTTGGGAGAGCACCTGCCTTGCAAGCAGGGGGTCAAGAGTTCGAATCTCTCCATCTCCACTAGGTATCAAACAGAGAAGCGGCAGACTGTAAGTTAGCTGTAAATTGTAAGATACCGCACGTACCTTGAAAACCACATATTGAAGAAAAGATAGAGTCGACTCTTCCGGAAAGAAAAGGAAGGAAGAGAAGAAGACAAATATCAAGACATCCGAGGCCGTATCGAAAGATACGGAACCAAGAAACAACCAAGAACCAGGAACATAACGCTATATGTTTCCGATGAGTAGCCAGCACCCGCAGGCGAAAGTCAACTGGTTAAGCTAATAAGAGCACAGGGTGGATGCCTTGGCACTAAGAGCCGATGAAAGACGTGATAAGCTGCGAAAAGCTTCGGGGAGGAGCAAATATCCAAAGATCCGGAGATATCTGAATGGGGAAACCTGGCTGAGAAGACCTCAGTCGTCGTATGGTAAATCCATAGCCATACGTCGGGAACCGCCTGAACTGAAACATCTAAGTAGGGCGAGGAAAAGAAAGAAAACTCGATTTCCAAAGTAGCGGCGAGCGAAATGGAAGGAGCCTAAACGGCCGTGCGAGCATGGCCGGGTTAAGGACCGCAATAAGTGAGCCAATTCATTAACAGAATGGCCTGGGAAGGCCAGCCAGAGAGGGTGAAAGCCCCGTACGTGAAAATGATAGGCAGCGAGCGGGATCCAAAGTACTGCGAGACACGTGGAACCTTGCAGGAAGTCGGGGGGACCACCCCCCAAGGCTAAATACTCCTTAGTGACCGATAGCGCATAGTACTGTGAAGGAAAGGTGAAAAGGACCCCGGGAGGGGAGTGAAAGAGAACCTGAAACCCTGTGTTTACAAGCTGTGGAAGCACGTTAAAGTGCGACCGCGTACTTTTTGTAGAACGGTCCGGCGAGTTATTTTTACTGGCAAGGTTAAGCACTGAAGGTGCGGAGCCGAAGGGAAACCAAGTCTTAAAAGGGCGAAGAGTCAGTGAGAATAGACCCGAAACCGGGTGACCTATCCATGTCCAGGTTGAAGTCTCCGTAAAAGGAGATGGAGGACCGAACGCACATCCGTTGAAAAGGGTGGCGATGAGGTGTGGATAGGGGAGAAATTCCAATCGAACCCGGAGATAGCTGGTTCTCCTCGAAATAGCTTTAGGGCTAGCCTCGTATTAGTCTATCGGAGGTAGAGCACTGAATTCTTAAGGGGGCGTCAAAGCTTACCAAGAGATATCAAACTCCGAATGCCGAGAAGATGATGTACGGGAGTCAGACTGCACGAGATAAGTTGGGTAGTCAAAAGGGAAAGAGCCCAGACCTACAGCTAAGGTCCCCAAGTGTGTGTTAAGTGGAAAAGGATGTGGGATTTCAAAGACAACTAGGATGTTGGCTCAGAAGCAGCCACACATTCAAAGAGTGCGTAATAGCTCACTAGTCGAGAGGTCCTGCGCCGAAAATGTCCGGGGCTGAAACACACCACCGAAGCTTAGGAATGTACTAAGGTACATTGGTAGAGGAGCATTCTTATATGGGAGAAGCAGTACCGAAAGGAGCTGTGGACGTATAAGAAGAGAGAATGCCGGAATGAGTAGCGAGATGGAGGTGAGAATCCTCCAGGCCGAATATCTAAGGTTTCCAGAGTAAAGCTGATCTGCTCTGGGTAAGTCGGGGCCTAAGGCGAGGTCGAAAGACGTAGTCGATGGACAACAGGTAGAGATTCCTGTACTGCAATATATCAGAACTGTGGGGACGCAGAAGGATAAGATAACCCGGGAATGAGAAGACCGGGGCAAGCGAGGTAGGAGTATGGAAGGCAAATCCGCCATACAATCCGAATACGTGACGCGTAGCGAACAAGAGTAGTGAAGTATGTGATTCCAGCTGCCAAGAAAAGCCGCTATAGCATATATTGTACCCGTACCGTAAACCGACACAGGTGGATGAGGAGAGAATCCTAAGGCCGGCGGGAGAAGCATTGTTAAGGAACTCGGCAAAATGACCCTGTAACTTCGGGAGAAAGGGTGCCACTGAGAAGTGGCCGCAGAGAATAGGCTCAAGCAACTGTTTAGCAAAAACACAGGTCTATGCAAAACCGAAAGGTGAAGTATATGGGCTGACGCCTGCCCGGTGCTGGAAGGTTACGAGGAGAGGTTAGGGAAACCAAAGCTTTGAATCTAAGCCCCAGTAAACGGCGGCCGTAACTATAACGGTCCTAAGGTAGCGAAATTCCTTGTCGGGTAAGTTCCGACCCGCACGAAAGGCGTAATGATTTGAGCGCTGTCTCGACAATGCCCCCGGTGAAATTGAAATACCAGTGAAGATGCTGGTTACCTGCGCCAGGACGGAAAGACCCCATGGAGCTTTACTCCAGCTTGATACTGGGATTCGGTAATGCATGTACAGGATAGGTGGGAGGCAAAGAGAGAAGGACGCCAGTCTTTCTGGAGCCGCTGTTGGGATACCACCCTTGCGTTATTGGGTTTCTAACCAGCCACCGTAAGCCGGTGGTGGGACAATGTCAGGTGGGGAGTTTGACTGGGGCGGTCGCCTCCGAAAGGGTATCGGAGGCGCTCAAAGGTTCCCTCAGGATGGTTGGAAACCATCCAAAGAGTGCAAAGGCATAAGGGAGCTTGACTGCGAGAGTGACGGCTCGAGCAGGTACGAAAGTAGGACTTAGTGATCCGGTGGTATAAAGTGGGATTGCCATCGCTCAACGGATAAAAGCTACCCTGGGGATAACAGGCTTATCACTCCCAAGAGTTCACATCGACGGAGTGGTTTGGCACCTCGATGTCGGCTCATCGCATCCTGGGGCTGAAGTAGGTCCCAAGGGTTGGGCTGTTCGCCCATTAAAGCGGTACGCGAGCTGGGTTCAGAACGTCGTGAGACAGTTCGGTCCCTATCCGGCGCGGGCGTAGGATATTTGAGAGGAGCTGTCCTTAGTACGAGAGGACCGGGATGGACTGGCCGCTGGTGGATCTGTTAGGTATCAGGCCTATGGCAGAGTAGCCAAGCCGGGACGGGATAAACGCTGAAGGCATCTAAGCGTGAAGCCCCCCTCAAGATGAGATATCCCATCGCAAGAGTAAGACCCCTTGAAGACGACGAGGTAGATAGGGCGGAGGTGGAAGTACAGTAATGTATGTAGCTGACCGTTACTAATAGGTCGAGGGCTTAACCAGAAGGTTAAGGTAGAAGCGGATGAAGTAATCAATATGTGGTTTTGAGGGTATGTGAGAAATACTGGGCATATCTGAATGATCCTCCTTAGCTCAGTCGGTAGAGCATGCGGCTGTTAACCGCAGTGTCGTTGGTTCGAGTCCAACAGGGGGAGTTAAGAGCATGAGGCAAAGAGAGAGAAGGCGGTAAGTGCTCGAAGAGAAGGCCCCATGGTCAAGCGGTTAAGACATCGCCCTTTCACGGCGGTAACACGAGTTCGAATCTCGTTGGGGTCATTTTATATGCCGATGTGGCTCAATTGGCAGAGCAGCTGATTTGTAATCAGCAGGTTATCGGTTCGAGTCCGATCATCGGCTTATATTTATTTAATTTGGACCTTTAGCTCAGTTGGTTAGAGCAACCGGCTCATAACCGGTCGGTCCCGGGTTCGAGTCCCCGAAGGTCCACTGAAGCTGAACTAAAGATTATAAAATACAAGATCTGGCCCGGTGGCTCAGTTGGTTAGAGCGCCGCCCTGTCACGGCGGAGGTCGTGGGTTCGAGTCCCATCCGGGTCGTTTGCATAAAAATGCATAATTGGGGTCTTAGCTCAGCTGGGAGAGCATCTGCCTTACAAGCAGAGGGTCACAGGTTCGAGCCCTGTAGGCCCCATTGGTGATTTTATTGCCAGTCATGTTTTTAACATGAACGCCGGCGTGGCGGAACTGGCAGACGCACAGGACTTAAAATCCTGCGGGACTTATACTCCCGTACCGGTTCGATTCCGGTCGCCGGCATTTAGCGGTAAACAGTTATCTGTTTGCCGCTATTTTTTTGTTAGGGCAAAGCCCTGTTTACCATTGTGGAGTTTTTCGTTGATCCGAAAAACGGAACTTTGGAAAACAAATAAACCACCTGCTATGCAGGTGAGTTAGAATTGCTTCAGCTTACAGCAAAAAACCTCCAGTGTTATAATTAATGTAAGGTTCGCCAACCGCATTAATAAACAAAGGAGGTATCCATATGGATAGTAACAGTTTATCACATACAAAATGGAATTGTAAGTATCATATTGTATTTGCACCAAAATATAGGAGAAAAATAGCATACGGAAAAATAAAACAGGATATAGCAAATATTTTAAGTATGTTATGCAAAAGAAAAGGTGTAAAAATTGTAGAAGCAGAGATATGTCCAGATCATGTACATAGGCTAGTAGAAATTCCGCCAAGCATTAGTGTATCGTATTTTGTAGGGTATTTGAAAGGAAAAAGTACACTTATGATATTTGAAAGACATACAAATTTGAAATATAAATATGGAAATAGACATTTTTGGTGTCGAGGATATTATGTAGATACGGTAGGGAAAAATGCAAAGAAAATACAGGAATATATAGCAAATCAGTTACAAGAAGATTTGGAATATGATCAGATGACACTGAAAGAGTATATTGACCCGTTTACGGGTGAGCCAGTAAAAGCAAACAAATAAAATAAGCCCTTTAGGGCTTAGTAGGTAAATGATGTTGCGCTTGGCGAACCTATTTCGGAGAGTCTTTAGACTCCAGTGCCGGTAACAGACCCTTATAGGGTCAAAGCAAGCCACCGGCTTAGCCGGTGGTCTTGACTTGACTTTTCATATATTGCCATGATTTAGGCGATATAGTAATATGAAAGTAATAAGATGGGAGGGGATGTGGAATAAATGGAAATAGAAAAAGAAATACAGAAGAGAATAGAGGAAATGGAAAAAGAAACATATGAATTTCCTGCCAGATTCTCCCCAAAAGATTATATGATATGGGGACTGGTTGTAGCAGTAAGTTTAATCGTAGTGATTTTAGGGGCCGGATGGTAACAGCAACATGAAGGATGAAAAGGAAAAAGAAATACAGGGGGAAGTATTATTTGGAATACTGCCTGTAATGAAAAAAGAAAAGATATATGGTTTTACGGATGCAATCTTAATCTTATCAGGTTATTGTATTGCCACCTGGAGTTATACTCAAGGTTCTTATTTGGCTGGCTTAGTAGGCTTTCGCCAGTTGTTGGCAGGGGCATTTGCAGGAGCCATTCTGATGCTTGCAATATATCAGCTGCCGGTGATTTTGTCAGTAAGATACGGGATTGATATTTGGATTTGGCTGAGAAGTGTCTTTGGAACTTCAGGAGTAAAAGCTGTAGCTGTGGGAATTATTTTAATAAATTTTCCCTGGTATGCAGTGTGCGCTCAGCTTTTCTCTTCTTCCATGATAAATTTGGCAGGATTGTTTGGGATAGAGATTCCTCAGCAGTTTCACACACCGGGAGCTTTACCTTGCGTATTGGCAGGCACTGTAATTGCCTATAAGGGAGTAGGCGCTATTGAGGGAGCTACAAAAATTCTGGTGCCTCTTTTATTGCTTATTGGAGTTGTTGTGGTAGTGGTTGGCTTTACTTCTATTCCTCCTGAGGCGATTTGGGACTATCGTCCGGACAACCCTTCCTCAGATCATATTACATCTTATATTATTTCTATAGAAGCCAACTTTGCTTTTGTGATTACTTTGGTAGGCGGTATGGCGGAGGTTCCCAGGCTGGTGAAAAACGAGAGAGCAGGCTTTTGGGCGGGAGTGATTGGGCAGGGGATTTTCAGGCTCATTTTTTGTGGTAATCGGGGCGGTAATGGCGATTGCTATGAAATACACTTGTGGGGAAATGATTGACGATCCTACTGTAATGCTGGCTACTTTGGCTGCCCCGTGGCTGGCTCTTTCTTCTCTGATGTTAGTAGCTTTTGCCAATATAGGGACCCAGGCTGTAGGGACTTATATTTATGGGGTGATGCTGAAATCAGTTTTTGAGAAGGCCAGGTACAGAAAAATTATTTTGGGGCTTGCAGCATATGGAGCCGTATTTTGTATATGGGGGAAAATTATAGAGTATTTTGGGGCGTTTCTCACTATCAGCGCATGTATTTACGCTCCATTGGCAGCTCTGCTGTTTGTAGATTTTTTCTTTGTGAGAAAGCAGCGTTTATCTTTGCGGTCAGCCTATGGTCTAAAAGGATATCATGGGTATAATTATACAAAGGGCGTTAATATTGTGGGGATCCGTTGTCTTTTTATGGGAGCTGCTTTATCTTTAGCTATATATAATCCTATTTCAGGGAAGATTCACATACAAACGTTTTTTTATTTGACGCCGACAGGCTGCTCCTTTCTGGCTACAGGCTTGACCTACCTTTTCCTCAGCAAAATACCGGCAGTCAGAAAATATCTTTTACAGGACAGGAAGGAAATTAAGGAACTTTATAGAAAGCCCTTTGACACAGAAAAAGTGCCTCCAAAGCAAAATTTGCTGTTTCTTCCATTTATATGGGCCGCCTGTTTTGCGGCTACCAGAAAAGGCAGATTAAGGATTCATAAAGTTAATATGAAAGGGCTAAAGCCTCCTTATTTAGTTCTGGCCACACATCACGCATTTATAGATTTTGAAATTACTCAGCTGGCGCTGTTTCCCCACAGAGTAAATTATGTTTCAGAGCTGGAGGGCTTTGAACTTTATGGGGAATGGCTGTATCGCCAGGCAGGCTGTCTGGGGACCAGGAAATTTATTGCAGATATAAATTTAGTAAAGAATATTAAATTGGTTATGGATAGAAAAGGGATTTTGGCTATGTATCCTGAAGCCAGATATGCCAATGTGGGAACGGTGTCTCAGCTGCCCTTGTCTGTGGGGAAACTGGTAAAGCTATTAAAAGTACCTGTAGTTGTGTTAAATATGAAGGGCAATTATCTCCAGTCCCCTATATGGAATTTGAAGAAAAGGGGAGGGGTGAAACTGGACTCTCAGCTGGCTCAGATTATTACGAAAGAGGAGGCGGACAGGCTTTCTCCAGAAGAAATACAAAAGAAAATTCAGCAGGCGTTTTATTATGACGAATATAAATATCAAAAAGAAGCCAATATTAGGATTACATATAAAAACAAGGCTGAGGGACTGGAAAAGCCTTTATATCAATGTCCTTTGTGTAAAGGGCAGTTTCAGATGAAAACAAAGGGCAGTTACCTGTTCTGCAGCAAATGTCCAGGCAGATGGGAAATGAATGATCTGGGGGAACTGATCAGGATAGACGGCGGAGAAGAAAACGCAGAAAAATTTGGCAGCATCCCCTTTTGGTATGAGTGGGAGAGGGAAAATGTAAAGGAAGAGATTAACCAGGGAAAGTATAATTTAGATATACAGGTACAGGTGGACGCGCTTCCCAATGCCCACGGATTTTTTGATCTGGGAACAGGGCGGCTGGTTCAGAACGCTTCCGGCTTTTTTCTTACGTTCAAGGAGTATGGAGAAGAGACGGAAAGGACCTTATTCTTTTCTTCCAGAACAATGATTTCTGTTCATACTGAGTATGATTACAGAGGAAAGGGACAGTGTATCACCTTATCTACTTTTAAAAATACATATTTTCTTTTCCCTGTGGAGGAAGGATTTAACGCCACCAAAATCCAGTTTGCAGTAGAATATTTTTTTCAGAAGGGGAAACAGGCAGAAAAATCAGGCCTGCAGCCGCATGAAATTTAGTTAGATGGACACATTAAAACTAAAAAGGAATCCAGGAAATTGGTTAAATCGTGCAAAAATTAATACAAGTGAAAAATTTGTTGAAGAATGGAAATGATGCAAGTATAATAGGTAAGAAAATGTAATGAAGAGAGATTGACAGGAAAGGAAGGAAAGCATGAACTTTAAAGAGATTAACCCATCCCCTCGTACTTTGATGTGTCCAGGTCCAGTGGACGCTGATCCACGTGTACTGCGAGCTATGAGCGCACACATTCTTGGTCAGTTTGATACAGAATTTTTAGATTTGATGTCAGAAACAATGGAAATGGCCCGTCAGGTATTTCAAACAAAAAATAAACAGACATATACAGTAGACACCACATCCAGAGGCGGTTTGGAGACAATTTTAACTGGAGCCATCTGTCCTGGAGATAAGGTACTGATCCCTGCATATGGACGTTTTGGATATTTACTGGCAGAGATTTTAGAGCGCTGCGGCGCAGATATTACTTTGCTGGAAAGAGAATGGGGAACTGTTTTCACTCCTGAGGAGATTGAGGAAGCATTAAAAAAACAAAGCTATAAAGCCCTTGCCATAATTCACGGAGAAACATCAACCTCTATGATGCAGCCTTTAGATGAAATTGGAAAGCTTTGTAAGAAATATGGCGCTCTTTTAATTGTAGATGCAGTTGCTACTTTAGGAGGAGCAGAGGTTAAGGTTGATGAGTGGGGAATAGACGCATGTATTTCCGGCACTCAGAAATGTATTTCCGCACCGTCAGGCTCAGCATTGATCACATATAATGAGGAAATTGAAAAAATCATTTTGGCTAGAAAAAAGGTGGAAAGAGGTATCCGCACCTTAGAGGATGAAGTTACAGACATGCCTCACATTCCAAGTAACTATTTGGATTTGGCCCAGCTGCAGGATTACTGGGGTCCCCGCCATTTAAATCATCACACAGAATCCACAAGTATGCAGTACGCAGTACATGAAGCTTTGCGCTGTATTTTGCTGGAAGGGCTGGAGGCAAGATTTGCCCGTCACAATCTGAATAATAACGCGCTGACTGCCGGACTTCAGGCAATGGGCATGAAGATTTTCGGAGATTTAGAGCACAAAATGCCTGTAGTGACAGCCATTGAGATTCCGGAGGGAGTAGACGGAAAGTCAGTGCGCGCACAGCTGATTGAAGACTTTGGCATTGAGATTGCCACATCCTTTGGCCCTCTGGACGGAAAGATCTGGAGAATCGGCAACATGGGTTATTCCAGCCAAAAGAGAAACATTTTATTGACATTGGGCGCTTTGGAAGCAGTTCTCATGCAGCATAAGGTAAAAATTCCAGCAGGAGATGCAGTTGCAGCTGCCCTGGAAGTTTATAAGAATGCATAAGCATAAATAATGAGGAAATGCCGGAGAAGGCTGCAGAAATGGGAATTCTGCAGTATTCTCCGGTTTCATTGTTAGGGCAAAGCCCTGTTTACCATTGTGGAGTTTTTCGTTGATCCGAAAAACGGAACTTTGGAAAACAAATAAACCACCTGCTATGCAGGTGAGTTAGAATTGCTTCAGCTTATAGCAAAAAACCTCCAGTGTTATAATTAATGTAAGGTTCGCCAACCGCATTAATAAACAAAGGAGGTATCCATATGGATAGTAACAGTTTATCACATACAAAATGGAATTGTAAGTATCATATTGTATTTGCACCAAAATATAGGAGAAAAATAGCATACGGAAAAATAAAACAGGATATAGCAAATATTTTAAGTATGTTATGCAAAAGAAAAGGTGTAAAAATTGTAGAAGCAGAGATATGTCCAGATCATGTACATATGCTAGTAGAAATTCCGCCAAGCATTAGTGTATCGTATTTTGTAGGGTATTTGAAAGGAAAAAGTACACTTATGATATTTGAAAGACATACAAATTTGAAATATAAATATGGAAATAGACATTTTTGGTGTCGAGGATATTATGTAGATACGGTAGGGAAAAATGCAAAGAAAATACAGGAATATATAGCAAATCAGTTACAAGAAGATTTGGAATATGATCAGATGACACTGAAAGAGTATATTGACCCGTTTACGGGTGAGCCAGTAAAAGCAAACAAATAAAATAAGCCCTTTAGGGCTTAGTAGGTAAATGATGTTGCGCTTGGCGAACCTATTTCGGAGAGTCTTTAGACTCCAGTGCCGGTAACAGACCCTTATAGGGTCAAAGCAAGCCACCGGCTTAGCCGGTGGTCTTGACTTNATAAGCCCTTTAGGGCTTAGTAGGTAAATGATGTTGCGCTTGGCGAACCTATTTCGGAGAGTCTTTAGACTCCAGTGCCGGTAACAGACCCTTATAGGGTCAAAGCAAGCCACCGGCTTAGCCGGTGGTCTTGACTTATTATTTGCAGCAGACTTATAAATAGCTGTACATCAAAAAAAATACAGAAAAGGGGAAAGAGAAGTGAGTGGAGAACAAGTAGAGAAAAGGGAAGAGAGACAGGAAAATAAAATGGGTGTGATGCCGGTGAACCGTTTGCTGATTACCATGGCTCTTCCTATGATTGTGTCTATGATTGTCCAGGCATTGTATAATATTGTGGACAGTATGTTTGTGTCCCAAATCAGTGAAAACGCTTTGACCGCAGTATCTTTGGCGTTTCCTGTACAAAACCTGATGATCGCTGTAGGAGCAGGTACAGGGGTAGGTATTAACGCCATTTTATCTAGAAGTCTTGGGGAGAGAAAGTTTGAGACAGCCAATCAGATTGCGGAAAACGGCATATTTTTAGGGTTTCTCAGCTATTTGGCTTTTTTAGTAATCGGAGTAGCCGGTTCCAGAATCTTTTTTTCCATGCAGACAAAAAATGAAGAAATTATTGAGTATGGAATAGAGTATATGATGATCTGCTGCGCCTGTTCTATTGGATTTTTTATGCAGATTACCTTTGAAAGATTGCTGCAGTCTACAGGAAAGACCTTTTATACTATGATCACCCAGGGAACAGGGGCGATTATTAACATTATTTTAGACCCAATTTTGATTTTTGGATATTTTAATATGCCTAAAATGGGAGTGGCAGGAGCTGCCGCCGCCACAGTAATCGGGCAGATCATAGCGGCTATGCTGGCGATTTACTTTAATTTGACGAAAAACAAAGATATTACATTAAAAATAAGCCAGTTCAGACCTTCCGGATATATTATTAAGTCCATATATGCTGTAGGAGTTCCTTCCATTATCATGTCCTCTATTGGCTCTGTGATGACATTTGGAATGAACAAAATTTTAATTTCCTTTACTTCTACAGCTACGGCAGTATTTGGAGTTTACTTTAAGCTGCAAAGCTTTATTTTCATGCCTGTATTTGGTCTAAATAACGGTATGGTTCCCATTGTGTCTTATAATTACGGAGCAGGTAAAGAGAAGAGAATTGTAAAGACCATTAAACTTAGCGTGGCCTACGCTACAGGAATGATGTTAATTGGCGTTTTAGTATTCTGGGGCTTTACCCCTCAATTACTGGGGATTTTTAATGCCTCAGAGTCTATGCTGGAGATTGGAGTGCCGGCTTTAAGACATATTAGTATAAGCTTTTTGATGGCAGGATTTAATATTATTATTTTATCAGTTTGTCAAGCCTTAGGCCATGGACTGCTAAGCCTTTCTGTGTCGGCAGTAAGACAGCTGGTGTTCCTTCTGCCATGCGCTTTTATACTTTCCAGAACAGCAGGCTTGTCAGCTGTGTGGTGGGCGTTTCCATTTGCAGAGGTTTTCGCCTTGTGTATGAGCGCCAATTTTATGAGATATATTTATAAAAAGGAAATAAGTCCTTTAAAAGAAAGGGAGAACCTTCCTTATTCATAATAGTGGTGTCTAATTTCAGGGTCCGCTCATAGCATATACAAAAGATATGCTGGGAGCGGACATTTTTTGATTACAATAAGTTTATGTATGATTGTAAAAAATGAAGAGGGAGTGCTGGAAAGATGCCTGGAATCTGCTAAAGAGTTTGCAGATGAAATTATTATTGTAGATACTGGGTCGGATGATAAAACAATAGAGATTGCAGGAAAATATACAGAGAAGGTGTACCGATTTCAATGGAGAGATGATTTTTCTGCGGCAAGGAATTATTCTTTTTCCAGGGCTGAAATGGATTACTGTATGTGGCTGGATGCAGATGACGTAGTAACAGAGGAAAACAAAAGGAAATTGCTGGAGCTGAAAAAATCTATGAATCCTTCTGTAGATGTGGTGATGGCAAAATATGCAGTTTCTGAGGATAAAAAAGGAAACCCTCTTTTCTCATATTACAGGGAAAGGCTGGTGAAAAATAAGAAAGGTTTTTTGTGGAAAGGAAAGGTACATGAGGCCATTGCCCCGTCAGGGAATGTGATTTATTCAGATATTACTATTCACCACAGAAAAATAGGGCAGGGAGATACAGACAGAAATTTAAGAATTTATGAGGGGATGATTGCAGCCGGGGAGTTTATGGATGAAAGAAGCTGGTTCTACTATGGACGAGAGCTGTTTTACCATGGAAAGTATGAAAAAGCAGTCCAGATATTTGAAAAATTTTTAGAAGGTAACGGATGGGTGGAAAATAAAATTGAGGCCTGCTTAAATATGGCGGAATGCTTTAAAAATATGGGGGAGGGGGAGAAGGAACTGAAGGCGTTGTTTCAAAGCTTTTTGTTTGCCCCGCCCAGGGGGGAGGTATGCTTTGCTGCTGGAAGATATTTTCAGGAGCAGGAGAGATGGGAGGAAGCTATATTTTGGTTTGAATCAGCTTTAAGAGTTAAGGCCCCCAGTGAAGCAGGAGGTTTTATCAGGTGGGACTGTTACGGCTATTTGCCGGAAATCAACTTATGTGTTTGTTATGACAAGCTGGGAGACAGAGAAAAGGCATATGAATATCACTTAAAATCAAAGGCAAGGAAACCAGAAGCAAAAGAGGTGGAGTGGAATGAAAAATATTTTAATAGAGAAAAAAGGACGAACCAAACTTGTTCTGCCCACATATGATATATTAAACCGGCAGGAAAGCAAAGCAATATGTTTTGAAAACCTGCTGGAATAATAAAAAGGAGTGATTTTATGTGTTGTAATTCTATAGATAATAGTTGTGGATGTAATCGTGCTTATCCAATTGGAAGCTGCTGCTCATGCAGACCTTACCCCCAAAGGCCATGCTGCTGCAGAGGTCCTCAAGGTCCAATGGGGCCGATGGGACCAATGGGGCCAATGGGACCGATGGGACCAATGGGGCCAACCGGACCAATGGGATTTATGGGACCAACAGGACCGATGGGACCAATGGGACTTCAGGGACCGACAGGACCGATGGGACCAATGGGACTTCAGGGCCCAATAGGCCCAACAGGACCAACAGGTCCAATGGGACCTGGATTAAGCGACGCAGGCCCATTTAACCCTGCGATTCCTTATCTGGAAGGCGACCTTGTATATTACAATGGTTCACTGTACAGAGCGAACAGAAACTATCCTGAAGGAGTTCCCGGAACATCTAATGATTATGATTTAGTAACAGCAGCAGGTCCAACAGGAGCCACCGGAGCTACAGGCCCACAGGGTCCACAGGGTCCGGCGGGAGCAGCAGGAGCTACAGGAGCCACAGGCCCACAGGGTTCTCAAGGCATTCAGGGTCCGGAAGGTCCCCAGGGAGCCCAGGGCCCGGCAGGAGCAGCAGGAGCCACCGGGGCTACAGGTCCGGAAGGTCCCCAGGGAGCTGAGGGCCCGGCAGGAGCAGCAGGAGCCACCGGAGCTACAGGTCCAGAAGGCCCCCAGGGAGCTCAGGGCCCGGCGGGAGCGGCAGGAGCTACGGGAGCCACTGGAGCCACCGGAGCTACAGGTCCAACTGGACCAACAGGTCCTTCCGGCGCAATTCCGTTTAATGTACTTTATGCTGTGAATGCTGCCGACCAGACACCAGCCGGTGCCAATGACGCTTTAACTTTTGCCACCACACAGGTGGAGGAAGGTACTGCTATTACCCATTCAGCAGGTACAGGAACATTTACATTAACAGAAAACGGAACTTACCAGGTTATTTACAATACAGTAGTTTCAGACGCAACTGGTACTAGGCCTCCAGTAAGTGTAGGAGTAACATTACAAAATAATGGTACCCCTATTACAGGCACAGATTCTACTGCCACAATTACAGCGACCAACGATACTGCCACATTAAGCGGCAATACAGTTGTACAGGTAACTGCGGCTCCTGTAACTATTACACTGAATACTGACAATACAAACGGAGAATTCTCCAATACAGCAATTTCTATTAGAAAATTAGACTAAATATTAAATTAAAAACAGAAAACAGGTAGATAATAACAGGGGAGCGCTGCATTTGCGGCGCTCTCCAATTTGTTGTAGTTGACATGACTTTACAGAGAAGATTATGATAGAGTAGATGGAAAAAATATTTTTTTATTAAAGATTAAATTAGAACTGGAAGGTAAGCGGTGACAGAATATGAGACGAGACGGAAAAGAATTTTTAGAAGTTTTTTTAGACGGCAGCTATGTAACAGCAGGAGAAATTGCTGAAAAGTTTCATGTCAGCCCTAAAACTGTCAGGTTGAGGATTAAAGAGCTAAATGAAATAGGAAAAAATCATGGTTTTGTAATTATATCTAAGCCCAGGTTTGGATATCGGCTGGAAAATATAAATGAAAAGGCGGCTGAAAATTTTTATAAAAGCCAGAGGCAAAAAGAAGATAAAATTCCGGAATCTGCAGAAGAAAGAACAGATTTTCTGCTGGCATATTTAATCTCACATAAAACCTATATAAAAATAGATCAGCTTTGTGAATTTTTGTATGTCTCCAGAGCTACTTTGCAGATTTCCATTAAACAAACGGAACAGATTGTAAATCAGTACGGTATTGTTATAGAGAGAAGGCCTAACTTCGGTTTAAGAATGAAAGGGGCGGAGTTTGATTTCCGCAGATGCATTGGAGATTATTTTGTCAGAAGAAATCTGTTTTCTGATTTAGATGAAAACAGAAAGGGAAAGGAACTGAAAAGCCTGGGAGACATGGCTCTTTCCCTGATGAAGGAATATGATATCCATATGGCGGAAACATCCTTTGACATATTTATTCACCATGTATATATTGCTTTAAAGAGAATTAGATCAGGTTTTTTTACAGAATTATTAGATCAGGAAAATATAAGCCTGAGCCAGGAGGAGTGGAGTTTTATTTGGAGATTTACTGAGACCCTGGCGCAGGTGTGGAATGTAAAAATAGAAGAGAATGAGAAAAATTATATTGCCTTATATCTGGCGGGAAAAAGAACTATAGAGCTGGAGCAGGCGCAGGATCAAAATTTTGTAGTGGGAGAAGAGATTGGACAGCTGGCAGATTTGATTCTTAATGTGCTTCTAGACGAATTTAATGTGGATTTAAGAGGAGATTTTCATATTAGAATGATGCTTAGCTCCCATCTGGTGCCGCTGGCCATACGGATTCAGTATGGAATATCCAATGTAAGTCAGATTCTGGAGGAAGTAAAAAAGAATTATGCCTTTCCCTACACAATGGCTGTAAGAACAGGGGAGATTCTGGAAGAAAAATTTAAAAAAGAAATATCCCCGGATGAAGTCAGCTATTTTGCAGTGATATACGCTTTGGCCCTGGAGGAGATGAAAGGGAAAACCAGAAAAAAATCAAATATTCTTATTGTATGTAATTCTGGAAAGGGCAGCTCCAGACTGCTGCTTTATAAGTACAGAGAAGAATTCGGGGAGTATTTAAATAAAATTTACATTTGCGATATGGTGGGGCTGAACACCTTTGATTTTTCTAAAGTAGATTATGTATTTACTACAATCCCCATAAGCAGGCCGATACCAGTGCCTATTGTGGAGGTAGGCTTATTTCTTAGAAACCAGAGATCTGGTGCAGGTGAAAAATACCTTAAAAAGCAGCAGAAAGGCATATTTATCCCATATATACAGGCCAGAGCGTTTCTTTACAGAGATTAAAGGGACAAGCAAGGAGGAGGTTCTAGAGAATCTTTGTATTGCCATAGGAAAAAGAGAGAAACTGCCAGAAGGGTTTTTAGAGTCGGTTTTAATCAGAGAAGGGCTGGGACAAACAGATTTTGGAAATCATGTGGCAATGCCCCACCCTCATAAACTTTTGGCGGAAGAAACAAAGGTATTTGTAGCTGTTTTGAAGCAGCCTGTTTTTTGGACTAAAAATACAGTTCAGGCAGTATTTCTGGCTTCTATAGGGAACAGGCAGGATGAGTGCCTGCCTCATTTTTACGAGGCCACTGCAAGAGCGATGCAGAGCAGAGAAGGAATGGAAAGGCTGATTAAGGAGAAAACCTTTAAAGTTCTTATGGATATTTTAGATAAAGGTTAATTACACTATACCACATAGAATTTACCACATTCTATGTGGTATTTTTTCATGTGGTAATTAAATTTCAGCAAATTATAATAAGGCTAAGAATATAAATCGCGATTTATTATGGAGGTTAAGTTATGTCATATGAATGTTTCTTATTAGGAATACACACTGTCAGAAAGGTATGTGGCGGGTATCAGCCCGCCACAGCAGGGTTTTGAGTGGTGTTGATTTCAATGTACTCGGCAATCCGGCGGAGCTCGTCAGCAAATTTGAATTTCACACTAATATTGCCGTTTTCGTAAACCTTGATATGGTCTACAAGCTCAATCAAAATTTCCCGGTTGAGTGTTTCAATGTTCTGGTACTTCATAAAGGCTACAAGAGCAGGATGCTCCTTATTTACACCGTTTGCCAGCTCCGCCCGTTCAGCGGTCAGCCGGGCCAGAATGTCCGAGAGGGATGCGGCCTGCCGCTCATAATCGGCTTTCATATCCCGGTAGTCCTGCTGGGTAATTTCCCCGTCTTTCCAGTCTTGATAAAGAGACTGCTTGTACCGGGTCACTTTTGCCAGTTCCCGCTCCTTGGCGGCTATCAGAT
Source organism: Lachnoclostridium edouardi (assembly GCF_900240245.1). Lineage (GTDB taxonomy): Bacteria > Bacillota > Clostridia > Lachnospirales > Lachnospiraceae > Lachnoclostridium_A > Lachnoclostridium_A edouardi. The sequence goes on from NZ_OESQ01000001.1 coordinate 2,372,415, forward strand.
CGTCCAGTCGGAAAGACTGGCTTTTTTTGATGGGGGCCGAATTGATCCGGGCGATAATCTCGGAGTAGGAAACCGCCAGATGTACCTGTTGCCGTACAGCGAACAGGACAGCGGCCTCCAGCCGCTCATGCTTGATAGAGTGCATGGTGCAGGCTGTCCGAGAACGGTTTTTGTAAGTAGAGCAAAGGTAACGGGTGCTTTGCCCGCTTGAGCTTCGGGTAACAGACTTTCCACAATCCGCACAGCGGAGGAAGCCGCTGAACAGGTGGAGCTCCTTTGTCCGGGGAGCCCGCCGGGTATCCCGCTTTAAGAGAGATTGCACCTTTTCAAAAGTCTCCCGCTCTATGATGGCCTTGTGAGTATCGGGAACCCGTACCCATTCTTCCTCGGGCACTTCCTCGATCTGGTGTACCTTGTAGCTTTTCACCCGGCGGCGGCCCTGCACCAAATCCCCGGTATAAATCGGGTTTGTGAGAATAAGGGTTACGGCCTTATCGCCCCACAGGGGAGTGTCCGATGGTGAGCTCACAGGCAGGCCCTTTTCCTTGCGGTAGGTAGCCGGGCTCGGTATACCGTGATCGTTCAAGTGATAGACGATAGACCGCCGAGCCCTGCCCTGCAAACACAGGTCATAAATGAGCTTGACTATTTCAGCCGCCTCGGGATCGACAATCAACTGGTGCTTGTCTTTCGGGTCTTTCACATAGCCATAGGGAGCAAAGGAGCCGATATACTGCCCGTTGCGCCGCTTGTAGTCAAAGACCTGGCGGATCTTCTTTGAGGTCTGGTAGCAGTATTGATCGTTCATTACATTCGTAATGGGGACGATAATGCTGGAAACGCTGTCCGGGTCACGGTAGCTGTCTACATTCTCGGCAAGGCTGATAAAGCGGACGCCCATTTGAACAAACAGGTTGTCAATCAGACTGCCTGCATCGCTGTAATTTCTTGCGAAACGGGAAAGGTCTTTGACGATCACACAATTTATTTTGCCACTCATTACATCGGCAAGGAGCCGTTGGAAGTCCTCCCGGTTGGCGTCCGTCCCGGTGTGGCCGTCATCCACATACTCTGCGATGCTTTCAAATTCGTCCTGATGCTTAAAGTAGAAATCCCCCAGCAGGTCACGCTGGTTTTTCACGCTGTTGCTGTCATCCTTGCCTTCTTTAACTTTTTTCAAATCCTCTTTAGAAAGCCGGATGTATGCGCCCAGCCGCCAGCGGCGGACGGTATAAGAGGGAGAGAAACTCTGCTTAAATCCTCTGTTTTTTGTTCGTGCCATTGTTCCTCTTTCCCTATCACATTACATCTATATTATACCTCTGCCCGGGCGGGACAACAAGGATGCCTCCGCCTTGGGACACTTTGGTATGCTCCCAATAAGGCAGACAAGAAAATAATATAAGGAGGGAGCATAGATGGGGAAACGAAAAGAGTTTAGGCTCGAGGAAAAAGTCTCGCTGGTAGAGGAATGCCTTGCAGGCCGGTTGCGAATGCGGGATGCGGCGCGGCGGGCCGGAGTGGGGCACTCTACTATGGAGAGCTGGATCAGCCGGTACCGTTCGGAGGGAATCTCGGCACTGGCGGAGGACGGGAACCGGTCCAAGCGGCGGTACAGTGAGGACTTCAAGCGCAAAGTAGTGGATGCTTACCTGTCCGGCCAGGGCAGCTCCATGGCCATTGCAGAAGAGTATCAGCTTCGCTCTGAGAACCTGGTATTGGACTGGGTAAAGGCGTATCATGAAAGAAACTCCAGACAAGAGAAGGGAGGTTCTGTCATGAGAAGAGAACACACGGTGGAGGAACGGCTGCAGGCGGTGCTGTCCTGTCTGGACGGCGGGCAGTCGCTTGGGGATGTGGCACAGGCATATCAGGTGGAGGTTCAGACACTGCGGGGCTGGGTGAAAAAATATCGGAAGCTTGGGACGGCAGGACTGGAGGACCGCCGCGGTCATCGGCTGGCGAATCAGATACCCCGAAGTTCGGATGAGGCCTTGCGGATTGAGAATGCCCGGTTGAAACAGGAAAATGAATTACTGAAAATGGAGCTATATCTGCGAAAAAAAGTGAAGGAGTTAGAAAGGGGGGATCGCTGAGGCAGTTCCGGCAGGAGCAATGGTATGAAGCGGTGCGCTGCAGCTGCATATCTCCCGGGCCGGATACTACCGGTGGCGCTCCGGGAAAGCCGGGGACCGTGTCGCCGAGAATCAGCGCATCGCCGGGTTGATTCGGGAGATCCACCGGGAGAGCCCGGACAAGGGATACCGCCGTATTCGGGACGATTTGGACAAGTATTATCATGCACCGGTCAACGACAAGCGGGCGCTGCGCATCTGCCGCAGCCTGGGGATTCAGTCTGCAGTGAAGTACGCGCCCCGAGGCTGCACACGGTCGGCAGCCGCCCCCAAGAATCTGGCGGAGAATGTACTGAACCGCAGGTTTTATGCAGACCACCCCAACGAGAAGTGGCTCACCGATGTGACGGAGTTCCACTATTACATGGGCCCCACCATGCACAAGCTCTATCTGAGCGCCATCCTGGACTTGTGCGACCGGAGGATTGTTTCCTTCGCCATCCGGGATACCAATGAGGCTGCTCTGGTGCACCGCACGCTGGATCAGGCATTGGAGACCAATCCCGGCGCCCATCCCCTGCTCCACAGCGACCGTGGCAGCGCTTATACTACTCAAATCTTCCATGACAAGCTGACTGCGGCGGGCATTACTCAAAGTATGTCCCGGGTGGGAAAGTGTACTGACAACGGGCCCATGGAGGGATTTTGGGGCATCCTCAAGCGGGAGCGCTACTATGGCCGACACTTTACCAGCCGCGCAGAGCTGGTCAAGATGATCCGGGAGTACATTACCTATTACAACTTCCGCCGCCTCCAGCGTGGACTGGGAGTGCGGACTCCTATGGAGGTCCATGACTGCCTGTCGGCCGCGTAGTGACCAGGTCTGCTCCATATTACTGGACAGGCAGAGATTCGCTTGTAAAGTGTAAAGTATTGAAGTGACCCCCAAAAGTTGGACAAGAAAGTCAACGAAAGGGATGCAGAAATCTATGGGAAAAGAATTGTTCAGTGAGGAATTAAAATTAGCGGTTGTTCAGTATGTACTGGAAGGGCATACACGCAAAGAGGCATCCGAGAAATTTTGCGTATCCTGTACGCCAATTGAAAAATGGGTAAACTTGTATAAGCTGCATGGTACAAAAGGACTTCTAAGCAGAAATCTGGTTGGCCGACAAAAAGGCTTTGATGGCGAGTTTCGCCTAAAAGTGTTACAATACAAGCAGGAACAGTCGGAGCTGCAACAGGAAAACAAGCGGCTGTCAGAAGAAAATTACCGGTTAAGAATGGAGAATGATTACCTAAAAAAATTAAACGCCTTAATTCAGAAGCGGGAAAAACCCGAATAAGCGATGTTGTGGCTGCTGTTACAGAATTAAGGCGTGATTATCCTCTGGCAGCATTACTTAAACTGGCCGGCATTCCCCGAAGTACATACTACTACTATTCCCGGAAAGCCAATGCTGTGGATAAATACGCAAAAGAAAGGGCGGAAATTATAGCAATTTATCAGGAGAATCAAGGCCGGTACGGGTATCGGCGGATTGGTATGGAATTACGCAACAGGGGCTTTTGTCTGAACCACAAGACGGTACAAAAGCTGATGAAGGAATCAGGCCTGAAATATATGGTACGAATGAAAAAGTATCGTTCTTACCGTGGAGAAGTCGGCAAGATTGCACCAAATCTACTGGCTAGAGATTTCCATGCGGAAAGGCCGAATCAGAAATGGGTAACTGATGTGACTGAGTTTTCCCCGTTTGGAAGCAAACTTTATCTCTCTCCTGTGCTTGACCTGTATAATGGTGAGATCATCAGCTATGCCATCAGTAAACGGGCTAATTACCGCCAGGTGGATGAGATGCTGGATAAAGCGTTCTCCCGGCTCCCGGACAGCAGCGGGCTGATCCTTCATTCGGATCAGGGCTGGCAATATCAGAACGTTAGGTATCAAAAAAGACTGTTAGAAAAAGGCATTCGGCAAAGTATGTCCAGAAAGGGAAACTGTCTGGACAATGCGGTTATGGAAAACTTTTTCGGACTGTTAAAATCGGAATTGCTATACCTGCGGACGTTCCAATCATTAGACGAGTTCTGCCAGGAACTGGTCGCTTATCTTGAATACTATAACTACAACCGAATCAAAGAAAAATTGAATGGATTAAGTCCTGTCCAATACAGAATTCAAAACGGCTTTGCCGCATAACTCTTGTGCAACTTTTGGGGGTCACTTCAAGGCGTAAAGGCTCTTGACAATGTAAACCTGCAGGTAGAAGAGGGAGAAATCCATGCGCTTGTAGGAGAAAACGGAGCAGGCAAATCCACGCTGATGAACGTACTCAGCGGAATTTATCCCTACGGCTCTTACGAGGGAGACATTATTTATAACGGTCAGGTCTGCAAGTTTAATAAAATCAGCGACAGCGAGGAAAAGGGAATAGTTATTATTTATCAGGAGCTGGCACTGATTCCTTATATGTCAATCGGCGAGAATATGTATCTGGGCAATGAGAGAGGAAAAAGCTATAACATTAACTGGAACGAAACATACGGCGAGGCGGACAAATATTTAAAAATTGTAGGTTTAAACGAACCTTCCCACACATTGATTAAAGATATAGGAGTAGGCAAGCAGCAGTTAGTGGAAATAGCGAAGGCCCTGGCAAAAAATGCAAAGCTGCTGATTTTAGACGAGCCTACAGCCTCTTTAAATGAAGATGATTCAAAGGCGCTTCTGGAACTGCTGCTGAAATTTAAGGCAGAGGGCATGACTTCTATTATTATTTCCCATAAGCTGAATGAAATTGCCTATGTAGCAGATAAAATTACGGTTATCCGCGACGGTTCCACAATTGAAACACTGGATAAGACAAAAGACGACATTTCTGAGGACAGAATTATTCAGGGAATGGTAGGCAGAGAACTGACAGACCGATTCCCAAAACGCCACGACGTAAAAATCGGGGACGTTGCTATGGCAGTAAAAGACTGGAATGTATACCATCCCCTTTACTCTGACAGAAAGGTGGTAAATAATGTTTCCTTTAATGTCAGAAAAGGAGAAGTAGTTGGTATCTGCGGACTGATGGGCGCAGGCAGAACTGAGCTGGCAATGAGTATTTTTGGAAAAAGCTATGGAACCAATATTAGCGGCCAGCTGACGATTCACGGAAAAGAAGTAAAGCTGCACTCCATACAGGATGCAATTAAGCATAAAATCGCTTATGTAACTGAGGACAGAAAAGGGAACGGGCTGATACTCAGCAACCCTATTAAAATTAACAACACCCTGGAAAATATGGATGCGGTCAGCACCAGAGGGGTGATAGATCAGGATAAGGAATTTGCAGTGGCGGAGGATTACCGCCAGAAGCTGAAAACAAAATGTCCTACTGTAGATCAGAATGTAGGAAATTTAAGCGGCGGAAACCAGCAGAAGGTGCTGCTGGCAAAATGGATGTTTACAGAACCGGATATTCTGATTCTGGATGAGCCTACAAGAGGTATTGACGTAGGTGCCAAGTATGAGATTTATTGTATCATCAATGAGCTGGTGGCTTCCGGAAAGTCAGTAATTATGATTTCCTCCGAGCTTCCTGAGGTTTTAGGCATGTCTGACCGGATTTATATTATGAATGAAGGAAAGATTGTAGGCCAGATGAATGCAGAGGAGGCAACCCAGCAGTCCATTATGGCATGTATTCTTAAATCAGATAAAGGAGAATAAACCATGGATAATAATATTAAACTTTCAGAAGTATTTAAAAAATATACGATGATTATTGCCCTGGCGGTAATTGTAATTCTGTTTACTGCCAAGACAGGCGGAAAAATGCTTCTGCCCCAGAACGTAAACAACCTGATTGCCCAGAACGCATATGTATTTATTTTGGCAACCGGTATGCTGTTTTGTATTCTGACAGGAGGAAATATTGACCTTTCTGTAGGTTCTGTAGTATGTTTCGTAGGCGCTATCGGCGGAAAGATGATGATTGAAAGCGGCATGAATCCTTATCTCACTATTTTCGCCATGGCTTTCATCGGAATTTTAGTAGGAGCATGGCAGGGATTCTGGATTGCCTATGTGCGGATTCCTCCGTTTATTGTAACCTTGGCCGGTATGCTGATGTTCAGAGGACTTTCCAATGTAGTGCTTCAAGGTATGACTCTTTCACCAGTGCCGGACAGCTTCTTAAAGCTGTTTAACAACTATGTGCCGGATTTCTTTGGCGGAGAAGGCTTAAACATTACATGTCTGGCAGCAGGAGTGCTGGCGTGTCTTGTATATATTGCGATTGTATTTACCGGAAGAAAAAGAAGAATGGCAAAAGGCTACAGAGTAGATCCTATTACAGGCGTGATTATTAAAATGTTTGTTATCTGTGCAGTTGTGCTGGCATTTATGTTCCGTCTGGCGCAGTACAAGGGCATTCCAAACTCATTAGTATGGGTTGCAGTAATTATTGGAATTTACAGCTATATTGCCTCTAAAACTACAACAGGACGTTATTTCTATGCAGTAGGCGGAAATGAAAAAGCTACCAGACTTTCCGGTATTAACACTAACAGAGTGTACTTCCTGGCATATTTAAATATGGGACTTTTGGCCGCAGTGGCAGGAATGGTTACTGTTGCCCGTCTGAATTCTGCTAACCCTACAGCAGGAAACAACTACGAAATGGACGCTATCGGAGCCTGCTTTATCGGCGGCGCTTCCGCATACGGCGGAGTTGGAACTGTACCTGGAGTTATTGTAGGCGCTACCTTAATGGGCGTTCTCAACTTAGGTATGAGTATTATGGGGGTTGACCAGAACCTTCAGAAAGTAGTAAAAGGCGGCGTTCTTCTGGCAGCCGTAATTTTCGACGTAGTCAGCAAGAGAAAATCATTTATTGTAAAATAACTAACGTTTTAAAAAAGAGATTGTACAGTAATTTTTTTACATATCAAGTAGAATATAACGGAGGCAGGACAATATGAAAATTCAGAAGGTTACAGATCCGGCATTTATTCCATACGGAAAAGTGATTACAGATTTTCCGTGCCAGGATATCCTGAATGCCATGAAAGAGACTCCTGTTCCTGAGGATGTTATTTATGTAGCATCCTGTAAGGAGCTGGAGGAGTGTGAAAGCGCGAAAACTGCGGCAGAAAGCCTTTACGGGGGAATGCCTGTACAGCTGGGGTATTGTAACGGCCACAACAAGCTTTTAAACGCTGTGGAATATCACAGAGATTCAGAAGTAAATATTGCGGCCACAGACCTGGTGCTGATTTTAGGCAGACAGCAGGATATTGAAGAGGACTTTACATATGACACTTCTAAAATGGAAGCGTTTCTGGTGCCGGCGGGAACTGTGCTGGAGGTATATGCTACAACTCTCCACTACGCTCCCTGCCATGTAGATGAAAAGGGATTTCAGTGTGTAGTAATCCTTCCCAGAAACACTAACACAGACATTGAGGAAAAAAATGTAACTGGAGAAGACAGACTGCTTCTGGCCAGAAATAAATGGCTGATCGGCCATAAAGAAGGCGGCCTGCCAGAAAGGGCGTTTATTGGCCTGAAGGGCGAAAATTTGTCTATTGACTAAAATGCTTTAATTGGAAAAGGAGAATGAATTATGAACAATATGCCTGTAGTAAAAGTAGGTATCGTGGCAGTCAGCAGAGACTGTTTCCCAGAAAGCCTTTCTGTAAACAGAAGAAAAGCTTTAGTGGAAGCATATAAAGCAAAATATGATGAGAAGAACATTTATGAATGTCCTGTATGTATTGTGGAAAGTGAAATCCACATGGTGCAGGCCTTAGAGGACATTAAAAACGCAGGATGTAATGCCCTTGTAGTTTACCTTGGAAACTTTGGACCTGAAATTTCCGAGACACTTCTGGCAAAACATTTTGACGGGCCTGTGATGTTTGTAGCGGCTGCAGAGGAAAGCGGAGACAATCTGCATCAGGGAAGAGGAGACGCATACTGCGGAATGTTAAACGCCAGCTATAACTTAAAGCTGCGCAATGTGAAGGCATATATTCCAGAATATCCAGTTGGAACAGCAGAAGAATGCGCGGACATGATCGAGGAATTCCTTCCAATTGCAAGAACATTAGTAGGACTTTCTGATTTAAAGATTATCAGCTTTGGCCCAAGACCATTAAACTTCCTGGCATGTAACGCTCCTATTAAACAGCTGTACAACTTGGGAGTTGAAATTGAAGAGAACTCTGAGCTGGATTTATTTGAGGCATATAATAAACATGCTGATGACCCAAGAATTCCTGATGTTGTAAAAGACATGGAAAAAGAACTGGGCGAAGGCAACATGAAGCCGGAAATTCTGCCTAAGCTGGCTCAGTATGAGCTGACCTTATTAGACTGGGTGGAGGCTCACAAAGGATACAGAAAATATGTAGCTATTGCCGGAAAATGCTGGCCTGCATTCCAGACGCAGTTTGGTTTTGTTCCATGCTATGTAAACAGCCGTTTAACAGGAATGGGCATCCCTGTTTCCTGCGAGGTTGATATTTACGGCGCGTTAAGCGAGTTTATCGGCACATGCGTCAGCCAGGATGCAGTTACTCTTCTGGATATTAACAACAGCGTGCCTGCAGACATGTATGAGTCTGATATTAAAGGCAAATTTAACTATACTCACCAGGATACATTTATGGGCTTCCACTGTGGAAATACATGCTCCAGAAAACTGGCTGCATGTTCTATGAAGTACCAGATGATTATGGCCAGAACCTTACCTGAGGAAGTAACACAGGGAACACTGGAGGGAGATATTGCCCCAGGCGATATTACATTCTTCCGTCTTCAGAGCACAGCTGACTGCCAGCTGAGAGCTTATGTAGCTCAGGGGGAGGTGCTTCCTGTAGCAACACGTTCCTTTGGCTCTATCGGTATTTTTGCAATTCCGGAAATGGGCAGATTCTACCGCCACGTATTAATTGAGAAAAACTATCCTCACCACGGCGCCGTAGCATTTGGACATTACGGAAAAGCATTATTTGAAGTATTCAAATATTTAGGAGTAGAGGATATTGGATTTAATCAGCCAAAGGGTATGATGTATCCAAGCGAAAATCCATTTGCATAATTCACCACTGAAACATAAGGGGGAGGTTTTTAATATGTTTTATATTGGCGTAGACCTGGGCACCTCGTCTGTAAAGCTTCTGCTTATGGATGGCTCCGGGAAAATCGAAAAAATTGTTTCCAGGGAATATCCGATTGCATTTCCTCATCCAGGCTGGTCTGAGCAGAGTCCACAGGACTGGTGGAAGGAAACAAAAGCAGGAATCTGTGAATTAACAGAAGGCTTTGACAAAAGTCAGGTGGCAGGAATCAGCTTTGGAGGACAGATGCATGGCCTGGTGATCCTGGACAAAGAGGATCAGGTCATTCGCCCGGCAATTCTCTGGAATGACGGAAGAACACAAAAGCAGACAGATTATTTAAATAACTCAGTTGGCAAGGATAAACTGTCTGCTTACACTGCAAATATTGCTTTTGCAGGCTTTACAGCCCCTAAAATTCTGTGGGTAAAGGAAAATGAACCGGAGAATTTTCAAAGAATCGCTAAAATAATGCTGCCTAAGGATTATATTGCTTACTGTCTCACAGGCGTACACTCTTCAGATTATTCAGATGCATCAGGAATGCTTTTAATGGATGTGAAGAATAAATGCTGGTCCAGAAAAATGATGGAAATCTGTGATGTGAAAGAGGAGCAGCTTCCTAAGCTGTATGAAAGCTATGAGATTACAGGCACATTAAAACCGGAGGTTGCAGAGGAATTAGGCCTGCCAAAAGCCTGTATCGTCACAGCAGGGGCAGGAGACAATGCTGCAGCAGCCGTAGGAACAGGCACTGTTGGAAACGAGAAGTGCAATATTTCTCTGGGAACCAGCGGAACCATATTTATTTCCAGCAATGATTTCTGTGTAGATAAATTTAACGCTCTTCATGCCTTTGCCCATGCAGACGGACATTATCATTTAATGGGATGTATGCTTAGCGCAGCTTCCTGCAATAAATGGTGGATGGATGAAATCATCAGAACAAAGGACTACGGCGCAGAACAGAAGGGAATTGAAAAGCTGGGAGAGAATCATGTATTCTTCCTGCCTTATCTTATGGGCGAGCGTTCCCCCCACAATAACCCTAATGCCAGAGGCACTTTTACAGGTCTGACTATGGACAGCACCAGAGAAGACATGACCCAGGCTGTGTTAGAGGGAGTGGCATTTGCCATTCGGGATTCTCTGGAGGTAGCAAGAGCCCAGGGACTTCACATTGAAAGAGCTACTATTTGCGGCGGCGGAGCCAAAAGCCCTCTTTGGAAGAAAATGATCGCCAATATTTTAAATATTAAAGTAGATGTGATTAAATCCGAGGAAGGCCCTGCACTTGGCGGAGCTATGCTGGCTGCAGTAGCCTGCGGCGAATATAAATCTGTGGAGGAGGCAGCCAAGGCTATTGTGAAGGTTGTGGACACAGTGGAGCCAGATATGGAGCTGGTGGAAAAATACGAGAAAAAGTATAGAACCTTTGCAGAAATTTACCCTGCGCTGAAGCCGGTTTTTGACAAAATCGCTGAGGCATAAAAATGAGTATTTCTTACCTTTTTATGAATATAGGAAAATGTTCAGATAATTATGGTATAATATGAACACTTGACAATGTGTAAAGGATTATCATAAGGAGGTAAATGGATGGAATATAAGTTAATTGGCAATGTAATTCCTGCAGTGGAGGTTACTCTGCACAAGGGGGAAGCTATGCAGACCCAGTCAGGCGGAATGGCGTGGATGAGCCAGGGCCTGACGCTGGAGTCCAATGTAAAAGGCGGGCTGGCCAGAGGCATCGGCAGAATGTTTTCAGGTGAATCCTTATTTTTAGCTACATATACTGCGGAAAAGGAAAATGCAGTAATTGCTTTTGCAGCGACTGTGCCTGGGAAAATCCTGCCGGTGAATGTGTCAGAGACAAAATTGATTTGTCAAAAGGGAGCTTTTTTGTGTTCCCAGACTACAGTAGAGCCCAAAGTGTCTTTTACTAAAAAGTTTTCCTCCGGATTTTTTGGAGGCGAAGGCTTTATTCTCCAGGAATTAACTGGCACAGGAATGGCTTTTTTAGAGGTGGACGGCGACCTGGTGGAAAAGAATTTAGGTCCGGGAGAGGTGTATAAAGTAGATACCGGAAATGTATTTGCTTTTGAAAAATCTGTCTCCTATGAGATTGAGACAGTAAAGGGCATTAAAAATGTGCTGTTTGGAGGAGAGGGATTATTTCTCACAAAATTAACAGGACCGGGAAAGGTGTATCTCCAGACTATGAATTTTGCAGAGTACACAGGCAGAATCGCCTCATCTATTCCGTCAAAAGGATAAAAGATATTGGCAAAAAAATTACCGCAGGCTTAGTAATAAACCTGCGGTAATTTTTTAAGCGCGCCAGAGAAGATTCGAACTCCCGACACTACGGTCCGTAGCCGTATGCTCTATCCAGCTGAGCTACTGACGCACATCAGTTGCTTGTGCAACGTTAATTATTTTAGGACATATCCCGTGATTTGTCAATATATTTTTGAAATATTTTTCCGGATATTGAAATTCCTTTTCTAATATGTTATTATGCATTCAACAAAAGGATTTTTGGAGACAATGCAAAGGTGCAGCCAGTGTGGTATTGCGCCCATTTTTTGTATCCATGGATAATCAGGGAGGAGAGCTATTATGAAAAAAAGAGTGTGTATGGCTGCTGCTGTAATACTTGCTGCAGGTCTTGCTCTTGCAGGGTGCGGCGAGGGCGGCGCTTCTGCCACAGAACAAGGAGGAGAACAGACCCAGGCAGCTGGGGAGACGGTTGTGCCGGGGGAGACAAAAGGTACGGAGGTGGATACTACAGGCTTTATCCGCACATGTCTGGTTGCTGATATCCAGACTGCTGATGTACACAAGACGTCTAAAGATTATGAGGTGCCTCTGAACATTTATGACAGGCTGGTGGACGTGGAAGTAGAAGGGGACGGAAGCACTAAAATTGTGGGAAATCTGGCTGAAAGCTGGGATGTAAGCAGCGACGGACTGGTGTATACATTCCATTTAAGACAGGGAGTAAAGTACCACAATGATGCAGATTTTACAGCAGATGACGTAAAGTACTCATTTGAGCGTATGCTGACAGTTACAGGAGGCACCAACTCCGAGTTTGTAGATCAGATTTTAGGCGCTACAGAGCTGTTTAACGGCCAGGCTGAGGAATTAGAGGGAGTTAAGGTTCTGGACGATTATACTGTGGAGGTTACTTTAAGAGAACCATATGCAGGATTTTTGGCATGTTTGTCCAGTTCGGGAGTTGCAATTTATGACAGAGAAAGTACAGAAGAGGCAGGGGATCAGTTTGGACTGGACCCATCTGTAACCTTTGGAACAGGCCCCTTTAAATTTGCATCCTGGACGTTAAATGATGAGCTGGTGCTGGTGCGCAATGACAATTACTGGAAAGGAGCTCCTGCCCTTCCCGGAATTGTGATTAAAATTGTGCCTGATGTGCAGACCCAGACAATGATGTTTGAAAATGGGGAGCTGGATATTGTAGATCTGGATTATGCCAGAGACTCTATTGACCATTTCCAGGCCACATATCCGGATCAGATTGTAGGCGGACCTCGGGTGGGCATCACATATTTTACAATGAATGAGAATATTGAGCCTTTTGCTGATGTAAAGGTGAGAAAAGCTGTGCAGATGGCGATTGACCGTCAGGCAATTCTGGATTCTCTTTACGGCGGCAGAGGACAGCTGGAAAACGGTATTTTCCCGCAGGGATTAATTGGACATAATGCTAATATTCCTGCCATTGAGTATAATCCGGAGGAAGCGAAAGAGCTGTTAGAGGAAGCTGGATACGGGGACGGATTTACTATGGAGATTGCAGCGGACAGCAGCGCTTCAGACACTGTTACTATGGCCCTTCAGGTTATTAAGGATCAGCTGGCTCAGATCGGCATCACAGCTGAAATTAAAACATACGACGAATCTACATGGCTGGATACACGAAACTCCGGAGAACTAGGTTCCTTTATGTCCACATGGTCGGCAGATTATAATGATCCTGACAACTTTATTTACACCTTCTTCGGCAATGAAGAGAAAACTAAGATGAGATCTTTGAATTATCCAGATACAGCGGTGATGGAGAGAGTGCAGAAGGCACGTTCTATTGTAAATCAGGACGAGAGGATTGCAGAATATAATGATCTGGAAGAAAAACTGATTATTGAGGATGCGGCCTGGGTACCTATTCTTTCTGAAGAGCATCTTTTTGCAGTAGGAAAGAATGTAGAAGGCTTTACGCCTGCATGGAACGGTCTCAGTGACATTATTTTCTACAATGTTTCTTTAAAATAATAAAATTTATACAGTAAGTTATGGACGTGGGAGTGCGGCGGCAATAAGATTCCGGCAGGAATAGCCGGTTTGCCGCAGCGCTCTCATCTGTTTTAAGCTTTAGGAAGGGGAATCCCAGTGTTAAAAAATATCCTGAAACGAATTGTAATATCCATACCGGTTCTGATCGGCGTAATTCTTCTGATTTTTATTATGCTTAGAATTGTGCCCGGCAACCCTGTAAGCACCATGCTGGGAGAGCATGTGAATCAGGCCATTATTGACAAGGTAAGCAGAGAAATGGGGCTGGATCAGCCATTTTACATACAGTTTTTTAAATATATTGGAAATGCTATTCAAGGCGATTTCGGCACCTCTTACCGCCTAAACAGAAATGTGACCTCCATTATATTGGAAGCCTTTCCAAATACAGTTAAGCTGGCTTTGTGCGCCGCTGTATTTTCCTGGATTATTGGGATTGTCACAGGAATGATAGCGGCTATTAAGCAAAACAAGCTTTTGGACCGGCTTTTTATGGGAGTGGCTCTTATGGGCGTTTCTATGCCTGTATTTATGATTGCTTTAGTGATGCAGTATATATTTGCATTTAAATTAAAATGGTTTCCAGTTTCAGGGTATGATTCCCTGGCCTGTATGGTTCTGCCTGCCATAGTGTTAGGCTGGAACTCTGCAGGAAGCATTGCCAGAATGACCCGCTCTAATGTGCTGGAGGTTATGCAGGACGACTACATCAGAACTGCCAGGGCAAAGGGGCTTAGGGAATACAGGGTGATTATAGGCCACGCCTTGAAAAACGCCATGCTTCCTGTGGTTACCATGATGGCTCTCCAGATTGCCAGTATGTTGTCGGGAGCGGTTATTACAGAAAGTGTTTTTGGGATTCCGGGTATTGGAAGATTGGCGGTAAATGCCATCGAAACAAGGGATATGCCTTTGCTTCAGGGCACAGTAGTGTTTACTACAGTGCTGGTAATTATGGGAAATCTGGCTGCGGACCTTTTGTATTCCGTATTAGATCCAAGAATCAGGGAGGACGCTTAATATGGCAGATTTACAGGAGAAAAATGTATTGTTCCTAGAAGATACAGCTGCCCAGATCGGGGAATCAGATACCTGGGCAGATAAATTAAAAACCTTGGCAAGGCAGAATAAGCTGGCTGTTTTCTCTGCAGTTGTTATTCTTATTATTGCTTTGATGGCTATATTTGCTCCTCTTGTAGCTCCTTACGGCTATATGGAGCAGGATTTGTTAAACAGGCTTCAGGCTCCCAGCGCGGCTCACCTTTTGGGCACAGACGAGCTGGGGAGAGATGTGTTTTCGCGTCTGATTTACGGAGCCAGAATTTCTTTAGTAGTAGGTTTGATTCCTACAGTGATCGCCATGACATCGGGAACAATTCTGGGATTAATCGCAGGATTCTACGGTGGTAAAGTGGACTATGTTATTATGCGTCTGGGGGATATTATGCTGGCGTTTCCGGCTCTTCTTCTGGCCATGGTATTTATGTATACGTTAGGCGGCGGTCTGATGAATATTTTTATCGCCCTCAGCGTTACTGAGTGGGCGGGGACTGCCCGGGTGGTTCGGGCCCAGACCTTGTCTTTAAAGGAAGCAGAGTATGTGGAGGCCGCCAGATCTATTGGTGTAAAAAACTGGAGGATTATGGTCCGTCATATTCTGCCTAACTGTATTCCTTCCCTGATTGTACTGTTTACCTTAAATATACCGGCGGCTATTCTATCTGAATCCAGTTTAAGCTTTTTGGGGGTAGGCGTTACTTTGCCTAATACCAGCTGGGGACTGATGGCATCCTGGGGAAAGAAATACTTATTTACAGAGCCGTGGCTGCCGATTGCTCCCTGTGTGGCTATTATGATTGTGGTGCTGGCATTTAACTTCTTAGGCGACGGGCTGAGAGATGTGTTGGACCCATATCTGAAAGAACAGTAGGAGGTAGGAAAGTTATGAGGGAACCATTAGCGCTAGAAATAAAAGAATTAAAATCTCATTTTTTTACCTCTAAAGGCGTAGTGCCTGCAGTGGACGGAGTGTCCATTGAAGTGCCTCAGGGAAAAATTATTGGCATTGTGGGGGAGTCGGGCTGCGGAAAAAGTATGACCGCTATGTCGGTTATGGGGCTTTTGCGCCATCCGGGAAAGGTAGTGGGAGGAACAATTCTTTTGGACGGCCGGGACATTACCCATTTAAGCAAAAAAGAATTATCTCAGGTTCGTGGAAAGGATATTTCCATGATATTCCAGGAGCCTATGACATCCTTAAATCCTGTTTACCAGGTAGGCAGGCAGGTGAGGGAGGCGATTATTCTCCATCAGAAGGTAAGCAAGGAAGAGGCGAAGAATCGAGTGATTGACATTTTCAGGCAGGTTGGGATTCCTGAGCCTGAGAAAAGATATTATTCTTATCCTCATCAGCTTTCAGGCGGTCTGCGCCAGAGAGTAATGATTGGAATGGCTATGGTATGCAGACCTAAGGTTATGATTGCCGACGAGCCTACAACAGCCCTGGACGTGACGATTGAAGCTCAGATTTTAAGGCTGATGAAAAGGCTGAGAGACCAGCAGGGAACTTCTATTATTATGATTACGCACAATATGGGCGTTGTGGCGGAAATCTGCGATTACGTTTATGTTATGTATGCAGGACAGGTAATGGAACAGGCGGAAACCTTTGAGCTGTTTGAGCGCACCAGCCATCCTTATACCCAGGGACTTTTAAAATCTATTCCTAAGCTGGACACAAAGGAAGAGCGGCTTTACACCATTAAAGGGGTGGTGCCTAATCTGCTTCACCTTCCGGCGGGATGTAATTTCTGCAACAGGTGCGACCAGGCGGAGTCTGCCTGCTTTTTGGAAAAACCGGACCTGTACGATTTAGGGGACGGCCACAGGGCAAGATGCCTGAAATACAGGAAAGAAGGTGTCAGCCATGAAGAGTAGTAAAGTTTTGCTGGAGGCAAAACAGCTGGTAAAGGAATTTCCATTAAATAAAAGCAAAAAAAATCCTCAGGTGGTTCACGCTGTCACTGATGTGAATTTAAAGATTTATGAGGGAGAAACATTAGCTTTGGTGGGAGAGTCAGGCTGCGGAAAAAGTACTTTAGGCCGGGTTCTGATTCGGCTTTTGCCGCCTACCTCAGGGGAGTTAATTTTTGAAGGCGAAAATATTGAAAATATGAGCCAAACAGAATTTGCTCACAAAAGAAGGCAGATGCAGATTGTTTTTCAGGATCCATACGCCTCCCTGAATCCCAGAATGACAGTAAAACAGATTATTGGAGAGCCTTTAACTACATATGGAATGAAGGGGAAGGAAAAGGTGGAGGAGGCTGTGTTAGCGCTGATGAAGCAGGTAGGCATTCCTGCGGAATTTATAAACAGATACCCTCACCAGTTTTCAGGAGGACAAAGGCAGAGAATCGGAATTGCAAGAGCTATTGCCCTGCATCCTAAGTTAATTATATGCGATGAGCCGGTGTCGGCTTTAGATGTATCTATACAGTCTCAGGTACTGAATTTGTTAAAGGATCTGCAGGCTGAGTACGACCTTACTTACTTATTTATTTCCCACGATTTAAGCGTGGTAAAATTTATTGCAGACAGAGTGTGCGTAATGTTTTTAGGCATGATCTGTGAAATCGGAAATACAGATGAAATTTATGAACAGCCTATGCATCCCTACACCAAATTTTTGCTGGATGCGATTCCAAAGGCAGATCCCAAGCTGAGAAGTGAAGAAAAAGAGCTTCTTACAGGGGAGATCCCAAGTCCTGTAAATCCTCCGTCCGGCTGCCGTTTCCACACAAGATGCCCTTATGCAAAGGAAATCTGCAGTAAAAAGGCGCCGGAAGCCGCAGTAATGGAGGACAGACAGGTGTATTGCCACTTCCCCTTAAATCACTAGTCATATACGGAGAACAGACATGGCAGCAGAAAAGTGGATGGTGCAGACAAAGAGAGCTGATTTTAACAATATTGCTAAGAAATATGGAATCAGTCCGGTGACAGCCCGGATTATGAGAAACAGAGACGTAGTTGGAGATCAGGATATAGAGCAGTATTTGTTTGGAAGTCTGAAGGATTTATATGATCCTGTACTTTTAAAGGATATGGATTTGGCCGTGGAGATTCTGACTGAGAAAATTCAGGAGGGAAAGCCTATACGGATTATTGGAGATTATGATATTGACGGCGTTTGCTCTACCTACATTTTATATACAGCCTTAAAACAAATAGGCGCAAAGGTAGATTATGAGATTCCTGACAGAATTAAAGACGGATATGGGATTAATGAGAATATTATTAAGGCTGCATGGGCTGAAGGGATAGATACCCTTCTTACCTGCGACAACGGGATTGCGGCGGTGGAGGAAATTTCCAGCGCGAAAACCCTGGGCATGACAGTGATTGTCACAGACCACCATGAGGTTTTGAAAATAGAAGAAAGGGAAATACTTCCCCCGGCGGACGCTGTAGTAGATCCTAAGCAGGAAGAATGTTCTTACCCAAATCCGGAGATATGCGGGGCCGTGGTGGCCTGGAAGCTTGTAAAAGTCCTGTATAAAAGCCACAGTATTCCGGAAAAAAAGTGGGAGGAGCTGCTTCCTTTTGCAGCAATAGCTACAGTAGGCGATGTGATGCGGCTGCAGAAGGAAAACAGAATCATAGTGAAGCAGGGCTTAAAGGCCATAGCCCGCACCGGAAATTATGGAATAAAAAAGCTGGCAGAAAAAAATAATCTGGATATTGAACATTTGTCAGCTTATCATATTGGATTTGTCATAGGTCCCTGCTTAAACGCCGGGGGAAGGCTGCAGACAGCAAAGTTGGCTCTGTCCCTTTTGCTGGCAAAGACAGAGGAAGAGGCAGATAAGCTGGCCCAGGATCTAAAGGAATTAAACGATGAGAGAAAGGATCTGACCCTTCAGGGAACAAAAGAGGCATGTCAGCAGGCAGAAAAGCTTTACAGCCAGGATAAGGTGCTGGTTATATTCTTACCTGACTGCCATGAATCCCTGGCAGGAATTATAGCCGGAAGGCTGAGAGAAATATATCAGAAACCTGCTTTAGTTCTGACCAGGGCGGAGGAGGGATTAAAAGGTTCCGGAAGGTCTATTGAGGAATATCATATGTTTCAGGGACTGGTGGAGGTAAGAGATCTGCTTACTAAGTTTGGCGGTCATCCTATGGCGGCGGGATTTTCCTTAAAGGAGGAGAACCTAGAAGAATTTCGCAGAAGGCTGAATGAAAATGCCCGGCTGACAGAGGCGGACTTTGTAAAGAAAATATGGATCGACGTTCCCATGCCTTTAGAATATATATCAGAGTCACTGGTGGAAGAGTTGGAGCAGTTAGAACCCTTTGGCCAGGGCAACGAGAAGCCTCAGTTCGCCCAGAAGGATTTAAGAATAAGAAGCTTTCGGGTAATGGGAAAAAATAAAAATGTGGTCCGGATTTCTCTGGTAACAGACAGGGGACTTCCCATGGACGGCCTTTGGTTCGGGGACGGGGAGGACTTAGCCCGTCAGCTGGAAGGCAGACAATTTATGGACGCAGTGTATTATCCGGGGATTAACGAGTATAATGGGAACAGAAGTCTTCAGATTGTAATAAAGAATTATAAGTTAAAATAATTATGACAGGCGTATAAAGTGTGGTATGATGTTTGGAAAAGGAGATGGAAATTATGGTTAAGGAAGTAATGGAACTGATTGCTGCTAAAGACAGTGAGGTAGGAGAGGCAATCAAGGCAGAGTATGGGAGACAAAAGAGAAATCTGGAACTGATTGCTTCAGAAAATATTGTATCTGAGGCAGTTATGATGGCAATGGGCACAGTGCTCACCAACAAGTACGCAGAAGGTTATCCGGGAAAAAGATATTACGGCGGCTGTGAGTGCGTAGATGTGGCTGAGAATATTGCCATTGAAAGGGCGAAAAAGCTGTTTGGCTGCGATTATGCCAATGTACAGCCTCACTCCGGCGCACAGGCCAATATGGCGGTATTTTTGGCTATGGTGAAGCCAGGAGATACTGTTATGGGTATGAATCTGGACCACGGCGGCCATTTAACACATGGAAGCCCTGTAAATTTTTCAGGACTGTATTTTAATATTGTATCCTACGGTGTAAACGACGACGGATATATTGATTATGATCAGGTGGAGAAAATTGCCCTGGAAAATAAGCCTAAGCTGATTGTGGCAGGAGCCAGTGCATATGCCAGAGAGATCGACTTTAAGCGTTTCCGTGAAATTGCTGACAAGGCAGGGGCATATTTGATGGTAGATATGGCTCACATTGCAGGTCTGGTGGCAGCAGGACTTCATCCAAGTCCTATTCCTTACGCTCATGTAGTGACAACTACCACTCATAAAACCTTAAGAGGTCCAAGAGGCGGTATGATTTTAGCCAATCAGGAAGCAGCTGATAAATTTAACTTTAATAAGGCTATTTTCCCAGGTACTCAGGGAGGGCCTTTGGAGCACGTAATCGCCGCAAAGGCAGTGTGCTTCGGCGAGGCGTTACAGCCGGAATTTAAAGAATATCAGGTTCAGGTAAAGAAGAATGCAGCGGCCTTGGCGGCGGCTTTAGAGAAGCAGGGCTTTAAGATTCTCACAGGCGGCACAGACAATCATCTGATGCTGGTGGACTTGAGAGGCATGGATATTTCCGGAAAAGAGCTGCAGAACCGGTGCGATGAAGTATACATTACTTTAAACAAGAATACAGTTCCAAACGATCCAAGAAGCCCCTTTGTGACTTCTGGCGTCCGCATTGGAACTCCGGCAGTAACCTCCAGAGGTCTAAAGGAAGAAGATATGGAGAAAATCGCAGAGCTGATCTGGCTGGCAGCTACTGATTTTGAGGCAAAAGCTGATTACATCAGAGCTGAGGTGACAAAGATCTGCGACAAATATCCTATTTATGAATAAAAGCAGTTTCATACTAGAAGAGCAGCTGGGAAAAGAATGATGCAATTTTCACCTCTATATGGTATACTTGTACACTGGTGACAATATGAGAAAGTGACATTTATATTGAGGAGAATTTATTATGAACCAACGCTCTGCACTTTTACAAGCAGCAGGAACCTTGCTGCTTGTTATTTTTGGAAATGTATTATATGCTTTGGCTGTGAAGCTGTTTTTGCTGCCGGCAGGCCTTGTAACCGGAGGAACTACAGGGATTGCTCTGGCTATTAACCATATTGGGGGAGTCCCTATTTCTATGTTTGTGCTGGCCTTTAACATTTTAATGCTGGCAGCCGGCTTTGTCCTTTTGGGGAAGCAGTTTGCCCTTACTACGATAGTCAGCACCTTCACCTACCCTTTGGCTCTGGAGTTCTTTGACAGAATTTTAGGAGAACTGGTAATTACAGAAGACATTTTGCTGTGTACCTTGTTTTCAGGCCTTGGAATCGGGCTGGCTTTAGGGATTGTAATACGTGCGGGAGCATCCACAGGAGGAATGGATATTCCTCCTCTGGTGCTTAATAAGTACTTTAAAATTCCTGTTTCCGTCAGCCTCTACATTTTTGATTTCTGCATTCTGCTGGCTCAAAGCTTTTATAATCCTCCGGAAAAGGTGCTTTACGGAGTGCTTCTTGTTATGGTTTATACCATTGTATTAGATAAGCTGATGTTAATGGGAGCCACTAAAACAGAGGTGAAGATTATCAGCCATAAATCAGAGGAAATCAGGGAAGCGATTCTTCATCAGCTGGACAGGGGAGTTACAATTTTATCTGGGGAAAGTGGGTATCTAAGGCAGGATACCCATGTGCTTCTCAGTGTGATTTCCAACAGAGAGCTGCCCAGAGTAGAGAAGATTATTCATAAAATTGATCCGGAAAGCTTTATGGTAGTCGGCAGGGTTAGCGAGGTGCGAGGAAGAGGATTTTCCATGAGCAAAAAATATAGGTAAGAACGCCTTTCTTTTACTGCTCCAGGGAGTCCTGAAGCTCTTTAAACTGGGCGTACAGCTTTGCCTCGTTCTCCTTGGCTTCCTGTGCGGTCATAAACTTAGGCACTTGCCCCAAATTCTTTAAGGCCTCCTGACAGGCTTCATTTTCCAACATTTTTTTTGTAGCGTTTTCATAGGCTGTTACAATTTCATCCGGCGTGCCTTTAGGAAAATAAAAGGAAAAATCCTGAGGCGCAAATTCTATATCAATGCCCTGTTCCTTAAAGGTTTTAATTCCAGGCAGGACCTCTGTCTGCTCCGGGCCGGGAAAGCCGATACAGGTAAATTGGCCCGCCTCTATATAATCTTTGGCCACCCCGTAGGAGGAAGGGCTTAAAACTACTTGACTGCTTAAAAGAGCAGTCATTTTTTCTGAGGTGGAGCCTACGTCAATAAAATCTAAATCAATATCTGCAGCCTGTTCAAAGGCCAGCAGTTCGTAATAAGTATAAGCGCCCACTTCAGTACAGGCCTGAAGCTTTCCCGGATTTTCCTTTGCCGCTGCTATAAATGATTCTAAATCAGGGTAAACTGCGGAGTTTGTATACAGCTGCTGGGCCGGCTCTTCAGAAAAGTTAGGGCCAAGTGTAAAGGCCTCATAATTATAATCTGTCACCCCGGCCACATTGGCCACGTTCACCAGATTGTGACCGTAAAGTACAGTCAGTCCATTTGGCTCTGAGCTTAGGACCGTGTTGGCCGCCACAGAGCCGGAGGCGCCGGCAGAGTTTACAACTACTGCATCCCAGCCGCAGACCTCCTTTACATACTGGGCCCACACTCTAGCCGATAAATCTACAGTACCTCCCGGGGAGGCAGGCAGCACCACAGAAATAGGACTTTCAGGCTTCCATTCATTTGTGCTTTGTGTTTCTTCAGATTCTCCTGCATCTGTAGTTTCTTTGACTGCCGTCTCTTGGACTGCCTTAGATTCAAGGTTTTGCCTGCCGCAGCCGGCTGCGCCTATAATCAAAAGGCCGGCCAAAAGCCATAAATAGGTTTTTCTCATAATTCAATTTCTCCTTTTCTGGTATTTTATTTTTCACCGTTCTGCTAAAGTATCGCTGGAACAGTACAGCAATTTTCCATTTATAATAGTGGCCATAGGCCTAAGGGCTTGTTTTCCTAAAATCTTATTTTTATATTTATCCTCAAAAGCTATAGATTGGCTGGCCAGGTCTAAAATAGTAATATCTGCTCCAGTTCCAGGTTTTAACGTGCCCATTTCCTCATCCCCGTAAAGCCTGGCTGCGTTTACAGTAGTGGAGAGAATTACGTCCTGAAAGGTCATTCCTAAAGCCATCAGCTTGGACATAGTCATAAGCAGACTAAAATCCCAGGGATCATTCCAGTTTTCAATATTTAAGTCTGTGCTTATGGTATCAGGAAGAAATCCCTGTCTGATCGCTTCCTGGGCCAGGCGTATAGAAAAATTGCCTTTGCCCGGGGAAACATCAAAAATCACTCCCCGCTTTCTGGCTTCCCATATGCCAGAGGAGATTTTTCCGTTTTCCAGAATAGTATGGCCTTCGCCGTGATACATATGGCACATTACATCTTGGCCCCGCAGAAGAGAAGCTGCCGTCTCCATGGGAACAGGCGGGTTTGTAGGGTGAACAAAGACTTTGGTGTGAAAATGCTCTGCCAGCTTTAAAGCCTCTTTAAGAGGATAGAGCTTCATAGGGCCTACTACATTTTGGCTGATCCTTAATTTGATTCCTGCAATTTTATGGCCGTACTGCTCAAAAGCTCTTTCAAATAAGTCTATATTCCACACTCTAGGATTAATATTCTCCGGAAATTGCTTAGACATAATCTGCCCCCCGGCGCTTATATGAAGCATAATTTTGGATTTTACCTCACAGGTATTTAAGTACTGAAGCAAAGCCTGATAATTAGATACTCCTGAACTTCCGGCGTCAATTGTGGCAGTCACTCCGTTTGGTATGCAGCCTAAATCTGCAGGCATCCCAATGTAGTTTCCTTTCCAGTTGACATGAGTATGAACATCTATAAGCCCTGGGACCACGAAAAATCCCTTTGCGCAAATAGTCCTTTCGCCGGCATAAGGCAGATTTTCGCCTAAGGCCAGAATTTTTCCTTTATGTACAGCCACATCTCCTGTAAAATCCAGGCCTTGTCCCGGGTCGAAAATGCGCCCGTTTTTTATCAGCAAATCTATCATAGATGATTCCTCCTAAAAACAAAATGAAACGTTGTGCCTTTGTGTTAATCACATTATAATAAAGGCAATACTGTTTGAAAAGTTTTTAAAATAACCAAAAACTGTGCATTTTATATTACACTTAGGAGGAGCTATGAACCTGAAACAACTTTCTTATATTGCAGTAATCGCAGACGCTCAAAACATATCTAGGGCTGCCGAGCAGCTTTATATATCCAGGCCTGCCTTAAATCACTACCTGGTTTCCCTGGAGAAGGAGCTGGGGTTTCCTTTGTTTAAGCGGGTGCAGAAGAGAATGATTCCCACTGAAGCCGGAGCGGTTTACATTCAAGCGGCAAAAGAAATACTGGAAATTAAAAGACAGGCATATAAAGCCATTGATGAAATGAACAATTGTGAAACTGGATGTCTGAATATTGGAATCACCAGGGTTATGGGGGCGGATATGTTTCACCGTGTATTTCCCAGGTTCCACAAAAAGTACCCTAATTATACAGTTCACCTTTTAGAAGGCAATGTAAATGAACTGGAGGAAAGCTGCCTTGCCGGGGAAATTGATTTTGCGTTTATGGGCCAAAGCTCTATTCAGTCTCAGTTGGAGCACATAGTATTTTCCCCCTGCGAAATTCTTTTGGCCCTTCCTGTATCCCATCCTTTCGCTAAAATGGCGGCGCCGGAAAACCTCCCTTATCATACCTTAGATTTAGAACTGCTGAAAAATGATTCCTTTGTGCTTATGTCAAAGGCCACCAGAATCAGGACCATTGCCGACTATCATTTTATGAAAGCAGGCTTTTTTCCAAAGATTATTTTAGAAACCAGTTTAAGCTCCATGGCATATGAAATGGTTTGTCAGGAGGTAGGACCGTCTATACTGATGGAATCCGCCATTAAAGATAAAAGCAAGGCGGCCTGTTTTTCCCTTAATCCCAGGGAGCAGTGGAAGCAGAGCATTGCATATAGAAAGGGAACGATTTTTACAAAAGCAGAAAAGTATTTTACAGAATTGGCAAAAGAATATTTTGAAGGATTAGTTTAAAGAAAAATATCCACCAGAGCTCCATGCTTTTTTGCAAAGAACACTCTGGTGGATATGCTGGATTTATATTATGCTTGTTTCATTACATTTTTATAAGCTGTTGAAAGCATAAGTTTAATACGATTTAACTGGTTTACCTCACTTGCGCCTGGGTCATAATCCACTGCAATAATATTGGCTTCCGGATAATAGTGACGGATTTCTTTAATTACGCCCTTTCCTACAATGTGGTTCGGCAGGCAGCCGAAAGGCTGTGTGCACACAATATTATGTACTCCGCTGTGAATCAGCTCCATCATTTCTCCTGTCAGGAACCATCCCTCGCCGGTTTGGTTGCCAAGAGATACAAAGTTTTTAGCCATTTCTGCCAGCTGGTCAATGTTGGCAGGAGCAGTAAAATGACGGCTGGCCGCCAGCTCTTTTCTGGAGGTCTTTCTGAAATACTCTAATAGAGCGATAGCCATGTTGCACAGGCGGGCAGTAGAACGTTTTCCGCCTAAATTGTCAGCCTTAAAGTTACTGTTGTAGAAGCAGTACAGAAGGAAGTCTAAAAGGTCAGGCATAACGGCCTCTGCACCCTCTGATTCTAACAGCTCTACAATGTGGTTATTTGCCAAAGGAGAAAACTTCACAAGGATTTCTCCTACAACTCCAACCTTAGGTTTCTGAATATTCTTTCTGGGCAGCTCATCAAACTCCCTGATAATTCCCTTAATATTTCTGGAAAACTCCATCATAGCAGGAGCTTTTTTAGAAAGAGCTTTCTGGCAGCGAACCTTCCATTTTTTATGGAGAGCGTCTGCGGAGCCTGGAACAGCTTCATAAGGTCTGGTAGCGTAGAGAACTCTCATAAAAATATCTCCGTAAACAACTGCCTGAAGGGCCTTTGTCAACATCATAGGAGTAAAGGTAAAGCCAGAGTTTGTTTCCATGCCGTTAGCGTTAACGGAAATTACAGGAACCTGAGGAATATTAGCCTTTTCTAAAGCCCGGCGGATAAAGCCGATATAGTTAGAAGCTCTGCAGCCTCCTCCAGTCTGGCTCATCAGCACTGCAGTGCGGTTTAAATCATACTTGCCTGATAAAAGGGCTTCCATTACCTGACCAATTACAATCAGGGAAGGATAGCAGGCGTCGTTATTTACGTATTTCAAGCCCATATCAATGGCAGAGCGGTCGTCATTCTGAAGCACCACTAAATTGTAGCCAAAAGCGCGGATGGCAGGCTCAATCAGTTCAAAATGAATAGGCGACATTTGAGGGCAGAGAAGGGTGTAATCCTTTCTCATGTCCT
This sequence comes from Lachnoclostridium edouardi, assembly GCF_900240245.1. GTDB lineage: Bacteria > Bacillota > Clostridia > Lachnospirales > Lachnospiraceae > Lachnoclostridium_A > Lachnoclostridium_A edouardi. The sequence continues at coordinate 2,398,408 of NZ_OESQ01000001.1, forward strand.
TTGTAAATTCCACCCGGTTGTAGCAGCTGGAAACTACCTTTCTGGAAAAATGCTTCTGCTCCCTTACTCTGAGAGAAGAAATCAGAGAGCGAATTCTGATTCTGGCAGCGCCTAAGTTATTTACCTCGTCGATTTTTAAAATAGTGTAAATCTTTCCGGATGCAGTAAGGATATCGTTGACCTGATCTGTAGTTACAGCGTCCAGACCACAGCCAAAGGAGTTAAGCTGAATCATATTCAGATTATCATGGTGTTTTACCACGTCGGCAGCCCTGTAAAGACGGCTGTGGTACATCCACTGGTCTGTGACAATTAAAGGTCTTTCCGGGGCTCCTAAGTGGGAAATAGAGTCCTCTGTAAGCACGGCAAAGCCGTAGGAAGTAATCAGCTCCGGAATACCATGATTGATTTCCGGGTCAATGTGATAAGGACGTCCGGCCAGTACAATGCCCTGCTTATGATTGTCGTCCAGGTATTTCATTACCTCTTCGCCTTTTTTCTGCATATCCAGTCTGGACTGCTCTAATTCCTGCCATGCCAGATGAGCGGCCTGTTTAATTTGGCTTTGAGGAATCTGATATTCCTTCTCAAACTCTGTACAAAGCTGGCGGGTTAAAATTTCCTCGTTTGTAAAAGCCATGAAGGGATTCAGGAATCTAATATTCTTTTCCTTCAGCTCCTCCATATTATTCTTTATATTTTCAGCATAAGAGGTTACCATAGGACAGTTGTAGTGATTTCCCGCCTCCGGTGTTTCATTCCTTTCATAAGGCACGCAGGGATAGAAAATAGTCTGTATGCCCTGGGAAATTAACCAGGAAATATGGCCGTGGACCAGCTTAGCCGGATAACATTCTGATTCACTGGGGATAGATTCGATTCCCAGCTCATACAGCTGTTTAGTGGACTGTGGAGAAAGAATGGTGCGGAAACCTAATTCTTTGAAAAATACAGCCCAAAACGGATAATTTTCATACATGTTCAGAACTCTTGGAATACCGATGGTGCCTCTGTAAGCCAAATCGGCAGTAAGAGGCTCGTAGCTGAACATGCGGTGATATTTGTAGGAAAACAAGTTTGGCACATCCTGAGTCAGCTTTTCTTTACCCAGACCGCGCTCGCAGCGGTTGCCGCTGATATAGTGGCGGCCGCCTCCAAACTGGTTAATAGTCAGCACACAATGGTTTGTGCAGCCCTTGCAGCGGGACATGGAGGTAGTGTACTGGAGATTTAAAATTTTCTCCATAGGCAGCATAGAAGTAGACTCTGCGCTGCTAAAACGCTCCCTGGCTATAAGAGCGGCTCCAAATGCTCCCATGATGCCTGCAATGTCAGGACGTACGGCTTCACAGCCGGCAATTTTCTCAAAGCTTCTTAAAACAGCGTCATTGTAAAAGGTGCCGCCCTGAACTACAACATGTTTGCCCAGGTCAGAAGCATTTGTGATTTTAATAACCTTAAATAAAGCATTTTTAATTACAGAGTAGGCCAGTCCTGCAGAAATATCTGCCACTGTAGCCCCTTCCTTCTGGGCCTGCTTTACATTTGAATTCATAAAAACTGTACAGCGGGTGCCTAAATCTGTAGGGTTCTTTGCAAATAAAGCCTCTTTTGCGAAGTCTTCCACACTGTAGTTTAAAGATTTTGCAAAGGTCTCAATGAAAGATCCGCAGCCGGAGGAACAGGCCTCGTTTAATTGCACGCTGTCTACAGTACCGTTCTTTATGCGGATACATTTCATGTCCTGGCCGCCGATATCCAGAATACAGTCCACCTCAGGCTCAAAGAACGCTGCCGCATAGTAGTGAGAAATAGTTTCTACTTCCCCCTCATCTAACATAAAGGCTGCCTTTAAAAGCGCTTCCCCGTATCCTGTAGAGCAGGAGTAGGCAATGTGAGCAGTTTTAGGCAGCTGATTATGAATTTCCTCCATAGCTCTGATAGCGGTTGCTAAAGGATTGCCGTTGTTGCTGCTGTAGAAACGATATAACAGAGAGCCGTCCTCCCCCACTAAAGCTACCTTGGTAGTTGTGGAGCCGGCGTCAATGCCCAGATAACAATTTCCCTCATAGGTGGAAATGTCCCCTGTTTTTACGTGGTGATTCATATGTCTGCCGATAAAAGAGTTATACTCCTTCTTGTCGGCAAAAAGAGGTTCCATTCTTTTTACTTCAAAGTCCATCTGAATGCCGTGTTCCAGCTTCTCAATCAGCTGGTCAGCGTCAATTACAGCTTTGTCTGAGCTGTTTAAGGCAGCTCCCATAGCGGCGAACAGATGAGAATGCTCTGGAGCAATAATATGCTCCGGCGTTAAATGAAGAGTGCGGATAAAGGCCTGGCGCAGCTCAGAAAGGAAATGAAGAGGTCCTCCCAAAAAGGCTACGTTGCCTCTAATAGGCTTGCCGCAGGCCAGACCGCTGATGGTCTGATTGACAACTGCCTGGAAAATAGAGGCAGATAAGTCTTCTCTTGTAGCGCCTTCGTTGATTAAAGGCTGTATATCAGACTTGGCAAATACGCCGCATCTGGCTGCAATTGGATAAATAGCCTGATAATTTTTTGCGTACTTGTTCAGTCCTGTGGCGTCAGTCTGTAAAAGACTTGCCATCTGGTCAATAAAAGAGCCGGTGCCGCCTGCGCAGATTCCGTTCATACGCTGGTCGATGCCGCCTGTAAAATAAATGATTTTGGCATCCTCACCGCCAAGCTCAATCGCCACGTCTGTCTGAGGCGCTTCTTCCAGGAGAGCAGTAGAAACAGCCACAACCTCCTGCACAAAAGGAACTTCCAGATGACTGGAAAGCGTTAAACCGCCGGACCCGGTAATTACAGGACATAATGACAGCTTGCCCAGCTTATTCTTTGCCCTTTTTAAAAGTGTTGCAAGAGTGCCCTGAATATTTGCGAAATGACGCTCATAATCTGCAAATAAAAGCTTTTTCTCAGAATTCAGGATAGCTATTTTAACAGTGGTAGAACCAATATCAATACCTAGTGAATTATGTATTTCATTCATAACAAATCGGATTAATCCTTTCCTCCTTTGTGTTAAGAAAGATATGCCGGGACAACTTAAAAATAGAAGTCCCAGGGTGTATTTTTCGCTTCGGTGAAAGCGTAACATAAAATAGGAAAGAAAACAATTAAAACGGCGTTAAAAAAACGTAAAAAAAGGGAAGGATTGATAAAAAAATATCGTTGAAAAAACCCTGTAAAACAGGGAAAAAATAACAGGACACCTGCCGAATATTAGCATAAGTGTCCTGTTAAAAAACGAATTATTTTAGGTTTTCAGAAGTATGTCACAAAAATCTATAAAATTCCGCCGATAGAAGCGATAAGAGGGGCAAAGACCAGGGAAATAATGGTCATTAATTTTATCAGGATATTAATGGAAGGACCGGAGGTATCTTTAAAGGGATCTCCTACAGTATCTCCAACTACTCCCGCCTTATGGGCATCAGAACCTTTGCCGCCGTAGTTGCCGTCTTCAATATATTTCTTAGCATTATCCCAGGCTCCGCCGGAGTTAGAAAGGAATATGGCTAAAAGTACGCCTGTAACCAGGGCTCCCGCTAATAAACCGCCTAAAGCCTCGGCGCCCAGAAGAAAGCCCATAATCAGAGGAGCTAAAACGGCTATAACCCCTGGCCGCACCATCTCTCTGAGGGCTGCTTTAGTAGAAATATCTACACATTTTCTGTAATCAGGCTTTCCTGTGCCTTCCATAATCCCTGGAATAGTGTGGAACTGACGGCGCACCTCTTCGATCATGCTGTAAGCTGCTTTAGAAACAGAGGCCATGGTCCAGGAAGAGAAAACAAAGGGAAGCATACCGCCTACAAATAAGCCAATAATTACTCTGGCATCCAAAATATTAATGTCTGTAATCTCTACTGTCTGTGAATAAGATACAAACAAAGCTAAGGCTGTTAATGCGGCGGAGCCAATGGCAAATCCCTTTCCCATAGCTGCAGTAGTATTTCCTACAGCGTCTAATTGATCAGTAATTTTGCGGACAGAGGCGTCCAGATGGCTCATTTCAGCAATGCCGCCTGCATTGTCTGCAATAGGGCCGTAAGCGTCAACGGCTACAGTAATACCTGTTGTGGAAAGCATTCCCACTGCCGCCAGGGCGATGCCGTAAATATCAAATGCAGCATAGGACAGGAATATACCTACAGCTATACAGAGAATAGGCACTGCTGTAGACATCATACCTACAGAAATACCAGTAATAATATTAGTAGCGGAACCTGTCTGGCAGGATTCTGCTATTTCTTTTACATGTCTGTAGCTGGCAGATGTATAAATTTCTGTGACAAAGCCGATAATTAAACCAACTACAAGGCCGGCGATTACTGCAATAGCGGCCTTAAAATCACCAAAAAAGGTTTTGCTGAGAAAACAGGAGGCTGCAGCCACAATCAGAGAAGATAAATAAGAGCCGGTTCTAAGCGCTTTGGCAGGATCAGAACCTTCTCCGCCGCGGACAAACATACATCCTATAATAGATGCTAAAATTCCTGTGCCCCCCAGCACTAAAGGAAATAAAGCGCCGGTCTCCTGAAATGCCAGGACGCCTAAGGTAACGGCGGAAACCAGGGCTCCTACATAAGACTCAAATAAATCTGCGCCCATACCGGCAACGTCGCCTACATTGTCGCCTACGTTGTCTGCAATTACAGCCGGGTTTCTAGGGTCATCTTCAGGAATGCCTGCTTCTACCTTACCTACCAGGTCGGCTCCCACGTCCGCAGCTTTTGTATAAATACCGCCGCCTACTCTGGCAAAAAGGGCGATAGAAGAGGCCCCCAGGGAAAAGCCCATAATGGCGTCTGCCTGGCCTGTGAAAAAGTATATAAGAGAGCAGCCTAAAAGTCCCAGCCCTACTACGCACATGCCCATAACAGAGCCGCCGCGAAAGGCAATGGCAAGGGCGGAAGGCATACCTCCAGTAGCGGCAGCTTCAGCTGTGCGCACATTGGCTTTGGTGGCCACGTCCATTCCAAAATAACCTGCCAGTACAGAAAAAACAGCTCCGCACAAAAAGCATACTGCGGTGATCCAGTTGCCAAGTCCAATTCCTATAGCCACAAAAAGCACAAGCACGAAAACTACCAAAACCCGGTATTCCGCAAATAGAAAGGCCTGGGCCCCTTCATGGATAGAAGCGGAGATTTCCCTCATGCGTTCGTTGCCGGCCGGAGATTTGGCTACAAATGAAAACATAGCCATGGCAAAGAGAAGGGCGAATACCGCTGTTAACAGTGAGTAATAGATGCTCATAAATAACCTCCTTTTTGATGAAATACACATCGACTATTTTTTAACGATTTTTTAATTATATCGTGAAAGCCTGAAAGAATCAAGTGGGAATACATTGACAAATACGTGGGCGGTAATTATAATGATAGAAGTCGGATTATGCTTAAAATTATTGTGTCCCGGCAAATATTAAGAAAGGATTTGTGACAGGTATGGAAGGTGGGTCGTGTTATCACACGGAGACAACTGAAGACTGGCGAAAGCAGATACCTGCACTGTCTGGCCGGGACTAAATTCCCTTTTAAAGCAGCGGTGCAGGCTGCTTTTGCCCCGAAACAAGAAAGGGGAATAATAAAATGATTCGTATTTTTAAGACAGAAGAAGGAGTGATCCATCAGACTGACGAAATTGAAAACGGCTGCTGGATTGCTCTGATAGACCCAACAGCTACGGAGATTCTGGAAATTGCAGAAAGATTTCGCGTTGACCCTGATGATTTAAGAGCGCCTCTGGATGAGGAGGAGCGTTCACGTATTGAGACAGAAGATAATTATACGTTAATATTAGTGGATATTCCGGTGATTGAGGAAAGAAACGGAAAAGACTGGTACGAGACTATCCCTATGGGCATTATTACCACAGACCAGGCTATGATTACTGTATGCCTGGAGGAGACGGCGGTCCTTAGTGCATTTATGGATGGCCGCGTAAGAGATTTTCACACCAATATGAGAACCAGATTTATTCTCCAGATTCTTTACAAAAACGCCTCTCAGTATCTTCAGTACCTGAGAGTTATTGACAAGAAAAGCGGAGTAATTGAGAAAAAACTTCACCAGTCTACAAGAAATCAGGAGCTGATTGAGCTTTTAGAGCTGGAAAAGAGCTTGGTGTACTTTACAACGTCTCTGCGGGCCAACGAAGTAGTTTTAGAAAAGCTGTTGCGAAATGAGAAGATTAAAAAGTATCCGGAGGACACAGATCTTTTGGAGGACGTTATCATAGAAAATAAGCAGGCTATTGAGATGGCTAATATTTACAGTGGGATTCTCAGCGGAACCATGGACGCTTTTGCCTCTGTTATTTCCAACAATCTGAATATTGTTATGAAGTTTTTAGCTACAATTACTATTGTAATGTCTATTCCTACAATGGTATCCAGCTTTTACGGAATGAACGTGAACCCGGCGGGAATGCCGTTTTCACAAAGCTATTGGGGATTTACTATTGTGCTGGTATTTGCAGTAGCTTTATCTCTTTTGGTGGCTCTGCTGTTTTCTAAAAAAGATTTGTTTTAACAGCGGCAGGAAACATTTAAACATTATAATGGCTGTATAAATGAAAAGGATGATGAAATGAGCTTTTTTAATAAAATGGAACGCAAGTATGGCAGATATGCCATTCCCAATCTGATGAACTATATTGTAGGCCTTTATATACTGGGAATGGCGTTTCAGTGGTTTGCGCCGGATTTTTATTACCAGTATTTATCACTAAATGCCCAGGCAATTTTAAAAGGCCAGGTATGGAGAATTGTTACCTTTATAATCCGTCCGCCTTTCTATGACCCGCTGTCTAATGCCCTGATGATTTATCTGTATTATTCTTTAGGCAGAACCCTGGAAATGGTGTGGGGCGCGTTTAAGTTTAATGTTTACTTTTTTATGGGCATGGCAGGCCATGTAATTGCGGCTATTGTGATTTATTTAGGTTTTCATCAGATATGGCTGTTAGATACTCAGTATTTAAACATGTCCCTGTTTTTTGCTTTTGCTATGACCTTCCCCAACCTGCAGTTTTTGCTGTTCTTTGTAGTGCCTATTAAGGCAAAGTGGATGGCCTTAATTTATGGGGTGGACGCGATTTACGGGCTTGTTATGGGAAATGGAGCTGCCAGGTGCGCCATCGCCTTATCCCTTTTAAACTTTGCAGTATTTTATTTAATGACAGGCAAGTTAAACAAGGTCAACCCAAGGGAGATAAAGAGAAAACATCAGTTCCAGTCTCAGGTTAAGATGAAGCCTCAGGGACAGACCCATCACAAGTGCGCAGTGTGCGGCAGAACAGAAAAAGACGGGGATGATCTGGAGTTCCGTTACTGTTCTAAATGTGCAGGTAATTACGAGTATTGTCAGGATCATCTGTACACTCATAAGCATGTAACCGCAGAGGAGAATGGGAAGAAATAAATTTTTTTCAATATGAATTTAATATAAGCAGTTAGGAGAAGCCTTCTTTCAGTTAAAGCGCAGACTGGAAGAAGGCTTTTTCTGTGTAGAGTGTATAAAAAAATAAAAGATTTTTGTATATTTATTATATTGACAAAAATATACAGAAGGGGGGGTATAATTTGGTCATCAGTTAACGGTTGTACGACAACTGTTTTCTAACATCATAAATGAGGAGGATGTTACATAAAGAAAAAGTGTTTCAAAGTGGCAGCAGCGGCTATGGCGGCAGTAATGGTATTATCAGCAGCCGGCTGTCAGAGCGGGGGAAAATCTGAGGAAAGTACACAGGCAGAGGTAAAAACTACGGAGGAAAGCGGCAGTGCAGACGCAGATGCAGGAGCAGGAGCAGGTGGCGGTACAGATCTGCTTTTAAGAGCTATGGCTCCGGCTATGGAAGAGTATTTGGGAGTTTCTGTATCTGTAGTGAACAAGCCAGGCGGAGGCTGCGCCATCGGGTATGCGGCAGGACTTCAGGAATCAAATGACGGAAGCAGTATTACAGTAGGTGTTTCTGAATTGTTAGGTCTTCCATATGTAGCGGATGTAAACTTTACATATGAAGATTATGACGCCATCTGTAATTTTAACTCCTGTTACGGAGCATTGTCCGTAGCTGCAGATGCACCTTACAACACACTGGAAGAATTTGTAGAGTACTGTAAAGAGAATCCTGGAAAAGTGAGAATCGGAAATTCCGGCATCGGCGGCGTATGGCATATTTTGGCGGCTTCCTTTGCAGAGAAAGCAGGAATTGAGGTAGTGCATGTTCCATTTGACGGCGGCGGACCTGCGGCAGTAGCTTTAGCGGGAAAAAACGTGGAGGCGGTTCCTGTAAGCCCTCAGGAGGTTCAGACATATGTGGATTCTGGTTTAGTTAAAGTAATTGCAGTATTTTCTCCAGAAAGGCTGCCAGAACTTCCTGATGTTCCAATTGCCGGAGAAAGCGGATATTCAGATGTAATGATAACTGTTTTCAGAGGCTTTTTGGCTCCTAAGGGAATGGATGAGAATATAAAAGCTAAGATTGACGCTGCAACCAGATATGCCTTAGAGGATGAGTCTGTAAAGGAATTTATGGCAACGCAGAATTATACTAATAATTATATGACAGCTGATGAGTTTAAAAGTCTGATGGACAGAGAAGATCAGGTTTATGCAGAACAGTCCAGAGCTTTGGGAATTGCCACAAAGTAAAATATACAAAGTAAAAGGGGGGAGTGCTGCAAAGGTTTACACTGGCGGCGTCCCCCTATTTTAATATTCAGGAGGTATAGTATGAAAAAGATAGCAAATGTGATTGCTTTGATTTTTATTGCGGTCAGCGTCTATGCGTTTATAGAAGCAGGCACCTTTCCTCCAGGCTCTAATGGAGCCTTAGGACCAGGATTTTTCCCCAGAGTACTGGCGGTGCTTGTAATCTTTTTATCTGTGCTGGAGCTTTTAAATTCCAGAAAACAAAGTGATGAGGGCGATCAGGAAATAACTTTATTTAAAAAAGATAATATCCGTGTTTGGATAATTATGGCCGCCGTTATCGCCTATGTGTGGACATTAAAGTACGGCGGCTTTATTATTATGACTCCCGTATATTTAATCGGCATGTTTTTGTATTATAAGGTGAAAAACATATTGGTATTAATCTTGGTGCCTGCAGGCGTGACAGCAGCTTTATATACAATATTTACTGTACTTTTAAATGTTCAGCTGCCTGCTGGAGTCTTATTTTAGGGAGGTGGAAAGCATATGATGACCGTTATTTCAAATCTATTAGATCCTGCTACACTGCTTGCTATTTTAGGAGGCGTGGCTATGGGAATTTCCTTTGGAGCTATGCCTGGATTAACTTCAACTATGGGAGTTGCCCTGCTGATGCCAATTACGTTTTCCATGAGCCCTCATGTGGGAATGCTGGTGCTGGTTGGAATTTTCTGCGGAGCAATTTATGGAGGCTCTATTACAGCCATTTTAATTAATACGCCAGGCACCCCCTCGGCGGCGGCTACAGTTATAGACGGCTACCAGTTTACTTTAAGGGGAGAGGCGGGACGAGCTTTAGGAATCTCTACCTTTGCATCCTTTGGAGGAGGCATTATCAGCGGAATTGTGTTGATTTTAGTAGCGCCTCAGCTGGCTCAGATTGCTTTAAAGTTTAATGCCCCGGAATCATTTGCCCTGGCATTTTTCGGCCTTAGTATTATTGCCAGCATTTCAGGCAAGGACCTGATTAAAGGAGTTATGTCAGGTATTTTAGGTCTTTTACTTTCATTGATCGGTATGGATAATGTAACTGCCTATACCAGATTTACATTTGGCTCTACATATCTTATGGGAGGTTTGTCGTTTATCCCTGTTTTAGTAGGTCTTTTTGCTCTCAGCCAGTGTTTCTTAACAGCGGAGGAGATTTTTTTGGAGAGGGCTAAGGCCAAAAGCACAAAAAATCCGCTGCCTTCAAAAAAAGATTTTAAAACAATTATGCCTACCATTATTAGAGCAGGACTTACAGGTACGTTTATTGGCTGTATTCCAGGAGCCGGAGGCGACATCAGCGCCTTTGTATCTTATGATATGGAACGCCGCTGCTCTAAACATCCGGAACTTTTCGGCACAGGCATTCCTGAGGGCGTAGCTGCCCCGGAAGCTTCTAACAACGGAACTACAGGAGGCGCTTTGATTCCTCTTTTAACTCTTGGAATTCCCGGTGACGCCAATACAGCCGTTATGCTGGGTGCCCTGATGATGCATAATCTCACTCCAGGTCCTCAGCTGTTTCTGACTAAGGCAGATACAATTAACACATTATTTGCCGGATTTATGGTAGCCAACTGCTTTATGCTTCTTTTAGGGCTTTTAGGACAGCCTCTGTTTGTAAAAATTGTATCTATTCCTAAAAGAATTTTAGTGCCTACCATTATTGTCCTTTGTACAGTAGGCTCCTTTGCCATTAATAATAATTATTATGATGTGGTTATTATGGTAATTGCAGGCGTTGTAGGTTACTTTATGACAAAAGGCGGTTATCCTTTATCTCCTATTGTACTGGCCTTAATTTTAGGCCCCATGGCAGAAGGCAACTTCCGCAGAAGTCTTGTAATGTCCCAGGGAGATTACAGCATTTTCTTCCAGCGTCCGTTTTCAGCTGCCTTTATTGTAATTGGAGTAATTTCCCTGATCTGGCCGTTTGTAAGACAGTACATGGAAAAGAAAAAAATGATGAAGCAAAAGGAGCAGTAAACTATGAAAATTGTATTTACCCATAATATACCAGAAGAATATTATATAGATTTTGTAAAGGATATGGAGGTAATAAGGCCTGAGGAGCCTTTGACCTGCTTTACCCATGGCGAGGCAAAAGAGGCTGTGAAGGATGCAGATATTCTGATTTGCATTGCCGACTATGTGTGCAATGAAGAATTGATCAGCCACGGGAAAAATTTAAAGATCATCGGCAATATGGGTTCAGGCTATAACAATGTGGATACAGCCTGTGCTGAAAGGAATGGGATAAAAGTATTAAACGCCCCCAGATCTGTAGTGTCCGCCACTGCAGAAATGACAATAGCTTTAATGATGGGAATTTGCCGAGGCGTAGTTCAATATGACAGAGAGCTGCGCAGAGATAAAAAACTGACCAGACAGCTGTTTTTCCACAGAGACATTGTATTATACGGAAAGAAGTTAGGCATTATCGGCTTTGGAAGAATCGGTCAGGCAGTGGCCAAAAGGGCCGCCGCCTTGGGCATGGAAATTCTCTGCTATGATCCTTTTCCTGTTTCTAAAGAGACTCTGGAAAAATTCGGCGCCTGCTCAGTTGATTTGGAGGAGCTTTTAAAAACTGCAGACGTAGTGATGCTTCACATTCCTTATACAGAAAAAACACATCATTTTATAGATGAGGAAAAAATCGGGATGATGAAGGAAAGCGCTTACCTGATTAACGCCGCCAGAGGAAGTATTGTAAAGGAGGAGGCCTTAGTGCAGGCCTTAAAGGAGCATAAGATTAAGGGAGCAGCCTTAGATGTCCATGAATTTGAACCTAATATTTCTGAGGAAGTGGCCGGTCTGCCTAATATTGTAATCACGCCCCACTGCTGTACAAATGTGGCGGAGGTGAGAGTGGAGATGCTTCACGAGCTGTTAAACGGCCTGACGGAACTGTTGAAAGGAGGAACGCCTTATAATGTTGTCTGCTGATAACAATAAACCAAAGCTGAAGGCCATTAAAAAGGTAAATATTGGCGCCCAGGTATATGAACAGATGAAAAATCAGATTATATCAGGAGTGTGGGAGGCAGGGAATAAAATTCCTTCAGAGAATCAGCTGATGGAGATATTTGGAGTCAGCAGGACTACAGTGCGCCAGGCAATCCAAAAATTAGTGGCAATCGGATATTTGGAAACCAGAAGAGGCGAGGGATCTTATGTGTGCAGGCTGGGAATGGAAAGCTACCTGCGGGGAATGATACCTGTTTCCTGCCTGGGGGAAGAGGACCTGAAAGAAATATTTACATTCCGTTCTTTGTTTGAGTGCGGAGTAGCTGAAATGGCGGCCAGATATGCAGATGACCAGCAGATTGAACAGCTGAGGGAAAACTATAATAAAATGAAAAAATATGTAGGACAGCTGGACAAATATGTAGAAATTGATCTGCAGTTTCACGGACTACTGGGAGAATGCACTCATAATGCCTTTGTATGTGAGATTTACAAAATTATAGAAGAAATCCTTCGGCTGACAATGGGAAAGATTACAGACAGCATTGGATATGAGCATGGAATTAAATCCCATAGCTTGCTGCTGGAGGCTATCAGCAAACATGATCCGGAGAGGGCCAGAGAGGTTATGAGGTTCCATGTAGAAAAGAATACAGAATTATACTACAGCGATAATTTTTGGAAACCAATAAATAATCATCAGATTACAGCGGAAGGTTAAGAGAAGTTAGGACATTTTGCCATATTTACATTTATTTAGGTTTATTGTAGAATAACATGGGGTAAGTTTTTTTACCGTATGTATCTAAAGTTTGAAAAAGTTTTCAGATTAAGGAGAATGAAATGAAGAAAACAAAGATTATATGTACAATGGGCCCAAATACAAGTAACAGAGAGCTGCTAAAGGATCTGGCTTTAAATGGAATGGATATTGCAAGATTCAACTTTTCTCATGGTGATTATGAAGAGCATAAATCAAGGTTAGAGTTATTAAAAAGCGTTCGTGATGAATTAGATCTTCCTATTGCGGCGCTGTTAGATACAAAAGGGCCTGAAATCAGAACCGGCTTATTAAAGGATGATAAAAAGGTTACTTTAACAGAGGGGCAGACCTTTATATTGACTACAGAGGAGGTCCTAAGCGACGAGAACAGGGCGTATATTAACTACAGCGGTTTAAATGAAGACGTGCAGCCTGGAAATAAAATTCTCATTGACGACGGCTTAATTGAACTGGAAGTAAAGGAGGTTCAGGGCAAGGATATTGTCTGTCATGTAATCAACGGCGGAGAGTTAGGGGCCAGAAAAGGCGTAAATGTGCCAAATGTAAAGATTAAGCTGCCTGCTTTAACTGACAAGGATAAAGAGGACATTGTTTTTGGTATTCAGGAAGGCTTTGATTTTATTGCCGCTTCCTTTGTCCGCACAGCTGATGCAATTTATGAAATCCGTGAGATTCTGGAACAGCACGGAGCCAATATGGGAATTATTGCAAAAATTGAAAATGCAGAGGGCATTGAAAATTTGGATGCAATTATTGAAGCTGCAGACGGAATTATGGTTGCCCGCGGAGATATGGGCGTAGAAATTGCAGCTGAAAAGGTTCCTTATATTCAGAAAATGATTATTAATAAATGTAATGAAGCCTGCAAAAGCGTTATTACAGCTACACAGATGCTGGATTCCATGATCCGCAATCCTCGTCCTACAAGAGCAGAGGTAACAGACGTTGCCAACGCTGTTTACGACGGCACAGACGCAGTTATGCTGTCAGGGGAAACTGCCATGGGAAAATATCCTGTAGAGGCAGTGAAAATGATGTCTCAGATTGTGGAGGACTCTGAATCCCATTTGGATTATGAATCATACCGCCGCAGAGATAAGACCTTAAAAAATACCAGCAACATTTCTAATGCTGTTTGCTATGCTGCCGTGGCTACAGCTCACGACTTAAATGCAAAGGTGATTATCACTCCGTCTATCAGCGGATTTACTGCTAAGATGCTGTCTAAATGGAGACCGTCAGCGCCTATTATCGGTCTGTCTCCAAGCGCAGCCAGCGTCCGCCAGATGCAGATTTTCTGGGGAGTAAAGCCTTATCAGGCTAAAAGAGCAGATTCCACAGATATTTTAGTTTACTCTTCTATGGAGCTTTTAAAAGAAAAGGGAGTGGTAAATCCTGGAGATGTTACCATTGTCACTGCAGGAGTTGTAAGCTACGCAAGGCGTCACGAGCCTGCCAGCGATACTAACATTATGCGTGTAGTAATTGTGGATTGACATAAAAGAAAACATAGATTAATATAGGCATAGATAGGACAAAGGGGTCTGTCACAGGCTGATGCCGGAAATGGAAGAAAAGCTTCTGCCGATATCAGCTATGACAGGCTTTTTGTTGTTACAAGCATGAAATAAACCTGAAAGAGGAGAAAGCAATTATGGAAAAAAAGACGTTTGTAACGCTGGAACAGCTGGAGGCTATGACAAAAACATACCCTACGCCGTTCCATTTGTATGATGAAAAAGGAATCAGGGAAAATGCCCTGAAAATGAGGGAGGCCTTTTCCTGGAATAAAGGATTTAAGGAGTATTTTGCAGTTAAAGCCACTCCTAATCCATATATTTTAAAAATTCTTCAGGAATGCGGCTGCGGAACTGATTGTTCTTCCGCCACAGAGCTGATGATGTCAGATGCAGTGGGATTTTCCGGCCATGACATTATGTTTTCCTCCAACGACACTCCTCCAGAGGAATTTAAAATGGCAGATGATTTAGGGGCTATTATTAATCTGGATGATATTACTCATATTGAATGTGTAGAAAAGGTTTTGGGAAAAATACCTAAAACTATTAGCTGCCGGTACAATCCAGGCGGAGTGTTTCAGATGAGCAACGGTATTATGGACAACCCTGGGGACGCCAAATACGGCATGACTACAGACCAGATGTTTCAGGCCTACAGGATTTTAAAGGAAAAAGGCGCGGAGAATTTTGGCATTCACGCATTTTTGGCAAGCAACACTGTGACTAACGAATATTATCCCAAATTGGCTAGTGTGCTGTTTGAACTGGCAGTAAAACTGCAAAAGAAAACCGGGGCTAAAATTAAATTTATTAACCTTTCAGGGGGAGTAGGGATTCCTTACCGCCCTGACCAGGAGCCAAATGATATTTTGGCTATCGGCGAGGGCGTGAGAAAGGTATATGAAGAAATCCTGGAGCCGGCAGGTATGGGAGATGTGGCTATTTACACAGAGCTGGGCCGCTTTATGCTGGGACCTTACGGCTGTCTGGTGACTAAGGCAATCCATGAAAAACACACACATAAGGAGTATATTGGCGTAGACGCCTGCGCAGTAAACCTTATGAGGCCTGCTATGTACGGAGCTTACCACCATATTACAGTAATGGGAAAAGAAAATGTGCCTTTGGATCACAAGTATGACGTTGTAGGTTCTCTGTGCGAAAATAATGATAAATTTGCCGTTGACCGTATGCTGCCTGAAATCCAAAAGGGAGATCTTCTGGTGATCCACGATACTGGCGCCCATGGCTTTGCAATGGGATATAACTATAATGGAAAGCTGAAATCAGCAGAGCTTTTGCTGAAAGAAGACGGAAGCGTGGAAATGATCAGAAGGGCGGAAACTCCTAAGGATTATTTTGCTACTCTGGATATTTGTCCTATGATGAAAAAGTATATGTAAAAAATAGTAATGCTACAGTAAAAACCCTCTGCCGTGACGAAGCAGAGGGTTTTATTTCGATATGTATTTCAAAAAGTATTTAAAGGTTTGAGCTGCATTTCTTATGGTCTTAGTATACCATAGTGCCCTGGAAAATGTTTGTAGAATGTTTAAATAGATTATGAAGAAATTCTTAATATTAGATCTTCTATTTTCTGCCGGAGAGAGAAAAAAACTGCTTTTTAGAAAATATAGAATTGTAATCTAGGACAACCTATATTTTTTATGGTAATCATTTTATAGCTGCTGGCTTTTGCATCTAACTATAAACGGGAGGCTGTAAATATGATTGTTTATGATAAACTGTGGGCGACAATGGAAGAAAAGGGGATTACTCAATATAAACTAATTCGATGCTATGGAATTAGCGCCGGTCAAATATCCAGATTAAAAAAGAACCAATATGTTTCCACACATACAATAGAAGTATTCTGCAGAATATTAGATTGCAGGGTAGAGGATATTATGGAATATAAGAAATAAAAGACAATCCTAATAATGGAGCTATGGAAAACCAGAAGAGGAAGAAATTTTAATCTTTCTTCCTCTTCTGGTTTTTTATGGCTCTTTTTGATGTCGGTTTCTGTATTGCCCAGGGGAAACGTTTTCATATTGTTTAAAAAGACGCATAAAAGATCTGACATTATTAAAGCCGGACTGAAATCCTACCTGCTCTACAGTCATCTGAGTTTCCTCCAGCAGTTTTTTAGCCCTGGCAATGCGGAGCGAGTTTAAATAATCTACAAATCCAATATTTAAATGTCTTTTAAACAGTCTGCTGATGTAGGACGGGCTGACTTGGCATAGGTCCGCTAAATCTTGAAGAGAAATATCTTCTCCTAAGTGGGAGTTAATATACTCTTTCATTTTCTCAATATTTTTGCCGGACTGTTTGCTGTTTAAAGCTTCCACGCATTGAGCTCCGTACTGTACGGTATTTTGAAGAAGAATCTGAATATCTCCTACTGACTGACATTTTTTTAAAGAATAGTAAAAAAGATTTACTTCTGGGTGGGAGCTAATATCAATCCCCAGACTAATCAATACCTCTACTACCTGGTCTACAATGTGAGTGGCAGTAATGGACACGTCTCCTATGGTAGCTGTGTGAGAGCGCATGTTTTGATAAATTTCCATACAGATTAAGGATACAGAGCCAGGAGTTCCTGCCCGTACCGTTTGAAGAAGGGCAGCTTCCAGCTTTCCGTTTAAATAGTATTCAGGAACTTCAGCCCTATTTGTACTGGGAATAGTATCATCTTGATATTTTAAATATTTAATGGCTTCCTGAGCTTCTCTGTAAGAATAAGGCAAGTCAAAGGGGTCCTCATATAAGTTCCCGCTGCTGACAGATAAGGGAAAGGGAAGGCCTGCCACTGACTGCTTTATTTTTGCTGCCAAAGCAGAAAAGGTTTCTTGATTTCCTGAAGAAATATTAATGGAGAGAGCCCAGGAAAAGCGGTTGACTCTGAAAAATGCGTGAGGGACTTCCTGGGCGGTCTCTGTTACCAGATCTGCCAGCCTGCAATTATAAAGGGCCTGCATATCTTCTGAAAATTCCTGTATAAACTGGTTATAATTTTCTAAAACAAAAAGGACTACTCCATACCAAGAGGTGGAAAATCCTTCCCCTATAAAAGAAAGTTTGGCCTGAAGCTCTTCTGAGGATAAGGGCTCAGATAAAAGAAGGCTTAAAAATAAACTGTTTTTAATATCTGGCCTTAGGCGGTTTACTATGTTGGTCATAGTCTGATTTTTTTCTATAACAGAATGGAACGCTTTATGGACATACTGATATTCGTCGTCTTCAGTTACATTATCATGGTCATATAGTTTTAAAGAGGAAATCAGCCCCTTTAATGGCAAATACAGTCTTTTGGCTGCCGCAAAAGAAAGAATAAATGAGAAAAACAAGGCTACAGCAGCTAAAATCAAAAATAAGGATGCAAGGCTGTGGTAGTTGCTAAAGAAAACTGGTAAGGGAGAAATTCCTATATATGTCCACCCTGTAGAGGGGGACTTGATTTGAAATACTACAAAATCATCTGGTTTAAATGGAAAAATAAAGTTTTCTTTTCCTAAAGCTAAAGTATTTTGGAACTCCTCTTGGTTTACAAGGAGGGATATTTCCTGGCTGTGAGAGTACAGGCAAACCCCGTTTTCATCGTACACAGTCATTTGAAGAGAAGGATCTGCCGCTTTTGACTGAAATAAAAAGTCCCTGTCCATATTTAATATAAGGCAGCCTAAATCGCCCTTGGAGCCAACGGGAATGTTTTGATAAAAGGAAATACAATTTTCCAGTTCTGGTATTGTCGTTGGGCCGCTGCGCAGAACAATAGGATTATATGTTCCGTTTTTATAAAGGTCTAGGGCAGATTTATCATAGAAATTATTATAATAATACCCTTTATGCTCTGAGGAAAGAACCAGACCAGAAAAATTAGAATACAAATAGGCATAATGGATGCCGTTGTTGGACTGCATAATATCCTGGAGAGATTTCATAATCAAAGTATTTCTGCTGATCTCAGTAAAGGTGGGTTTTAAAATAAATGATAGTACAGAAGCGTTGGTGGCCAGCATAAAACCGTCTTCCTCAGTGGCCATCACTTGGTTGTCCACATCATTCATATACTGGGTTAAGGCCCGTTGATTAGAACTGTAGGTTTCGCTTTTCCAAAATCTTTCTGAAAGATTGGCAAAAATTAAAGAAACACATAATAGAGGTAAAGCTGAAATTAAAGTGAGAAGAGTAAAAGTTTTCCAAAAAACATGATGTTTAAAAGTAAATTTTAGGCTGTATAAGTGATTTGTATTCATGTCAGTTCCTCATTCCCAAGGTAAATAATTTGCTTATATTATAACATGACAAAGGAAAAATAAAAGGGAAAGGAAGCCTTATAAGCATGACAATTTATGCATATATGACAAAAATTGTACAAAATATAAGCGAAAAGTCACGTATTCAACAGGGAAATGGGAAAATGGAAAGATTTGTCGCAGGAAAAAAGAATTGTCAATAGTAAATTTTCAGGATGAAATATATGATAAACATGCCGGCAGAAATAACCGGCAGAAAAAAATAAGGCGGAGGGATTACCATGAAAAAACAAAAACATTTTAAGCAGTTGGCAGCAGGAGCAATCGCTGCTATTTTAACCTTGGGAACTATGGGCTGCGCCAATTATACAGCCCCTGCAGAAAGCTCCGGAGGTTTAGAAAATTCTCAAAACGGGGCGGTGCAGACAGAGGCAGTGAATCCGGATGCCGTTCCAATAAAAATAGCTAATTTTTTTGCAGATAATCATCCAATTAATCTGGCTCTTCAATCAGTATTTAAACCTATGCTGGAGGAAAAAACCCAGGGCAGATATACTGTGGAGATTTATTCTAACAGTGTGTTAGGGGGAGAGAAGGAAATTACAGAGGCTGCTAAAATGGGAACTGTAGAGGTAGCCGTGGCAGGAGTGCAGATGTCGGATCAGTTTCCTAAGTTAAAAGTTTTAGACTTCCCCTGGGTATTTAATGATGTGGAAAGCAGCTATCAGGCCTTAAATACACCGGAAATTATGGATTTAATTACCAGTGATGTAAGCTCTACAGGTTTGTTGTGCAAAGGATTTGCACTAAATGGAGTGCGTTCTATTTCTAATAGTAAGCATCCCATTGAATCAGTGGAGGATTGTAAGGGAATAAAACTGAGAGTACCTGAGGTAACTCAGTTTGTGGACAATGCTAAAGCATTAGGATTTAATGTAGTTACGATGTCAATGTCAGAAATTTTTACGGCTCTTCAGCAGGGAGTAATAGATGGACAGGAAAATCCTCCTACCACTCTTCTTACAAGCGGATGGTATGAAGTACAGGATTATTTAGCTCTTACACGCCATCAAATTACTTATCAGTGGCTGGCGGTAAATAAAGGTTTTTATGAGGGAATGTCTGAAGAGGATAGGGAAATTTTCGAGCAGTGCTGCGCCGCATATGTAGAGGCTGTAAAGGACTTGTACAATGAAACTGAGGAGCAGGACATTAATACTTTAAAAGAAAAAGGCGTTCAGGTGGTGGAAGTAGACAGAGAACCATTTAGAGAAATTGGGGAAACAGTGGTAGAAAAATATTGTAATGATTATCCACAATTCCAGGAGATGTTAAACAAGCTTAGAGAAATGGGCGCTAAATAGGAGGAAGTTATGGAGCAGAAAACAGATTTAAGTAAAAAAAACGCCTCCAGAAAGACTTTTGGAGATTATTGGGTACAACTGGGAGAAAACCTTACATTTCTCATGTTTTCTATTATGGTAGTTATTGTATTTGTCAATGTAATCGGACGATTTTTCTTTCAAGCAGGAATTACAGAGTCAGAAGAGCTTTCAAAAATATTATTTGTCTGGATTACATTTATTGGAATTGTACTTTGCTTCCGGGAGGGAAAGCATATTGCAGTGGATATTTTACTTTTAATGTTACCTGAAAAGACCAGGCGGATTTTTGATATTATCAGTAATATTTTGACTACAGTGATTCTGGGAGTTGTGGCCTATTATGGCATTGACTTTGTAAAAACAAGCGCAGGTATGGTATCCCCTCTTACCAGGATTCCTCAGCCTTTTATCCACCTAATTCTTCCTATATCCCTGGGATTTATGATTATTATAAATATGGGGAACTTGTGGAAGCTATTAAAAAATAAGGAAGAGAGGTAGGAGAATATGATATTTGTAGAATTTTTAGTATCTATGTTTGCCCTGCTGTTGGTGGGAGTTCCAATTGCCGTAGCAATTTTAGGAACCGTGGCTATTATGATTGTAACCACTGGCCTTTCTAACTTTACACTGCTTCCTACATATTTATTTAGTGGTACTAACAGCTTTGCAATGATGGCTGTGCCATTTTTTATGCTGGCAGGAGAGATTATGAATGAGGGGGAATTGTCTAAAGGAATTGTAGATTTCTGCAGAACTCTTTTAGGCCATGTAAAGGCAGGATTAGGATATGTGGCAGTTCTGGCTTGTATGATGTTTGCCTGTGTATCAGGCGCTGCTGTGGCTACAGTGTCTGCTATCGGCGGAATTATGCTTCCTATTTTGATTCAGGAAGGATATGACAGGGAGGATTCTACAGCTATTATCTGCGCTGGTTCAATTACAGGCCCTATTATTCCTCCCAGCATTCCTATGGTGCTATTTGGAACTATAAGCGGCGTATCTGTAACAAGAATGTTTGTCAGCGGAGTAATTCCTGGTATTATCGCTGGAGTTCTGGTTATGATTACCTGGAAAATAATGAGTAAAAATAAAGAGTATAAAGTACTTCCTAGGGCCTCTGTAAAAGAGGTTATAGAAAGCGGAATAAAAGCTTTACCATGTTTATTTATGCCGGTAATTATGATGGGAGGAATGCTGACAGGTATTTTTACTCCTACAGAAGCAGGAGTTGTGGCAGTGGTATACGCTTTTTTAGTAGCCACATTTTTAAATAGAAAAATGAATATCCATGTGTTGAAAAAATGTATGGTAAATGCAGCTAAGTCTAGCGCTGTAGTAATGTTTATCGTAGCAACAACTACAGCCTTGGCAGCTATTATTACAGTGGCTCAGATTCCTCAGGTAATTGCAGCAGGACTTTCAGCAGTATCCCAAAATCCTCTTGTAATTATGTGCCTGATTAATGTAATTATTTTAATAATAGGCTTATTTATGGATGTAATTCCGGCAATTTCTATTGTAGGCCCTATTTTCCTTCCTATTGTAAAATCTTTAGGCGTAGATCCCACAATCTTTGGGGTAACTATGATATTCGGTCTGGTAATCGGACTTTTAACACCTCCAGTAGGCGCTGTACTATATATTGGCTGCAGTATGGGAGAAATCTCTCTTATGCAGTTGGTGAAAAAAATCGCTCCTTTAGTTGGCGTATATTTGTTAGTGCTGTTTTTGCTGACCTTTTTCCCGGGACTAATCACTTTCCTGCCGGATTTAGTTATGTAAATTGACAAAAATCACTTCCCTGTTTTTCTGGTATTTTTGTAAAGAGTGTGCTATAATCTAATGAGAAAAATTCTAAATTGCAAGATTCGTTCTTTCAATAAAGAATTTACAGCAGAATATGGCAGATGGCTCTGACACAAAAGCCCAGGCTGAGGTGAAAGGGAAGCAAAATATAAGATTATTTAGGCATCCTTTTGGATGCCTTTTTTGATTCATAAAATTAGGATGTCAAAAGCATATCTCTGAAAGCGAAAATCGTGTTCGGCATTTAGAGTAGCTTTTGACACCTTAATCTTCATAGAAGATTGTGTTTAAAAAAAGGAGCCGCTGTATTCCAGTACAGAAAAAGGAGGTAATATGGAATCAAGAGTAGCTTTAATTGGAATTGTGGTGGAGAAAGAGGGAGATGTGGAAGCACTAAACAGAATTCTCCATGAATATGGGCAGTACATAATTGGAAGAATGGGGATTCCCTATCACAAGAGAAATATTAATATTATCAGCATTGCTGTGGACGCTCCGGGAAATGTGATCAGCGCCATGTCAGGAAAGCTGGGGATGCTAGACGGGGTTACATCTAAAGCCATATATTCTAAACTGCCTGCACCGGAGGAAGCAAAGGAAGAGATTTATGAGAAATCTGATAAATAAGCTGAGAAGAGAGCAAAGGCTGGAAAACGAGGAGTGGAAACAGCTTTTAGAAGCGGGAAAGGCAGAAAGAGAAGGGGGAGTTGTATTTTCTCTGGAGGAGAATGACAGTTTGCTGGCTTACAGCGCTTGTCAGGCCAGGCAGGTGAGAGCGGAAATTTTCGGAAAAGCAATTTATATTCGCGGTTTGATTGAATTTACCAGCTACTGTAAAAACGACTGCTACTACTGTGGGCTGAGAAGAAGTAATAAAGAAGCGGAGCGGTATAGATTAAATCAGGAGGAAATTCTTTCCTGCTGCAGGAAGGGATATGAGCTGGGATTTAGAACCTTTGTGCTGCAGGGGGGAGAGGACGGCAGATTAGATGATCAGTGGATGGAGCAGATGATTTGCCGCATTAAAAATGAGTTTCCCCACTGCGCCTTAACCTTATCTGTGGGAGAGAGAGAGAGGAAAACTTATCTTCAATGGAAAAATGCAGGGGCGGACAGGTATTTGCTCCGCCATGAGACTGCAGATCCAGAGCATTACAAAAACCTTCACCCAAAGGAGCTAAGTCTTGCCCGACGCTTAGATTGTCTTAGAAATTTAAAGGACTTAGGGTATCAGACGGGGTGCGGAATTATGGTAGGTTCCCCGGGTCAGACCACAGAAGCTTTAATAAAAGATATGGAGTTTATGAAAATGCTGCAGCCGGAAATGGTGGGAATCGGCCCTTTTCTGCCTCAGCACTCTACTCCATTTGCAGGGGAAAAGCCAGGCACATTGGAAGAGACCTTGTTTTTGCTTTCCCTGATCCGGCTGATGCTGCCAAAGGTACTTTTGCCTGCCACAACGGCTCTTGGAACTGTCAGGGAAGGCGGACGGGAGATGGGTATTTTATGCGGGGCTAATGTAGTGATGCCTAATTTGTCTCCTGCAGATGTAAGAAAAAAATATTTGTTGTACGACAATAAAATATGTACGGGGGACGAGGCTGCAGAAAGCCTTTCCTCCCTAAAGAAAAGTATGGAGAAAATCGGATATGAGATTGTAACAGACCGGGGAGATTCTCCAATGAAGAAAGAGAGGGAAAAACATGTTTGAATATAATCCATCATCATTAAAAGCAGAGGAATTTATTAATCACCAGGAAATTATGGACACTTTGTCCTATGCAGAAGAAAATAAGCATAATGCACAGCTGATTGATAAGATTCTGGAAAAGGCCAGATTGAGAAAAGGATTAAGCCACAGAGAGGCTTCTGTGCTGTTAGAGTGTGATATTCCTGAGAAGAATGAGGAGATTTATCAGCTGGCGGAGCAGATTAAAAAGGACTTTTACGGAAACAGAATCGTTATGTTCGCCCCTCTTTACTTGTCTAACTATTGTATTAACGGCTGCGTATACTGTCCATATCATTTGAAAAATAAACATATTGCCAGGAAAAAACTGACTCAGGAGGAAATCAGAAAAGAAGTAATTGCTCTTCAGGATATGGGACATAAGCGCCTGGCTTTGGAGACAGGGGAGGACCCTGTGAATAATCCTATTGAGTATGTTTTGGAAAGTATTAAAACAATTTACAGTATTAAACATAAAAACGGGGCTATCCGCCGGGTAAATGTAAATATCGCCGCAACTACAGTGGAAAATTACAGAAAGCTAAAGGAAGCGGGAATCGGAACTTATATTTTATTCCAGGAGACTTACCATAAAGAAAGCTATGAAAAGCTTCATCCAACCGGACCGAAGCATGATTACTGCTATCATACAGAGGCTATGGACAGAGCTCAGCAGGGCGGCATAGATGATGTGGGAATCGGCGTGCTGTTTGGCCTGGAGCTGTACAGATATGAGTTTGCAGGTCTTTTAATGCACGCAGAGCATCTGGAGGCAGTATTTGGCGTAGGTCCTCACACCATCAGCGTGCCCAGAATCAGAAGAGCAGATGATATTGACCCTTCTGCATTTGACAATGGAATTGACGACGACACATTTGCCAAGCTGGTGGCCTGTATAAGAATATCCGTGCCGTACACAGGCATGATTATTTCCACAAGGGAAAGCCAAAAGTGCAGGGAAAGAGTGCTTCATCTGGGAGTTTCCCAGATCAGCGGCGGTTCTAAAACAAGCGTGGGAGGATACGCAGAGCCGGAGCCTGAGGAGGATAATTCTGCACAGTTTGATGTCAGCGACAACAGAACCTTAGATGAGGTAGTCCGCTGGCTGATGGAATTAGGCTATATTCCAAGCTTTTGTACAGCCTGTTATAGGGAAGGAAGAACCGGCGACAGGTTTATGAGTCTGTGCAAAAGCGGACAGATTCAAAATTGCTGCCATCCCAATGCATTAATGACTTTAAAGGAGTATTTGTTAGATTATGCTTCACCGGCTACAAAGAAAATCGGCGAAGAAATGATTTTAAAAGAGATTAACACTATTCCGAAAGAAAAGGTAAGAGAAATTGTGCTGAAAAATCTGGTGGAAATTGAAAAAGGCAACAGAGATTTCCGGTTCTAGTCAGGAGGAAATTACATGGGAATGAATCAAACTCCGTCAGGGGAACGGCTTCACATTGCCTTTCTCGGAAAACGGAACGCAGGCAAATCCAGCCTGGTAAATGCAGTTACAGGACAGAAGCTGGCAATTGTTTCTGATGTAAAAGGCACTACCACAGATCCTGTTTACAAATCTATGGAGCTGCTTCCTCTGGGGCCGGTGGTGATTATTGACACGCCTGGAATAGATGACCATGGGGAATTAGGACTTTTAAGAGTGTCAAAGGCCAGACAGGTTATTAATAAAACAGATATTGCTGTAATTGCCGCAGACTGCAGAGAGGGCTTAGGGGAACAGGAGCAGGATTTAATCAGCCTGTTAAAGAAAAAAGAAATTCCTTATATTGTGGCCTTTACTAAGGCTGACCTTTGCCCGGAAATTGAGGCGGAGAGGAAAAAAGGCCATACCCCTGAAAATGAAGTGTTTGTCAGCTCTAACGCAGGCCGGGGAATACAGGAATTAAAAGAACTAATAGGAAAAGCTGTTTCCCGGGAGGGAGAAGAAAGAAAGCTGGTATCTGATTTATTAAGGCCTTCAGACATTGCAGTTTTAGTAGTGCCTATTGACAAGGCGGCGCCTAAAGGCAGATTAATTCTGCCTCAGCAGCAGGTAATCAGAGACTGTTTAGACTGCGGCGCCTCCGCCGTAGTCTGTAAGGAAAACCAGCTGGAGCATATGCTTTCCCTTTTAAAAGAAAATGTAAAGCTGGTTATTACAGACAGCCAAGTTTTTCCTGCTGTAGATAAAATGACTCCTCCTCATATACTGATGACTTCATTTTCCGTGCTGTTTGCCAGATATAAGGGGAATTTGGCTCAGGCGGCATCGGGGGCAAGAGCTTTAGATTACATTAAAAACGGGGATAAAATACTGATGTGCGAAGGCTGCACTCATCACCGGCAGTGCGGGGATATTGGAACGGAAAAGCTGCCGGCGTGGATAAGAAAATATACCAAGGCAGAGCCGGAATTTGTATTTACTTCCGGCGTTGAGTTTCCGGAGGACATAAGCAGTTTTGCTTTGGTGATTCACTGCGGAGGCTGTATGTTAAACCAAAGAGAAATGAAATACCGTTTGGCTATGGCCGGGGATCAGAATATCCCCATGACGAATTACGGTACGGCCATCGCTTACATGAACGGAATTTTAGAAAGAAGTTTGAAGCCGTTTTCTGTACTGGCAGGCCAGAAATTCTAAAAAAAGCTTTTAAAATGTAACCCTCTTCCAGGGATTTTGAATACCTTAATATAAAAACAGATTAAGGTGCTTTTCCATGGAACAGGCCAGAGAAGCCATTCATTGCGGGGAAGCCTGGAATATGGGGTATACTGGGAAGGGCGTAGGAGTGGCCGTTCTGGATACCGGCATTTTCCCCCATGAAGATTTTGGTGAAAGAATTACTGCATTTGCAGATTTTGTACAGAAAAAAAGGGTTCCGTATGATGACAATGGACACGGAACCCATATTTCTGCGATTATAGGAGGAAGTGGGGCGGCTTCTGAGGGGCGTTACAGCGGGATTGCCCCAGAGTGTAATATTATTTCTGTAAAGGTGCTGGACGGAAGAGGAAACGGGTACGCTTCCGACGTGCTTTCAGGGCTTCAGTGGATTAGAGCCAACAGAAAAAAATATGGGATCAGAATTGTAAATTTATCTGTAGGCTCTTATTCTAAAAGAGGTATGGGTGAAAATTCTGCTCTTGTAAAGGGAGTAAACGCCGCCTGGGACGACGGATTAGTGGTTGTGGTGGCAGCGGGAAACAACGGACCGGGGCGTATGACCATAACAACTCCCGGAATCAGCAGAAAGGTTATTACTGTAGGATGTTCTGATGACCACAAGGAAGTAACTGTTATGGGAAACCGTTTAGTAGATTACTCAGGCAGAGGGCCTACAGTAGCTTGTGTGTTAAAGCCGGATGTAGTGGCTCCAGGCTCCTGTATTGTCAGCTGCGCCAATCAGCCTGGAAGATATCAAATGAAAAGCGGCACATCTATGTCCACGCCTATTATGGCCGGGGCTTTGGCTCTGCTTTTAGAAAAGGAGCCGGAGATGACCAACAAGGATGTAAAGCTTTTGCTCAGGGAAAGAACTGTAGATTTAGGCCTTCCTCATATTCAGCAGGGCTGGGGCTGTCTGGATATAGAGAAGCTTTTAAAGTGAAAATTCAAGCCGAAAGGCGAAAAGATAAGGAATTGAGGTAGAAAATCATGGGGCAGAAGAAACTGCAGATGACAAATATATGGACGGTGGCTTTAGGAGCTATGGTGTGCTGCGCTTTATGGGGAAGCGCCTTTCCCTGCATTAAAATCGGCTACCAAATGTTTGGAATTTTAGGAGATCAGGTAGGCACTCAGATTTTATTTGCAGGAATAAGGTTTACATTGGCCGGACTTATGACCGTGGCCATAGGAAGTTTTATCAGCAAAAAGGCGCTGATTCCTAAGAAAACCTCCTGGTCCATGATATTTAAGCTTTGCATCTTTCAGACAGTGGTGCAGTATTTATTTTTTTATATGGGTTTGGCCCATGCTTCAGGAGTAAAATCATCTATTATTACAGGCTCTAACGTTTTTCTGGCAGTGTTGATTGCATGTCTTGTATTTCACCAGGAGCATATGACCAGACAGAAAATACTAGGCTGTCTTTTAGGATTTGCAGGCGTTGTTCTCATAAATTGGAACGGAGGAGCCCTGGAAAGCTCTATGAAATGGAACGGAGAAGGCTTTATTTTTCTGGCCGCTTTGTCATATGCAATTTCTTCTGTGCTGATTAAAGATTATTCTGTCAAAGAAAATCCTATGATTTTATCAGGATACCAGTTTACTGTAGGAGGACTGATTATGGTGTGCTGCGGGGCTGCCTTAGGCGGGCGCCTGGAAATTGTAACAGTCGGCGGAATCCTGATGCTTTTGTATTTAGGAATGCTGTCAGCAGTGGCCTACTCTTTGTGGGCAGTGCTTTTAAAATATAATCCTGTTTCAAAAGTAGCAGTATTTGGCTTTATGAATCCTGTATTCGGCGTTATTTTGTCCGCTCTTCTTTTAGGCGAGGGAGAACAGGCCTTTGGCTGGAAAAGCCTGGCCGCCTTAATTTTAGTCTGCGCCGGAATATTTGCAGTAAACAGAAAAAAGTAATACCCATCCTTTCATATATGTGATATAATGTGAACACTTCTTAAATCCCTTCAGGCAGGATTTTTTCCAGGGAAATCCGCCTGTCTTCCCTGTCCCGGCATGTCGCCGCTTTTTCTGACGAATGTATAAAAAGATTGCAGAAACTATACTTGACAATTTAAACGCCCTATATTATGATTATGAAAAGAACATTTGTTCGCGTGGAGGATATGATGAATAAAGATGATAAATTAAAAGCATTGGATGCGGCCCTGACCCAGATTGAAAAAGCATACGGAAAGGGCTCTGTGA
Source organism: Lachnoclostridium edouardi (assembly GCF_900240245.1). GTDB lineage: Bacteria > Bacillota > Clostridia > Lachnospirales > Lachnospiraceae > Lachnoclostridium_A > Lachnoclostridium_A edouardi. The sequence goes on from NZ_OESQ01000001.1 coordinate 2,426,478, forward strand.
TGAAGTTAGGAGATTCCAGGACCAATATGAACATAGAGACTGTGCCTACAGGCTCATTAAGTCTGGACATTGCCCTTGGATTAGGCGGGGTGCCTAAGGGCAGGATTATAGAGGTTTATGGACCGGAGTCCAGCGGTAAGACTACAGTTGCCCTTCACATGGTGGCAGAGGTACAGAAGAGAGGTGGCATCGCAGGTTTTATTGATGCAGAACATGCTCTGGACCCTGTTTATGCAAGGAATATTGGAGTAGATATTGACAATCTGTATATTTCACAGCCGGACAATGGAGAGCAGGCTTTAGAGATCACAGAGACTATGGTGCGCTCCGGAGCTGTGGATATTATTATTGTAGACTCTGTAGCGGCTCTTGTGCCAAAGGCAGAGATTGAAGGCGATATGGGAGATTCTCATGTAGGACTTCAAGCCCGTTTGATGTCCCAGGCTTTGAGAAAGCTGACAGCCGTTATCAGCAAGTCTAACTGTACTGTTATATTTATTAATCAGCTGAGAGAAAAGGTTGGAGTAATGTTCGGAAATCCGGAGACTACCACAGGAGGCCGGGCCCTGAAGTTTTATTCCTCCGTTCGTCTGGACGTGCGCCGCACAGAGACTTTAAAGCAGGCTGGGGAGATGATTGGAAACCACGTCCGGGTAAAAGTTGTAAAGAACAAGATTGCTCCTCCGTTTAAGGAAGCAGAGTTCGATATAATGTTTGGAAAAGGAATCTCCAGAGAGGGAGATATTTTAGATTTGGCGGCCAAGGAAAATATTGTGGAAAAAAGCGGCGCCTGGTATGCATACCAGGGCACTAAGATTGGCCAGGGACGTGAAAACGCCAAGATTTATTTAAAAGACAACCCTGAAATCAGAGATGAAATTGAATTAAAAGTGAGAGCGAAATATGGACTTCCAGGAGCAGAGGAAGCAGAAGCTTTGGCTGCAGCAGGAAAAGCCAAAACCTCTGACGGCAGTCTCACATCTGATTCCGGTAAAGAAGCGGCGGAATAAGGGATACTGAAAATTAAAAGGGAAAGACAGAGCGGCCATATGACAGTGGAGATGATTGTCTCTGTAGATAAACAAAGGTGCAAGGTCCTGTTTGACAGCGGCTTTGCCTTTGTTTTATACAGGGGAGAAATAAACAGATTCAGAATAGAAGAGGGGGCCTTTATAGAGGAGGATGTGCTGGAGGAGATTTTTGCTGTTCTGAGAAAAAGAGCCAGGGAGCGTCTGGTACATCTTTTAAAGGCTTCAGATAAAACAGAGGCCCAGATCAGACAGAAGCTGCTGGAGGGAGGCTACCCTTCTCAGATCATAGAGGAGACCCTTCAGTTTGGGAAGCAGTGCAGATATATTGACGATTCCAGATATGCCAGGCGGTTTGCAGAGTGCAGTAAGAATAAAAGCAGAAAGCAGATTGCCTGCCAGCTGGCTCAAAAGGGAGTTTCCAGAGAAAACATTGAGGAGGCTCTGGAGTGCTGCCAGGAGGAGGAAGAGCAGCAGATAATGTACTGGCTGAGAAAAAAGGGCTATAAGCAGGGGCGTGAAGATGACAGAGAATATGAGAAAACTGCCGCATTTTTATATAGAAAAGGATTTTCAGGAGAGATAATACACAAAGCTATGGAACAATGGCAGAAGGAGCAGGAATAATTTTTCCAATTGTGCAGTGAATCAGGGCAATGCTCTTGACATCATGCATAAAAAAGATTAAAATTAAAATGTTGTATTATTGTACAATGAAAACTAAATAAGGAGGTGCTCCTGTGTCATCAATAATTGCTGTATTGGTAACAATGATTATCGTAGCTCCTATTACCTGGGCATTGGCAATCGCATACCGGAAAAAGGCATACGAGAGTAAAATCGGCAGTGCAGAAGAAAAATCCAGGGAAATAATAGATGAAGCATTGAAAACCGCAGAGACGAAGAAGCGAGAAGCTCTCCTTGAGGCGAAGGAAGAGTCTTTAAAGACTAAAAATGAGCTGGAAAAGGAAACGAAAGAAAGAAGAGCAGAGCTTCAGCGTTATGAAAGACGTGTGCTGAGCAAGGAAGAAAATCTGGACAAAAAGTCCGAAGCAATGGAAAAAAGGGAAGCCAGTCTGGCAGCCCGGGAGGAAACCCTGTCAAAGAAAAATGCAGAGGTCGATGCATTATATGAGAAGGGGATACAGGAACTGGAAAAGATTTCCGGCCTGACCTCCGAACAAGCAAAAGAATATCTTTTAAAATCTGTTGAGGAAGATGTCAAACATGACACCGCAAAGTTAATTAAGGAACTGGAAAGCAAAGCAAAAGAGGAAGCCGATAAAAAGGCAAAAGATTTTGTAGTTACAGCGATTCAAAGATGTGCCGCTGATCATGTGGCAGAGACAACAGTTTCAGTAGTACAGCTTCCTAATGATGAAATGAAGGGACGTATCATAGGAAGAGAAGGACGTAACATTCGTACATTAGAGACGATGACCGGCGTAGAGTTGATTATAGACGATACCCCGGAAGCAGTAGTATTATCAGGATTTGATCCAATCCGCAGAGAAGTAGCCAGAATTGCATTGGAGCGTTTAATTGTGGACGGACGTATTCACCCGGCCAGAATTGAAGAGATGGTAGAAAAAGCCCAGAAAGAAGTAGAGACTAACATGAGAGAAGAGGGAGAGGCTGCAACGCTGGAGGTTGGCGTTCACGGCATTCACCCGGAATTAGTGAAGCTTCTTGGCAAGATGAAATTCAGAACAAGCTATGGACAGAATGCATTAAAGCATTCCATTGAAGTTGCACAGTTGTCAGGACTGCTGGCTGCCGAAATTGGCGCAGATGTCCGTATGGCAAAACGTGCCGGCTTATTACATGACATTGGTAAATCCATCGACCATGAGACAGAAGGTTCTCATATCCAGTTAGGCGTAGAGCTGTGCCGCAAGTACAAAGAGTCCGGCATAATCATAAACGCTGTAGAATCTCATCATGGTGATGTTGAGCCGCAAAGTCTGATCGCATGTATCGTTCAGGCGGCAGATACAATTTCAGCCGCAAGACCTGGTGCAAGAAGAGAGACTTTGGAAACATATACAAACAGATTAAAACAATTAGAAGATATTACAAACTCCTTTAAGGGAGTGGACAAGTCTTTTGCTATTCAAGCAGGCAGAGAAGTCAGAATTATGGTTGTTCCAGAGCAAATTACAGATGACGATATGGTTCTGCTGGCCAGAGACGTTTCTAAGAAAATTGAGGCGGAGCTGGAGTATCCGGGCCAGATCAAGGTCAATGTAATTCGGGAATCCAGAGTTACAGATTACGCAAAATAATAAAACAAGGAAGTTCTATAAATTTAATAGTTTATAGAGCTTCCTTTTTTGTTGTTAGGGCAAAGCCCTGTTTACCATTGTGGAGTTTTTCGTTGATCCGAAAAACGGAACTTTGGAAAACAAATAAACCACCTGCTATGCAGGTGAGTTAGAATTGCTTCAGCTTACAGCAAAAAACCTCCAGTGTTATAATTAATGTAAGGTTCGCCAACCGCATTAATAAACAAAGGAGGTATCCATATGGATAGTAACAGTTTATCACATACAAAATGGAATTGTAAGTATCATATTGTATTTGCACCAAAATATAGGAGAAAAATAGCATACGGAAAAATAAAACAGGATATAGCAAATATTTTAAGTATGTTATGCAAAAGAAAAGGTGTAAAAATTGTAGAAGCAGAGATATGTCCAGATCATGTACATATGCTAGTAGAAATTCCGCCAAGCATTAGCGTATCGTATTTTGTAGGGTATTTGAAAGGAAAAAGTACACTTATGATATTTGAAAGACATACAAATTTGAAATATAAATATGGAAATAGACATTTTTGGTGTCGAGGATATTATGTAGATACGGTAGGGAAAAATGCAAAGAAAATACAGGAATATATAGCAAATCAGTTACAAGAAGATTTGGAATATGATCAGATGACACTGAAAGAGTATATTGACCCGTTTACGGGTGAGCCAGTAAAAGCAAACAAATAAAATAAGCCCTTTAGGGCTTAGTAGGTAAATGATGTTGCGCTTGGCGAACCTATTTCGGAGAGTCTTTANTATGATCAGATGACACTGAAAGAGTATATTGACCCGTTTACGGGTGAGCCAGTAAAAGCAAACAAATAAAATAAGCCCTTTAGGGCTTAGTAGGTAAATGATGTTGCGCTTGGCGAACCTATTTCGGTGAGTCTTTAGACTCCAGTGCCGGTAACAGACCCTTATAGGGTCAAAGCAAGCCACCGGCTTAGCCGGTGGTCTTGACTGTATACCCAGATAAATTGGAGAACTAGAAGAAAGAGGTGGCAGCTTGTATTTTAATCTAATGGATTTATTAAGAAAAACAGGAATGGTGGGCGAAAGCCGTTTCATAAACAAAAGTGGTGATAAAGAAAACAGAGTAAAGATTACAGCAGTGCGGTGGGCAGAAGGGGAAGGACAGGAAAAGCCCATTCAAAAAGAGGCCGTTTATGTCCTGCCTTTGTCAGGACAATTTATTATGGAAAGCTTAGATTTATATGAGAAGGCCGGATGTACAGGCGTTGTACTGATTGGAGACAAGCTGGGGTCGTACAGAGAGTATAAAGGCCGGATGGCTGTGGCAGAGGCTGTAAGCGCTATGTCCCCAGTGGAAATTGCACAGGCATTGTGCGACGTTGTAATACAGGAGTGTCAGGATAGCTACAGAGAGATTGTGGATACAAACAGATATTTATCTAATAATACTTTAAACAGGCATAATATTGTGGAGATGCTGGAATATTTTAAAGGTTTAATGAAGAACCCAGTGGCTGTTTTTGACAGAATGTTTCACTGCCTTGCTGCCACAGATGAGTTCCTGAAAGACTTAATTTGCCTGCGCACGCTGCCTAATAAGGTATCTTTAGACAGCAAATATCTTACCAGATATTTTGTAAGGCAAAGGGTATCTTTACATGTGGAAGGAACACAAAGGGAATATACCATGATTTCCTTTCCGATCTCCTTTCAGGGAAAGGTTAAGGCTTTTCTTTCTATACCTCAGATATACCAGAAAGTAGAAGGTCTGGACTATCCCAAAATGGAAATCACAGCCTCTGCCATTATGGCGGAGCTAAAACATGAATTTGCCCTTCAGATGGCGGAGGAAAGGAATATCGACAGCTTTTTTTATAATTTGATTCACAGAAAAAACCCTGATTTAGAGGAACTGAAGGAACAGGCCAGATTGTTTGGATTTAAAAATGATAGGCCCTTTATAACAATAATTTTTTGTGTAGAATGTCAGGGAGAGATTTTAGATGCACCGTTAAGTTTAAGCAGTATGCTAAGGCCGTCTAAAGAAGAAAAAATGTTCTTGACAGTGAAAAAGTGTGTGGAAGATATGGGGGAACCTGTTTTAACAGGTTATGTAAATGGAAAAATTATGGCTCTTCTGGAAACTGATTCTATGGAGGCACAGGGAGTTTTACATATTAAAGAATGCTGCAAAAAAGTAAAAAAGGCTTTTAAGGTTCAATTTACAAAAAGTAAGGTGCAGATAGGCGTGGGAAGCGGGGAGAAGGATTTAAGCAAAATTTGTAAAAGCTACGAAAATGCAAAACGGGCAGTTTCGTATGGAAGGCTGCTTTACGGGGAGGAAACAGACTATATTGTAGAGTATAAGGATACAGTGCTTCTAAAGCTAATAGGAAGTATGGGAGATCAGGAGGAACTTAAAAATTTAGTTCCTCCAGGCCTGTATTTCATACAGGAATATGATAAGGCCCACAATTCCAGGTTGTTAGATACAATCACGGTTTATTTTGAATATAATTGCAATCTTAGGCAAAGCGCTGATGTAATGAATATACATTATAAGACAATGGCATACAGGATGAACCAGATTTATGAAATATGTAAAACAGATTTTTCAGAAAGCGATACCAAACTGCATTATGCTCTGGGGATAAAAATACTTGGACTTTTAAGAGATGTGGACAAAGAAAAGTAGGAATGAAATTAGAAATGGAAGAGAAGCAGACAGCACTGTAATTTTTTATTATAGTAAATAGTTTTCCCCGTTTCAACTGTAAACTAAGGATAATATTTCAGGTATTTCTTTATCATACAGGGATATATTATCCAGGATTTTTCTGTGCTAGGATAATTGTATAAAAGTTGCAACAAAAAATATAAATCTCCGGCGATTAAAAAGGAAAGGAGTATGGATGTTAGAAAACGTATTTAATGATATGGTTCTGGTCAGCCTTCTGCTGGCAGCAGGATTTGTGGTAAGAGAGATTATTAAGCCTTTACAGAAAATATTTCTGCCAGCTTGTATTGTGGGAGGACTTATTGGTCTGGCCCTTGGGCAGCAGGGGTTAAAAATAATTACTATTCCAGATTCGTTCAGCGGTTATACAAATATATTAATGCGGATTATTTTAACTACAGTTGTGCTGGGAGTGTCTATTACTGTAAAAAAGGTTGTAGAACATGTGGATTTTACACTTTTAGCTGTCTTTCTTTTTGGGGGCCAGCTGATTCTGGGAGTTATTGTGGCAATGGCATTTTCCGGTATGTTTCCTCTTTTGCCTGATGGGTGGGGAATTCTTGGAGTATTTGCATTTTTTGGAGCTCATGGACCGGCGGCCAGCGCAGGGGCCATTTTAGAGGAATATGGTTCTTCAGGGGCCATTAGTATGGCAATGGTTTTGGCTACAGGCGGCGTTATTATTTCTATGACTGTAGGAATGTTTATTGTCAATTACGGAATAAGAAAGGGCTGGAGCAAGTTTGTAACAGAGCCGAAAAAACAGCCGGCCTGGTTTTTTGGAGGCCCTTTGCCTGAAAAGGAACAGGAGTCTTTAGGAAAAACCACAACGACTCCGTTAAGCGTTAACACTTTAATGCTTAATTTAAGCATTATTTTAGCCGCATATTTTATAGGCAACGTGATTTTTAAAATAGGAATGGTATTTATTCCGGTACTGTCTAAATTAAACGCAATGTTATATGGGATTGTAGGAGGCCTGATTCTCTGGCCCATTATGAAAAGGTGTAAATATGACAAATTTGTAGATAAAAATGTGCTGAGCAATATTAGTTCATTTTGTCTGGAAATTGTAGTTCTCACAGCAATGGCAAGCGTTTCCCTGGATATTATTGTGGAATTCTGGCTTCCAATATTAGTGGATATTATTATTTCCTGCGGGTTCACAGTATTATTTTCCATGTGGTACATGAAAAAGCTGCACAATGATCAGTGGTTTGAAAAGGCGTGTATGCAAATTGGAAACTGCACTGGCTCTACGGCAAACGGTCTGGCCCTTGTGCGAGCCATTGACCCTAAGGGAGAATCTTGTATTCCAGAAGCTTTAGGCGTTTATAATGCAGTATTCTTCTGGTGGCAGATGTTGGCTCCAGTATTGGGAGCGTTAATTCTCACCAATCTTTGGGCGGTAATAGGAATCGGAGGTGTATTTATTTTAGCAGGAATTGTACTGACCTGGCTATTTTTTAAGAGAAAGTAACAGTGAGAAATTAAGAGGCAAAATAGAGGAGGAAATATAGATGACGCCGTTAATGAATTGTGAAAAGCTGCTGGAGGGATTTGAGCCTGATTTTGAATTTATCCCTCCAAAGGCAATTCCGGAAACAGAATTTTATTCCAGAATAGAAAAAATAAGAAGGGCTGCCGTTGTGGCGGAACATGATGTAACCCTTATAAATGCAAACCCTGCCATAAATTATAATACATCCAATAAGTTTTTAAGGTATGCCTGCGACTGGCCCAGGGAAGGGATATTGATGATTCCTACAGACAGCCAGAAAGGCCTGCAGCTATTTTCTTTTTGGTCCCAGTCGGTGCTGCTTCCCCCTTCCTTTGGAGAAGCAATTGGAGTTGAAAAACTTTATCAGGTGGGGGCTTTGGGAAGAGAGTATTCAGGGAGACCCTATATTTCAGAAGAAAAATTAATAGAGGGCGTGGCAAAGGCTCTGACAGAGTTGGGATATGATAAGGGAAGCATAGGAGTGATGGGGGATAACTCATCTAAAAAACATTGGAGCAACCTGCAGACATTGCTGCCAAAAGTGAAAATATCAGACGAAACTCATGTGATTTTAGATATGCAGCATTTAAGAACAAAAAGTGAAATAGACCAGATACGGGCTTCTGCACAGCTGATGGATATTGGTTTTCAGGCAGCGTGCCATGTGTGCAGACCTGGAGTGACAGATTTTGAGCTGTATGCGGCGTTTACATTTGCCCAAATGGCCAGGGGAGGAGAAAGCGGGGACGGGTACCAGATAGGAGTGAACAGGTATGGAACTCACTGCGGAAAAGCTTATGGGCATAGAATCACATCAGGAGATTTAATTAATTTCTATATTTCAGGAATTTCTTACAGAGGATATTCCGCTCAGTCAGCCCGCATGATTGCAGTGGGCAATATAACTGCTAAGCAGGAGGAAACGCTGGAAGTATGTACGGAGGCGCTGCGCAGAGCGGAGCAGGCAATCAAGCCTGGAGTTCCGATTTGCCACATTAATAAAGCAGGATTTATACCATTTATAGACCATGGGTACATAAAAGATGATATAACTGCCAACATGCCTTACAACTGGGCTCCCAATGACGACATGACAGCTATGGAAATTCCGGTGCAATATGTTCCGGATGCAGATTTTGAAGAGACAGGCCGTAAGCTTATGCATATATATCCTCCTGTAGCAGGCCCTCACAATCCTAATATGGGTCATGGCGTGGGGATGCCTGGAGATCCTAAATTTAATATTACATCTCACAATACAGATATTTGCGCGCCTGGACTGTGCTTTGTTATTCATCCTCAGTGGCTGGTTCCCATGGAATCAGGGGCCAATATTGGAAACTGCTATGTAGTAACAGAAGACGGGTATGAGAATTTAACGTGTCATACTCCTATAGAAACAGTGCGGATTAAAGCCTGATTCTTATTTTTATCCCCTCTTTTTCTAAATAGATTGTTCTTACAATTTTGTAAGAGAATTTACAAATTACACAAACCTATTGACAGGCAGGATTTTCCATAATAGAGTGTAATCATGGGGAAAGGAGCGGGGAAAATGAAAAAAATAAAATCATTTTTATCAATTATAATTACAGCTGCAATGGTGTTTTCCACTGTTGGTATGACCTCATGGGCAGATACCAGAAAAAAAATCACTTCAGTATCTCTTACAATTACATCTGACATTAATATTGGAGATGATTACGACAATGATGCTGTGGAGGTAGAGTCGGCCAGCACCAGATATGCAGTAGATTCTGTAGAAATTTTAAATTCAGGTTTTATGTGGGAGGCAGATGATACGCCTCAGGTTAAGGTTTACCTGCAGGCAGAGGAGGATTTTTATTTTTCTTTAACCTCCAGCAAAGTCAGGCTGAAGGGAGCCACCTATGTAACAGCCAGCAAAAAGGATTCTTCCACTATGCTGATGATTACTATGAATCTGCCGTCTTTGTCAGAAAGAGTGGCGGACATTGAGACAGTAACTATGGGAGATGACGGCGTAGCTTCCTGGGCGGAGATTGCAGGGGCCGGCTGCTATGAAGTAAGGCTTTTAAGGGACGGCAAGTATCTGGGAGATATAAAAACAGTGTCCTCAACCAGCTGCAATCTGCTGGACAATATGACAAAAGCCGGAGTTTATACTGCAAAGGTGCGGCCGGTAAATAAAGTAAAGGCAGACACAAAGGGAGACTGGGTAGAGTCTAATTCCTTATATATTAATGAGGAGAAGGCCAGCGCCATCCGCAGCGGCAGCCTGCTTTTAGGCGGACAGTGGATGCAGGAAGAGTCTGGAAAATGGTGGTATCAGCGCAGCGACGGCACATATCCTGCAAACTCCTGGCAGTCTATTGATGAAAAATGGTATTATTTTGACCAGCAGGGCTACATGAATACAGGATGGGTGCAGACTGGAGGAAGATGGTATTATTGTGATGAATCCGGAATGATGCTTTCCAATACATATACAGTAGACGGCTATAAATTAGGGGCAGACGGAGCGCTAATCCAATAAATAAAAAAGGAAGAATCAGATATGAGTGAAAATGTAAAGCAGAATCAGACAGAAAACAAGGTTCCTGTACAGCGTTTAAAAAGAGAGTTAAAATACCAGGGGACAATTTTAAAGATCTATGAGGACACAGTAATTGCCAACGGGCATGAGGCCCACTGGGATTTTATACATCACGACGGAGCGGCGGCGGTAGTGCCGGTGAGAGACGACGGAAAAATTTTAATGGTGCGCCAGTACAGAAATGCTTTAGACAGATATACACTGGAAATTCCTGCCGGAAAGTTGGATGAGCCTGGAGAGCCTAAAATTCAGTGCGCCTACAGGGAGCTGGAGGAGGAAACCGGATTCAGAACAGAAAATATGGAATATTTAATCAGCGTCAACACTACAGTGGCTTTTTGCGATGAAGCTATAGATATTTTTGTGGCAAGAGATTTGATCCCTTCTAAACAGAATCTGGACGAGGATGAGGAAATTGAGGTGGAGGCCTGGAGTATAAAAGACCTTCAGAAATTGATTTTTGAGGGAACTATTTCCGACGGAAAGACAGTGGCGGCTCTTATGGCATACGCAAGGAAGTACAACGTGGAATAAAACCTTTGGCGCAATCATAAGATTGTGTAAAAGAGGGGCAGGCAGGTGAGGGACCTTGGCTCTGCGGATGAAATATGAGGACTGGCTGCTGGCATTTTTTCTTGTGGGGATTCTGGCCGGCACATTGGCGGTAAACCTTATGGGAGGGGCAGTGAAAGAGCAGACGGCATATATGGGCAGTTTTCTTTCCGCCGCATCTCAGATCAGAGGGCAGTCGTTGAGAGAGTTCTTTTTATTTATTTTGCGGCAAAGACTGGCAGAAGCAGGGATTATATGGTTTTTAGCTATGACAGTATTTGCCAAAAAAGGCTTTTGCCTGGCGGCAGTACTTTATGGCTTTAGTATTTCAGTAATACTTTCAGTAATTACATGTGAAAAAGGCGTATTTGGTCTGCCTTGCTTTGCAGCGATGGTATTTCCCCAGTGGATGTTCTATGCTTTTTCCTGGCTGGCAGCTGCCAGAGCCGGAGGAAGAGATGAGAGAAAGGGAATTATGAAGCTGATTCCAGTAGCAGTATTTGCCGTGATGGCGGGAAGCTTTTGCGAGGCATTTATAAACCCTGTAATTTTAAAAAATCTGTAAGTAAGCCTTAGTGTGCGCCTCGGCGCACACTTTATATTTTATTATGAAAATTCACATTCCCAAGTTTCGTGATATATGTCCCTGCTTTCATCCCACTGGTTAAAAAACTCGCTTTCTACCTTGTGAAAACCAAATTTGCCATATAGATGTCTTGCCGGCTTTAAAATATCTAAAGTACCAAGGCTGATGTGAATATACCCCTTTTCTTTACAAAAATTCATTGCTATCTCCAGCAGTTTAGTGCCTAATCCTTGTCCCTGCATACTTGTGTCAACTCCAAACCAACGTAACTGAGCCTTATTAGCGCCTCTTTTAATTATAGCAATATCGCCTACAATTTGGCCGTCAGCTTCGGCTATCCACATTTGGTTGCCTTTTAAATCATCATAAAGCTCTGCCATTCCTCCTAACATTTCTTTTTCATATAATCCGTTAAAACCATATTGTTTTTCATAAAGCTTATACTGAAAATAGCATATCATGCTAGGATCCCCTGGTTTGTAGGTGCGGATAGTGATTTGATTATTCATGTTTACTCCTTTCCAATGTCCCCGCGCAGTGTGTTTTCAATAAATACCATGGCTTCACAAAGTTTCGCGCAGGTTTCCTCATCTAAAGTTCTTAATTTATCAATAATTTGCTTATCACCGTTTTGATCAATTCGTTCAGCCTCTTTTTTTCCTGTCTCTGTCAGCCAGATCTTTTTTAATCCTTTGCTTCCCGGCAGAGTTTCCCGGATTAAAAATTCACATTTTTCAAATTTACTGAGAATTCTACTAATATAGCTTTTATCCATGTTAAGATGCTGACACAAGTCAGTTGCGCTGATGCCTGGACAGATATAAATATCAAATAAGATTCGAGCCTCAGGCCAGGATAAGTCTGTCCCTAAATATCCTTTATTCATTACATCCAACCATACAGTATAATACCGATTAAATTCTCGTATCCTTTTAATTACATTATTATCCAAATATTAACCTCCTTTCATTAGTTGATTTTGTCAACTCTTATTTTTATATAAAAATAGTAGCACTCGTGGAAGACCTCGTGAACTATTTTTCATGTATCGCACGTAAGTGCCTAAAACACAGGCACTAAGTGCTGATAACAATAAAATATAAAATTTTTTTTACAACATGTTGAGCCTTTTAGCAATGTGGTTTCAACATGTTGTATTTTTATGTAAATTTATAAGAAAATAAGGGAAAAGTGGGGAAAAAGTGTTTGATTTTATAGAAAAATGTGGATATAATGTTATCAGAAGGCCTATTTTTACCTAATGTGGGGGAGATCGCAGGCCAGGGGGAAGGAAATGATTGGTGAGATAGAGAAATTTATTATTTATCTGCGGGAGGTTAAAAAGCTGTCCAAAAATACAGAAGTATCTTACCGAAGAGACTTGGCTCAAATGGCGGCGTTTCTTGCAGATAAGGGTGTAACAGACATTACAAAAGTGACGAAGACTGTGCTTAATTCTTATATTCTTTATTTAGAAAAAGAAGGAAGGGCCTCCACTACTATTTCTCGTGTAATGGCGTCTATGAAGGCTTTTTTTCATTATGAGGTGATGGAGGGGAGACTGAGAAGAGATCCTGCAGAACTGATGAAAGCGCCAAAGGTAGAGAAAAAGATACCGGTAATTTTAAGCGTGAATGAGGTGAACTGCCTTTTGGCTCAGCCAAACGGAGGGGAGCCTAAGGAGATAAGAGATAAGGCTATGCTGGAGCTTTTATATGCTACAGGCATCAGAGTTTCAGAGCTGATTCACTTAAAAGTGGATGATATTAATTTGTCCATAGGTTTTATTACATGCAGAGATGAAAGAAGGGAAAGGACGGTTCCCTTTGGAAAGGTTGCCAGCCAGGCCCTTATTCAGTATATGGAGCAGGCAAGACCTTTGCTTTTAAAAGGGAGAACGTCGGAGTGGCTTTTCACTAATTGCAACGGACAGCCTATGAGCCGTCAGGGCTTTTGGAAAATTGTAAAGCACTATGGAGAGCAGGCAGGCATTAAGGCGGATATTACCCCTCACACGCTGCGCCATTCTTTTGCGGCTCATTTGCTGGGAAACGGGGCGGATATTCATGCAGTACAGGCGCTGCTGGGACATTCAGATATGGCCACAACTCAAAGTTACATCACATATTCCAGGTTGGAAAATGAAAGGGCTGCATACGCCCAGGTACATCCCAGAGGATAAAAATTATATATAAAGGAGAAACCAGAAGAATAAATCGTTTAGATATTCCTCTGGTTTTTTCTTTGGATATAGGGTAGAATAACCATTAGCATATGTCAGAAAAAGAGAAAAGTGGAAGGAGATTTTTTATGTCACATAACAGCACAGCAGAGAAAATAATAAGAGGAGCAGTAGTTATGGCAGCAATTTCCGCAGCGTTTATAGCAGGCTCTGAAACTATTTATCAGTCTCTCAGCCGTATAGGCCGTCCTTTCAGCGAAGAGCCGATTTACACTCCGGGAGTCTATACAGAAGAAGAAAACGGTTACGGCGGGCCTGTAACAGTAACTATAAAAGTGACGGACAGGGAAATTTTAAGTGTGAAAGCAGACGGGGCAAATGAAACAGACGGGATAGGCAGCAAAGCCGTAAATCAGCTTCCTTTAATGATGGTAAAAAGACAGACATGTAATGTGGACGGCATCAGCGGAGCTACAAAAAGCAGCGCCGCAGTGAAGACAGCGGCGGCAAAGGCCTTGGCTCATGCCAGGGGAGAGGAATATGTGGAGGAAAAACCGGCTGGCTTTGTTACTCCGGACCATATGGCAGACGGCACATATAAATATGAGCAGGGATTTGACGACTCAGGCTACAACAATATTGTCACATTAGAAATAAAGAACGGAAAAGTAGCAGCCTGTTCCTGGGACGCGTTAAATCAGGATGGCGTATATAAAAGCCAGCTTTGTATGAACGGAGAATACGTAATGACAGAAAACGGTCCCACATGGGATGAACAGGCAAAGGCCCTGGCACAGTATGTGATAGAAAATCAGTCCATTGAAAATCTGGCGGACAGTAATGGATATACAAATCAGGTGGCCTCTGTAAGCATTAATATTTTTCCGTTTATTAATGGAATTAAAAGCTGTATGATGTCTGCGGCAGGTATTGAGGAGTAAAATCCTAAGATAAAGTCTTTGGCTGAGCCATTGCGCGGAAACCTCCGCCGTGATATCATAAAGGGAAGTATAACCAGGAGGACAGGAAGATGAAAAAACTTGAAGATTATGTGAGAAGTATACCAGATTTTCCGGAGCCGGGGATTATCTTTCGGGATGTAACTACTATTCTGCAGGATTCTGACGGACTGCATATGGCGGTGGACGGTTTAAGGGACCTGGTGAAGGGGCTGGATTATGATGTGGTAATTGGACCAGAATCCAGAGGCTTTATTTTCGGCGTTCCGGTGGCCTATGCAGAGCACAAAAGCTTTGTGCCTGTAAGAAAAAAGGGAAAGCTGCCCTGCGAGACAATACAGGCGGAGTATGAGCTGGAATACGGAACAGCAGTTGTGGAGATGCATAAGGACTCTATTAAACCAGGGCAAAAGGTAGTAATTGTAGACGATTTAATGGCTACAGGAGGAACAATTGAGGCAATTATCAAAATGGTAGAACAGCTGGGAGGACAGATTGTAAAGGTCTGTTTTGTTATGGAGCTGGCAGGACTTTGCGGCAGAAAAAGGCTGGAAGGCTACCAGGTGGATTCGCTGATTGTATATGAGGGAAAATGAAAGGTAAAAAAGAGATGGTAACACAAGAACAGATTGCCAGAAACCTTCATATCTCCAGGACAACTGTAGCAAGAGCGTTTAAGGGACAATTTGTCAGCGAGGAAACTAGAAAAAAGGTATTGGAGGAGGCAAAAAGGCTTGGATATGAGCCTAATGCTGCCGCCACAAGTCTGGCTTTGAAAAATACAAAGGACATTTATGCCTTTATTATCGCTACCATTGACGAAGGATATGGCAGACAGACAAAAGAAGGCATTATGGAAGCTGCTAGAATGTGGAAGGGCTATAACTTTGAAATACACGTAATATTTACAGATATTACGAAAGGCTCTCAGGGCTGCAGGATTCAGATGGAGCAGTTTTTTGAAGTGATTAATAAAGAAAAGGCTGACGGCATTATTTTCAGCGCCTTATCTCAGGAAAATATGGATTGGGTGGAAAGAGTATGCCGGGAAAAGCGGCTTCCTCTTATGACCTTGGATATGATTTACAAGTGCGACAATTTATGTCATGTGGGGCCGGACTATTTTAATTTGGGCACCTATTCCGCCGCATATATTGCAGGGCTGATGATGAAACGAGGATATATTCTTACTTTAGGCTATGACGAGGGGTATGAGCTGAGCAAGCTGAGAATGGAGGGATTTCACCATAAATTAAAAGAATATCCGGAAATTGTATGCAGGGATGTGAATCTGGAACAAATATCCAGCTTATATTACAGAAAGATTTTGGAGGAAGAGTTTAGAAAACAGGTGCCTGTGGCTGTGTACGCGCCTTATCATGTAGATTACATAGGAGATTTCCTGAAAGAGAAGGGGCTAGAGCATCAGGTGATTACCATAAGCAACGGTATTAACGAAAAAATAGAAAAATACTTATTTGATGGAACCATTGACGGCATTGTGTCTGCCAGGCCTTATTTTTTAGGGGCAGTGGCGGCCAGCAATTTTTTCAAATACTTTTTCAGAAAAACAGAGATGCTTCAGGGAACCATAGACGTGTCCTGTGATATTTACATAAAAGAAAATTATAACCGATACGACAAGATTTTTTGATTTGTGCAGAATAGACAAAAAATCTCAATAAAATTGTTTATAATGGGGAAAAAGACGGAAATAGAAAAGATCATGTTGCATCCCTCTGAAGATTATGATAATATAAAATCATCCTAAATGTTCGCGCGGACAATAAAAGTAACAAAGGTTGAGAAAAGGTAATATTATAATTTACCATATTTTTTTAAACAGAAATGCTCGCGTGAACATTTCTAGAAAAGGGGATAATTATGGCAAAAAAAATGTATGTAATCGGTATGGTGAGTTTTTTATCAGCAGTAAGCACATTTTCTTCATTAGCATGTACTTTAGTGGGAGCTAACGGCGGAGCTACAGTGACAGGAAATGCTTATATTGCTTCTACAAGTGATAATCCATATTTGCCGGGGCCGAGGAAACCAGTTTATGTAACAATTCCAAAAGATGGAGGCTATAAGTTTGTGCATACGCCATGTCTTATTAAAAATGAAGATGGAACGTTTGAGGATGTAGGGTCTGACCGTGGAATGAATGAGACAGGTTTTAGCTGGACAAGATCATGGGTAGTGCCAGACGAACCTGAAGATCCTAACAAGATGGCAGCAGTCGACTGGTTTGTAAAAATGGGTTCTACAATATCAAATGTGGATGAGGCAATTGAGTTTGTAAAAAATAATCCTAAAGGAATAGGTTGTCAGGGCAATTATATTTTTGCAGATGGAGAAGGAAATATGGCAGTTGTGGAAGTTGGATTTCAGACAGTTACGGTTGTAGGAAAATGGGATAAAAACCACAGCGGGCTTGCAGCTAGGGCAAATAGATGGGAATCTGAAGCTATGAAACCATTAGATATCAGTGCAACAGAAAATTCTGTTTATTATAATACATCTGAGTATCGCTATACAAGAGCAGCACAGCTGGTAAATATAAATTCTGGAAATATTACTATTGATACTATGAAAGATATAATTGGTGATACAAACAAAGAAGCAGATCTGTCTATGCCTCATTTAAATTCTATTAATAATCATGGAGTGACAGATGGAACAATTAGCGCAGAAGTTTGTGACCCGGCGAATAGGACCTTTTGGTATACATATGGATGGTTGGACAGTAAATTTAATCCAGGGGATCCAGCTGTGTATGGGGCAAATAAAAATTCCTGGGAAGGTCAGTGGATTCCGTTTATTATACCGGCATTGAAAGAAGAGGGATTTTACACAGACTGGGATGGGAATCTTACGGAAATGGGAGAAAGATACATGGCCTCTCTGTAGTTGTAAATGAATGATAGAGTATCTGTAAAAATCAATAATAAGTGATGGAATGAAAAATGATTGATAAATTATTAATAAATGGCGTGATTGTCAGCCATACAGAAACATACCGCGGAAATATTGGCATTGAAAATGGAAAAATCTGTGCCATTACGGCTCCTGATGAAAGGCCGGTTGCCAGAGAAGTGATTGATGTAAAGGGGAAGTATGTGATTCCCGGGGGAATTGATTCTCACATTCATTTTCAGGACCCTGGCTTTACAGAAAGAGAGGATTTTGAAAGCGGCACAGCTGCAGCGGCGGTGGGGGGAGTGACAACAGGAATTTCCCATCCTTTAAATCTGCCTCCTGTGGTAGATTTGGAAAGCTATGAATTTACAGTAAAGGCTTACGAAAATAGAGGATACATAGATTACGGCATTCACGCAGGCGGGACGGCGGGAAACTGTAGCTTAATTGAACAGCTGTGGACGGATACAGGAGCCACGTCCATTAAAATGTTTATGTGTTTTTCAGTGGCAGAATTTCCATATGTTAAGGACGACGCTTTATATGAAATTCTTACAAAAGTGGCTGCAGTTGACGGCCTGGCTATGATTCACGCTGAAAATAATGAGCTGATTCAGTACCATGAAAAAAGATTAAAGGCAGAGGGCAGAAAGGACCCTATGGCTTATTTGGAATCACATTGTGAGGAGGGAGAGTTAGAGTCTGTAAAACGGGCTTTATACTATCTGGAGATTACAGGCGCAAAAGGAGTGATTCTGCACAGCGGCATGTGCAGCGCTTTGCGGGAAATCAGAGCCGCCAAGCAGCGGGGCGTAAAAGTGTATGCCGAGTGCTGTCCTCATTTTCTCACATTTAATGATCAGGATATGGCAGAATATGGTCCATATTTAAAATTCTCCCCTGTTATGCGGGACGAGAAGAACAGGCAGGAGCTGTGGAAACTTTTGGAGGAGGGCTATATTCAGACAATGGGCTCTGACCACAGTCCTTATACAGAGGAAGAGAAGCGGCGGGGCATGATGAATATTTGGGATGCGCCAAATGGAATACCGGGAGTGCAGATGACAATGCCAGTTCTGCTTAACGGCGTAAATGAAGGAAAATTGTCCTTCCAAAGATTAGTGGAAATTACCAGCTGGAATCCGTCCAGAATTTATGGCCTGGATTACTGCAAGGGCTCTATAACTATTGGTAAGGATGCAGATCTGGTAGTTGTAGATATGGATAAAAAGCATACATTTGCAAAATCAGACATAAAGAGCAAGGCAAAATGGTCGCCTTATGTGGGGAAAACATTTAAAGGATGGCCGGTTATGACATTTGTCCGAGGGGAAGTTGTAGCTGAAAACGGAAATGTGATTGGAAAAGCCGGATTTGGAAAGTATGTAGAAAGAAAAAAATACGCTGAGAAAAAGCGTTAAAGAAAGAGAGGAAATTATATATGAAAATTTTAGTTGCAAATCCAAATAGTTCAGAGATCGTAACAGGGATCATTATGGAGTCTGCAAAAAGGAAGGTGAAGGATCCTACAACAGAACTGATTCCTCTGACCAATCCTAAGGGAACAAAAAATATTGACTGTGGTTTTGCAGATTATCAGTCTGTTTGGAGCTTTATCAGAGCTATTTTAGAGAAAGTAGATGAAATTCATCCGGATGCAGTTGTTTTAGCCGGGTTTGGAAACGTAGGCGTGTTTGCTTTAAAAGAGGCTTTAAATATTCCTGTTCTCAGCATTTCCGAGACAACCCAGACGCTGGCTTGTTTAATGGGACACAAGTATACAGTACTGACTATGCTGAAGCAGTTTATTCCTTACCAGGAGGATTTAGTGCGCCTTTACAGACTTCAGGATAAATGTGCTTCAGTAAGAGGTATTAATGTAAATGTTGAGAAATGTGTAACAGACAGAGAAGAGACCTTAAATCAGCTGAAGGAAGAAATTCTGAAGATTGCCGAGGAAGACGGAGCAGAAGTAGTGGTTTTAGGCTGCGCAGGTCTTTGCGGATACGATGAGGCTCTTCAGGAGTTAGTGGGAATGCCTGTGTTAGATCCTGTTACTGTTACAGTAAAGGTTGCTGAAATGATGGTGGAGACAGGCTTGTGTCACAGCAAGAGAAGAAAATTTGCAAATCCTCCTCAGGATTTTGAAGCATATTTTTGGGATGGAGAAAAGTAGAAAATATCCAAAAATGGATAATAACGAGCGGGGCAGGATATAAAGTAAAGGGGGAAAATGACTTGAAATCAGTAAAAATTATTAAGACAGTTGAGAAATTTCCAGGTGGCATGATGGTAATCCCACTTCTTTTAGGGTGCATTGTCAATACATTTTTTCCGGGATTTTTAGGAATTGGAGGATTTACAACAGCGTTATTGTCAAATAAAGGTGCAGCTACTTTTGTTGGAATGTTTATTTTCTGCTGTGGAGCTTCTATTAATGTAAGGCAGATTGGAGAACCTTTTTATAAGGGAGCAGTTCTCACATTTACAAAGTTTGCGATTGGTGTAGCTATTGGAGTAATAGTAGGAAAGATATTTGGTCCTGCAGGTATTTTTACAATAACGCCTTTGGCGATTATTGCAGCCATTACTAATTCTAACAGCGTAATGTACTCTATATTGGCTAAACAGTACGGTGTGCCCACTGATGTGGGGGCAGTTTCTGTACTTTCCTTAAACGATGGTCCGTTTTTTACTATGATTGCCTTAGGTTTGACAGGAATGGCCGACATACCTTTTATGTCTATTGTTGCAGTTTTAGTGCCTTTAGGTTTAGGGATGCTTTTAGGAAATCTGGATGAGGATGTAAGAGAATTGTGTGAAAAAGGTATGCCTATTATTATTCCATTTAACGGTTTCTGTTTAGGAGCAGGCATGAACTTAATGGATGTAATTAATGCAGGCGTGCCAGGAATTATTTTAGGTTTAGTATCTATGATCAGCACAGGCTTCGGATGTTACTGGGCGTATAATTTCTTCTTTGGAAGAAAGAAGAAAACTGCTGTAGGAGCAGGAGTTGGAAATACTGCAGGCAACGCAGTAGCTACTCCCCCGGCTATTGGGGCTGCAGATCCGTCTCTGGCACCTTACGCAGCCGCAGCTACGGCGCAGGTGGCTGCAGCATGTGTAATCACAGCGCTCTTATGTCCTTTGCTGACAGCCTGGCTTCATAAGCGGCTGGAGAAAAAAGAATTGGCAAAAGCCAGACAAGGTTAAAAAAATTTAAATAAAAAGAACCTGGGGTTAAATAGTAAGTTTGCCTTCTGCTTATCATGTGTATGCATTTTTCCCACATATGTACAGGATATGGCGGATATAATCCGACATAGACGTACAGGTGTAAGGGAAAACACGCGAACACAGATATCAGAAGGCTTCCTTTTACTCATTTAACCCCAGCTTTTTTATTTTGGAAGGAGCATGAAAAGTTTTACTCCCAGTTCTACATCCAGTCTGGTTTGCCGGTCGTCCAGAGAGATCTCTGCAATCTGGCAGATTCTGTCCATTCTGTGCAGCATAGTTTTATAGTGAATAAATAATTCTTTTGCTGTTTTGCTTAAATTTAAGTTATTTCCCAAAAGGGAATCCAGTGTTTCTAAATACTGGGTATTGTTGGCCTTATCGTATTCAGCCAAACGTTTTACTGAGGGAGGAATAATCTGCTCTAAGTTTTCCCTGTGGGAGTAGGTAGCCAGCATACGCAAAGCGCCTAAATCGTCGTATTTTACAATATTATTTTGAAATACCCGTCCAAACTGTAAAGCGTCTGAAGCCTCCTGCACCTTTCTGGACAACTGGGAAATATCTGAAGCGATTCCGCTGATTCCAGCGTAAAAACTCATAGCCCCGTACATTTTTCCCACATATTGATTTAATTTGGAAATCATATCTGTCATGTGGGCAAAAAGCTGGCCGGGGGTCTGTTCCTCGGCAGTCTCATATAAAATATGAAGAAAATCATCCTGAATGCAGAAAAAATAATTCGTTTTAGGAATCAGGTGAGCCAGCTCGATTAAGGCCTCAGGGATTTTGGAGGAGTTTCTTATAGATTCCAGCTGAAGGGAGGCCACAAGGTAAGAATCCTCCCTGCCCCAGCCATATCCGGCAGCCTTTTCCTCAATCTCTTTTAAAGTCAAACTGCCTCTGAATAAATCGTTTAAAAAGGCAGAAATATATTTCTGTTCAATTTCAGCTACATAATATTTTTTCAGGAAGAAAACAGCCAGCAAATTAGCGGAGGATTTTAAAAGCCCTTCTAAATTTTCATCTAAATACTGATTCATCACTGCTTCTAAATATCCGTTTACTTCTCCCATACACATAATAGGAAGGGAGATTCTGTCGGCTACAGCCCGTTCAGGATGAAACTGGTCTGACTGGGAACAGTAGACAATATTTTTTTCTGAATCACAGAGAAATATTGCAGCAGGGATGTACTGTATCAGGTAATCTAATATAGCCTGTTCCTGAGCTCCTGAAGCTAAAAGCTGGGACAGGTTATTTTGCAGCTCCATATAGTAGGCAGCCTTATTGTCCAGAATCTGTTTCATTACCGCTGAAACCACATCGAAAAAACGAATGTCTGGGGGAAGCTCAATAATAGGAATCCCATAAACATTACCTGCTTCAATAATTTCCTTGGGAATTTTAGAAAGACGGGCGCCTGTTTTTATGATTAAGGCGCTGATATTTTTAGAAGCTAAGCTGTCTATATACTCCTGAAAGGACATAGGGCCTGTAACGGCTCCGTACATAGAAGTAAGCAGAATTTCTCCCCCGGCCAGCCAGTGAATTAAGTCGGGATCTTCGGCCGTAGTGATGCCGGTGACAGAGCGGGATAAACCAGCAGCGCCGGCGCTGATGGAAACATTTTTGAAAATATCCAGTTTTAGTATTTCCGCTACTGTTAAAGCACCCATTATGACTCACTCCCTGTTGCATTTACACGTACAAATCTTAACTTTTCTATTATACCACAGTACATTTTAGAAAAAAAGACAGAAAAAAGTAGAATAATTGGATAAAACTGCACAAGCTGAATTATCCTGTTGTACTAATGCCATTGGAAAACATGATGTAGTATAATGGGATGAATAATTAATACATAAAAATGTATAATTAATGAAAAAATTTCAGTAAGTTTTACAAAAGGAGAGGAAGAGTATGGAAACTGTAGTAAATTATGGAATATTGTCGATTCTGCCCCCGTTAATAGCTATTTCTCTGGCGTTAATAACAAAGCAGACAGTATTTTCCCTGATTGTAGGCCTTTGGGCCGGAGTGACAATTATTAACGGATGGAATCCTATTTTGGCCCTGCCCAAAATGATTTCAGATTTTTTTATTCCTTTAATTGCCAATGAAAGTAATGCAGGAATGCTGGTGTTAATTACAGCCTGCGGCGGATTTGTATATATGATTAAGGTGTCCGGCGCCTCCAGAGCTTTCGGCGATATTGCCTCCAAAAGAGTAAAGACCAGAACCCAGGCTCAGCTGGTGACTTATTTCAGTGCATTTGCGTTTATTTATACAGAGCCTACCTTAACCTTAGGCTCTTTAATGAGGCCGATTACAGAAAGGCTGAAGGTATCCAGAGTAAAGCTGGCTTATATCTGCGACGTTATGGGCTGTCCTTTTGCAACCTTATCCCCGATTACCAGCTACAGTACATATGCAACCAGCCTGATTGCAGCCCAGTTTGCCGCTTTAGCCATATCAGGAAACCCATGGGTTACATTTGTAAAGGCGATTCCTTATAATTTTTATGCATTATTCGGGATGCTGGCCTTACTGTTCGTTATTATAGCCAAATTAGATATCGGCCCTATGTATTATGCAGAAAAGAGAGCTGTGGAAACAGGAACGCTGATCGGCGAGAACGACGTGCCTATGTCTAAATATGATATGGATGAGGACGCTATGTTCCAGGGAAAAAATATTACTATTTTAAATTTTCTGGCCCCTATTATCACTCTTTTTGTGGTGCTTCTGGCAATGATTATGTGGACCGGGGATGCAAAAACAAACGGAATCGGCGGAGCCTTTATGAACTCCAGCATTACATTGTGTATCTCCCTTAGCTTTTTAGTATCAGCGGCAGTGGCAGGCCTGATGGGAGTTAAATCCGGCGTGCTGAAATTAGGGGACGTGGTGCCTGAATTCTGCAAAGGAGTTTCCTTAAACTCAGATATTCCCTTGATCTTGATTCTGGCCTGGTCCATTGGTTCCCTTACAGGAAAAATGGATTTAAAAGGATATTTAATTGGTCTTTTAGAGACTTATAATGTGGCTCCTGGAATTATGCCTATGCTGATTTTTATAGTGGGAGCCTTTGTAGGCTTTTCCACAGGAAGCTCCTGGGGAGTGTGGGCCATCACTATGCCGATTGCTTTGCCTATTGCCCACAGCTTTGGGGTGCCTATTGAGCTGATGATCGGCGCATGTTTATCTGGAGGAGTATTTGGGGATCACTGTTCCCCGATTTCTGACACTACTATTTTGGCTTCCACAGCAGCGGGAGCAGACCATATTCAGCATGTAAGAACTCAGCTGCCTTACAGCTTAGCAGTAGGAGGCTGCAGCGCCGTAGGCTTTTTAGTGGGCGGTATGATTTCCCCTGTGTTAGGTTTAGCTGTTACAGCTCTGGGAATTGGCGCAGTATTTTTCGGCCTTCATCAGTATGCAGTAAAACGATATGGAAACTAAGGGTACAATAATTGGATGAAAAGAGGGAATAAGGTTTATCCTATTGTTCCAATGTATTTATCATTAACGCTGTAGTATAATGAAGTGCATAAATACTACATGAAAATGTATAAGTGGAGGAATGAACGATGCTGAAGTTCACATTAAAAAGGTTAGCATACCTGGTTTTGGTACTGATTGGAGTATCATTCCTGGTGTTCCTGCTCCTTTATATGACGCCAGGCGATCCGGTGCGAATGATGTTGGGAGAATCAGCTACCCCGGAAGCTCAGGCAGAATTAAGACAGGAATTAGGACTGGATGATCCGTTTCTTGTGCAGTACGGCCGTTATATGGCAGATATTGTGCTGC
This sequence comes from Lachnoclostridium edouardi, assembly GCF_900240245.1. Classification (GTDB taxonomy): domain Bacteria; phylum Bacillota; class Clostridia; order Lachnospirales; family Lachnospiraceae; genus Lachnoclostridium_A; species Lachnoclostridium_A edouardi. The sequence continues at coordinate 2,450,855 of NZ_OESQ01000001.1, forward strand.
ATCAGGATTTAGGAACCTCATATTCCACCAGAAGACCTGTTCTGGATGAAATTATGGCAGTATTTCCAAATACTGTGCAGCTGGCTACAGCCGCTATTGTAATTGCCGTAGTGCTGGGCACATTTTTAGGAATTATTTCTGCAGTAAAACAAAACTCCCTGCTGGACAACGCGGTTATGATATTGGCTCTAATCGGTACGTCGGCCCCTATTTTCTGGATAGGAATATTGATGATCCTATTGTTCTCTGTAAAACTAGGCTGGCTGCCTCCCTCTGGTTTCGGCAGCTTTGAACAGCTGATTATGCCTGCTTTAGCTTTAGGAATGCAAAGTACAGCAGTGGTGGCCAGAATGACCAGATCCAGTATGTTGGAAGTAATCCGCCAGGACTTTGTAAAAACAGCCAGAGCGAAGGGACAGAAGGAAAGCGTTGTTATTATGAAGCATGTATTCCGCAACGCCTTGATTCCGGTTATTACAGTAATCGGTCTTCAGTTTGGAACACTTTTAGGCGGAGCCATGCTGACAGAGGTTGTATTCTCCATTCCGGGAGTTGGCCGTCTGATGATTGAGGCAATTAAGCAAAGGGATTTCCCTATTGTTCAGGGCAGCGTTTTATTCGTTGCAGCATGTTTCTCATTGGTAAACCTGGCGGTAGACCTGCTTTATGCAGTTGTTGACCCTAAGGTTTCCAAAGAATAAAAGGCTGGGAGGTATTATTCAACATGGAAGAAAAAAAATCCAGAAGTCAGCTTCTGACAGTCTTAAAAGCGCTGAGCCAGAATAAAATGGCGATTTTAGGATTGATTATTCTGATTATTCTTTTATTCACAGGCATTTTTGCTCATGTGATCGCACCTTACGATTATGCAAAGCAGGACCTGGCTAATGCGTTCCAGCATCCCAGCGCCCAGCACCTGTTTGGAACAGACGAATTTGGCCGTGACATTTTCAGCCGTATTGTGTACGGGGCCAGAATGTCTCTGCTGGTAGGTTTTGTATCTGTAGGTATCGCCGTAATTATCGGAGGAGCCTTAGGCGCAGTGGCAGGATATTATGGAAAGCGTGTAGATAACCTGATTATGCGTATTATGGACGTGCTTTTAGCTATACCTCAGACCCTTCTGGCTATTGCCATTGTAGCGGCTCTGGGAACAGGTCTTGTAAACCTGATGATAGCTGTAGGTATTTCATCAGTGCCTACTTATGCCCGTATTGTACGAGCTTCTGTATTAACAATCAGGGAGGAAGAGTATATTGAGGCCGCCAAGGCTTCCGGTACCAGAAACTCCAAAATTATTATCAAACATATCCTTCCAAACTGTGTGGCGCCTGTTATTGTACAGGTTACCTTAGGTATTGCAGGAGCGATTCTTACAGCTGCCGGCATGAGCTTTATTGGACTTGGTATTCAGCCGCCTAACCCGGAATGGGGAAATATGCTTTCTACAGGCCGTGATTATATTCGAGGATATGCTTATATGACCATGTTCCCAGGTCTTGCCATTGTAATTACCGTGCTTTCTCTGAATCTTTTGGGAGATGGATTAAGAGATGCCCTTGACCCGAAACTGAGAAATTAATGAAAGGCGGAGCAGAACATGGATAAGGAAAAAGTATTGGACGTAAATGAAAATTTATTGGACATTAAGGATTTAAGCGTCACATATAAAACAGAGGACGGCGTTGTATATGCTGTCAACAACTTAAATTTAAGTATTGGACACAAAGAAACTCTTGGATTTGTAGGGGAGACAGGGGCAGGAAAAACAACTACAGCCATGACCATTATGGGGCTGCTTCCCATACCTCCAGGAAAAGTAACTTCCGGGGAGATTTTGTTTGACGGAAGGGACATGCTGAAAATCAGCGACAGGGAGAGAAGAGGAATTTTAGGAGAGGAAATATCTATGATTTTCCAGGACCCTATGACCTCCTTAAACCCATCTATGAAGGTGGGAGATCAGATTGTGGAAATGATTCGCCTTCATAAAAGTATCGGAAAAAAGGAAGCCTTTGAAGAGGCCTGCGGTTTACTGGAAATGGTAGGTATCAGAAGAGAAAGAGCCAATGATTATCCTCACCAGTTTTCAGGGGGAATGAAGCAGAGAGTAGTAATCGCTATCGCCCTGGCCTGTCGTCCTAAAATGATTATTGCAGACGAGCCTACAACAGCCTTAGACGTAACGATTCAGGCTCAGGTTATGAATCTGATTAAGGAATTAAAGGAAAAACTGGGCACTTCCATGATCCTTATTACTCACGATTTAGGAATTGTGGCAGAAATATGCGACAAGGTGGCCATTATGTACGCAGGACAGGTGGTAGAGTACGCTCAGGTAGAAAAGATTTACAATAATCCATGCCACCCATATACAAAAGGACTTTTTAACTCTATTCCAAAGCTGGACACAGAGGAAGAGTGGCTGGAGGAAATTCACGGTCTGCCGCCGGAGCCTACAGAGAAAATTGAGGGCTGTTCCTTTAACCCAAGATGTCCTAATTGTATGGAGATTTGCAAGCACAAAAAACCGGATATCACATGTGTAGACGGGGAGCATTACACCAGATGCTTTTTATATGAAAAGCAGGAGGAGGGAAAGAAAGATGAGTAATCAGGAAGAAAGATTAGTAGAAATTAATCATCTGAAAAAATATTTCCATGTAAATAAAGGACTTCTCCATGCTGTAGACGACGTAAGCTTTTATATTAATAAGGGAGAAACATTAGGTCTTGTAGGAGAATCCGGATGTGGAAAATCCACTACAGGAAGAACCTTGATTCGCCTGTTGGACGCTGACAGCGGAGAGGTGAATTTCCATGGGGAGAATGTGCTGGCTTTTAACAAAAGTCAGATGAAAACATTCAGAGAACATGTACAGATGGTGTTTCAGGACCCATACTCCTGTTTAAATCCAAGACTTTCTGTATTTGATCTGATTGCAGAGCCATTAACTAATATGGATGAATACAGAAAAGACAGAAAGAAGTTAGATGCCAGAGTAAGAGAGCTGATGGATGTAGTAGGACTTTCCAGAAGGTTAATTAACGCTTATCCCCATGAGTTAGACGGAGGAAGAAGACAGCGTGTGGGAATCGCCAGGGCTCTGTCTGTAAATCCGGAATTTATTGTGCTGGACGAGCCGGTGTCTGCTTTGGACGTATGTATTCAGGCTCAGATTATTAACCTTTTAAAACGTCTTCAGCAGGATTTAGGCCTGACATATTTATTTATTTCCCACGATTTAAGCGTAGTAAAGCATATCAGCAACAGAATCGGCGTTATGTATTTGGGAAAAATTGTGGAGCTTAGCGATTATAAATCTATTTTTGATAATCCTTTACATCCATATACAAAAGCTCTTTTATCTGCCATTCCTATTCCTAAGGTGGGAGTGGACAGAGAGCAGATTATTTTAAAGGGAGATGTTCCCAGCCCTGTAAATCTTCCGGGAGGCTGCCGTTTTGCAGGCCGCTGCCCTTACGCTACAGAGCTTTGCAAAAAGGAAGATCCTGAATTAATCAACACAGGGGACGACCATTTTGTAGCCTGCCACTTAGCGGGAAAAGTTTAAATGCAATCCTGTCTTATGACAGTTTGCCATTGGAAATTCTTTAAAAATAAGATTTTTAGTTTTTCCAGAAAATAGAAAAAAGGAGAGAAAAGATTATGAGAAAAGTGAAAAAAGTTCTGGGCCTTGCCCTGGCGCTTACCGTAGCAGTTTCCATGCTGGCAGGCTGCGGCGGTTCCTCTTCCGAAGCACCGGAAGAAAAAGACACCTTAACAGTAGCGATTACAGGAGATCCGCCTACATTAGATCCTCACGCATCTTCCACATCCAGCAGCGTGAATAACTTAAACCCTGTTTATGAAACACTGGTTAGGTATGACGACAATGGAGAAATTCAGCCTCTTCTGGCTACAGAGTGGAAGCAGATTGATGATTTAAACTGGGAATTTAAGTTGAGAGACGACGTATATTTCCACAATGGAGAGAAGATGACAGCTAACGACGTTCTGTACAGCTTTAAGAGAGCTACAGGACCAGACGGAGCTAAGGTTTCCTACATTATGTCAGCCATTGACGCTGAAAACAGTAAGGTAGTTGACGATAATACAATTATTATTGCAACTCACGAGCCATTTTCTCCTTTAGTAGGATATTTGCCATACATCGGAGCTGTAATTGTAAGTGAAAAAGAGTTTACAGAAAACCCAGAGCAGGCAGCCTTAAATCCAGTAGGAACAGGTCCATTTAAATTTGTTTCCTGGGCTAAAAACGACCGCTGTGTATATGAGAGAAACGAAGAATACTGGGGCACTAAGCCGGCGTATAAAAACCTGATTATCCGTACAATCGTGGAAGCTAACAGCCGTGTAATTGAGCTGGAATCCGGAAATATAGATATTGCATTTGATATTCCTGCAAATGATGTAGAAAGATTAGACAGCAACAAGGATACTGCTATTGTAAAACGTCCAAGCACAACTGTTGAGTACCTGGCTATGAACGTGACAAAAGAGCCTTTAGGAGATGTAAGAGTAAGACAGGCTATTGATTATGCATTAGATGAAAATGCGATTCTGACAGCAGTTTGGAGAGGAAACGCTCAGTATTCCCCAACTACAGTAACTCCTAGCATGAAATATTATGATGACAGCGACACAGATTGCAGATATGACGTAGAAAAGGCAAAAGCTCTTTTAGCAGAAGCAGGAGTTTCTGACTTAAAACTGACTTTAACATGTGCAGAGAACACAAACAGACTGAACGCAGCAACGATTATCCAGAACATGCTGGCAGAGGTTGGCATTACAGTAGAGATTCAGAGCTACGAGTCAGGAACCTTCTATGACATGGTAGACGCAGGAGAGACAGAGCTGTTTATTGTAGGCTTTGGAGCAGTAGGCTTCCCAGAGCCAGACAACAACATTTACGGACCATATCACTCCAAACAGATTCCTACTAACAACATGGGATTCTACAGTGACCCAGATCTGGACGCAATGTTAGACGCTCAGAGAGCAACCAGCGACGGACCTGAAAGAGAGCAGATTATTAAAGACATTCAGAAATATCTGCGCGAAAACGTGCCGGTAATCCCGATTGCCAATACACAGCAGGTACTGGGAATCAGAAGCAATGTAAAAGGCTTCGTACCTACTCCAGCTGCCAGCCATTTCTTTGACAAAGTATATTTTGACAACGGCACAGACCAGTAAAGAAAAAATAGGGTTTGCCGCCTTATAAGGCAAAAGAAAGAAGCTGCATAAGCCGGCGCTTGTATAAATTACAGGCTGTCCTGTTATGCAGCTTTTTGATTCGCAGGAAATTTTATCCCCTGTGGATCAAAAGCTTCCGGTGGGCGCGCACTTTAGGGCGCACACTGTTTTAAGAAGGAGAAAAAAATATGATTACAAAATTAAAGGGAGCCTATGTAATTGGTTTTGACGGCGCGGACCACCAAATTATTGTGGACGGCGAAGTTGTATATGAAAACGATACAATTATTTATGTAGGTAAGCATTATGAAGGCCATGTGGATGTAACAGAGGATGCAGGCAACAGCGTGATTATGCCGGGATTTATTGATTTAAACGCTTTGGGGGACATTGATCACGATATTCTCCACACAGAGGTGTACAAGGAAACCAGAAACAGCTTAAACCCTTCAGAAGAATATTTTGAAAAGGGCACGCATGAATTAATGACTCCTGAGGAGGAGGCATTTAAATCCTTATTTGCTTATACACAGCTGATTATGAACGGCGTCACTACAGCTATGCCTATTACATCTACTTATTATAAAAAATGGGCGGATACTTATGAGGAGGAAGAGGCGGGAGTACATCACGCGGGAAAATTAGGACTTCGCCTTTACACCTCCCCCAGCTACCAGTGCGGTTTAAATGTAGTTCGTCCCGACGGCACCATGACGGTTCGCTATCTGGAAGAAGAGGGAGAAAAAGGGCTGGAAAGAGCAGTAAAATTTATCCGTAAATTTGACGGGGCGTATGACGGGCTGATTAAAGGGGCTTTGCTTCCTGAAAGAATTGAAACTCAGACAGAAAAAAATCTGATTCAGACCAGAAAATATGCGGATGAACTAGGCTGCCCTATTAAGCTTCACGCGGCTCAGGGAGGATTTGAGTACAGATTTATTAAGGAAAAAACAGGCATGAGCCCGTTAGAGTACTTAGACAGCATTAATTTTCTGGACCGCCATGTAGGAATTCCTCACTGTTATATTGTAAAAGGCACCAGGTGGGTAGAGGATGAGGGGGACGATCTGGCTATTTTGCAGAGGACAGGGACCACGGCCATTTACTGCCCGATTATTATTGGAAGAAGCGGCCATTACCCTCAGTCCTTTGCCGGCTACAGAAGGAGAAACATTAATGTGGCCATAGGTACAGATACATTTCCGCCAGACTTTTTCCAGAATATTAGAACGGCTTCTATGTTTTCCCAGATGGCTGAGGACGCAGTGGAGGGCTCCACATTTGCGGACGTATACAGCGCAGTCACTTTAGGCGGTTCAAAATACCTGGGAAGAGACGATTTAGGACGTTTGTGCAAAGGCGCCAAGGCAGACATGATTGCAGTGGATTTAGACAGCTTCCACATGGGAGCAGTTGACGACCCTATTCGTACAATTTTCATGTGCGGTTCAGGACAAGATGTAAAAATGTCTGTGATTAACGGCCGCACTGTTATGAAGGACAGAAAAATAGAGGGCGTGGATTTGGAAGAGCTGAAGGCAAAAGGGCAGAAGTACTACAACAAAATGAAAATGGGTTACATGGAAAGAGATTATAAACATCTGCCGGAAAATGAAATCTTCCGTCCATCCTTTAAAATAGCAGGAGGAACAAAAAATGTATGATGTATTGCTGACTAACGCTGTAGTCATTACCATGGATGAGAAAAGGCGTGTGCTGGAAAACGGAGCCGTGGGAATTGAAAACGGAAAAATCACCTTTGTGGGAAGCACTGAGGAAGGGTTAAAACAGGAAGCCAGGGAAGTGATTAATTGTGAGAACCATGTAGTGATGCCAGGATTTGTGGACGCCCACGGACATGGAGGGCACTCTGCATTTAAATCTATTGTGGAAGATACTAGCTACTGGATGCCTGTAATGACTCACACTTATAAAAATTATATTACAGATGAATTTTGGTACAACGAGGGAAGGCTGTCAGCTTTGGAGCGGCTTCACGCAGGCGTCACCACAGGCGTGTGCGTGCTGGGGTCTCAGCCTAGATGCGACTCCCCTGTGCCTGCCCTAAATAATGCTAAGGCATATGCAGAAGTAGGAGTAAAGGATATTGTATGTACAGGTCCGTGCCACACTCCGTGGCCTCACCGCTTCAGCCGTTATATAGACGGGGAAAGACATATGAGTGAGGTCAGCTATGAGACGGTTCTGGAAAGTCTGGAGACAGTAGTTTCAGAGCTGAATCACGCCAATGAAGACAGAACAAGAGCTTATGTGGCTCCCTTTGGAGTTGTGACAAGCGTAGACCCATCTGCCCCCACGCCGGCAGACAGATGTGTGAAGCTGACTGACCATGACCTTTATCAGGCCAGGGAAATGAGAAGAATAGCAGAAAAATATAGCACCAGAATTCACACAGATGCATTTGGAGGAATGATTCACCTGGCATATCAGGACAAAGAAAACGCGCTTTTAGGTCCGGACGTTCATCTGCAGCACTGCACCGGCTTATCTATGGATGAAACTATGATTCTGGCCAAAACAGATACTCATGTCAGCGTGGCCCCGGGCATGAGGCAGATGGTCAACAGAACTCCTGTTATTGAGCTGTTAGAGCTGGGAGCCACTGTGGCTATTACTACAGACGGTTCTATGCTGACATCCGGCTTTGACATGTTTGACGCTATGAAGAGGGCGAAAATGATTTTCAGAAGGGCAATGAACGACGACTACTATCTGCCTTCAGAAAAGGTTTTAGAGATGACTACCATTGACGCGGCAAAATGTATTGGTATGGAAAAAGAAATCGGCTCCCTGGAGGTTGGAAAGAGAGCGGACGTAATCGCCATTAATCTGATGAACCCAAGACTGATGCCTAGAATCAATATTATTGACACATTAGTAGGCAACGGCCATCCTTCTGACGTGGATTTAGTTCTGGTAGACGGAAAAATTATGCTGAGGGACGGAAAGGCTGTGGCTGTGGATGAGAAAGAAGTGCTTTTGAAGGCAGAGCAGGAAGCTCTTGAAACTGCAGAAAGAGCAGAACATCTCCACCCATTTGCATGGCCGAAAAAGCCTCAGTGGGGACAGACAAAAATTTATTTTGACGAAGAACGTTTTAACATGGAAGAAAACAGAAAAGACGGCGGACATTATTAAATGAAAAACCTTCTGAAACTTGCGGCTGCAAATTTCAGAAGGTCTTTTTCATTTATATAGTTTCATTTTCCAGAAGCTTCAGGTGAATTTCAAAATCACCTTCAATGTGACGGCGCATAAGCTTTTCGCAAAGCTCTGCATCGTGCTGAGACAAAGCTTTAATAATCTCCTCATGCTCTGTTAAGTAAGGCTCCTCCCCCCGCTTATACGTGGAGAAAATCTGAGTTTTAGTTAAGTCTACTAAGGCGCTGTACTTTTCAATCATTTTCATAAGAGAAGAATTACCGCACTGGGCGTAGATGGTGGTGTGAAATACAGAATTAGCCTTTAAAACCTGGTCATACTGGCAGGCCTTGTGATAGGCCCGGCTTTCCTCCACGCTTTTTTCTAATACGGCCAGCTGCTTTTCTCCAATATTGGCAGCCGCCAGACCTGCCGCATAAGACTCCATGGCAATGCGGCACTGGTAAATATTCTTTAATGTAACAGGGTCCAGAGGATTTACAATAAGCCCGGATACAGTAGAAACTAAAAGCTCGTCCTGCTCTAAAATGCGGATGGCTTCCCGGACCGGACTGCGGCTGACTCCGATTTCATGAGATATTTTATACTCATTAATCTTTTCTCCGGGGGCTAAATCCCCTGAAAGAATCTGCTGTTTTAATATATCGTACACCTGCAAATGGTAAGCGGTTTTCTTCTCAACTTTTCTCATTATATTATCTCCATATGAAATCATTAAATAACAATAAGAAATATTATAGGATAGAAATGATGGTTTGGCAAGAACATGGAAAAAACTTGATAAAAGAAAATGAAAGACGAATGTCACTTGACAACTGTCGACAATAATGATATATTTTAAATGTCGACAACACACAGTATACTGTAGGAAATGAAAACAGGTATTGAAACAAAAACAGATATAAAAGGAGAGGGCTTATATGAAAATTGTAGATACAATTAGAAAGTTTCCTGCAGGTATGCAGGTAATTCCCTTATTAATGGCGTGTACGATTAATACCTTTGCCCCTGAGGCGCTGCAGATTGGAGGCTTTACATCCGGATTATTTTCTAATGCAGGGGCGGCTACAGCAGTGGGAATGTTTATGTTTTGCTCAGGAGCCACTATTGATATGAAGCAGGCGGGAGAGCCTTTTGCCAAGGGTTTTGTTATGCTGGCCGCCAAGTACATTATCGGAACACTTTTGGGAATTTTGCTGGGAAAGGCATTTGGCCCTGCAGGGATTCTGGGGATTACGCCTGTGGCTGTTATTGGAGCAACTACAAACTCTAACGGCGTTATGTACGGCACCCTGGCAAAGAAATTCGGCGTGCCTAATGACGTAGGCGCCATTGCTCCCCTGGCATTAAATGACGGACCGTTTTTAACAATGATTGCTTTAGGCGCTTCCGGCATGGCTGATATTCCTGTAAAATCTTTGGTGGCAGCTTTGGTGCCTTTGTTTTTAGGAATGCTGTTTGCCAATTTAGATGAAAAAATCCGGGATATGTGTTCTAACGCAGCTCCGTTTTTAATCCCCTTCAACGGATGGACTTTAGGAGCAGGCATGACATGGGACGCTGTATTAAAGGCGGGAGTCCCAGGAATTATTTTAGGACTTGTTACTTTAATCTCTACAGGCATCGGTACATATTTTATTTTCAACTGGGTATTTAGAAGAAAGAAACGCCCATTGGCTACTGGCGTAGCCGTTGGAAATACAGCGGGGAATGCAATCCCCACCCCTAAGTTTGTGGCGGAGGCAGATCCTTCACTGGAAAGCATTGTGCCGGCTGCCACCGCTCAGATTGCCACATCCTGCGTTGTGACAGCAATTCTTTGTCCTGTGCTCACTACCTGGGTAGACAAAATGATTACGAAAAAATATGGGGAATTAGACAGAAGCAGTTTTGGGGACTCGCCGGAATGGTAATTTGCCTTTTATAATAAATAAAAAGAAAGAGGAAAAAGTTGATGAAAATATTAATTATAAATCCTAACATCTCTCAGGATGTTACAGCTTTAATAGAAAAGGAAGCAAAAAGAACAGCAGACAGAGACACAGAAATTATTATGGAGACAGCGCCTTTTGGGGTGGAATATATTGAAACCAGAATGGAAGCTGTAATTGCAGGCTATGCTTGCTCCTGCGTGGCAGCGGAGCGTTACGGGCAATATGACGGAGTGGTGATCGCCGCCTTTGGAGATCCTGGGCTGACTGGGGTAAAAGAGCTTTTAAATGTGCCGGTGGTGGGAATGACAGAGGCAGCCCTGGCCTCCGCATGTTTGCTGGGACAAAGATTTTCCATTATTGCCATATCTGACCGAATTGCTCCCTGGTACAGGGAGACAGTGGAGAGAAGCCATTTAAGCACCAGGCTTGCCAGTATACGATCCTTAAAAGATCCTTTAAAAAATGTGGGAACCGTGCAGGAGGATTATACAGACCGATTATTGGAAATGTGTAAGGAGGCAGTGCAGAAGGACGGGGCGGATGTGATTATATTGGCAGGTGCGCCTTTGGCGGGACTGGCCAGAAGCCTGGAAGGAAAAATTTCCGTACCAGTGGTGGACGGAGTGTCCAGCGCAGTAAAGCACTGTGAGTCTTTAGTCAAATTAGGGCCGGGGATTGCCGCAGAGGGAAGCTTTGCAAAGCCTCCTGTAAAGCCTAATAAAGGGCTGCCAGAAAAACTGGCCGCTATACTAAACAGGACCTGCTGAGAAAATCAGATAAAAGCCTGTATTTACAAAGCTGTTGATTTCAGTTATAATATTTCTAAACATGAAGCGCCATCCGTCAATGACTGACGAGATGGCGTTTCACATAGTGGAGGGTATTATAATGGCAAAAATGACTACACTTTGTTATATTGAACACGACGGAAAGTATTTGATGCTTTACAGAAACAAAAAGGAAAATGATATTAATGAGGGAAAATGGATTGGCGTAGGCGGCCATTTTGAGGGCACAGAAAGCCCTGACGAATGTTTAATCAGAGAGGTTAAGGAGGAGACTGGGCTGACTATTTTTTCCTATCAATTCAGAGGCATTATTACCTTTATTCCTAAGCCGGGAGTAGTAGAATATATGTGTTTGTACACTGCTGACGGCTACAAGGGGGAGCTGAAGGAGTGCGATGAGGGAGAGCTTAGGTGGGTGAAAAAAAGTGAAATTGAGAACCTGAATCTTTGGGAAGGCGACAGGCTGTTTGTGGAGCTTTTAAGAAATGACGCTCCCTTTTTCTCTTTAAAGCTGGAGTACGACGGGGACAGACTGGCCGGGGCGGCCTTAGACGGAAGAAACTTGACGGAAGAGAAGAACAAAAAAACGCGGAGGTTTCCATGGGGAAAATAGTGCTGCTGGTAGCCAGGGAGGAGATGCTGTTTCAGGCTCACAATATTCTGCAGGAAAAAAAGTATGAAATTGCCTCCATGAAGGTGATCCGGACAGAGGATTCTGTTTCAGAGGCCAGGGAGGCCATTGCGAAAGGCGCTTCTATTATTATTGCCAGAGGGCGGCAGGCTTCTCTCATCAGGCAGTATACAGATATTCCAGTAGCAGAAATTACTGTAACAGCTCAGGAGATGGCCCTTTTAGTGACAAAGGCCAGGCAGATTTTAAATAAGCCTCATCCTGTAATCGCTGTAATTGGAACTAGAAATATGTTCTGCGATATGTCCTATTTTGATCTTATTTATGATATTGAGCTGCGGACTTATTTGTCAGAAGGGGACAAAGATTTAAAAAACATGGTAGATCAGGCGATTGCCCAGGAGCCGGATTTAATTATCGGCGGAGATACGGCTGTGGAAACGGCAGTAAAGGCCGGGCTGCCGTCTTTGTTTTTATCTGCCACCGAAGATTCTTTGAGAAATGCTTTTCGGATTGCAGAGCGCATGGATTTTGCCATGGAGGCGGAAAAGCGCAGCGCAGCTCAAATGGAAACTGTGCTGGATTATTCCACCAACGGAGTGATCCGTTTAGATCAGCAGGGCAATATTTTGTCTGTAAATCCAGCCATGGAGATGATGGCCGGCAAGGCGAAAAAGGAGCTGGAGGGAAAACGCCTGGATCAGGTTTTTCCTGAGATCCCTGAAAGAGATTTAAAGGCTGTGCTGGTAAAAGGAGAGGAAAACTATTCCTGGATTATACACGCAGGACAAACCAGTTTGATGGCGTTTGCCGCCCCCGTATCAGTAGAAGGCGGCATAGAGGGCGGCATTATTACGTGTCAAAGGCTGAAAAAAAGGGAAAATCAAAGAGAAAAAGAGCGTTCTAAGGAGCGGACGGGAAAATATATAGCCATGGGAGACTTCAGAGATCTGCAGGCAGATTCTTACGCCATGGAGGAATGTATAAAAACTGCCCGCCTGTACGCCAGATCAGAAAGCCCTGTAACCATAGTGGGGGAGGGGGGAACGGAGTACAGTTTAATTGCAGCTTGTATTCACAACGCGGCTATGGACATATCTTCTCCGTTTGTATCTGTCAGCTGCTGCGAGATTTCAGAGGAAAAACAGAAAAGCGCTGTTTTTGGTCCAAGGGGGGCTGGGGCCGCGGCAGATAAAGGCACTCTTTACCTGGAAAATGCGGAAGGTCTGGGAAGAGAAGGTCAATATGCATTGTACCGCCTGATTCGCTTTGGGCAGCTATCAGGGGCTGCAGGGCCGGAGGGCAGGGCTAAGGTAAGAGTGATTCTTCACTTTGAAGAAAATCCGGGACAGTTGGCCGCCAAAGGAATGTGGAATCAGGAATTATATTTTCTCATCAGCAGCTTGACCTTATATGTGCCTCCTGCCAGAAGGCGAAAAGAGGATTTAAAGAAAAGGATGGAGGAGGCGGTTCAGTATGCCTGCCAAAAATATTCTAAGTATCACGTGCTGACAGAAGGAGCCTGGAAGGCGCTTATGGCCTACCATTGGCCTGGAAACTTTATTCAGGCAGAGGGATTTGCGGAAAGTTTGATTTTAACTGCAGAAAAAAGGTCTCTGGACGAGAGAACAGTAAAAAATCATTTGGAGTTCTTATATCCTGGAGAGTATTTGATTCCCGGGAAGGAGCCTGGAATTTTTCTTTATGAAAGAGAGATTCCAGTGGGGAAAAGCCTGGAAAAAGAAAGTATTATCAAACTTTTAGAGGAAAACGGAGGCAGCAGGGAGAAGGCTGCCAAGGCCTTGAAAATCAGTAAAACTACATTGTGGAGACGGATGAAAAAATATGGAATCTGCCAGTAATAGGCACCTTGAAAATAAAATACACAGTGAAATTATTAAAGGGAAAATGAAATGAAATTGAAACTTTGAAACGAATTTCATTTCAAAAAATGAATGATTATAACCTTTGCATAAGAAAAAAGTCTGCTTTCGTAAAATACGCCAATAGAAAGTCTGGGAGATCCAGGCTATAATTTGGCCATAAGTAAAACAAAAACAAGTTATTTTAAATTTTTAGAAGTCTTAGGACAAGATAGAAGAAAGAGAGGACAAGACATGAAAGTAGGTTTTATCGGATTAGGAATTATGGGAAGGCCAATGTGCAAGAACCTGGTAAAAGCAGGTTACGAAATGGTAGTTTGCGATTTTAATAAGGACGCAGTAGCAGATCTGGTTTCCTGTGGAGCAGAGGCAGCGGCAAACGGCAAAGAAGTTGCTGAGAAGTGCGACGTTATTATTACAATGGTTCCAAACTCTCCTCATGTAAGAGCGGCAGTTCTGGGAGAAGGCGGCGTAGTAGAGGGCGCGCATGAAGGCACAGTTGTAATTGATATGAGCTCTATTGACCCAGTAGAAAGCAAAGCTATCGGCGCTGAGCTGGCTAAAAAAGGCGTAGAAATGTTAGACGCACCTGTATCCGGCGGCGAGCCAAAGGCTATTGACGGAACACTTTCCGTAATGGTAGGCGGCAAGAAAGAGCTGTTTGACAAATACTATGATATGCTGATGGTTATGGCAGGATCTGTTGTATACGTTGGCGATTTAGGCTCCGGAAACGTAGCTAAGCTGGCTAACCAGATTGTAGTTGCATGTAACATTGCAGCAGTAGGCGAGGCTCTTGCATTTGCTAAAAAAGCAGGTACAGATCCAGAATTAGTATACCAGGCAATCCGCGGAGGACTGGCAGGATCTACAGTTATGGATGCAAAGGCTCCTATGATGTTAGGCAGAAACTTCAAACCAGGTTTCCGTATTGAGCTTCACATTAAAGACTTAAATAATGCTCTTAACGCAGCACATGCAATTTCTGCACCAGTACCTCTCACAGGACAGCTGATGGAAATGATGCAGTGCCTGAAGGCTGACGGATATGAGAAAGAAGATCACTCCAGCCTTGTTAAATACTACGAAAAAATTGGCAATGTAACAGTAGAGCCAGAAAACAAATAAAAAGCGGATCGGGAGAGCAGGCAAATGAATACAGATTTTATTAAGGGTGTAATCGTTCCTATTTTAACCCCTATTGATAAGGATGAAAATATTGACGAGGCAAAGCTGAGAGAACAGGTGGATTATGTAATTGACGGCGGCGTTTTAGGCGTGCTGGCTTTCGGAAGCAACGGCGAGTTCTATGTAATTGAAGAGGACGAGATGGAGCGCGGCTTAAAGATTATGGTGGATCAGGCTGCCGGCCGTGTTCCTGTATACTTTGGCATCGGCGCCATCAGCACAAAGAAATGCATTCGTCTGGCCAAAATGGCTGTAGCTAATGGAGCGGCAGGAATTTCCGTACTTCAGCCTATGTTCTTAAAGCCAACAGAGACAGAGCTGTTTGAGCACTTTAAAGCAATTGCCCAGGCAGTTCCGGAGACCCCAGTGCTTCTCTACAATAACCCAGGCCGCGTAGGATATACAATGTCCGGCAATCTGGTAGACCGTCTGGCCCATCAGGTTCCTAATATTGTGGGAATGAAAGACACCAGCGGAGATATTACACAGACTGCAGAGTTTATCAGAAGAACAAGAGATGTAAACTTTAAAGTATTTGGCGGAAAAGATACATTACTTTATGCTTCTATGTGCCATGGCGCAGTAGGCGGCGTGTGTACAGCGGCAAACTTTATGCCTGAACTGATTACTGATGTTTATAATAAATTTGTAGCCGGAGATTTGGAAGGCTCCCTGGAGGCCCAGTTTAAACTAAATCCAGTAAGACTTTCCATGGATCCAGCCAGCTTCCCTGTAGCAGCTAAAGATATGGCTAATTTAAGAGGAAGAGAAATCGGCGTTCCTTACAGACCAAACCTTCCTACCCCAGAAGGTCCTGTACTGAACAAAATCAGAGAGGAAATGGAAAAAGCAGGTTTAATCTAAAAGCTTTTTTGATTCCCCCACATTAAAACAACTTTTTTCACAACATTTTTGATACCCCAAAAACAGAAGGGGCTGACGCAAAATATTTGCGGCGGCTCCTTCTTACGTATAATACCTTGAAAGGAGAACTATATGGCCGTACATGTAATTGATGAGGCGAACCGCTGCTTAAATTGTAAAAAACCTATGTGCCGGGAAGGCTGCCCCATTAATACCCCCATCCCCCAGATGATTCAGGCATTTAAAAAGGGAAATTTAAATGAGGCAGGGGAAATGCTGTTTACAAATAACCCTATGTCTTTAATCTGTTCTCTTGTGTGCAATCACGAAAACCAGTGCGAAGGCCACTGCATTTTAGGGAGAAAGGGGCAGCCTGTACATATCAGCAGCATTGAAAATTATATTTCAGACACTTATCTGGACAAGATGAAAATAGAATGCAAGCCGAAAAACGGGAAAAAGGCGGCTGTAATCGGAGCCGGACCTGCAGGCATCACCATAGCGATTTTACTGGCAAAGGAAGGATACGGAGTGACGATATTTGACTCTAAGGATCAAATCGGAGGAGTGCTTAGATATGGCATCCCGGAATTTCGTCTTCCTAAATCTATTTTAGACAGATATAAAAAGAAAATGAAAGAAATAGGCATTAAATTCAGGCCTAATGCCGCTATTGGCACTGCTTTAGAGATTAAAGATCTTTTCAGGGACGGCTATGAAAGCATTTTTATCGGCACAGGCGTGTGGAAGCCGAAAACTCTGGGAATTAAGGGAGAGTCTTTAGGCGACGTTCACTATGCCATTGATTATCTGGCTAACCCGGACGCTTTTGACCTGGGACAGACAGTGGCTGTAATTGGAATGGGAAATTCTGCTATGGACGTAGCCAGAACCGCTTTAAGAAAAGGCGCTTTAGATGTAACCCTTTATGCCAGAGGAAAAGTAAGCAAGGCCAGCGAGCATGAAATGGCTTACGCCCGTTTAGACGGGGCTAAATTTGCTTTTGGAAAACAAATTGTGGAGATCACAGAAGAGGGGCCTGTTTTCAGGGACGTGCTGTTTGATGAGAAAGGAAATATTGTGGGAGAGTCAGAGAAGGCGGAGCTGATTCCGGCAGATTCTACCATTATTGCAGTCAGCCAGGGGCCGAAAAGCAAGTTGGTCAATACAACAGAAGGGTTAAAGGCTTCTAAAAACGGACTTTTAGTTACTGATGAAAAGGGCGAGACTACCTGCGATGGAATATTTGCATCCGGCGACGTGGTGCTGGGAGCTAAAACAGTAGTAGCTGCCGCCGCCTATTCTAAAAAGGTAGCTGAGGCTATGGATACATATATGAAATCCAAGTCAGGAGAATAGAGTATGGGAAAAAAGGTGTTAATCCCTCAGCCAGTGGCGGAGGAAGGCGTAGATTATTTAAAGGACCATGGATATGAAGTGGTTTTTGTGGAGAACAGCGACGAAGAATCTTTGAAAGAGGCAGTAGGGGACTGCTCCGCCATATGGCTGGGAGTGCCCTCAATTACAAGGGAAATTATGGACAGGGCTCCTAAATTGGAAATCATAGCCAGACAGGGAGCCGGGTATAATAATGTGGACGTAAAGGCGGCGGAGGAAAAAGGGATTTGGGTGACAAATGCCCCGGACGCCACCACTAACACTGTGGCGGAATTTGCCTTAGGAGGTATGATTGCCATTGGAAAAAACATGTTTCTCCTTACAGAAAAAATGAAGGAGGGAGATTTTTTCTATAAAGATACCTATTTAGGAGAGGATTTAAAAGGAAAAACATTATCCATAATAGGATATGGTAGAATCGGACGACTGCTGGCCCAAAAGGCGCATTATGGCCTGGGAATGAAAATTCTGGCATATGGCCCCCACTTAACAAAGGAGCAGCTGGAGGATTATGTTACTTTGGCAGATTGGGACAGGGCCTTTTCTCAGGGAGATTTTGTATCCCTCCATATGCCTTTAAATTCAAAGACGGAAAAGCTGGTGGGAAGACGGGAATTTCAGATGATGAAAACCACGGCCAAGCTGATTAATTGCGCCAGAGGCGCGGTGACAGATGAGGAGGCTTTAATTGAAGCCTTAAATAAAGGTCAGATCGGCGGTTTATTTACTGATGTATTTACAGAAGAGCCGCCAAAAAAGGATCATCCGTTTTTCCATATGGAAAATGTGATTGCAGCGCCTCACATGGGCTCTTATACAAAGGAGTGCAGAATTATTATGGCCATGCACGCGGCAGGTCAGATACATAAGGTTTTGTCAGGAGAAAAGCCAGATACCCCGGTTCACCACACTGTAAAAAAATAGTTGAAAAACACTTGTTTAAAAGGCCTTATTTCAGGGCATAATAAACAAGTGTTTTTACTTTATTTGCCAACCAATGCTTGCGAAAAAGGTAAAATTTCTGTATAATCTGTAGTTATGGGTCTAATGTGCCTATGGAATAAAAATGGAGGATTTTATAATGAAACAGAACACAAGCGACAAAAAGATTTTGTGGTACAGCCTGGCGTTTATGGCCTTCTCTACTGTATGGGGATTTGGAAACGTAATTAACGGCTTTTCCGAATATGGCGGTTTAAAAGCCATTGTATCCTGGCTGCTGATTTTTGCCATTTACTTTGTGCCCTATGCTCTGATGGTAGGTGAAATGGGAAGCGCCTTTAAAGAAGCAGGAGGAGGAGTCAGCTCCTGGGTCCATGAAACTATAGGCCCTCAGATGGCGTACTTTGCCGGCTGGACATACTGGGTGGTGCACATGCCTTACATCTCCCAAAAGCCTAATGGAGCGCTGATTGCCGCCAGCTGGGCTGTCTTTCAGGACAGCAGAATCAGCCAGATGAATACTCTGATTTTACAGCTGGTTTGTTTGGCAGTATTCTTTATTGCTCTTTACGTAGCGTCCAGAGGCTTAGGCATTCTGAAAGTGCTGACTACATTGGCAGGCTCTGCAATGTTTGTCATGTCCATTCTTTTTATTTTAATGATGATGGCCGCTCCTGTGATTACAGGGGGAGAGTTTATTGATATAGACTGGTCTGTAAAAAATATTATGCCTACATTTGACAAGAACTTCTTTTTAAGTTTGTCTATTTTAGTTTTTGCAGTAGGCGGCTGCGAGAAGATTTCTCCTTATGTAAATAAAATGAAAAATCCGGCTAAGGATTTCTCAAAAGGTATGTTTGCTTTGGCTGCAATGGTGGCAGTGTGCGCGATTTTAGGCACCATTGCTTTGGGAATGATGTTTGACTCTAACAATATTCCAAATGATTTGATGACAAACGGCGCGTATTATGCATTCCAGAAGTTAGGTGAATATTACCACGTAGGGAATTTGTTTGTTGTAATTTATGCAATTACGAACTGTATCGGCCAGTTCAGCACCCTGGTTATTTCTATTGACGCGCCTTTAAGAATCCTTTTAGACAGCGCCGACAGAAATTATATTCCGGCTCCATTATTTAAGAAAAATAAGTTCGGCGCTTATATTAACGGAAATATAATGATTGCAGTAATTGTATCTATTTTAATTATTGTGCCTGCAGTGGGAATTGACAGTGTGGATACATTAGTGCGCTGGCTGGTAAAGGTTAACGCCGTATGTATGCCTCTCCGTTATTTGTGGGTATTTGTGGCCTACATTGCCTTAAAGAGGGCCGGGGAGAAGTTCCATGCAGAGTACAGATTTGTAAAAAATAAAACGTTTGGCATGATTTTCGGCGGCTGGTGTTTCTTGTTTACAGCATTTGCATGTATACTGGGCATATGGTCTGAAGATAAATTCCAGCTGGCGTTAAATATTATTACGCCTTTTGTGCTTATCGCCCTGGGCTTTGTTATGCCTATGGTAGCTAAAAGGACCAACAAATAGGAGGTTTTCAAATGTATAGAGAGACAGCAGAGGAATTACTGAAATTTATTGAAAAAAGTCCTTCTCCCTTTCATGCGGTGGAGACAATGAAGGAAGAGCTTCTGTCAGAAGGGTATGAGGAAGTAAAGGAGACAGAAAAGTGGAGCTTAAATAAAGGGGGAAAATATTTTGTTTCCAGAAACGGCTCCTCTTTAATTGCATTTTCCCTCCCCCAGGAGCTGAAGGGATTTCGCATTATGGCCAGCCACAGCGATTCTCCTACGTTTAAGATTAAAGAGAATCCGGAGATGGAGGCAGATAAAAAATATGTAAAGCTGAACGTGGAAAGGTACGGCGGAATGCTGTGCGCTCCCTGGTTTGACAGGCCTCTTTCTGTAGCGGGCCGTGTGATTGTAAAGGAGCAGGGACGCTTTAGAGAAAAGCTGGTAAATGTGGACAGGGATTTGGTGATGATTCCCAACCTGGCTATTCATATGAACCGCCAGGTAAACGACGGATATAAATATAATGCGCAGGTGGATATGCTGCCTCTTTACGGCGGCATTGACGCTAAGGGCACATTTATGAAGGTTATCAGTGAAAACGCAGGAGTAAAGGAAGAAGATATTCTGGGCCACGACCTGTTTTTATACAACAGAGTAAAGGGAAGTATTTGGGGGGCTGAGGAAGAATTTATTTCCAGCGGCCGCCTGGATGATCTGCAGTGTGCATTCTCCTCTTTAAAAGGATTTTTAAAAGGGGAGAAAAATAAGTACGCGGCTCTTCACTGTGTTTTGGACAATGAGGAGGTAGGCAGCGGAACAAAGCAGGGAGCGGCGTCCACATTCCTCTATGACACTCTTCAGAGAATTATTTTGGCCTTAGGCCTTAATTTTGAAGATTACCTGACAGCTTTGGCCAACAGCTTTATGATTTCCGGGGACAACGCTCATGCCATTCATCCAAATCATATGGATATGGCTGATCCTGTAAACCGCCCTTATTTAAACGAGGGAATTGTAATTAAACACAACGCCAATCAGAAGTACTGTACAGACGGCGTGTCAGCGGCTATGTTTAAAGATCTTTGCAGGGAAGCGGGAGTGCCTTTCCAGAACTTTACAAACCGTTCTGACATTCTGGGAGGCTCTACACTGGGAAATATTTCCAACACCCAGGTGGCCTTAAATACAGTGGACATCGGTCTGCCTCAGCTGGCTATGCATTCTCCTTATGAGACAGCGGGAATAAAGGATACGTGGTATTTAATTCAGGCTGCTGAGAAATTCTTCTGCTAAAAGAACATAGAAAGTATGCGTCTGTGGCTTCCGCTAATAAAGGATTTATGCTATAATATAAAAAATAATCCCCAATGGGGTTTGCCGCTTAAAGCGGAAAAACAGGCGCATATGCCTTGAGATAAGAGAAAAGTATTGATATGGAGGGTGCTATGAAATTTTTATTTGCTTCTGATTCATTTAAAGGAACATTATCATCTGAGAGAATCATTGATCTGCTGACAGAATCTGCCAACAAAATATTTCCAGGCTGCGAGACATTCGGCGTGCCTGTAGCTGACGGCGGCGAGGGAACAGTAGACGCAGTAATTGCAGTGACAAAGGGAAATATTAAAACAGTAAAGGTACACGGCCCTTTAATGGAAGATGCCGACGCTACATACGGAGAGTTTAACGGAGACTCCGCCATTATTGAGATGGCCGCAGCTTCAGGACTTCCAATGGTTCCTGTAGATAAAAGGAATCCTTTAAATACAACTACATATGGAACAGGGGAGCTGATTCGGGACGCTTTAGACTCCGGCTACAGAAAAATTTCTATCGCTCTGGGAGGAAGCGCTACCAACGACGGCGGTATGGGCGCTATGAGCGCTTTAGGCGTTAAGTTTTTAGACGCTGAGGGAAATGTACTTTCCGGTTTCGGATCTGATTTAAACAAAGTGGCTGACATTGATGTAAGGGGACTTCACCCTGCAGTTGCAGAAACAGAGTTTACCATTATGTGCGACGTTACAAATCCTTTAACAGGTCCTGACGGAGCTACTTATACTTTCGGAAAGCAGAAAGGCGGTACTCCTGAGATTTTAGACGAGATGGAAGCTGGCATGAAAAAGTATGCAAAGCTGCTTCTTGACAAGACAGGCATCGACGTAGACACAGTTCCGGGCACAGGCGCGGCAGGCGGCTTGGGAGCAGCGTTTAAAGTATTCCTGAATGCCAACATGAAGTCAGGAATTGAGACAGTTTTGGATTTGATTGAGTTTGATAAACTGTTAGAAGGCGTTGACGTAGTAGTTACAGGCGAGGGAAGAATTGACTGGCAGTCAGCATTTGGAAAGGTTCCAAGCGGAATCGGTATGCGCAGCAAAAATAAGGGAATCCCTGCAGTTGCTATTGTAGGCGGCATGGGCAAAGGCGCTGATAAGATTTTTGAATTTGGCGTAGAAAGCATTATTCCTACTATTAACGGAGCTATGGAAATTGACGAGGCTCTGGAAAGAGCAGAAGAGCTGTATGCAGGAGCGGCAGACAGATTATTCCGTCTTTTAAAGGTTGGAATGGAGATTAAGAAGTAATATAGATTGATACACTGGGGGCTTGGATTTTTCAAGCCCCCTTTTATAATGGCGAAAGAATTTGCTTTCCCTGTTTATCTATCCATCTCCAGCTGAAAAGAGGAGTGATGGCACTGAATAATCGACTGTATTTCTTTTAAATCAGCCATGGGCAGATCTCCCATAGTTGTATTTTTCACAGCGCTGGCGGCATTGCCATACTCTAAGGCTTTTTGGCAGCTGCCGTTTTCTGATAAAAGTCCGTAAAGGGCTCCGGCCAAATATGCATCGCCGCTGCCTAAACGATCTATTATTTCAATATTTTCATAAGGTTTTTCTTCGTAATACTCCTGTTTTTTAACATCATATACCAGGGAATCAAAGGTGTGAAGCTTGGGGGAGTGAACAATTCTTCTGGTAGAAGCAATGACAGACATTGGATATTCCTCTGCAAAGCTTTCCATAATTTCCCTGTCTGTGCCTTTCTTTAAAAATGTAAGGCGAGCAGTGTCTGCGGAGCAGAAAAAATAATCTACAAAGGGAAGAATTTCCTCAATGGTTTTCTTAGCCTCTGGTCCATCCCATAAATTGGCTCTGTAGTTGACATCAAAAGAAATTAAGGCGCCTCCCTGTTTAAAGCGTTTGATCAGCTGAATCACTGTACTTTTAAGCTGAGGGCTGAGAGCCAGGCTTATGCCGCTGGTGTGAAAGCAGCGGGTGCTTGTGAAAATATCTTCCGGCAGGTCAGAAACCTGCAGTCTGTTAATGGAAGAATTTTTCCTGTCATATGTAACCTTTGGCTTTCTGGGGGCTGCGCCGAATTCATAATAATACACGCCCAGCCGGGCTTCCGGGTGAGAATCATAAAGCAGAAATTCAGTGGAAACTCCCCAGGACTGGACGCAGTTTTTAATATATGTGCCCAGATCGTTGTCAGGAAGCTTTGTGATCATAGCTGTATTCAGGCCTAAAAGAGCGGCTCCTGCAGCTACATTTAATTCTGCGCTGCCGGCCTGGCGCATAAAAAAGCCGCCTCTGGTTACTCGCTCATCCTGAACAGGCGTTAAGCGCAGCATAATTTCTCCCAGAGAAATTAAGTCATATTTTTTGTTCATATATATTTCATCCTCTTTTCCTTAAATCCTTCTATTACATTTTCAAAATTACCTTTAAAATCTCAGATTTCCCCTCCATTAAAAGATGAAAGGCCTTTTCTCCCTGGGATAGAGGACAGGTATATTTTGTGAAAGGAGTAAGGTCTATAAGCCCTTGCTCCATAAGCTGAAGTCCATATGCATATTCTCCGGCAGAGGAATAGCTGCCAAGCACCTGTATTTGGCGGACAATACATTCCTGAAGAGGAAAATCTGTTGTTACGGAAGCATTGCCGATACAAATGATTTTCCCGCCGTTTTTTACATATGAAAAAGCATCCTGCATAGTTTTTCCAGTTCCAACAGCATCATAAATGATATCAGCCCCCTCTTTGTTTGTCAAATTCATTATAGTATTTAAGGGATTCAGCTTTTTGCTGTTTACTGTATATACCTGGGGAAAGGCTTTGGCAGCGTTTAAGCGGTAATCCTGCATTCCCACTATAATAATTTTCCCGGCGCCGGCTGCGGCTGCAGCCTGGAGAACCATAAGGCCAATGGTTCCGTCGCCTATAATCACAGCTGTATAGTCTTTTTCAGGCTGAGATAAACGGACAGCGTGAAGTCCCACTGCTAAAGGCTCAATTAAACAAGCCTCCTCAAAGGAAACAGAAGGGGGAATAGAATATAAGGTGCGGGCCTTTACAGTAATATATTCAGCCATGGCTCCGTCCTTTTTGTAATCTGTGCAGGACACTCCTGTGATTTTTCTGTTTTTGCAGAGATTCGTCATGCCTTTTTTGCAGAAATCACAGGAACCGCAAAATTCAGTAGAATCAAAGGTTACTGGCTCCCCGATGAAATGATCTGTAACCTGCTCCCCCAGCTGCTCAATAATTCCGGAGGCCTCATGTCCCATAATAATAGGCGGAATTCTCCGCCCGCTGCCTCCCTGACAGCCGTGAATATCGCTGCCGCATATAGAACATGCCTTTAAGCGGATTAACACCTCATCTGAAGCAGGGGAAGGCTTTTCTACATCTGTGTACTGAAACTGAGATTTTCCTGTTAATACAAGGGCTTTCATAGCTCCTCCTTATTCATTCATTAATAGGTGTAATTAGAAAAATTCGTATTATAAGGAAAAAGGAATGTAATTAGGAATGTGAATATTAGGAATTTGTTTCTAAATGATTGCCTCTCGAATAATTCGTATATACAAATTATATACGTATTTGCAAATTAAGAATAACACGGAGATTTTTTAAAGTCAATATAAAATGTGAAAAAATAATAAAAAAAGAGGAAATATGGGAAAAATATATAAAAAATTAACAACGATTTGTAAAAACTCTATTGACAGCAGCTGGAAATGTTGATATAGTAAATTCGTAATTGGGAATTAAATTCGTATATAGGAATGAGGAACAAAGATGAACACAGAACATAAGCCAACATTAAGGATTATTACTATTTTGGAGCTGATTTCAGCAGAGGGCAAGGGATGTAAGCTGACGGAGATATCCAACAAGCTGGGGATTCCTATGGGAACCTTGTCCCCCATTATACATACCTTAAAAGAGAATAAATATTTAAGCTATGATGACCAATCTCAAATGTATACTTTGGGAATCCGTTTATTTGAAATTGGAAGCAGGTATATGCAGTGCTCTAATTCATTTGAGGATATTACGTCCATTATGCAGGAGATTGTCAAGGGCTGCGGAGAAACAGTTCACTTTGGAATTTTAGACGGCGGAAATGTACTTTATCTTGCCAAGGTAGATTCCACAGAGCCTATCCGTATGTATTCTGCTATAGGAAAAAGGCTGCCTGCATACGGCACCGGCATAGGAAAGGCCTTATTGGCAGGAGCTTCTATGGAGGAGCTTCACAGACTGTACCCGGAAGGACTGAAGCCTTTAACTGCTCATACGATCACAGACTTCGACGAGTTGTATCGGCAGTTGAAGGAAATTAAGGAAACTTCTCTGGCTTATGAATGTGAAGAGTCAAATGAATTGATACGCTGTGTGGCAAAGCCTATTTATAAAAATAATTCTGTGGCCGCAGCTTTCAGCGTGGCTGTGCCTACATTCCGCTATTCTGCGGAAAAGCAGGTGGTTATTGAAAGGCTGCTAAATGAGTACGCTGTTTATGCCACTCAGATTGTAGCTTATATGAACTTATAATTTAGGGAGAATATGAAATCGTCGAAGGGAAAGGTAAGAAAAGGAGACAATGAAAATAACAAAAATGAATCTGTACACCGTTCCTCCCAGATGGCTTTTTCTGGAGATGGAGACAGATGAAGGAATTACAGGCTGGGGAGAGCCGGTAGTGGAAGGACGAGCCTCTGTTGTAAAAACAGCGGTGGAGGATTTTAGCAGTTATTTAATCGGGAAAGACCCCCTTCTTATTGAAGATCACTGGCAGACAATGTATCGGGGAGGCTTTTATAGAGGCGGCCCTGAGGTGATGAGCGCCATTGCCGGAATTGACCAGGCTCTTTGGGACATTAAGGGAAAATATTATAATGCCCCTGTGTATGACCTGCTGGGAGGAAGATGCAGGGATAAGATTCAGGTTTACAGCTGGGTAGGGGGAGACAGGCCCTCAGATGTAATAGAAGGAGTAGAGGTTTTAATAAAATCCGGATGTACAGCTGTAAAGATGAACGGCACAGAAGAGATACATTATGTAGATAGTTTTGGGAAAATTGAAGAGGTAGCTGAAAGGATTGCCGCCGTGCGGGAAAAATTCGGATATCAGCTGGGAATCGGGGTAGATTTTCACGGACGGGTACATAAAACTATGGCAAAGGTTCTGGCAAGGGAACTGGACCAGTTTAAGCTGATGTTTATTGAGGAGCCGGTGATGGCTCAAAATAATGAAGCGTTAAGGGAAATTGTAAAGCACACCTCTGCTCCCATTGCCACAGGGGAGAGAATGTTTTCCAGATGGGACTACAAAAATCTGCTGATGGACGGATATGTAGATATTATTCAGCCAGATGTATCCCACGCAGGGGGAATCAGCGAGGTGAAAAAAATATCGGCAATGGCCGAGGCCTTTGACGTAGGTGTGGCGCCTCACTGTCCTTTAGGGCCTATTGCCTTGGCGGCCTGTGTTCAGGTGGACGCGTGTACTCCAAACGTATTTATTCAGGAGCAAAGTTTGGGAATCCATTACAATAAAGACGGAGATTTATTAGATTATATTGAAAATAAGGATTTGTTCCAATTTGAAAACGGCTTTATTAAAATTCCTGAAGGACCGGGACTGGGAGTAAAGGTAAATAAGGAGAAAGTGCTGGAGGCGGCAAAAATAGGGCATAATTGGAAAAATCCTTTATGGAGGAACTATGACGGCACAGTTGCCGAATGGTAAGGTGGAGGAAAACGATGAAAAAATTGGTTTGTATAATGATGGCGGGGCTGCTTTTAATTTCACAGGCAGGCTGCAGTTCCTTTGACAAGGCGAAAAAGCCGGATGAAAACGGGGTTCTTACATTTAAAGTAGCACATGACTCAGCAGATACAGTTCCGGTATCTATTGGACTTTTCAAATTTGCAGAGCTGGTGGAGGAAAGGTCGGACGGAAAGATTAAAATAGAGGTATACAACAACGGCCAGCTGGGAAGCGCCAGTGATTATGTAGTAAATACACAGCTGGGAACCCTGGATATGGGAGTGGTGAACCAGTCTGTATTATCCAGCTTTGTCACTGATTTAGCGGCAGTTGATATTCCTTATATTATTGAAGGATATGAACATGCAGATAGAGTATTTGAGGGAGAAACAGGAGAATATTACAGTCAGGAAATTACAGATCTTATGGGGACACAGGTATTAGATATCTGGGAGGTAGGTTTCAGAAACCTGACAAACAGTAAGCATCCTGTAAACCAGGTAGAAGATATAAAGGGCCTGAGAATCAGAACTATGGACAACAAGGTTCATCAGGAGTTCTGGAAATCCATGGGCGCAGACCCTGTGCCTATGTCCTGGAACGAAGCATATACAGCTATGCAGCAGAAGGCCATTGACGGGCAGGAAAATCCGCTCAGCGTTATTTTAGGAAACAATGTGGCAGAAGTAAATAAAGAGCTGGCTATGACCGAGCATGTTTACAGCTCTATCTTTTTCCTGATGAGCAAGGACGCCTGGAATGCTCTCACAGAAGATCAGCAAAAGATAATAAAAGAATGCGCAAAAGAAGCAGGGCAGTATGAAAGAGAGGAGCAGAGACGTCAGGCGGACGAGGCTATGGCGGAGCTGGAGAAGCAGGGAATGAAAATTACAAAGCCAGATAAGCAGCAGTTTATTGACTCCAGCGCCCAATTCCGCAAGGAGTATGGCAAGGTTTATCAGAACATTGTAGATATGATTGAAGCTGCAAGATAAAATGAAAAGGAGCTGTGTTATGTATAAGAAAGTTGAAAGGGCTTTTTCAAAAGTCCAGAATCTGCTGTTAGGGCTGATCGGCATTGCTTTAACTATTATGATGAGCGTAATCATGCTGCAGACTCTTACACGTTATGTGATTTTTTACAGCCTTCCCTGGTCTGAGGAGCTGTCCAGATATTTATTTGTATTTGTGATTATGATTGGCCTGACAGTGGCAATCAAAGACGACATGTTAATCAGCATTGACTTAATTGACCGTTTCCTTCCGGAGAAGGCAGACAAATATTTAGATACAGTGAGGAAAATACTGGCGCTGCTTGTAAGTATTATTATTGTCATCTGCTGCTCCAGAATGTTTACTATTGGAAAAATACAAAAAAGCCCGGCTATGGGAATTCCTATGATCACTATGTACGGCACTATTTTTGTCAGCTATATTTTGGCCGCAATTTCCCTTGTATTTAAAATCATTGACAATATCAGGGAAGCTATGGGGATAGAAAATAAAGGGGAGGAAAAGCAGATATGAATGCAGCAGTAGCGTTGATTGTAGTTTTAATTGTGGCATTGCTTTTAGGTATGCCTATTATATGGTCCCTGGCCTTGGCCAGCGTAGTTTCCATTGCATTAAATCCAGATTTACAGTATGTGATTATTGCCCAAAGGTTATTTGCAGGCTCTGACTCCTTTGCTCTTTTGGCAGTACCGGCCTTTATGCTGGCAGGAGACATAATGAGCAAAGGCGGTTTGTCTAAGCGGTTAGTAGGATTTGCAAACGCGTTTTTCGGATGGATTTCAGGAGGACTTTCTATTGTAGCTTTAATGTCCTGTACATTTTTTGCCGCAATTTCCGGCTCCTCTGTAGCCACAACAGCAGCCATAGGCGGCATTTTACATCCGGAGATGGTAAAAAAAGGATACCCGTCTGATTACTCTGCAGCTGTTCAGGCTGTGGGAGGAACCCTGGGAATTGTAATTCCTCCAAGTATTGTATTTGTAATTTATGGAAACGTTACAGGAGTGTCTATTTCCGGTCTTCTGATGTCTGGAATTATTCCGGGAGTATTGGCAGGTATTCTGCTGTGCGTATACGCCTGGTATGCGGCTAAAAAGAACAACTGGCCAAAGGAAGAAAGATTCAGCGCTTCAGTAGCGGCCACTGCTACAAAGGATGCTATCTGGGCTTTGCTTATGCCTATTATTATTTTAGGAGGGATTTACGCAGGAATATTTACTCCAACAGAGTCAGCTGTAGTAGCTGTATTTTACGGCCTTCTGGTGTGCCTTTTAGTGTACAGGGAAATGAGCGCAAAAACCTTGTGGGAAATTTTAAAAGGTACGGCCGTGTCCACAGCCAATATTATGATGTTGGTTGTAACTGCCCAGGTATTTGGATACTTAATTACATATTACAATATTCCGTCAGCTGTGGCTGCCTGGTTTATGAGTTTTTGTACATCTAAATTTTTGTTTTTAGTACTGACTATTATACTTTTGACAATCGCAGGAATGTTTATGGACAACGGCTCCATTATCCTGATTTTAGGCCCGATTCTGGCTCCTCTTGCAGTGATGTACGGAGTAGATCCAATTCACTACGGGCTGCTGGTAGTATTTGTTTTAGCTATGGGACAGGTGACGCCGCCCTTTGGAACGTGTATGTTTGTGGCCTGCGGAATCAGCGGCCGCCCTGTCAGCGGAGTAGCAAAAGCTCTCATGCCGTTTATCGGAGTGGAGCTGGCATGTGCCTTTTTAGTTGCCTTTGTGCCGTTTTTGTCTCTCTTCTTGCCAAACCTGCTGAAATAGTATGCTCTCAATAGTATATTCTCACAGGACTTTGTGTATTGACAGGGCTTATAGTAAAGAATCAGGAGGAAAAAATGAAGGACTTATTTAATATTTCAGGAAAAAAAGCCATTGTAACAGGGGGAACCAGAGGACTGGGCATGGGAATGGCCGAGGCTCTTTTAGAGGCCGGCTGCCATGTAGTAATTATAGGGTCTTCTGACCTGGCATTTTCTAAGGCAGAGGAATACTGTAAAAAAGGTTATCAGTGTTATGGAGTAAAAGCAGACCTGCGCTCCAGGGAGGAAAATTATAAAGCCTTTAAAGAAAGCTTACAGCTTTTAGAAGGCCAGCTGGATATTATGGTGACGGCGGCAGGGATTCAAAGGCGCCACAGTGCAGAAGAATTTCCTATGGAGGAATGGGACGAGGTGCTGAGCATCAACTTAAATTCCGTGTGGATTATGAATCAGGAAGCCGGCAAGGTTATGCTGGAAAAAGGCTATGGAAAAATTATTAACGTGGCTTCCATGGCATCCTTCTTTGGCTGCCAGACAGTGCCTGCTTACGCCGCCGCAAAGGGCGGAGTGGCTCAGCTTACAAAAGAGCTTACAAATGACTGGTGCGGCAGGGGAATTAATGTAAACGCCATTGCCCCGGGCTACATGGCCACGGATTTAAATACGGCTCTGCTTGCAAACAAGGAAAGAAGCGGGCAGATTTTATCCAGAATCCCCGCCGGCAGATGGGGAACTCCGGAGGATATGAAGGGGATTACTGTTTTCCTGGCCTCCCATGCCAGCGACTATATGTCGGGAGCTATTATTCCTGTAGATGGAGGATATTTAGTAAAATGAAAGCATTAGTGTGGATAGAAAAAGAAAAGGTGGTTTTAGAAGAAAGGAAGATTCCTGATTATCAGGGAAAGGTATTAATAAAAGTAGCTTATGCAGGAATCTGCGGTTCTGATGTAGGCGTATATTTGGGAACTCATCCAAGGGCAAAGGCCCCTCTGATTATGGGACATGAGTTTTCAGGAACAGTGGAAGCTGTTGGAGAGGGAGTGGAAACTGATCTTACGCCAGGTGATAAGGTAGTGGTAAATCCTTTATATTACTGTGGCAAATGCCGGGCCTGCTTAAACGGACATACTCATGTATGCCGCAGTCTCCGCCTGTATGGAACAGATACAGACGGAGGGATGGCAGAATACGCCGCAATACCAGAAAGCTGCCTGATTAAAATGCCGGGAGATATGGATCTGAAAACTGCCGCAGTCATAGAGCCGGCGGCAGTGGTGGTCCATGGCCTTCGTATGCTTCAGAATCGTTTTTACTCTGCAGTATGTGTAACAGGCCTTGGCCCTATGGGACTTTTAACTGCTTTAATGTTAAAGGACTGGGGAGCCGGCAGAATTTTTACAGTGGAAGCCAATGAACAGAGGGCGGAGTATGGCAGAAAGCTGGGATTAGAGGTCTTAAATCCAAAGGATACAGACGTAGCCTCCTATATTTTGCAGGAAACGGAAGGAGAAGGAGTGGACGTGTTAATAGAGGCCAGCGGAAGCGGCGCCGTGGCTAAGTCTATGACAGATTATGTGGGAGTGCGGGGAGAAATTCTTTTATTAAGTGTATTTAAGCACCCGGCAGAAATGGATTTAAGAGCAGTAAACTTTAAGGAGCAGACTATAGTGGGCACCAGAGTGTACACAAAGCTGGACTTTAAAGACGCAGCCTCATATGTAAGGACTCATAAGGAATTAATAAATTCTATAGTATCCCACACATTTCCTTTGGAAAAGGGACAGGAGGTTTTTCAGGAAATAATCAGCGGCAAAACAAATATGATGAAGGTGCTGTTTGAAATCTGATGAAAGAAGGGAGAATTATGGAAAATAAAGTAGTAGAGTGGATATTAAAGTATCAGCTGGTGGCTATTTCCAGAGGCGTAAAGCCGGAGCTGATGGTAAAAACAGCTAAGGCCCTGTATGACGGAGGAGTGAGAAGTCTGGAAATTACTTTTAATCAGGCCTCTGACACTTGCATCCAG
Organism: Lachnoclostridium edouardi; assembly: GCF_900240245.1. Lineage (GTDB taxonomy): Bacteria > Bacillota > Clostridia > Lachnospirales > Lachnospiraceae > Lachnoclostridium_A > Lachnoclostridium_A edouardi. The sequence continues at coordinate 2,482,324 of NZ_OESQ01000001.1, forward strand.
GACACAGAAACCTCTATTAAACAGGTAAAACAGGCCCTGGGAGATAAAATGTGTATTGGCGCAGGCACTGTTATGACAATAGAGCAGGCCGAAGCAGCTTATCAGGCCGGGGCAGATTTTGCCCTGGCCCCGGATACTAATATAGATGTGATTAAGAAAATTGTTAAATTAGGCATGGCGGCTGTGCCGGGAGCCTTAACTCCAACAGAAATCGCCGCAGCTTACCAGGCCGGAGCTTCTATTGTTAAGCTGTTTCCGGCAGGAAATATGGGGCTTAACTATGTAAAAGCGATTAGAGGCCCAATTAACCACGTGCCTCTTATGGCAGTGGGGGGAGTAAATGTGGAGAATATCAGGGAATTTCTGGACAACGGCTTTACCAGTGTGGGAATCGGCTCTAATATTGTGAAAAACTCCCTGATTGAAGCCGGAAAATTTGACGAAATCACAGCTTTGGCTAAGGCTTATACAGAGCAGCTGGAAAAATAATCGCGGATATAGTGATACAGCTTTGTTTCCCAGGAATTTAAGGTCCAGTTTTTCCGCCGTATTAAAACATTCATACGGTATTGTTTAGGCTCCAGAGAATAATATACAATTTTGTCTCTGGCAGAGGCGCAGGATTCAGCCAGAAAGGTTACGCCGATTCCCATGGCCACCATACTCCGTGTGGTGGTTATGCTGTTGGTTTCACACATAGCCTTAGGATACAAACCGGACAAATGAAAAACATTGTCTGAAACATAGCGGAGGGAGGAGGCTTTTTTGGACAGCAGCCAGTTGTCGTCGCCAAAATAAGCGTTCAGGTCCTGAAGAGACACAGTAGGCCCTGGATTGATTTTACAGTAAGGGTGATCTACCGGCACTGCTAAAAAAATCTCCTCGTTTCTCAAAATATCTACCTGCTCATGGGAAAAGGCGGAAGTAGTATTTAAGGCCGCAATGCCGAAGTCTACATTTTCTTCTGCAATTAAGCTGACAAGAGTGGGAATATTAGTTTCTGTTATTTCAATAGTAATTTTAGGATAATCAGCCTTAAATCTGGGGATAATTTCTGTCAGCATTTCTAAGCTGAACTGGGAGGTGACGCCGATGGTAATATGACCTCTCAGGTCCAATTCACCAATATCCTGATATAATTCTTTTTGAATGGCAATAACCTTTTGGGCCGCATTTACATATAAAATGCCGGCGGGAGTGAGAACCAGCTCGCCTTTGGCCCGGAGGAATAAAGGCGTTCCCAATTCCTGCTCCAATTTACTCACATACTGGCTGAGGGAGGACTGGGATACGTATAATTCCTCTGCTGCCTTTGTCATATTTTTCTTTTTGGCGATTGTAATAATATAATTTAAATATTTAACGTCCAAAATCATTCCCCCTTCAGTTATTTTATCTATTAGTATTAGAAAATTTGATGGCAGTCATTAAATATAAGTATTGGCTTCCTGTAATATTCTGTAATATTATTATAGCAAAATGACAACAGAATAAAAGCCGTAAAAACAGCAGAAAATGGATTTTTTGCAGCTTTAAAATTGAAGGAGGAAAAATGGATCACAAAACAGAATATGGAACTCCTGTTATTACAGAGATGAAAGTAATTCCTGTAGCAGGCTACGACAGTATGTTAATGACTTTAAGCGGCGCCCACGCCCCTTATTTTACAAGAAACCTGGTAATTTTAAAGGACAGCGCCGGCCACACCGGAATCGGAGAAATTCACGGAGGAGATTACACCTGCGCAGCTTTAGAAAGCTGTATTCCTTTGGTAGAGGGGCAGCAGGTGGGAATGTACCGGAAGGTGTTAGACAATATCCACAAGGCGGCAAAACGGGCTGACGAGGACGACGGAGAAGGAATTCAGAGTCTGGATATTAGTAAGCTGAAATTTGTAGTAAAAGCAGAGTGGGCCATTGAATGTGCAATGCTGGATCTTTTAGGCCAATATTTAGGACTTCCTGTATGCGAGCTTTTAGGGGACGGAAAACAGAGAGATCAGGTAGAAACCTTAGGATATTTATTTTATGTCAGCGATAAAAACAAGGCAGATTTACCTTATATTGACGAAAGCGGCAGCCAGGACCCTTGGTTTCAGCTGCGCCGTCAGGAAATGCTGACGCCAGAAAGAATTGTGGAGCAGGCTCAGGTACTTCAGGAAAAATATGGTTTCAGAAACTTTAAGCTGAAAGGCGGAGTTTTAGCCGGAGCTGAGGAAATGGAAGCCATTAAAGCTTTAAAGAAAGCTTATCCTGACGGAAGAATTAACATTGATCCTAATGGAGCCTGGAGTTTAGACGAGGCAATAAAAATCTGTAAACCTATGGAAGGAATTCTTACATATATAGAAGATCCCTGCGGTCCTGAGGCAGGTTATTCCAGCAGAGAGATTATGGCTGAATTTAAGAATGCAGTGAACCTTCCTGTAGCAACCAATATGATTGCTACTGACTGGAGACAGTTTTATCATGCGGCGGCTTTAAAGGCTGTGGATATTGTGCTGGCAGATCCTCATTTCTGGGGATTTGGAGGAAGCGTGCGCATGGCTCAGCTGTTAAATGACTGGGGACTTACATGGGGAAGCCATTCCAACAACCATTTTGATATTACGCTGACAGCCTTTGCCCACGTGGCAGCTGCAGCTCCAGGCACGCCTACAGCCTTAGATACTCATTGGATTTGGCAGGACGGACAGAATCTGCTTCTGGATACGCCTGAGATTAAAAACGGCTACTTAGAGGTTCCGAAAAAACCTGGTTTGGGTGTAACTATTAATATGGAAAGAGTAATGGAAGCAAATGCCTTGTACAAAAACCTGAAAAACCATGACAGAGATGATGCAGAGGCTATGCAGTTCTTAATTCCAGGATGGAAATTTGATTCTAAAAAACCAGCCTTAGTTCGATAAGCCGGGCAATAAATAAAAGCGCCATATTTTACAAGCGGCAGGAAAATGCGGTTTGTAAAATGTGGCGTTTTTTAATGAAAATAATTTTTCACAAAATCAAAAAATGCTTGTTCTGGTCTGTTGAGAACCAGATTTTTTCTGTGAACTAAAATATTGTAGCGATAAAGCTTAGGAGAAAGGGAATAATAATGAACAAGATTTTCCTGAGCTTTTCCGGAAACAGGTATAAAAGCTACGCCGGTTCCCTGGGCTACCATATCGCAGGTAAGCAAAAGTCCGTTTACCTCGCAGATGTGGGAGGGAGGAGAGGCGGAATATTGGGTAAACAGCCGGTTGGCCAGATGGCGGTTGGCAGAACCCTTTCGCGACAGCAGAAAATTATCATTATAAAAGCTGGACATCAGCTCCTTCTGGGATATTTCCGCTCCTGGATGAGACTGACAGTAAGGGTGGTTTTTAGGCACGGCAAATAAAACCTCCTCCTCCCGAAGCAGCTCTGTGGTGTCGTCCAGCTCGTCCTTAGAGTCCACAGAAATTAAAGCAAAATCTACTTTCCCGTCGGCAATCTCTTTTTCCAGGAAAATGATTTCTGTCTGAGACAATTCAAACGTTACATCCGGAAAAGCCTCCCTGAACTGAGGGATAACATCTGCAAATAATCTGTTGCCCCAAAGAGAGGTGGTGGAAATGACAATGTGAGCCTTGTGGTCCAGATCAGATATGTTTTTATACAGCTGCTTTTTAATCTCCACCACATTTTGAGCCGCCTCCACATACAGCTGGCCTGCAGGCGTGAGAAGCAGTTCGTTTTTGGCGCGGAGGAAAAGAGGAGTTCCCACATCCTGTTCCAGTTTTGACAGATAATAGCTGAGAGAGGACTGGGATACAAACAGCTTTTCAGCGGCTTTTGTCATATTTTTTTCTTCTGCAATCGCAATAATGTAGGTTAAATACTTTATATCCAAATTGTTATCTCCTTAGCAATCTTTGTGCCAATCGAAAAATTCTATTAAGGTTATCAAAGTTATATATTGGAAAAAATAAATAGATTATGATATAAATAAACCATGGTTGCTGTACAAAATAGACAGTTCTGCAGAACAATCCATGGTATAATTTCATTTTTATTTTACATTAGGTAGTATAGCATATACAGTTGAAAAAAGCAAAAATTGGAGGATGTTATGAGAAAGAAAATTGTAAGTATAATTGTTGGCACTGCCATGGCAGTTTCTATGTTGGCAGGCTGCGGCTCTAAGGAGGAGGCTCCGACAACAGCTCAAACTGAGGCAAAGGCAGATGAGGGAGAAGCAGGCGGCGCAAGCGGGGAAGCTTCCCAGGAAGGCGGATATGAATTTAAAGATACTATCACACTGATCTGTCCGGTAAAGGCCGGCGGCGACACAGACAGAAACGCCCGGGTGCTGGCTCAGTACATGCAGAAGTATGCAGGCGTCAATGTAGTTGTAAAAAATGTAGACGGCGGAGCCACTGTTATGGGAATGCAGGAATGTCTGGACGCTAAGCCGGACGGCACTACATTGGTGGTAAACGGAACAGACTTGTTTGTGCCTTATATGCAGGGCAGCTCCCAGATTAATATTGACAGCTTTAAAACAGTGGCGATTCCTGTAATTGATAATACAACTGTTTTAGCAGTGAACAAAAACTCTGGATGGAATACATTAGAAGACCTTCTGAAGGCTTCTCAGGCAGAGCCAAACAGTATTGAATACGGCGGAAAAATCGGCGCTTCCAATCAGATTTGCGGAATTGCAATGAACAAAGAATGGGACGCTAATCTGAAGTTTGTAGATGTTGGAAATAACGCTGCAAAGCTGACGGCGTTGTTAGGCGAGCAGACAGATGTTATTAATATTTCTTATGCCTTAGCTACTGATTACTTTACAACAGGCGAATTTATTCCACTGTGCCTTTTAGGAGCTGAGAAGAATGAACTGCTTGCAGATGTTCCCATGGCCTCTGACTACGGCTTAAAGGACGTAGACTTCAGCAAGTTTTTCTGGGTTGGAACAGGACCTGAGGTTCCGGACGAAACAGTAGAGGCTTTAGCAGATGTAGTTAAAAAAGCAACAGAAGATCCGGAATTTATTTCCTCTATGGAAAGCTACTATCTGACAGTAGACTTTATGGCGGGAAAAGAAGCCCAGGAGTTTGCAAATCAAATGTATGAGACAGGTCTTCTGCCATATAAGGACGCATTCTTACAGCAGCAGTAATACACATTTTATAGAAAAATGAGGGGACGGAGGCGTGAAAATACGTTCCGTTCCTTTTTCTTGATTTATAGGAAACTAAATAACTAGAAGGAGATTAATAATGAAAGAAAAACGCAGTGATATTTTTTCAGCAGTGGCATTTTTCCTGTTTGCAGTATTTGTGTACGTAGGTTCTTACTGGATTCCCGCCACCACATCCGACATCCTGGGCTCCCGGTTTTTCCCTAAAGCAGTGGCTGTTTTAATAGGAATTCTGGCTGTGATGCAGATTGTATTATCTGTTTCTAATATGAAAAAGCTTCCCGCCAAAGAAAGTGAAAAAACGGAAAAGAAAGAAGGAAAGGGAATTAACAAGCCTTTATTCCTTACAACAGCCGCTTTATTTGTTTATTATGTGCTGGTTCTTCAAATCGGCTTTACCATCACTTCTATACTGTATCTGTTATTTGAGGGGGCTGTGCTGATGCAGAAGGAGGACTTAAAAAATAAAAAGAAGATGACAATTCTTGTGCTGGTAGCTGTAATTGTTCCAATTTTTATTAACACTATTTTCTGGAAGGTATTCAGCATTGCGTTGCCGGCCGGCGCTTTATTCTAATAGAGGAGGAGACTTATAATGGAATTACTCCAGGGATTTCAGGATATTTTTAATTTGACAACCTTGCTGCTGATGTTAGGCGGTGTATTTGGAGGGCTGGTAATCGGCGCTCTTCCAGGACTTTCCGCATTTACTGCCTTGGCAATTATGCTTCCATTTACATTTGGAATGGACCCTGTAAACGGAATCTCTTTTCTGATGGCCATTTATGTGGGAGGCTGCTCCGGCGGTTTGATTTCTGCTATTTTGCTGGGCATACCAGGCACCCCCTCGTCTATTGCAACATGCTTTGACGGTTTCCCTATGGCCAAAAACGGGGAAGCTAAGAAAGCCTTAGGCACAGCTGTTTTATTCTCCTTTATCGGTGGAATTTTTGGCGCCTTAGTGCTGTCCTTTGTAGGGCCATACATTGCAAGAGTGGCATTAAAATTTAGTTCATATGACTATTTTGCAATTATTCTTTTTGCTTTAACTACTGTTTCCGCTCTTTCAGAGGGAAGTATGATTAAGGGTCTGCTGTCCTGCCTTCTGGGAATTTCTTTAGGATTTGTGGGAACTGACAGTTTAAGCTCTTACTACCGCTATACCTTTGGAATTAACAAGCTGGCTAATGGATTTAACCTGGTTCCAGTATTAATCGGTTTATTTGCTGTATCTCAGATTATGATTACAGCCAGGGATAAAGCCCATTCCGCCCAGGTAGTGTCTATTACTAATGTGCCGCAGAAAAAGGTAAAGGGCTTTGGACTGAGCATGAAGGAGTTTTTATTCCACATGAAGACAGCTATTCCCTGCGCTATTATTGGACTGGTAATCGGTATTCTTCCCGGCTTAGGAGGAAATGTAAGTAACTTAATGGCGTATTCTTATGCTAAGAAAACTTCTAAATATCCTGAAAAATTCGGAACAGGTATTCCCGACGGCGTGGTGGCTTCAGAGACAGCCAACAACGCTACTGTAGGCGGAGCTGTTATTATTCTTTTAACCTTAGGTATTCCGGGAGATAATGCAACCTCCATTATCCTGGCCGGCTTCCAGATGCACGATGTAACCCCGGGACCGCTTTTATTTAAAACAAGCGGCGAGCTGGTATATGCTATTTTAGCCGCGTTTATTCTGGCCAATGTAATGTTCTTCATTATGGAATATTTTGGACTTCCTATTTTTACTAAAATGTTGTCCGTGCCGTCCACATTATTGCTGCCAGTAGTAATTGTGTGCTGCTTTGTAGGCTCCTACTGCGCAAATAACAACAGCCTGGACATTTTAATTATGGTTTTATTCGGCTTATTAGGATATGTTTTGAAAAAATATAAATACCCGCTGGCCCCTCTTGTTGTAGGATTTATTTTGGCCCCGTTGTTGGAGACCTATTTAAGGCGTTCCCTGATGAAAACAGACGGAAGCTTCCTGCCGATTATTCAGTCCCCTATTGCTGCAGTATTCCTTATTTGCACAGTAATTGCAGTTGTATATACAGCTATAGGTGAAATAAAAAAGGCAAGACAGGCCGCATAAAGAAAAGGAGAGAGGCGAATATGTATTATAAAAATCAATTCCGGCAGCTGCTAAATGACAGGGCGGGAACAGTGGGAACCAGACTTCATTCTACATGGCCCATTGTGACAGAAGCAGTAGGAGCCTTGGGAAAATACGATTATATTGAATTTACAGCAGAATATGCTCCTTATAATCAATATGATTTGGAAAATATTGTTCGGGCCGCAGAAGTTCACCACATGATGAGTATGATAAAGGTGGACTACCAAAATAGAGGATTTGTGGCCCAGAAGGCTGTGGCCTCTGGTTTCCAGTCTGTATTATTTACAGATCATACCTCCCCGGAGGAAGTAGAGGAAACTATTAAGCTGATTCTGCCTAAGTGCCCTGCATACAACGGAAAAATGGGATACGCCAACAGAAGATGGATTGGATATCAAAGTACAGCCACCCAGGAGGAATATGCCCAGATGGCCGCTGAGACGGTAAAAGCATTTATGATTGAGAAAAAAGAGGCGGTAGATTGTATTGAAGAAATCTGCAGCGTTCCCGGAATTGATATGATACAGTTTGGGCCAAATGATTTTGCATTAAGCTCTGGATTTAATATGAGAGATGACAAAAAAAGGGTGCAGGCCGCAGAAAAAAAGGTAATAGAAACTGCAATCAGCCACGGAATACGCCCCAGATGTGAGTTAAACAGCGCAGAGGAGGCCAGATATTATCTGGATTTAGGGGTAAAGGATTTCAGCATTGGTCTGGAATTAAGGATTCTTCAAAATTTCCTGGCAGACCAGGGGGACCGGCTTTTAAATTTAATGGCAGAACAAGGTTTAATCAGATAAACAGCTTAGAGGAGAAAATTATGAGATTATCATTTGAAGAAATAGAAAGCCAAATTAAACGGGTTTTTATGAAATATGGAATGACAGAGGAAAAGGCCGATATCTGCGCCAGAGTCCATACAGAATCTACATATGACGGAATTTATTCCCACGGCACCGGAAGAGTGGCCAGGTTTGTGGATTACATTAAAAAAGGCTGGGTGGACATTCAGGCTGATCCTACTTTAGAAAGAGACTGCGGCGCCATCAGAATTTATAACGGAAACATGGGCCCAGGCGTTTTAAACGCAATGTACGGCGTAGAAGAAGGGATGAAGCTGGCCAGCCAGTACGGAATCGGAATGGTAGGATTAAAAAATACTACTCACTGGATGAGAGGCGGCAGCTACGGACTTTACGCGGCAAACCGCGGCTACATTGCTATTATGTGGACTAATACAGAATCTGTTATGCCTCCCTGGGGTGCAAAGGAGTGCCGTTTAGGCAATAATCCTTTTGTTATGGCAGTGCCGGGAGCAGATGGAAGAGAGCCAATGATGTTGGATATGGCTATTTCCCAATATGCTTATGGAAAGCTGGCTATGCTTAGATTGGCTGGAAAAAAACTGCCTTTTCCAGGAGGATTTGATGAGGATGGAAATATTACAGATGATCCAGGCACCATTGAAAAAACAAGAAGAATGCTTCCTATTGGATATTGGAAGGGCTCCAGCTTTTCCTTTATGCTGGATTTAGTGGCAACCCTTCTCACAGACGGCATTGGTGCCTCTGATTTAGACCATGTGGGAAAAGGAAGCTGCGGAGGCGCTTCCCAGGTAATGATTCTTATTGACCCTAAGAAAACTGTAGACGGAGAAAGAATGGGGGAGGAAATTGAAAAAGCAGTAAAGCATTTAAAGGGAGCTGCTTTAGCAGAACATTCTACTGGAATTTTCGCCCCGGGGGACGATTATATTAACTTTCGCAAAGAGCACGACGAAAAAGGAATTTTTGTGGAAGACGTTATTTGGAATGAAATTCTTTCTCTGTAACAGGATACAGGATACAAAATAAATAAGAAGGGGGCGGCATATTGAAGGAAGAAAAGCTAAGTCATGCAGAAGAAATTCAGATTATGAAAGAGCTGGAACAATTTGATACGCCTACAATTACTAACGTGGTGGCTACATATCCTGCCAACCAGCTGTGCCTTGGCCTGTATAATCCGCAGGAAATTAACTGGTATACAGATAATAGTTTAAGATGTTTATATCCGGAATTAGGGGCCAGATGTGGATATGGAGCTACGGCAGTATATGGAATGCCAGATCCGGCCTTTCAAAATTTGAAATTTGTACATGTTTTGAGAGGAATTGCAGAGGCCGCAGAGACAGGCGGGCCGGTAATTTTAGTTTTAAAAGAAAATTTTTCTGAAAAAATGAAAAATAAAAATGCCATAATCGGCGGAAATATGATGACTGCCTTTAAACAGCTGGGAGTAGTGGGAGTAATCGGGGACGCCCCAGCCAGAGATACAGATGAAATGCGTCCCTTAAAGATACAGTGTATGTTCCCCGGAACTGTGGCAGGCCACGGCAGTCTGGCCGTCCAGGCAGTCAACGTGCCTGTAACTGTAAGCGGCATGGATCTCTCCCCTATGGAAGTAATTCATATGGATGAAAGCGGAGCCGTAAAATTTCCGCGAAGGTATTTAAAAGAAGTATTAGAAAGAGCAAAAAAGATGAGAGCTCTGGACGAAGAAAAACAGAAAAAAATGAGAACCATGACAGATCCTGAAGAATTGGCGGCTGCTATGGGCTGATTTCAAAAGCCACTCGTTTACAGATTGAACCGACCTCCCAATCGTTAGATTTTTAGTCTAACTTTTGGGGGGCGGTTCATGTGCTGGACGGGTGGTTTTTTAGTTTCTGTGCTCTGCCATGGGGCGGCCGGCTTTAGGCGGGAAAAAGGGGGTTGGATTTGAAAATGAAATCAGGTATACTGGATAAGGTAAGGAGGACTAAGAAATGAAAATTAGAAGGTTAGCAGCAGCTATGGCGATTACAGTGCTGGGGAGCATTGCTTTATCTGCAACAGCCTGGGCGGCAGTAGCCAGTCCAAGGCTGACGTCATTTGAGTGGATTGACGAAGAACAGGGGCCTGGCGTGGCCATGTGGGTGGATGAAAACGGAAATATTTCAGAACCTTTAGCCGGAGGCCCGGCACAGGAAAATACAGAAGAGAACACAGAAGGACAGCAGACTGCAGAGGAAGCAGCGGCAGCGGAGGCTCAGAAGGCTGCGGAGGAAGCGGCGGCAGCAGAGGCCCAGAAGGCTGCGGAGGAAGCGGCGGCAGCAGAGGCCCAGAAAGCTGCGGAGGCAGCGGCGGCAGCCCAGGCCGGAGGCAGAGTTATTGATCCTGCCAGACCTATGGTGGCTTTAACATTTGACGACGGCCCTATGGCGTCTGTGGGCAATCAGATTATGGATTGTCTGGCCCAGTATGGAGGGAAGGCCACCTTTTATGTGGTGGGAAACAGATGTGCTTCTTATGTGGCGGAGATGCAGCGCATGGTTGCAGAAGGCCATGAAATCGGCAATCATACATACGAGCATAAATATTTAAATAAGCTAAATACTGCCCAGATCAGGGCGCAGATTGATAAAGGAGCCGACGCAGTCCAGGCGGTGTGCGGCGTGCGCCCCAAAACAGTGCGTCTTCCAGGGGGAAACAAAAACGCTACAGTTCTTTCAGCTGTTCAGGAGCCTATTGTGCTTTGGAGCATTGATACCTTAGACTGGAAGACAAAAAATGCGCAGTCTACAGTAAATAAAGTTCTTTCTAATGTAAAAGACGGAGATATTGTGCTGATGCACGAATTGTACTCTGCAACAGGACAGGCAGCGCTGCAGCTGATTCCTGAGCTGACTAACAGAGGATATCAGCTGGTGACAGTCAGCGAAATGGCTCAGTACAGAGGAGGCCTTCAAAACGGCCAAATATACTACAGCATAAGGCCGTAAGGCAAAATAAGGGGGAAGTATGGAAATATTATCAAGTATTTTGCGGGGAATGAGTGATTTTATCTGGGGAATCCCTATGCTGGTGCTGCTGTTTGGCACGCACCTGTTTATGACAGGACGGCTGAGATTGATCCAAAGATACACGTTTAAGGCCATAAAAATGTCTTTTACTGCAGATGAAGGCAGCGAAGGGGAGATCAGCCAGTTTGGAGCCTTGGCCACGGCCCTGGCGGCTACAATTGGAACAGGCAATATTATCGGCGTATCTACAGCTGTGGCCTTAGGCGGTCCAGGCGCAGTGCTGTGGTGCTGGTTTACCGGATTGTTCGGCATAGCAACAAAGTACTCAGAGTCTCTTTTGGCAGTGAAATTCAGGACGAAAACAGATGACGGCAGAGTAGTAGGCGGTCCTATGTATACGATTGAAAGAGGTTTAAAATGCAGATGGCTGGCAGTTGTGTTTGCGGCCTTCACGATTTTTGCCACCTTTGGGGCAGGCTGCACCGTACAGTCTCACGCCATATCTGATGTAATTTATACCACCTTCGGAACCTCTGTATTTGTCAGCGGGGCAGTTATTACATGTTTGACGGCAGTGGTGATTTTAGGCGGAGTAAAAACAATTTCCAAGGTGTGCGAGAAGCTGGTTCCTTTTATGGCGCTATTTTATATAATCAGCTGCATCGCTATTTTGTGGATTAACAGAGAATTTCTGGTGCCTGCAGTTTTACTAATTATTCGGTCTGCATTTACGCCTCAGGCGGCGGCAGGAGGATTTGCAGGAAGCACTATGATGACGGCCTGCCGGTATGGAATGGCGAGAGGTTTATTCTCCAATGAATCTGGTTTGGGAACAGCTCCCATTGCAGCTGCCAGCGCCCAGACAAAAAATCCTGTGCGCCAGGCTATGATTTCCATGACAGGTACATTTTGGGATACAGTAATTGTATGCGCCATGACAGGTATTGTAGTTGTCAGCTCTATGCTTCATGTGCCGGAAGCATACACAGGAGTGGCCGACGACGCGCTTACCAGAATCGCCTTTGGGCAGCTTCCGTCTGTAGGAAATTATGCCCTGACAGCCTCCCTGTCTATTTTTGCATTTACAACTATATTAGGCTGGTCCTTTTATGGGGAAAGATGTATGGAATATTTGTTTGGAAAGAAAAGTGTTCTGATTTACAGACTGGCGTTTTTAGCAGTTTTATTTATTGGAGCTGTTACCTCCCTGGAAATAATATGGAACTTTTCAGACTTAATGAACGGGCTGATGGCCTTTCCAAACCTGATCTCCATATTATTTCTCAGCAAAATAGTGGTGGAGGAAACAAAATATTATTTGTGGGACGGCCGCCTGCATCACGATGCGGCTTCCCACAATTTCTGATGTTACTTTTCGTCACACACCTGGAAGATGTAAAATTTCAGGTAATAAGAAGAATCTGCGGCCCAGAGAATAGGATGATCAGCAGCCTGAGTTCTGTACTCTACCTGCCGCAGTCTTTTGTGACAACTGACAGAAGCTTCCCTGATGGTTTTTGCAAATAAGTCAGGGTTCATAAAATGGGAACAGGAGCAGGTGGCTAAAAATCCTCCGTCCTTCACTAACTTCATTCCTCTTAAATTGATTTCCCTGTATCCTTTTACAGCATTTTTAATAGAAGCTCTGGATTTTGTAAATGCAGGAGGATCCAGAATTACAACGTCAAACTTTTCACCCTCAGCGTCTAATTTGGGAAGCAGATCAAACACATCGGCGCAGATAAAGGACACTGTATCAGAAAGTCCGTTTAATTGGGCGTTTTCTCTGGCCTGGGCCACTCCCAGCTCTGAAGCGTCCACGCCTAACACAGAGGAGGCGCCGGCAATACCTGCATTTAAAGCAAAGGAGCCTGTGTGAGTGAAACAATCCAGCACTTTTTTGCCCTTACACAATTTTTGAATGGCCAAACGATTATACTTCTGGTCCAGGAAAAATCCGGTTTTTTGTCCGTCCTGAACATCTACAATATATTTTACTCCATTTTCTGTAATTTCTACCTTTGTGTCAAAAGGTTCCCCTATAAAGCCTTTATATCGCTCCAGTCCTTCCTGAAGGCGTACCTTGGCATCGCTGCGCTCGTAAATGCCGCCAATGATAATACCGTCCTCAGCCAGCACCTGTTTCACTTTTTCTAAAATAACAGGTTTTAATTTGTCAATTCCAAGAGCTAAGGATTCCACTACTAATATATTAGAAAACTTGTCTACTACAATACCAGGCAGAAAGTCTGCTTCCCCGAAAATTAAGCGGCAGCTGTCTGTATCTACTGTAGCCTTTCTGTACTCCCAGGCATTGCGGACCCTCATTTCTATAAAATCCTCATCAATCACAGCGTCTTTTTTTCTGGACATCATGCGGACAGTCAGCTTAGACTTTCTGTTAATAAACCCGTGTCCCAGACAGTATCCGTCAAAATCTACAACAGTCACAAGATCCCCGTCAGAGACATCTCCGGGGATACAGTCAATTTCATTGTCGTAAATCCACATTCCCCCGGCTTTTAAAGAGCGGGCCTCTCCTTTTTTCACTTTTACAGTTGCTTTTTCCATTGTGATATAATCTCCTTCATTATGTTCAGGGACAATTCCGCCTGGTCAGACGCCTGGCCGTTAATAGGCTCCACGCTGACGGTTCCGTCATAGCCTAAGCCCATTAAAGTATATAAAAACTCTTTATAAATATCTTTGTATTCCGGCAGCAGGGCAACTCTAAGACCATCTGATTTCTGTGCCATATGAACATGGCCTATAGCGGACGGGTCTAAAGATAAATCTAAGAGACTTTCTCCGTTTGTGTGAATGTGATAAAGATCGCATACCAGGGCAACATTTGGAAGATTCAGAGAGTGAACCAGTTTTAACCCGTCCTTCCAGGTGATGCAGTAATTAGATTCCTCATAATTTAAATGCTCCCACAAAATATTAATGTTGTACTGGGAGGCCTCCTGGGAAAAGATAGTGAGAAACTGCCTGGCCTCATCATCAGCCCTTGCCATATCATATCCTTTAGGCAGGCGGCGGGAGGCAGGAGAGCCGATTCCTATATTGGAAGCCCCTAAAAATGCAGCTGCAAAGCACAGCCTTTTTGCACATTCTGAAGTTTTCTCAGGGGAAAAGCCTTCCCCTACAATGGGGACTTGAACAGGAATGGTGCTGTTAAAGCCGCAGCAGGACACAGGGCCGTCAGATAAAATTTTTAAAACTTCCTTCATTTTTTCCGGAGAATAAGTGAGAATTTCCCGGCCGGACAGCTCTATGTAATCATAACCTAAATCTGCCAAAAGCTGGTAGTTGTCTATATTTGTACAAAATCCGAATTTCACAGGCATTACCTCCATATAATAGATTGTCATTTCCAATAATATTATTATACTGGAAAATTGCTGATTTTCAATTCCTGATTTACTAATTGCAAAAACCCACTGCCTGTCTGATTTGTTGACTTTCCATGTACCCAATGATAAACTTGAACCATAAAAATCAGAAGATGGAAACAAAGGAAAAGGCGGAAGGAACTATGGAAAATACTTGGGAAAACGAAATAGAAATACAGATAAAGGACAGAATTTCCAGGGCGGAGAAGATACTGGTGGGACTGGGAGAAGAGTGGAAAAAAGACCAGGAAAGGCATGTGGAAAAGTACTATGAACTGCTAAATCATATCATAAAGGAAAAGGATTACTTTATTGTAACCTTAAATACAGACGGAATGATTTTTAAGACCGGGCTGGATGAGAAAAGAATCGCCGCTCCCTGCGGCAATATTCACTGGTATCAGTGCGAAGCAGGATGTACAAAGGATATTTGGGAGGAAGAAGAGGCCGGAGTCTTAAATATGGTCTGTCCCCACTGTAAAAAAAGGCTGACGCCCAATACTGCAGAATGTGAAAACTACATTGAAGAAGGATATCTGCCTCAGTGGAAGGCGTACACAGAATGGCTTTCCAGAACCTTAAATAAAGAGCTTTTAGTGCTGGAGATGGGAGCCGGCTTTAAATACCCGTCTGTTATGCGCTGGCCGTTTGAAAAAACAGTATTTTTTAATAAGAAAGCATTTCTCTGCAGGGTGGGGGAGAAGTTTTACCAGATTTCAGAGGAAATGGGGGAGAAGGGATTGGGAATCTGTGAAAATTCCCTGAATTTTTTGATGAAAGTGGGAAAGTAGAAGGGGGAAACCAGGGTTTTTTGTTGTATATTCCCACATATTGTGATAAAATGTAGGAAAAATGTGGGAAATAGGTGAACGGGTATGATCGGGATTATTGACTATGATGCAGGAAATTTAAAAAGTGTGGAAAAAGCTCTGATTTCTCTGGGTGAGGAGCCAATAGCCACCAGGAACAGAGAGGAAATTTTATTTGCAGATAAGATTATACTTCCAGGAGTCGGAGCCTTTGGAGACGCTATGGAAAAGCTGAATCACTACGGCCTTACAAAGGTTATCAGGGAAGCGGCGGACAGGAAAATCCCTCTTTTGGGAATCTGCCTGGGCCTTCAGCTGCTTTTTGAGACAAGTGAGGAAGCTTGTGGAGTAAAAGGCATAGGCATTCTGCCGGGGCGTATTTTAAAAATTCCTTCCTGCCCAGGGTTAAAGATTCCTCACATGGGCTGGAATTCCATATCAATAAAAGCAGGAAGCAGACTGTTTCAGGGAATCCAGGATCAGGCCTATGTGTACTTTGTACATTCCTATTATCTGCAGGCTGAGGATGAAAATATTGTGGCGGCTTATACTGAGTACGGAACTAAGCTTCATGTAGCCGTGGAAAAGGACAATATTTTTGCCTGTCAGTTTCATCCGGAAAAAAGCAGCCACGTAGGCTTAAAAATACTGAAGAACTTTGTGGAGCTGTAGGAGGTAGAAAAGTGCTTACAAAAAGGATAATCCCCTGTCTGGACGTTCATGGCGGCCGTGTAGTAAAGGGCGTAAACTTTGTAAATTTAAGGGATGCAGGAGATCCTGTGGAGATTGCAGGAGCCTATGATCAGGCAGGAGCCGACGAACTAGTATTTTTAGACATTACAGCTTCCTCAGACAACAGAAACACAGTGGTGGATATGGTGCGCCGTGTGGCGGAGCAGGTGTTTATTCCTTTTACAGTAGGAGGAGGAATCAGAACTGTGGAAGATTTCCGGCTGCTTTTAAGAGAAGGGGCAGATAAGATTTCTATTAATTCCTCTGCTATTAACACACCGGAGCTGATTTCTCAGGCAGCGGATAAGTTTGGGCGTCAGTGCGTGGTGGTGGCTATAGACGCCAGAAGACGGCAGGATAAAAGCGGCTGGAATGTATATAAAAACGGCGGACGGATCGACACAGGACTGGATGCAGTAGAGTGGGCGGCAAAGGCGGAGAAGCTGGGAGCCGGTGAGATTCTGCTTACCAGCATGGACTGCGACGGCACAAAGGCAGGCTATGACAATTTGCTGACAAAAGCTGTAGCAGAAGCAGTGCCTATTCCTGTCATTGCCTCAGGAGGGGCCGGCACAAAGGAACATTTTTATGATGCTCTCACAGAGGGAGGAGCCGACGCGGCGTTGGCAGCTTCTCTGTTTCATTATAAGGAGCTGGAGATCAGCAGCCTGAAGGAGTATTTAAAATCCAGGGGAGTAGCTGTCAGACTATAAGATAAATGGCCGGTAAAAACGGCTAAGACACAAGGAGGAAGGAAAATGGGAGCCATTGACAACGATTGGCTGCAGCCGCTAAGCGGCGAATTTAGGAAGCCATATTATAAAAAGCTGTATGACACAGTGAAACATGAATACGAAACGAGACAGATATTTCCTGATGCCAACGACATATTCAACGCCTTTGCCTTTACGCCTCTTTCAAAAGTGAAAGCAGTGATTTTAGGGCAGGACCCATACCACAATGTAGGCCAGGCTCACGGGCTGTGCTTTTCCGTAAAGCCGGATGTGGAGGTGCCTCCGTCTTTAGTCAATATTTACCAGGAGCTTCACGACGATTTAGGCTGCTATATACCTAATAACGGCTATTTGAAAAAATGGGCGGACCAGGGAGTGCTGCTTTTAAATACAGTGCTTACAGTTCAGGCCCACAGAGCCAATTCCCACAGAGATATTGGCTGGGAGGAGTTTACAGACGCCGCCATCCGCATATTAAATGAACAGGACCGGCCTATGGTGTTTATTTTATGGGGAAGACCGGCTCAGACAAAGAAAGCAATGCTGAATAATCCCAAACATTTGATTTTGGAGGCTCCTCATCCAAGTCCTCTTTCTGCTCATAGAGGATTTTTCGGCAGCAGGCCTTTCAGCAGAACCAATGCTTTTTTAGAGGAGAACCATTTAGAACCAATAGACTGGCAGATCGAAAATATTTAATGGAGATGGTATAAAATGAGTTTTATTGAAATTTTAAAAGTTCTGGTTCTGGGTATTGTAGAAGGCTTTACTGAGTGGCTGCCTATTAGCAGCACAGGGCATTTGATCCTGGTAAACCAGATTATTGAATTAAAAGAGCCGGAAACATTTATTAAAATGTTTAATGTTGTAATTCAATTAGGGGCTATTTTGGCTGTGGTAGTTATGTATTTTAAAAAGCTGAACCCTTTTGATCCAAGAAAGAAGCAGAATCAGAAAATCGTGACTCTGCGCCTTTGGATGAAAATTGTAGTGGCCTGTATTCCTGCGGCTGTAATTGGCCTTTTGTTAAACGACTGGATTGACGCAGTGCTGCTAGACAATCCCTATGTAGTTGCAGCCATGCTGATAATTTACGGCGTGCTGTTTATACTTTTGGAAAAGAGAAATGAGGGAGTTTCCCAGCCTGTAGAGCGGGTTACCCAGATTTCCTTTCAGACAGCGCTTATTATTGGATTCTTCCAGGTGCTAGCTATGGTGCCGGGAACCTCCAGATCAGGAGCTACTATTTTAGGAGCCATGCTGTTAGGCTGCTCCAGAAGCGCTGCCGCTGAATTTTCCTTCTTTTTGGGCATCCCTGTAATGTTTGGTGCCAGCTTTTTAAAGGTGCTGGTGTATGTGAAGGGTGGAGCAGGCTTTAGCGGAAATCAGATATTTTACCTGATTTTCGGCATGATTGTGGCATTTATTGTATCTGTATATTCCATTAAGTTTTTAATGGGTTATATTAAAAATAATGACTTTAAGTTTTTTGGATACTACAGAATTATTCTGGGCGTAATTGTGCTGGCTTACTTTGGCGTAACAGCCTTAGCCGGATAGCCCTGCTTCTTTATAATATCTCCATAAGGTAGAACGGCTGATTCCCAGTTTTTGGGCGATCAGCCCTTTTTTTCCCTGATAATATTCGTCTAATATTTTCAATTCTTTATAAGTAATCTTTTTCCCGTTAATGATAAAGCCTGGCTGAGCCTGGTTAAGGCCTGGGGCTTCTGAAAAGGGCTGAGAATTAAAATCCCTGTTTAAATGTTTATAAAAATTAGAGTCATCAGGCCCTCCTGTTTCTTCTAAGGAGGAGAATAAAGCCTGGTCGGAGGCCGTGACTACAAGACGTGTCAAAAAGCTTTTCAGCTGCCGGATATTTCCAGGCCATGAATACTCACATAAGGAGAGGAGGAATTCAGGAGTACAGGAGCAGTTTTTCTGGTACTGGCTGTTTAATTCCTTTAAAATATGCTCTGTTAAAGCAGGAATATCGCTGCTTCTTTCACAGAGAGAGGGCAAAGGCAGTATAAGAGCGTTAAGGAGATAATAAAGTCTGGGCAAAAGAGCGTCTGCTAAACTGCTTTGGGCGCCAATAATAAAGCGAATGTTAAGGGTTGTCCTGGAGCCGTTTTCCAGAACTATTGACCCGTTTTTCAAAATCTCAGTAAGCAGCTCCTGCATAGGAAGAGAGAGGCGGCCGCCTTCCCGGATGTATAAGGTTCCCTGATGGGCGGAAAGAAGATCTTCTTTTGTCAGAAGTGCCCCTTCTCTGGCAATAAAAAGGCAATCAGCCCTGTCTCCTGCCTGATGAATACATTGGGCAAAGGTTTCCTTTCCAACCCCCTCTTCCCCTGCCAGGATAATGGGAAGACATAAGGGAGCATACTGAAGAGCTGTGGAGACAGCCATCTGAAAAGAGGGATGAGAGCCCTGCAGCTGGAAAAAACATGGTTTGTCCTCAGGAGGAATAGGAATCTGCACAGAGGGGGCCATATTTTTTTCAAAAGGATGAAAGGTGAGAATAAGGCCCTTCTGGTCAGTGCCTATGACAATAGGTGACAGGGACAGGTGAAAATTTTGCTGGTTTATGGAAAATACATGATGAGAAAGCTGTTTGCCACAAGTTAAGCACTGCTGGATGACTTCCTTTTCCGGCTGAGCAAATAAAGGAGCGTAAGCTTTGCCTGTAACTGCCTTAGCCGAAATTCCTAAATACTGTTCAGCTGCCGGATTTAGGACAGTGATCCGCCCCTTTTCATTTATGCTGATAATGCCGTCAGTAATAGAATTTAAAAGAATATTTCGCTCCTGAAATTTTTTCCGCTGAATAATAAAGCCTTTCTGCACTTCTAACGCACGCTCGTAAGCCTCTTTTACAGAAAACAGGGAGCTTTCTAAGAGAACACATTGAAGCCCTGCTTCCAAAGCCAGCTTTTGTGTGTAAATACCTCCGATTACAACATTTACATGGTCCCTTTTGGCTTGCTGTATACTGCGGCGTATGTCGTCGCTGCTGTTTATGGTGTATAAACGTATATGGCAGTGAAAAACTTCCAGAAAACCGCGGACCGACTGGATTACGTCCTCTATACCTAAATAAGCAATGTGGGAATCAGTCTGCTTATAAAGGTCTCTGGCCTGTTTAATAGAGGCAATCAGCTCTGAATCGGAAATAGGAATGGTGACAACAGGCACAGCCAGGTGAGCGGATTTTAAAAGCTTTGCCGTATTGCCTCTGGCAATAATTACATCAGTATCCTGAGGCAGATTGTGGCGGATATAATCCAGGGCGTCCTCCATATAAACGTCCACAATTAAAAAGTTGCCTGGGTCAGGGAGAGATTTTTGAAGCAGCAGGCCATAATGGGCAATGGAAGGTCCGGAGGAAATGAGAACAATTTTTGACATTTTTCGATTCCTTTCAAATAAATGTTTCATATATATTTAAATATAAAACCTATAAAACAATATTACAACAAAATTAATACAAAATACGGGAGAAAACATGGAAAAATTGACTGAAATAATATTTCTAAATAAAATAAGATTATAAAAAACAAAGGCCTATGAAAAGGAGGAACCAAAATGTATCCAATAGATGTAAATTCAAAATTTCAGTTTACAAAAGCAGTATATTATAATTTTAATCCCATTCCTGTAAAAAAACCGTGGAGGGACGCTACAGGAGGCTTTGGCAACTATGCGCCCTTACAGGGATGGGTGGATATTTACGATTCAGAAGGATACTGTGGAGGCACATTTTGTTCCTCAGGAATCATTCATAACATTCTTCCCTTAATCTTAACAGGAGAGACAAAAACATACCAGGAGTGGTATGACTATATTTACTGGAAAATGAGAAACTTCGGTTTCCAAAGCGGCCAGATTGTAGACCTGGGACAGTTAGATCTGATTATGCTGGAGATTATGGCAAAAAGAGAAAATAAACCTTTACACAGATTTTTGGGAGCAGAAAAGGACTGGGCTGCAGCTTATAAAGGCGGAGGCTCTCTTTTATCAGATGATGAGGGCTTAACGGCGGATATGGTAAGATATGTGGAGGAAGGATATAGGACAATTAAGTTTAAGGTAGGCAGCGACTGGGGCAAAAATATGGAACGGGACGCCAGAAGAATGGAAAAAATCAGGGCGGCTGTGGGGAATCATATTGAAATTGCTGTAGATGCCAATCAGGTGTGGAACGTGGAGGACGCTTTAAAATTTGCAGAAATGATTCGTCCTTACCATCCTGCATGGTATGAAGAGCCGGTTCACTCCCACGATATGAATGCAATTAAAGAGCTGAAAAGCCGGGTGAACATGATGGTAGGTTACGGGGAATCTATGAGAAATGGATTTGCCTTTGAAACATATGCGGAGAAGGGCGTAGATCACCTGATGCCCTTAGTGGGAAGAATGAGCAAAATGAGCGACCTTATAAAGATCAGAGATCTGGCCAGAGAGAAAGGCCTGCGCTTCTCCTCAGGAGGAACCGTTTGGATTAACGCAGCCTTCGGCGCATTATACAATGAAAATGAGATGCTGGAAAATCACGAACCTATGACGGAACCGATAGGGGAATGCCTGTCAGTGAAACCAGAAGAAAAAAACGGCAGGCTGTATCTTCCTGATATTCCAGGCAGCCCTGTCCGCCTGGATATAAAAAAGCTGGAAAAAGAGGGCGTGCTGGAAAGCGTGAAATATTTTACAGGAGCATCTGTGAAACAGCAGTTTGCCGTAAGAGCGGCATATTAACAGCAGCTTAGAAATTAATTTTCAGCATAGTCAAAGCTCCAATAGTCAGAAGCCAGCTGAATAAAGCGGTGTGCGGCTTTACTTAAATAATTGTCTTTATTATAGCTGGCGGCTATCTGCCATGACGGTTTGGAGGGCAGACGGAAAAAAGCAATATCCTCTAAATGCTTTGGCACATAATAATAAGGAATTAAACCGCAGCACAAATTACTTTTAATCATAGTGAGAATGGTGTCAGTGCTGGAGGTTTCAAAAAGGATTTCCGGAATAATTTCAGACTCCTGAAAAATGGAATCTACCATAGAACGAATTGTAGATTCTTTATACATTAATACAAAGGGCTCATACCGCAGTTTGCCAATATCTAAGGTGGCAAAGGGGAGCCCTTTTGGCGCTGCCAGACTGCTGACAGGGTGGATTTTAGGAACAGCCAGAAAAATTTCCTCTTCATGGAGAGTAATATATTCATCCTGGGTCTTGTCAGAATCCCGCAAAGTCATAAATCCAATATCCAGGGAACCGCGGGAGATTAAACGCTGCTGGCTGCGGACGCTAAGCTCAATAGGCTCCACAATAACATTAGAATATTCTTTGTGAAATAAAGGATAAACGCTGGAAAACATTTGGGTCCCCCGGCCTGGAGTAAACCCTACTGAAAGATGGCCGTTTCTGGACTCGGAAATATCGTGGATAATATTATATGTTTCTCTTTTCAGGCGAAGCATCTCCCTGGCGTTTTTTATATAAACGTTTCCCGCGTCAGTAGGATGGCAGTCAGTGCGGGAACGGTAAAAAAGCTTAGTGCCTAATTCCTTTTCCAACTTTAAAAGCTGCTGGTTTAAGGCAGACTGAGTAATAAATAGTTTTTCTGCAGCGCTGGTGATATTTTTCTCATCAGCGATTTTTAATATATATTCAATTTGTTTTAAATCCATATGGCCCCGGCTTTCTCTTAAAAAATATAAGGTTAACGATTCTGCTAATTTAACCTATAGCACAGGAAAAGGTAAAATGTCAATAGACAATCGTCTCTCACCTGCCCTTATTGAAGCAGTATTTTCACTCTTAAATTTACTAATAGGATGTGAGAGAAATATTAATTTTACTTAGAAAAATTCCTGAGTTATAATAGCCATATCAGGGAATTGACAGTATTTCATTAACTAGATAAGGGAGGGTGAAAAAGTGAAAGTAACAAAAGGCGGCACTGTTTCCAGACTGCTGAAAAGTACAAAGATTCCCAAAATGTTTCATGCCAGACAGACCTTTCCCAAAGAGGCCATCCGTCCGGAGGAGATCCCCCAGACTATAAATCAGGAACTGTCTAAAGAGCAGTTTGCCTCTTTGATTCAGCCGGGAATGTCTGTTGCCATTACTGCAGGCAGCAGGGGAATACGAAATGTGGACATTATCACAAAAGCCATTGTGGATTTTGTGAAATCCAGAGGCGGATGTCCATTTATTGTTCCGGCTATGGGAAGCCACGGCGGGGCAACGGCAGAAGGACAAAAGGAAATATTAGCCAGTTACAATATTACAGAGGAAACTATGGGCTGCGAGATCAGGTCTTCCATGGAAGTGGTAGAGCTGGGATATTCTGAAAGAGGAAGAAAGGTTGTGCTGGACAAAAATGCTTATGAGGCGGACGGAATTATTGTATCCTGCAGATTAAAGCCTCACAATGCATTCCGTGGAGAATATGAAAGCGGCCCCTGTAAAATGATGACAGTAGGTTTGGGAAAGCAGATAGGAGCTGAAACAGTACATACAGACGGCATGGACGTCATTGCTCAGAATATTCCTACAATGGCAAAAGTAGTGCTGGAAAAGGCAAAAATATTATTTGCAGTCCCATGTATTGAAAATGCTTACGATGAAACGTGTAAAATAGAAGCAATTCTGGCAAAAGATATTATGGAAAGAGAGCCTCAGCTGCTGAAATTTGCATTTTCCAATATGCCTAAGCTGATAGTGGGAGAGGGCGACGTGCTGGTTGTAGACGAAATTGGGAAAAACTACAGTGGAACCGGCGTGGACCCTAATATTACAGGAACATTTTCCACCCCCTATGCATCAGGCGGAATTAAGGTGCAGAGAACCTGTTTTCTGAATTTAAGTGAGGCTTCTCACGGAAATGCACTGGGAACAGGCCTGGCTTCTGCCATTACAAAAAAGATTTTTGATCAGATGGATATTGAAAAAATGTATCCCAACTGTATTACCAGCACAGTTCTGGCGTCGGCAAGAATCCCATGTGTTGTGGCTACAGATAAAGAAGCTATTCAGATTTGCATTAGAAGCTGCAACAAAATAGACAAGGAAAAAGCAAAAGTTGTGCGGATTCCCAACAGCCTTCATATTGGAAATATTATGCTTTCAGAAAGCTATTATGAGGATGTAAAGGCAGGCCGTTATCCAGGAGTAGAGGCTTTAGACGCCCCCGCAGAGCTGGAATTTGATCAGGATGATAATATAATTACTCCTATAATTATATAGAGAAAATCAGGAGATAAAAGGGAAAATTAAAATAATCAGGAGGTAAAAAATGAGCGCTCCCCTTTATATTAAAATTAAAGAAGAAGATAATGTAGCCATTGCAGTAAATGAAATTAAAGCAGGAACACAGGTGATGGAAGGCGTAATTACTCGCCACGACATTCCGCAGGCCCACAAAATAGCCCTTTGTGATATCCCAAAGGACGGCCCGGTTGTGAGATACGGCGTAGTATTAGGATATGCTATTGAGCCTATTCAAAAAGGAGATTGGATTAATGAATTTATGCTGAAGCTGCCTACGCCTCCGGATGTGGACAATATGGAGTTCGGCACTAATATTGTGACAAACCTTCCTGACCCGCCGGTAGATTACTGGGAGGGATATGTAAATCCATGGGGAGGTCCTGCAGGCACCAGAAATATTTTAGGAATCAGCACTACTGTACAGTGCGTAACAGGCGTTCTTAATGTAGCTGTAGAAAAAATGAAAAAGGAGCTGCTTCCCAAGTATCCTAATGTAGATGATATTGTGCCTGTTAACCATGCATATGGCTGCGGCGTAGCGATTAATGCGCCGGAAGCTAAAATTCCTATTCGCGCTTTGAGAAATCTGGCAAAGCATCCTAACTTTGGAGGCCAGCTGATGGTAGTCAGCTTAGGCTGCGAAAAACTGACAGTGGAAATGCTTCTGGAGGAAGGGGATATCAGCCCGGAAAACGTAATTGTGCTTCAGGAACAAAAAGGCTTTGACGCTATGGTACAGGCTTTAATGGAAATGGCAGATAAAAAGCTGGCTATATTAAATGAAAGAAAAAGAGAAAAACTGCCTTTGTCAGACCTGCTTATTGGTATGCAGTGCGGCGGCAGCGACGCATTTTCAGGCGTTACAGCAAATCCGTCTGCAGGTTATGCGGCAGACATGCTGGTAAAGGGCGGAGCTACCGTTTTATTTTCAGAGGTAACAGAAGTAAGAGACGGAGTTTATCTTTTGGCAGAAAGATGCGTCAGCGAAGAGGTAGAGAAAAAGCTGGCTGCTGAAATGAAATGGTACGATCATTATCTGGATGAGGGGCAGGTAGACAGAAGCGCTAACCCAACTCCGGGAAATAAAAAAGGCGGTTTGGCAAACATTGTAGAAAAAGCTATGGGTTCTATTGCTAAATCAGGAACCTCACCTATTGTAGAGGTACTGTCTCCGGCTGAAAAGCCATCTAAAAAAGGTTTGATTTACGCTGCCACACCGGCCAGCGATATTGTCTGCGGACCTTGCCAGCTGGCTTCCGGCATTGGCCTGCAGGTATTTATGACAGGAAGAGGAACTCCTTACGGACTGGCTATTGCTCCGGTGATAAAAGTATGTTCCAGAAACGACATGAAAGAAATGTGGCAGGACTTAATCGACATAAACGCCGGCCCTATTGCAACAGGAGAGGAAACCATTGAATCTGTAGGCAGACAGCTGTTTATGGAAATTGTTGACGTAGCCAGCGGCAGAAAGCAAAGCTTTGCAGAGAAATACAAATTACACAATGATTTGTGCATCTTCAACCCGGCGCCTATTACCTGATCATACCTGATCAAAACAAAACCCATTATAAATATAAGGCTCTTTCCCAGAATGGGAAGGGCCTTGTTTTTATCTATAGGAAACTTTGTCGCCTGCTTTTTGTGGAGAGAGTGCATACTTTTATAGAATAAAGTATGAAATAAGTGTGAAAATGTGGAATTCTTCAAAATGATTTGTTAAAATACGCTTATATATTTTGAAAATACTTATAATATAGAAAGGCTGGTGAAGTCCTATGGATTCATTAAAGGTTTTAGTTGTAGATGATGAAGCCAGAATGCGAAAACTGGTAAAAGACTTTTTGACCATAAAAGGTTTTAATGTAATAGAAGCAAAAGACGGAGAAGAGGCGGTAGATATATTTTTCAGCCAGAAGGATATAGACTTACTGATTTTAGATGTTATGATGCCTAAAATGGATGGTTGGGAGGTATGTAAAACCATCAGAAAGTATTCTCAGGTGCCTATTATTATGCTGACTGCAAAAAGCGAGGAAAGAGACGAGCTGCAGGGCTTTGATCTGGGAGTGGATGAATACATTTCCAAACCTTTCAGCCCTAAAATATTAGTGGCCAGAGTAGAAGCTTTGCTAAGAAGAAGCAATATGACCTCAGAAGGAGTGACGGAGGTAAACGGCATTGTGATAGATAAGGCTGCTCATCAGGTGACAATTGACGGAAAGCCTGTAGACCTTAGTTATAAAGAATTTGAGCTGCTTAGCTATTTTGTAGATAATCAGGGAATTGCATTATCCAGAGAAAAAATATTAAATAATGTATGGAATTACGATTATTTTGGCGATGCCAGAACAATAGACACCCATGTGAAGAAGCTGCGCAGCAAGCTGGGGAGCAAGGGAGAGTATATTAAAACTATATGGGGAATGGGGTACAAATTTGAGGTGGGAGAATGAGGCCCTCTATACGCACCAGATTTACTTTAACCTTTGCAGGTTTAACAGCAGTGATCCTATTTTCCATTTGGGGCGTGAATACCTGGCTGTTAGAAAGCTTTTATACTCAGGACAAGGTTAAAATTCTGGTGGACGCTTATGAACAAATTGACAATGTGCTTTTAAATGGAAAGGTGCCTACAGGACCATATTCAGAAGGCGACGACGCGGACGAGCTGTCTAATATCTGTCAGGAATTTGGGGAGAAGTATAACACTACTATTATAATCATGGACAGCACAACAGGTAATGTTCTTATTTCTTCAGCCAGAGACAGAGAATTTCTCACAGACAGATTATTAAAAGCCTGGGATGGAACTGCTGTAAAAGAGAAATATCAAATACTAGAAAAGGAAGACAATTATCTGGTAAGGCGCAGCTTTAATCCTCGCTTAGAGACAGCATATCTGGAGTGTCTGGGATATTTTTCAGATGAAAGCACTATGGTAATGATATCCACACCTGTGGCTAGCATCTGGGAAAGCGTGGCTATTTCTAATCGCTTTTTGGCTTATGTAGGCGCTGCAGCCTTGTTAATCAGCTGTGTAATTATCTATTTTGTTACACGTCAGATTACCTCCCCGATTCAGCAGCTGTCAAAATTATCTGTGCAGATGTCCCATCTGGATTTTGACGCTAAATATACGGGAAAGGGAAAAGATGAGATTGGCATTTTAGGCCAAAATATGAATGTGCTTTCCGACAGGCTAAAGGAAACCATTGGGGAATTAAAATCTGCTAATAATCAGCTGCAAAAGGATATTAATGAAAAAATACAGATTGATGAAATGAGAAAAGAATTTATCTCTAATGTTTCCCATGAGCTAAAAACACCGATTGCATTGATTCAGGGATATGCAGAAGGATTAAGCGAAGGCATGTGCGAGGACCCGGAAAGCAGAGATTACTACTGTGGTGTAATTGTTGATGAAGCCAATAAGATGAATAAAATGGTCCGTCAGCTGTTAGACCTGGCGGCTTTGGAGTTTGGAGATAATACTCCGGTAATGGAATGCTTTGATATTGTGGAACTAATCAGAGGCGTCTTATCATCAGCTGATATTTTAATTCAGCAGCACGAAGCTCGGGTGGAGTTTGAGGCTCAGGGCCCGGTACCAGTTTGGGCAGATGAATTTAAAATAGAAGAAGTAGTGACAAATTATCTGAACAATGCCTTGAATCATGTAGAGGGAGAAAAGAAAATCCGCATTTGGCTGGAACGGCAGGATGAAAATGTTTACGTCCATGTTTATAATACTGGCCAGCATATTCCAGAGGAAGATATTCCTAACCTGTGGACGAAATTTTATAAGGTGGATAAGGCCAGGACCAGAGAGTATGGAGGCAGCGGCATTGGCCTTTCTATTGTAAAAGCAATTATGGATTCTCATAATAAAACATGCGGCATTACAAATACAGAAGGTGGAGTGGACTTCTGGTTCAGCCTGGACGGCAAAGCCTAATCAGAGAAAAGTAAAGATCAGGCCTGCGTGCATAACAGTAAAACCTTGTTTTTACTTGAGTTTGCACAGGGCCTGATTTTACTGTTTTTAGGTTTTTTTATATTTTGGAAAAAAATTGAAAAAAGCTGTTGACTTTTGTCGAGGGGTTTGATATTATAATACTCGCCTCAAGAAAACAGGCAAAACAAGAAAGTCTTTTGAAAAAAAGAAATTCAAAAAAAGTAAAAAAGTTGTTGACAAAGCGGATTGCTTGTGATAAGATATGAGAGTTGCTGCTGAGAAAGACAACTGAGAGCAACAAGCAAAAGCACCTTGAGAATTGAAGATTAAACAGTATGTAAAACCCTGAAATTTCTTTAAAAAATAAGGTCTGGTTTAGACCTTGAGTTTAAAAAGAATTCAGAACAAAAACCATAGTAAATAACGGTAAAAAAATTAGCCAAGCTAAGTTTTGAACCGGTCAAACCATTGAACATGAGAGTTTGATCCTGGCTCAGGATGAACGCTGGCGGCGTGCTTAACACATGCAAGTCGAGCGAAGCGATAAAGCGGAAGTTTTCGGATGGAAGTTTTATTGACTGAGCGGCGGACGGGTGAGTAACGCGTGGGTAACCTGCCTCATACAGGGGGATAACAGTTAGAAATGACTGCTAATACCGCATAAGCGCACAGTGCCGCATGGCACAGTGTGAAAAACTCCGGTGGTATGAGATGGACCCGCGTCTGATTAGCTAGTTGGTAAGGTAACGGCTTACCAAGGCGACGATCAGTAGCCGACCTGAGAGGGTGACCGGCCACATTGGGACTGAGACACGGCCCAAACTCCTACGGGAGGCAGCAGTGGGGAATATTGCACAATGGGGGAAACCCTGATGCAGCGACGCCGCGTGAGTGAAGAAGTATTTCGGTATGTAAAGCTCTATCAGCAGGGAAGAAAATGACGGTACCTGACTAAGAAGCCCCGGCTAACTACGTGCCAGCAGCCGCGGTAATACGTAGGGGGCAAGCGTTATCCGGATTTACTGGGTGTAAAGGGAGCGTAGACGGTATAGCAAGTCTGAAGTGAAAGCCCGGGGCTCAACCGCGGGACTGCTTTGGAAACTGTTAAACTAGAGTGCTGGAGAGGTAAGTGGAATTCCTAGTGTAGCGGTGAAATGCGTAGATATTAGGAGGAACACCAGTGGCGAAGGCGGCTTACTGGACAGTAACTGACGTTGAGGCTCGAAAGCGTGGGGAGCAAACAGGATTAGATACCCTGGTAGTCCACGCCGTAAACGATGAATACTAGGTGTCGGGGAGCAAAGCTCTTCGGTGCCGCCGCAAACGCAATAAGTATTCCACCTGGGGAGTACGTTCGCAAGAATGAAACTCAAAGGAATTGACGGGGACCCGCACAAGCGGTGGAGCATGTGGTTTAATTCGAAGCAACGCGAAGAACCTTACCAAGTCTTGACATCCCTCTGACCGGTACGTAACGGTGCCTTTCCTTCGGGACAGAGGAGACAGGTGGTGCATGGTTGTCGTCAGCTCGTGTCGTGAGATGTTGGGTTAAGTCCCGCAACGAGCGCAACCCTTATCCTTAGTAGCCAGCAGTAAGATGGGCACTCTAGGGAGACTGCCAGGGATAACCTGGAGGAAGGTGGGGATGACGTCAAATCATCATGCCCCTTATGATTTGGGCTACACACGTGCTACAATGGCGTAAACAAAGGGAAGCGAACCTGTGAGGGGGAGCAAATCTCATAAATAACGTCTCAGTTCGGATTGTAGTCTGCAACTCGACTACATGAAGCTGGAATCGCTAGTAATCGCGAATCAGAATGTCGCGGTGAATACGTTCCCGGGTCTTGTACACACCGCCCGTCACACCATGGGAGTCAGTAACGCCCGAAGTCAGTGACCCAACCGAAAGGAGGGAGCTGCCGAAGGCGGGACCGATAACTGGGGTGAAGTCGTAACAAGGTAGCCGTATCGGAAGGTGCGGCTGGATCACCTCCTTTCTAAGGAAGAAGAACTGATTTCGTTTGGAGCAATCCAACTAAAACGGAAAAGGTAAGTAAGGGTTTTATATACTGTTTAGTGTTCAAGTCAAGGACACGAAAAAGATTCCGGTGGCGATGCGCTTAGGGGAAACACCCGTACCCATCCCGAACACGAAGGTTAAGACCAAAGCGGCCGATGGTACTATATTGGAGACGATATGGGAGAGTAGGTGGCTGCCGGATTATTCTGGGGGTGTAGCTCAGTTGGGAGAGCACCTGCCTTGCAAGCAGGGGGTCAAGAGTTCGAATCTCTCCATCTCCACTAGGTATCAAACAGAGAAGCGGCAGACTGAAAGTTAGCTGTAAGATGTAAGATACCGCACGTACCTTGAAAACCACATATTGAAGAAAAGATAGAGTCGACTCTTCCGGAAAGAAAAGGAAGGAAGAGAAGAAGACAAATATCAAGACATCCGAGGCCGTATCGAAAGATACGGAACCAAGAAACAACCAAGAACCAGGAACATAACGCTATATGTTTCCGATGAGTAGCCAGCACCCGCAGGCGAAAGTCAACTGGTTAAGCTAATAAGAGCACAGGGTGGATGCCTTGGCACTAAGAGCCGATGAAAGACGTGATAAGCTGCGAAAAGCTTCGGGGAGGAGCAAATATCCAAAGATCCGGAGATATCTGAATGGGGAAACCTGGCTGAGAAGACCTCAGTCGTCGTATGGTAAATCCATAGCCATACGTCGGGAACCGCCTGAACTGAAACATCTAAGTAGGGCGAGGAAAAGAAAGAAAACTCGATTTCCAAAGTAGCGGCGAGCGAAATGGAAGGAGCCTAAACGGCCGTGCGAGCATGGCCGGGTTAAGGACCGCAATAAGTGAGCCAATTCATTAACAGAATGGCCTGGGAAGGCCAGCCAGAGAGGGTGAAAGCCCCGTACGTGAAAATGATAGGCAGCGAGCGGGATCCAAAGTACTGCGAGACACGTGGAACCTTGCAGGAAGTCGGGGGGACCACCCCCCAAGGCTAAATACTCCTTAGTGACCGATAGCGCATAGTACTGTGAAGGAAAGGTGAAAAGGACCCCGGGAGGGGAGTGAAAGAGAACCTGAAACCCTGTGTTTACAAGCTGTGGAAGCACGTTAAAGTGCGACCGCGTACTTTTTGTAGAACGGTCCGGCGAGTTATTTTTACTGGCAAGGTTAAGCACTGAAGGTGCGGAGCCGAAGGGAAACCAAGTCTTAAAAGGGCGAAGAGTCAGTGAGAATAGACCCGAAACCGGGTGACCTATCCATGTCCAGGTTGAAGTCTCCGTAAAAGGAGATGGAGGACCGAACGCACATCCGTTGAAAAGGGTGGCGATGAGGTGTGGATAGGGGAGAAATTCCAATCGAACCCGGAGATAGCTGGTTCTCCTCGAAATAGCTTTAGGGCTAGCCTCGTATTAGTCTATCGGAGGTAGAGCACTGAATTCTTAAGGGGGCGTCAAAGCTTACCAAGAGATATCAAACTCCGAATGCCGAGAAGATGATGTACGGGAGTCAGACTGCACGAGATAAGTTGGGTAGTCAAAAGGGAAAGAGCCCAGACCTACAGCTAAGGTCCCCAAGTGTGTGTTAAGTGGAAAAGGATGTGGGATTTCAAAGACAACTAGGATGTTGGCTCAGAAGCAGCCACACATTCAAAGAGTGCGTAATAGCTCACTAGTCGAGAGGTCCTGCGCCGAAAATGTCCGGGGCTGAAACACACCACCGAAGCTTAGGAATGTACTAAGGTACATTGGTAGAGGAGCATTCTTATATGGGAGAAGCAGTACCGAAAGGAGCTGTGGACGTATAAGAAGAGAGAATGCCGGAATGAGTAGCGAGATGGAGGTGAGAATCCTCCAGGCCGAATATCTAAGGTTTCCAGAGTAAAGCTGATCTGCTCTGGGTAAGTCGGGGCCTAAGGCGAGGTCGAAAGACGTAGTCGATGGACAACAGGTAGAGATTCCTGTACTGCAATATATCAGAACTGTGGGGACGCAGAAGGATAAGATAACCCGGGAATGAGAAGACCGGGGCAAGCGAGGTAGGAGTATGGAAGGCAAATCCGCCATACAATCCGAATACGTGACGCGTAGCGAACAAGAGTAGTGAAGTATGTGATTCCAGCTGCCAAGAAAAGCCGCTATAGCATATATTGTACCCGTACCGTAAACCGACACAGGTGGATGAGGAGAGAATCCTAAGGCCGGCGGGAGAAGCATTGTTAAGGAACTCGGCAAAATGACCCTGTAACTTCGGGAGAAAGGGTGCCACTGAGAAGTGGCCGCAGAGAATAGGCTCAAGCAACTGTTTAGCAAAAACACAGGTCTATGCAAAACCGAAAGGTGAAGTATATGGGCTGACGCCTGCCCGGTGCTGGAAGGTTACGAGGAGAGGTTAGGGAAACCAAAGCTTTGAATCTAAGCCCCAGTAAACGGCGGCCGTAACTATAACGGTCCTAAGGTAGCGAAATTCCTTGTCGGGTAAGTTCCGACCCGCACGAAAGGCGTAATGATTTGAGCGCTGTCTCGACAATGCCCCCGGTGAAATTGAAATACCAGTGAAGATGCTGGTTACCTGCGCCAGGACGGAAAGACCCCATGGAGCTTTACTCCAGCTTGATACTGGGATTCGGTAATGCATGTACAGGATAGGTGGGAGGCAAAGAGAGAAGGACGCCAGTCTTTCTGGAGCCGCTGTTGGGATACCACCCTTGCGTTATTGGGTTTCTAACCAGCCACCGTAAGCCGGTGGTGGGACAATGTCAGGTGGGGAGTTTGACTGGGGCGGTCGCCTCCGAAAGGGTATCGGAGGCGCTCAAAGGTTCCCTCAGGATGGTTGGAAACCATCCAAAGAGTGCAAAGGCATAAGGGAGCTTGACTGCGAGAGTGACGGCTCGAGCAGGTACGAAAGTAGGACTTAGTGATCCGGTGGTATAAAGTGGGATTGCCATCGCTCAACGGATAAAAGCTACCCTGGGGATAACAGGCTTATCACTCCCAAGAGTTCACATCGACGGAGTGGTTTGGCACCTCGATGTCGGCTCATCGCATCCTGGGGCTGAAGTAGGTCCCAAGGGTTGGGCTGTTCGCCCATTAAAGCGGTACGCGAGCTGGGTTCAGAACGTCGTGAGACAGTTCGGTCCCTATCCGGCGCGGGCGTAGGATATTTGAGAGGAGCTGTCCTTAGTACGAGAGGACCGGGATGGACTGGCCGCTGGTGGATCTGTTAGGTATCAGGCCTATGGCAGAGTAGCCAAGCCGGGACGGGATAAACGCTGAAGGCATCTAAGCGTGAAGCCCCCCTCAAGATGAGATATCCCATCGCAAGAGTAAGACCCCTTGAAGACGACGAGGTAGATAGGGCGGAGGTGGAAGTACAGTAATGTATGTAGCTGACCGTTACTAATAGGTCGAGGGCTTAACCAGAAGGTTAAGGTAGAAGCGGATGAAGTAATCAATATGTGGTTTTGAGGGTATGTGAATATCTGATAATAAAATAAGTTAATACGGTGATGACGGGGTGTGGCTCAGCTTGGCTAGAGCGCCTGGTTTGGGACCAGGAGGTCGCAGGTTCGAATCCTGTCACCCCGATGTATATGCGCGAGTGGCTCAGTGGTGGAGCACCACCTTGCCAAGGTGGGGGCCGCGGGTTCGAATCCCGTCTCGCGCTCTTTCTAATAGCTGGAGAATCTAGTAAATACGTAGGTTCTCCGTTTTTTTGTTGTGTTTAATTTGAATACACTTGAAGACATTTCTAAATTTATCTTAGAGGATGAGCGTATGATAACATTTAAACCGTTATGGGAAACACTGAAAGTAAAAAACATAACAACATATGACTTAATTTATCACTATAAGATGAGTAGGGGCATGTTAGATAACTTAAAACATGACAGAAGTGTTACTCTGAATACGCTTAATGACCTGTGCAATATGTTTAAGTGCGGTGTAACTGATGTAATAAAATATACTGAAGATGAAGATTAGAAGCTGGCGACAGCTTCTTTTTCTTGTGTTTCAAGAGAAATTGTAATATAATAAGCTGTATATGCAAAATAAACATAAAACCTAACAGCTTCTGAGAATAGGAGAATGCTGTTAGGTTTTATCTGCATGAAGAGCTGAAAGAGAGGAAAATAAAATGGAAATAAATAGCTACGCAGACACCTTTAGGGAGGAATTAAAGGATTTTCAGAGGGAGACAGAGAAGTTTTATCTTGGTCAGATTGATGCAAAACAATATAAAGGATTTTCAGGAAGATTTGGAAGCTATGCCCAGAAAGGCGGAAAGGCCAGTATGCTGCGTTTGCGCATGGCTGGGGGACGGCTGACAAAGGAAAGATTGAAATTTATAGCAGATATGATTGAGGAATATCATATTGATAAGGTGCATTTAACTACCTGCCAGACAGTGCAGCTTCATAATCTGAATGGTACAGACGTATGTCAGATTATGGAGAAAGCTATAGATGTAGGGATTTTAACATGGGGAGGCGGCGGAGATTTCCCCAGAAATGTAATGATGTCCCCCTTAACCGGCGTAGAAGAAGGAGAGTACTTTAACGTGACTCCATATGGGGAGGCGGCGGCTCAGTACGCCATGGGATTTATTACTAAGATAAAGCTTCCCAGAAAGCTGAAAATAGTATTTTCCAATACTCCTGCCAACGAAAGCCACGCTACCTTCAGGGATTTAGGATTTGCGGCAACACCAGAAGGAAAATTTGACGTGTACAGCGCCGGCGGTTTGGGAAATTCCCCTAAAATGGGTGTGTGTGTGAAAAAGGGCGTGGAGCCTTCTGAAATACTTTATTATATTAAGGCTATGGCGGAGACTTTTATGGCTTATGGAAACTATGAAAATCGCGGAAAGGCCAGAACCAGGTTTATGCAGGATACTTTGGGGACAGAAGGATACAAGGCAGCTTTCCTGGAAAAGTTAGATAAGGTTTATGAGGAGGAAAAAGACCAACTGAAAATAGAAGTATCTGAAACTCCTATTACAAAGGCTGGAAAGGGCCAGATCTTTGCAGACCAGAAAAGAGTAATAAAGCAGAAACAGCCAGGTTTATATACAGTTGTTTACCATCCAATAGCAGGAACGCCGGCTCCGGAAAAGTTCAGACAGCTTTATGAGACTGTAAAAAATATGGATCAAATAGAACTGCGAATTGCTCCGGACCAGACTCTCTACATTATTAATTGTACTGCAGAGGAGGCTGAGGCAGTTTTAAAAGCCACACAGGATGGAGCGCAAAATGAGTTTGAAACCTCAGTGGCATGTATTGGCTCTTCTATTTGCCAGGTAGGGGTAGGGGATTCCCAAAAGCTTTTGTCTGCCTTAGTGGAGGAAGAGAGAACCTGGGGATTTGAGGACGGAGTGCTTCCGGTAATTCATATTTCCGGCTGTCCATCCTCCTGCGGAACTCACCAAATAGGAAAAATTGGTTTCAGAGGCGGAGTAAAGATGGTGGATAAAACTCCTCAGCCGGCTTTTGTGCTGTTTGTAGGGGGCTGTGATCTGGAAGGGCAGGAAAGGTTCGGAAAAGAGCTGGGACAGATACTGGCAGCTAATATTCCAGGATTTATGAAGGAATTAGGAGAAAAGATCAGCCAGGCAGGCATGGTATTTGAGCAGTGGTTCCCGGATCATCAGAAGGAGTTAGAGGAAATAGCTGGAAAATATATTATAAAATAAAAGGAGAGGCTTGTGCAGAATTTAAAAATTATTCTTCAGTACGACGGAAGCCGGTATGACGGCTGGCAGAAACAAATGAATACAAGCCAGACAATACAGGGAAAGCTAGAGAGTGTTTTGGAGAAAATGACAGGGCAGCTGGTGGAGGTTCACGGAGCCGGCAGAACAGATGCCGGCGTACATGCGGAGGGACAGACTGCAAATTTTAAGCTGTCTGAAGAATATTATCCGGACCAGGTGCTCTCTTACTTAAACAGATATTTGCCGGAGGATATTAAGGTGCTGGAGATAAGCAGGGCCAAGGAGCGATTCCACAGCCGGTTAAATGCTGTCTCAAAAATTTATAGATATACTGTGGACACCCTAGAAAAAAAGGATGTTTTTCAAAGAAAGTATGTGTATGGACTGGGGCAAAGCCTGGATTTAAACAAAATGCGGCAGGCGGCAAAGCTGATGACAGGGGAATATGATTTTTTAGGATTTTGTTCTAATAAAAGGATGAAAAAGTCCTCTGTGCGCACAATATACTGGATTCACATAGAGGAGCAGGATGGGCTGGTGCGCATAGCCTTTTGCGGCAGCGGTTTTTTATATCACATGGTTAGGATTATGACGGGAACCTTAATTGAAATAGGCCTTTTAAAAAGGCCTGTTTCTGATATAAAAAAGATCCTGGAAACCAGGGACAGACAAAACGCAGGTTTTACAGCTCCGCCGGAGGGGCTGGCTTTAGTAAGTGTGTCTTATGAAGAAAATTAGAGAGTGAGGATTTATGACAGAGTTTTTAGTAAGACATTTTATAAAGGATTATGAGAACACTCAAAACACAGAGGTAAGAGCCAGATACGGATACTTAGCAAGTGTTGTGGGAATTTGCTGCAATATACTTTTATTTGGCGCAAAGCTGATGATAGGACTTATGGTCAACAGTATTTCCGTTATGGCGGACGCTTTCAATAATTTATCTGACGCAGCTTCATCCATTATCAGCTTTATAGGCGTCAAAATGGCTCAAAAGCCGGCGGATGATCACCATCCCTTTGGCCATGGAAGAATAGAATATATATCTGCTTTTATTGTGGCCTTTTTAGTAATCCAGGTAGGATTTTCACTGTTTAAAACATCTATAGGGAAGATCAGAACTCCTGAGCCTATGACATTTAGCAGCATATCTGTTGTGATTCTTCTGCTGTCTATAGGGGTTAAGCTGTGGATGGGTTTGTTTAATACAAGACTGGGAAGAAAAATTGACTCTAAAGTACTTATGGCTACTGCGGCAGATTCATTGGGAGACATGATGACCACGTCGGCAACAGTGGTTTCCCTTGTTATTTTTGGCATCTGGGGTTTAAATCTGGATGGAATTGTAGGATTAATAGTTTCTGTAGTAGTTATGATTGCCGGCCTTAATATTGCAAAGGACACTCTAGCTCCTTTAATCGGGGAGGCCATTGATCCGGAGGTTTACGAGGAAATCAGCAGATTTGTGGAAAGCTATGACGGAATTGTGGGGAGCCATGATCTGATTATTCACAATTATGGTCCCTCCAGAAGTATGGCTTCTATTCACGCTGAAGTGCCCAGAGATGTAGATGTGGAAATTTCCCATGAAATTATTGACAAAATTGAACGGGACGCATTAAGAGAAAAAAATTTGTTTCTTGTTATCCACATGGATCCAATAGAAGTGAACAATACTAAGGTTATGAAATACAAAAAAATGGTGGAGGAGATTCTGGATAATTTAGATTCCAGACTTAGCCTTCACGATTTCCGCATGGTGGACGGAGAGCAGCAAATGAATTTAATTTTTGATTTAGTAGTGCCCAGAGATTATACGGAGGACATGAAAAATCAGCTGGGAATGAAAGTGATGGAGCAAGTGAAAAAGGAAGATCCCAGATGCTGCTGCGTATTCCATATGGAAGGCAGTTTTTGTGCGGAGACTTAAAAAAACACCAGAATTATGCAATAAGTTGGACGAATATTGCATTAAGTTTATGAAGGGGTAAAAACCATGCTTTTTATGGCTTTAATGAACCAGGCAGAAAAGCCGGCAGTACAGACAGACGAAGAACTGCTGTTAAAGGTAGGGCTTGGGGACGAAGAGGCGTTTAGAAACTTATATCAAAACACTGACAAAACTATGTACAGTTTTATATTGTCTATTGTAAAGAATCCTCAG
This sequence comes from Lachnoclostridium edouardi, assembly GCF_900240245.1. GTDB lineage: Bacteria > Bacillota > Clostridia > Lachnospirales > Lachnospiraceae > Lachnoclostridium_A > Lachnoclostridium_A edouardi. The sequence goes on from NZ_OESQ01000001.1 coordinate 2,520,248, forward strand.
GATGCAGAAGAGCTTATGCAGGAAGTATATCTGAAGGTTTGGACTTCTGCGGCCTTATACAAGGCTCAGGGGAAGCCTCTTGCATGGATGTTTACCATTGCCAGGAATCTTTGTTATATGAAATTCCGTGACCAAAAGCATATGGCTGATATTGGTCTGGACGATTTAGTAGAGGGCGAGATGGGAGAATTCTGTCCTCAGCTGGAAAATGTTGCTGACAGGCTGGCTTTACAGGCAGCTTTACAGATATTAAAAGAAGAAGAAAGACAGATTGTGCTGCTTCATGCTTCCGCGGGAATGAAACACAGGGAGATTGCAGCCAGCCTTGGTATGCCTTTGGCTACTGTTTTGTCTAAATATAACCGCGCTATGAAGAAGTTAGAAAATTATCTTGGAAAGGAGTGAGACCATTGAAGCGGAAAGAAATTGAACAACACCTGAAGTCTGCCATAAATGGGCTGACTCCTGACGTACTTGCCAGGATTGATTTGACGACACCTCAGGAGAAAAACATACTGGAAGGTTATGACAGGGAAAGCCCTGCGCATTCCAGAATACGTTTCAGAAACTGGAGCCTTGCCGCCGCCGCATGTTTATGTGTGATTATTGGAAGCGGCGCCGGATACAATGTTTACAGAAACGGAAAAATTGATTCAATTATTGGAATAGATGTAAACCCCAGCGTGGAGCTGTCTATTAACAGAAAAAATAAGGTGCTGAATGCAGTTCCCTTAAATGACGATGCAGTAGAAATACTGGAGGGCATGGAGTTAAAGGGCGTAGACTTAAATATTGCGGTAAACGCTGTTATTGGCTCTATGGTCACAAATGGATTTTTAGATGATTTGGACAATGCTATTTTAGTTACAGTCACAAACGACAGTATTTCCAAAGCCGACGTTCTCCGCTCTGAGGTGGTGGGAAATATAGAGCAGTCTCTTCAGGAAAATCAGGTGGAGGCAGTAGTATATGACCAGCAGGTAATTGAAAAGGACGAAGTAAAGCAGCTGGCTCAGGAGTACGGCGTATCCTATGGAAAGGCTTATTTTTTAAATGAGCTGATCAGTCAGAATGAAGAACTGACTATGGAGGATATGGATGTTTTAGCGCCTATGACTATGGAGGAAATTGCGGCTTATATTGCAGAGCAATCCTACAATTTAGGGGAGCGGACGGAAAAATATGAGCCTGTTACAGAAGAAAGCAGCACTGAGGAGACAGAAACCAGCACAGAAGAAAGCACTTCTGCTGAAGTCACAGAGGAAAGCCAAGAAACAAGCGCTGCCACTGTTCAGGAAACAACTGCAGCTACAGAACCGGAAACTGAGGTGGAAGAAGGCGCTGATAATAAAATAAAAATAGATTTTGTGGATTTTGAAGATAATATTCTTACTATATATTTTACATCTAATGTAAAATGGAAGGATGCTTCCGTGAGCATCAGAGGAGAGAACGGGGAAAGCTATGCCGCTCTTATTGAAGAAACATATTCTGACTATTGTCAGGTACTGGTAGACGGCCTGGACGGCGGAAAGACATATAAATTTACCTTAGGCGGAATCCGTCAAAAGGATGGCGGAAAGCCTATGAATGTGACAGGCACCTTTGAAACTCCGGTGATTTCAGACTTTGCCACAGAAGAGGAAACCACAGAGGAAGAGTCTACAGAAGAATCATCTGGGGAAACCACAGAGGAGAGCAGTCAGGAGAGCACTTTAGAAACAGAACCTGCAAAGGAGACTGAGGAGGAGTCCGGCAAGGAGCAGGAGCCTTCTTCAGAAAATGAGGAAACTGAGAAAGAGACAGAGGAGACGAAAGCTGATTTGACAGAGGCAGATGAGCCCCACAGCCCGGAAAATACAGAGAATATAGAATCTCAGAATATATCTGAGAATAATTGAAAAAGTACTTGACCAAATGAGCTTTTTTCGCTATAATGAATTCTGCTGTTGTAATGGGCTATCGCCAAATGGTAAGGCAACGGACTCTGACTCCGTCATTTCAAGGTTCGAATCCTTGTAGCCCAGCTGTAAAAAAGCCTCGAATTCATTGTATATGCAGTGAATTTGGGACTTTTTTTATTTCATAGAAAATAAAAAATAAAACTTCAAAAGGAAATTTATATGGAGAAGCTGTTTGGGGCGGCAATTTTGCTGATTTTGCTGCTGTTTTATATAAAAACATATAATTTTAGAAAATACAGAAGGTCCAGATATCATCTGGAAACAGGAAATAAAAGAAAAAAGGTGAAAGAAGATAAGGGAGCGGCAGGGGAATATGAGACCTCAATGGCTTTAGAAAAGGTTAAGGGAAAAAAGCGTTTTATATTTAACGCTTATATTCCTAAGAGGAACGGGAAGGGAAGTACAGAGACAGATATTATTTTAATCCATGAAAAAGGGATTCTGGTAATTGAAAATAAAAATTATCAGGGCTGGATTTATGGGCGGGGAGACAAGTATCAGTGGACTCATGTGCTGCCGGGGAGAAAATTTTCTTTCTATAATCCTATTTTTCAGAATGAAAGTCATATTGGGAATCTGAAAGGCTTTTTGGGAAAGGAATATTCCCAGGCCCCTTATTTGTCAGTGATTATTTTTAACGATCAGGCCAGGTTAAAAAGAATAAAAGGCTGCCGGGATCAAGCTGTGGTGTGCAACAGCAGAAAAGCCGCCAGGAAAATTAACAGAAAGCTTCGCCCTTTGCCCAAGGTTTTTACTGAGGAGCAGATAGATGAAATTTATGAAAATCTAAGAACTCAGTCCCATATTTTTCGATGGGTAAAAGCCGGACATAAAAGGCAGGTGGAAAAGAAAAAAAAGTGTTTATGAAAAATTGCAGAAAAAATTGAAAAAATACTTGACGAAATAAATTCCCTGTATTATAATGGCAACTGTTGTTGATGGGCTATCGCCAAATGGTAAGGCAACGGACTCTGACTCCGTCATTTTCAAGGTTCGAATCCTTGTAGCCCAGCGAGGAAAAGGGCTCAAACTCCTTGTAAAATCAAGGAGTTTGGGACTTTTTTTATTTTGAGTCTAACCGGCCGATATTTTTAATTAAAACAGATATAGTGCCGTCAGAATTTGTGATGAACTCCACCCGGTCTGGGTTTTGATATTCTTCCATTGGAATTGTAATTTCAATTCCGGTTTCAGTGGTGAGATGCTGTTTCTGGAATTTTTTAATGGTGCGCTGGCTTTTAGGCTCAACGACTTCCGTTGTCATATTATATTTTTCCATTTTTTCAGAAAAGGCCTCCTGCATTTCCAGGCTGTCCTTAAAGACCTTTTCGCCGATTGATTCAACCTGAAGCGCTCCGTTTTCCTCTAATTCCTGGTAGATAACATTTTTAACCTCCATTCGCCGCTCAGCGTCGTCTTTTCCGTAATATTTATCATTGATCTGTTCCACTGCCTTTGTCACAATGTCTAATTTAGATTTTTGGGATAAAGGAGCGTGGCATTGAAGATAAAGCTCGGAAAAATAAAGGCGTTTTTCCCCGTTGACCTCATACTTCTTTTCAGTCAGCATCACCTCCCCGGTGGAAAGATCTACCACACATGCCTCAGAAAGCTTTTGTCCCTGAGTGGGGAGAAGGGATTTATGCAGAATAATTTCATTGCTGTTGCCGTTTTCCAGCTGTCTGGTGGTGTGTGTATAGGAAGTTCTATAGTTTAGCTTTAAAATAGCTAAGTAATCGCAGCTTTTTACGCTGAACACCATAACGGCTACATCAGCCGGGGGAATGTCTATGTTGGAATTCATAATCTGAAATAATTTTTCACACAACAGCTTACTGCTGTCAACAAAATTTTCAGGAGTACAATCGCGGATGATTGGCATAATATCAGATGAATCTGAAAATTGGCAGTTTTTTATATCGTCGCTTTCAGTAAATTTTTCAATATGGGCTTTTAAAAAATCACATAAATCAGAACCTAAATCAATGGGATAATCAGACAGTACAGGCATGGCCATAGAAGAATCCAGTATATGTATAATGCCGGCTTTCATAATCATATCGTCTTTCAGCATAACAAATCTCCTTCACAATATTGTGTATCAATTAGGCTAAGTATATAAAAAAATAGACTGATAATCAATATTTATAAAAGAATTGTTTTTTTTCCAGATATAATGAAGGGTTCCACTAGACAATTTCTGTAAAAAGCTATATACTATAGTCTGGCAAACTTTATAAATGAAAGGAAAATAACCTTTATGTACACATTTGACAGCCGCGTTCGTTATAGCGAAACGGATGAAAACGGCATGTTGTCGGTTACGGGAATTGTGAATTACCTGCAAGATTGTTCAACCTTCCAATCAGAGGATTTGGGGCTGGGCGTAGATTATCTGAAATCCCAAAACCGGGCATGGTGGCTGTCTTCCTGGCAAATTATCATCGACAGGTACCCTGGATTGGGGGAGGAGATAACGATAGGTACCTGGCCCTATGATTTTAAAGGGATATATGGCTACAGGAATTTTACAATTCAGGATAAGTCAGGAAATTTTCTAGTACGAGCCAATTCCATCTGGTTTTTCTTCGATACGGCGGCAGGTCGTCCGGTGAAGGTAACAGAAGATGACGTCCGGGGGTACGGAAGTATGGGCGCAAAGCGTCTGAAAATGAATTATGCCCCAAGGAGAATCGAAATACCAAAAGAATTTCAGACCGGAGAACCAGTTCTGGTCTGCAAACACCATATAGATACGAACCACCATGTTAATAACGCCCAGTATATTGAAATTGCAAGGGAGTTTCTGCCGGACGGTTTTCATATTGTTGAAATACGGATTGAATATAAAAAAGCTGCAGTGCTGGGAGATACCATTTCGTCCAGAATCAGTAAAACAGAAGAAGGCTATGTTGTAATCCTTATGGGAGGAAATGAGATATACGCTGTTGTCTGGTTTGGTGCGCAGAAACAGAAAGGATAAGTATGATAGAGTTAGGAAAAGTACAGATTCTAGAGGTCTTACGGATTAAAAATTTCGGCGTGTATGTTGGGGAAGAAGTCAATAGTGAGGAAAGTATTCTTCTTCCCAAAAAACAGGTGCCGCAGGGAACAAAGATTGGAGATAAATTAAGTGTTTTTATCTACAAAGATTCGGAGGACCGTCTGATTGCCACAACAGGCACCCCTAAATTACAGGTAGGTGAAGTTGGAATCCTGGAAGTCAAGGATGTGGCAAAAATTGGTGCTTTTCTGGATATGGGACTGGAAAAGGATTTATTGCTGCCATTTAAAGAACAGAACCACAAAGTAGAGGCTGGTGAAAAATGCCTGGTAGCTCTTTATATTGATAAGAGCAGACGTTTAGCTGCAACTATGAGAGTTTACACTTATATGAGCAACGAAGCGCCTTATCAGAAGGATGATTGGGTAAAGGGCACCATTTATGAGATTAATGAAAATCTGGGAGCCTTTGTAGCAGTAGACAACCGCTATTACGGCTTAATACCAAAAAGGGAAATGTTCTGCAGATATCGTGAGGGAGAGATTATTGAGGCCAGAGTTATTAAGGTAAGAGACGACGGAAAGCTGGATCTCAGCCCAAGAGATAAGTCTTATGTGCAGATTAACACAGACTCAGATTTAATTATGAACAGATTGGAAGAATATAAAGGAATATTGCCCTTTAACGACAGAGTTTCTTCTGATATAATTAAAAATGAATTTAATCTGAGTAAAAACGCATTTAAAAGAGCTGTCGGCCATTTGCTAAAGGAAGGCAAAGTAAAAATCACGGAGAAGACCATAGAGAAAGTATAGGAGGATCATTTTGGACTCGTTAGATTATTATAATAAGTACGCTTCAAACATTTTTGAAGATACAGTAGAGCAGGATATGAGCGATATTATGGAGACGTTTCTGGAGTGCCTGGAGGAAGGCGACGCGATTCTGGATCTGGGCTGCGGTTCCGGCAGGGACACTGTGACCTTTTATGAAAGAGGATTTGACGTTACTCCTCTGGACGGTTCTGAGGAGATGTGCAAGCTGGCTGAAATACATACAGACATGGAAGTGCTGCATATGGATTTCCGCCAAATGGAGTTTGACGATGCATTTGACGGCATCTGGGCCTGCGCTTCACTGATTCATATTCCAAAGGATGAAATTCAGGATGTGCTGACCAGAATTGCAGAAGCTCTGAAAAAGAATGGCGTAGTATATATGTCATTCCATAAAGGAGAATTTGAGGGATTTTCTGGAGAGCGGTATTTTAGCGACTATGAAGAGGCAGAAATGGAAAGAATAATCAAGGAGTCCGGAAGATTCAAGCTGTTGAAAATCTGGGAGACAAAAGATAAAGGGCAGGGTTCAAGCCATGGAAGTGAAAAGTGGCTGAATGTGCTGGCAAGGAAGAAATAAGTATACCAGGGGAAGTTTCACACAGGCGGACAGCTTTTGTGCAGCTCCCCTGTTTTTTACATCATAGAAGGGGGTACAAAAATGGCCGTAAAAAAGGGAGCTTTGGCAGATTATCTGCTGATTTTGCTGGGATCGTTTATTGTAGGCTTTGCCATAAAAAATATTTATGACCCGGCAGGTCTGGTAACAGGAGGCGTATCAGGTATCGCCATTATTCTGAGAAATCAGGCGGGAGTTCCCTTGTGGGTGACTAATACGGTGATGAATATTCCCCTTTTTATTTTTTCTGTAAAAATAAAAGGCTGGAAATTTGTAAAAAGAACAGTGGTGGCCACAGCAGCCTTATCTGTATTTTTAGGAATACTGCCGGATGCCTCCTTATTTACAGACGACCTGTTACTAACTGCAGTAGTAGGCGGAGTAATTACAGGCATAGGAACAGGAATTTTGCTTTTGTGTCATGCGACTACAGGGGGCACAGATACACTGGCCGCCATAATACAGATAAAAATGAAGCATTATTCTATTGCCCGTGTGCTGGCAGTGCTGGACGGAGCCATTGTGCTGGCGGGAGCTTCTGTGTTCGGTCTGACGTATGCGTGTTACGCCGCCATTGCGGTGGTCTGCCTGGGAAAAATTTCCGACGGTCTAATTGAAGGACTGCATTTTTCCAAAACAGCTTATATTGTGTCAGATCGCAGCAAGGAAATTGCGGATGCGATTATGGACAGAATGGGCCGCGGAGTCACTGGACTTCAGGCCAGAGGAATGTACACGGGAAATGAGAGAGAGGTTTTATTTTGCGTGGTTTCTAAAAAGGAAATTGTAGAAGTAAAGGAAATTGTAGCTTCCATAGACAGAGATGCATTTTTAATTGTTGGAGATGCCAGGGAGGTTATTGGAGAAGGCTTTTTAGAAAACGATATATAAAATATACAGGAACAAAAGAGAAAAATGAAGGATATTCGTTATTTTGAGGTGGATATTTTAATAATATACAAAATAACTAAAACCTTAGAAATTATTTTGTTTAAATGAGATATGGAAGATTATTTGCGCTTCATGCTATGATGTTAGCAATAGAATTCCGGGGAGGACACAAAAATTATGTCGGCGTTATCATTAGTAAGTATTAATAAAAAGTGCCCAAACAGTCATATGGCAGTAAAGGATTTTAATTTAAATATTGAGGAAAAGGAATTTGTAGTTCTGGCGGGACCGGCAGAGTGCGGTAAGTCCCTAATAGTCAGAATGCTAGCCGGCTTAGAGGAACCTACATCAGGGGAAATCTATATAGACGGAGTCCTGGTTAATGGAAAAGAGCCAAAGGACAGGCATGTTGCCATGATCTTTCAAAATTATACATTATATCCTAATATGAATGTATACGAAAATATTGCTTTTGCATTAAAAATGGAGAATATTCCTCAGGAGGAAGTGGACAGGCGGGTAAGAGAAACTGCTGAGACTATGAAAATCACACAGATTCTCAACAAAAGGCCGGAAAGTCTGGATCAATGTCAGGAACTGCAGGTAGTAGTTGCAAGAGCCATTGTAAGACAGCCTAAGGTGCTTTTAATGGACGATCCTTTAGTGAAAATTTCTGACCAATGGAAAGATTTTATATTAGAGAAAATGAACGTTCTGTACAATGGCTTAAACATTCCATTTATTTATGCCACTCAGGATCAGGGACGGGCTATGGCAATGGGAACTAAGATCGTAGTGCTGAACGAAGGCTCAGTTCAACAGTCAGGAACTCCAAAAGAGCTGTACGATCAGCCGGCCAATCAGTTTGTAGCCAGATTTATAGGAGACATTCGCATGAATATGGCGGCGGCTCAGGTGGAAGAAGTAAATGGAAAAGTAATTCTTTCCTTTGACGGACATAAGCTGACTTTAGATGAAAGGGCGGCTTTGGCCCTACAGGAAAATGTAGGAAAGAGCGTTTATTTAGGGGTTCGCGCCCAGGATATCTGTCTGGCTGATAAGCAGCAGGAAAATGTGATAGAAGTACAGACAGAGCTGTATGAGGAAAGAGAAAACGGCATTGTGATTCAATTTAAAGTGGATGACGCTATGTGGACGGCTCTGGATACAGAAGGAAAAACAGCCAGAACAGGAGATATAGCCAGGCTGGCAATTAATATGAATAAAATTCATATATTTGCCGCGGACACGGGAAAATCCATAATTTAAAAGGAAAAAATAGGAATTGCTTTGTAAATTATTCTGCAAGCAGGAACAATACCTGCTTGCTTTTTTTTGCTTTTTGCATTAATATAAAATCAGGGTAAATTTACAAAAAAGGAGAGTGCGGCGATGATTTCAAATCAAATACTTCAAACAACTATTGAAGGGTTGAAGGGAATTACACGAATTGATTTCTGTATCTGTGATACAGAGGGGAAGGTTTTGGCTTCCACATTTTCGGAAGCTGAAGAGTACGAAAGCTCCATTCTTGCGTTTGTAGATTCTCCGGCAGATAGCCAGGTAATTCAGGGGTACCAGTTTTTTAAGGTGCTGGATGAGCAGCAGTTGGAATATATATTGTTGGCAAAGGGAAGCAGCGATGATGTGTATATGGTAGGAAAGCTGGTTGTTTTCCAGATCCAGAACCTTCTGGTTGCATACAAAGAGCGTTTTGACAAGGATAATTTCATAAAAAATCTGCTTCTGGACAATCTGCTTCTGGTGGACATTTACAACAGAGCCAAGAAGCTTCATATTGAAACTAATGTACGGAGAGTTGTCTTTATTATTGAGACAAAGCATGACAAGGATTCTAACGCCTTAGAGACAGTAAGAAGCCTGTTTGCCACTAAGACTAAGGATTTTGTAACTGCTGTGGACGAGAAAAACATTATTCTGGTCAAAGAGGTAAAGCAGGGAGAGACATACGAAGATCTGGAAAAGACGGCCAATACTATTTTGGATATGCTGAATACAGAGGCAATGACAAAGGTTCACGTGGCTTTCGGAACTATTGTCAACGAGATTAAGGACGTATCCAGATCCTATAAGGAAGCCAAGATGGCTTTAGATGTTGGAAAAATATTCTACAGCAATAAGAATGTGGTGGCATACAGCAATCTGGGAATCGGCCGTTTGATTTATCAGCTGCCACTGCCTCTCTGCCGGATGTTTATAAAAGAAATTTTCGACGGAAAGTCACCGGATGAGTTTGACGAGGAGACTTTGACAACCATAAATAAGTTTTTTGAGAACAGCCTGAATGTATCTGAGACATCCAGACAGCTGTATATTCACAGAAATACTTTAGTTTACAGGCTGGATAAGCTGCAGAAGAGCACAGGATTGGATTTAAGGGTGTTTGAGGACGCGATTACATTCAAGATTGCCCTAATGGTTGTGAAGTACATGAAGTATATGGAAAGCCTGGATTATTAAAACAGGCAGAGGTTAAAATGATAGAATTAAGCAACGTGAGCAAGACTTACAAAGCCGGAAATAAGGCGCTGCGCAATGTAAACATTAAGATCGAGGATGGAGAATTTGTTTTTATTGTGGGGCGCAGCGGTTCCGGAAAATCTACGCTTATTAAACTGCTTCTGAAGGAAACAGAACCTACTTACGGGAAAATAACTGTTAATGATTTTATTTTGACAAGAATGCCCAGGCGCTACGTGCCCAAATACCGCAGGCGTCTGGGCGTAGTCTTTCAGGATTTCCGCCTGTTGAAAAATAAAACTGTATTTGAAAACGTGGCTTTTGCCCAGAGAGTTATCGGCGTATCTCCCAGAAAGATTAAATCTTCTGTGCCTGAGATTCTGCAGATGGTTGGACTTTCTTCCAAATACAAGTTTTATCCCCATCAGCTTTCCGGCGGCGAGCAGCAGAGAGTGGCTATTGCCAGAGCTCTTGTCAATGATCCTGAAATTCTGCTGGCAGATGAGCCTACAGGAAATCTGGACGCTCAGAATGCAGAAGAGATTATGCGGCTTTTGGAAGAGATTAACGCCAGAGGAACTATGGTCATTGTGGTGACTCACAGTCAGGAGATTGTTAAAAGAATGAAGAAACGTGTGATTACCATGGATAAGGGGACTGTGGCCAGTGATACAAAAAAAGGCGGGCTGACTTATGAGAATTAGCACATTTTGGTATTGCCTGAAACAAGGAATTTCAAATATATGCAGAAACGTTTTATTCTCCCTGGCCTCTGTGGCTACGATTTCTGCATGTATTTTTTTGTTTTGCCTCTTTTTCTCACTAATTGCAAATGTGAGAAATATTACCCATTCTGCGGAGGAGCAGGTGGGGATTACAGTATTTTTTGACGAGGCTTTAACTGAGGAGGAAATTAAGTCTATAGGGCAGGAAATAGAAGCCAGGCCTGAAATTCGGGATATGGTGTTTACTTCAGAGGAGGAGGCCTGGGAAAGCTTTAAGGCCGATTATTTTGAGGGTATGGAGGAACTGGCAGAGGGATTTGCCCAGGACAATCCATTGGCAGGTTCTTCCTCTTATACTTTGTATTTAAATGATATTACGGACCAGGTGTCTATTGTGCAGTATTTAGAAAGTCTGCAGGGAGTCAGGGATGTAATTTATTCCAGTGAGATTGTGGCAAAATTTACTAATATTAACCGGCTGATTGGAGCGTTATCAGCTGTGATTATTGGAATTCTGCTGGCAGTGGCAATATTTTTAATCAGCAATACTATTTCTGTTACATCTGCTTTCAGAAAAAGCGAAAATGAAATTATGCGGCTGATTGGGGCCACTAATTTTATGATTCGGGCCCCCTTTGTGGTGGAGGGGCTGCTGTTAGGACTGGCGGGAGCTTTGGTTCCCCTGGGAAGCATGTATGTTTTATATAAAAAGGCGGCAGTGTATGCGGCGGAGAACTTTGGCCTGTTTGTGGGAGAAGGGGGAATTTTTTATATTCTTCCTATTGAACAGATTTTTCCCTCCATGGCGGCAGTGGCCTTAGGCCTTGGTCTGGGAATCGGATTTTTTGTCAGCTTCTTTACAATCAGAAAGCATTTAAAGGTATAGGAGGGCAGGCTGATGAAGGGAAAAAGATGGAGGACGGCGATGCTGGCCTTGGCTATTTTGACAGCAGTTCCTCTGGGGGCGTTTCCTGTCTATGGAACTAAAACAGAGGTGCAGGAGGAGGAGAAGAAAAAGTCTACTCTGGAGGAGGAGAAGAAAAAGGTGGAGGACGCCTTAAAGAATCTGGAGGGGCTGAAAAGCGATACTGCAGCCTATGTAAAGCAGCTGGACAGCAATTTGGAAGCGCTGAGCCAGGAGCTGTCTGATTTAGAGAAACAGATTGCCGCTAAGGAGGCAGATATTTCCGCAACCAAAGCCCAGCTGGAGGAAGCAAAGCAGGTGGAGGCAAATCAGTATGCTTCTATGAAACTGCGGATTAAATATATGTATGAGAGAGGAAATACCAGCTTTGCAGATGTGATTATGGCCTCGGGAAGTCTTACAGAATTTATGAGCAGGGCAGAATATGTTTCCAAGATTGCCGCTTATGACCGGGAAAAGCTTCAGGAATATGCAGAGACTAAGGATATGGTGGAGAAAAGAGAGGCAGAGCTTCAATATGAAAGAGAAGAGCTGTTAGGAATGCAGGAGTCCACAAAGGCAAAACAGGATTCTGTGGAAAAGCTGGTAAATGAAAAAAGCGCAGAGCTGAAAAATTATGAAAGCCAGATTTCTTCAGCAGAATCACAGATCTCTGAGTACGAAAAGGACATTAAGGCTCAGGAAGATAAAATTAAGCAGATAGAGGCGGAAATTAAGAGAAAAGAAGAGGAAGCCAGAAAAAAAGCGGAATCAGAGGGAAAAAAGTATAATACAGTAAATATTGGAGATATTAGCTTTATATGGCCCTGTCCGTCCAGCAGCCGCATCACCTCTAATTTTGGAGACCGGGAGTCTCCCACAGAGGGAGCTTCTTCTAACCACAAAGGCGTGGATATTGGGGCTTCTACAGGGGCTGATATTCTGGCGGCGGCTTCCGGGGAGGTAATTATCTCTACATACAGCTATTCAGCTGGTAATTATATTATGATAAACCATGGCGGCGGCGTTTACACAGTGTATATGCACTGTTCACAGCTTTTGGCTTCTGTGGGAGAGCAGGTAAAACAGGGCCAGGTAATTGCCAAGGTAGGTTCCACTGGTTATTCTACAGGGCCGCACCTGCATTTTGGAGTCCGCACAGGCGGAACGTATGTAAATCCGCTGAATTATGTAAGTCCATAGCGGACGGATAGGAGTTATTTTGGATAGTAAAAGCAGATTTTGGAAGGGAGTCCTGGTCGGCGCCCTTGTGACAGCCTTTGCCGGCCTTGTAGTGATTGGAGCAGCTTCCGGCATGATGATGTTTGGAAGAAAGGTAATGCCTCCTGTTAATACAGAAATGGTGGAGGCAGGTTCAGGCGATGAGGATGGTCAGAAGCTGGATTATAAAAAGATCGACGGAAAGCTGCAGCTTCTGGAAGGTTTGGTTTCAGAGACATTTCTTTTTGACCAGGATTTAGAACAGATGGAAAACGGAATATATAAAGGTCTGATGGATGGCCTGGGAGATCCCTACAGCACATACTACACCCCGGAGGAGTTTAATATTCTAATGGAGGACACCTCGGGAGTATACTGCGGCATTGGCGCTATGATCAGCCAGGACTTAAAAACAGGTCTGATGACAGTTGTCAGAGTGTTTGAGGGCAGCCCTGCGGCGGAAGCCGGAATGCTGCCAGGGGACGTGTTAAATAAGGTAAACGGCGAAGACATTACTGCTATGGAATTAGATCTGGTTGTGAAAGAGCATATTAAAGGCGACGAGGGCAGCCAGGTTACTGTAAATGTTTACAGGGCGTCCCAGGGAGAATATGTGGACCTGACTATGGAAAGAAGAAATATTGAGGTTCCTACAGTAGAACACAGTATGCTGGCAGATCAAACAGGATATGTGCTGATTACTCAGTTTGAGGAGGTAACTGCCGCCCAGTTTATTCAGGCAGTGGAGGATTTAGAAAGCCAGGGCATGAAGCAGATGATTATTGACGTGCGCAGCAACCCTGGAGGAGTTTTAGACAGCGCAGTCAGCATTGCGGCTTATATTCTGCCTGAAGGCACCATTGTCTCCACAAAATATAAAGACGGCGGGACAGACGAATATTTAACAAAGGATAAAAAGCTAAGGGTGGACAGCAGCAGGCAGGAGCAGTTCAGAGACTATCCGGTGTTGGATGAGCATGAAATGAATATACCTATAGCTATATTGGTAAATGAGAATTCTGCCAGCGCTTCCGAGGTTTTGGCAGGAGCATTAAGAGATTATGACAAGGCGGTATTAGTAGGCACAACTACCTTTGGAAAAGGAATTGTGCAGAATGTATTTCCACTTGCCGACGGTTCTGCTGTAAAGGTTACAGTGGCCCATTACTTTACTCCTAATGGTTTTGATCTTCACGGCAAGGGCCTGGAGCCGGATGTGGAGGTAGAGCTGGATGAGGAGCTGATTAAAAAAGGCTCGTTTTCTCTGGAGGAGGATAACCAGGTTCAGAAGGCTATAGAAACCTTAAATGGGCAGTCATAAAAGTAAAATCAAATGTAAAATAGAGAGAAGTCATTGTAAAGTTTTTGTAAATACAATGGCCTCTCTCTTTCTTTTTTTCCTTTAAATACTGGTTTTTTTAGAATCAGAGGGATATTTTACCGAGATTTTACAAACATTATACATAAATGTGATAGTTTACAAAGCCTATGTATTTTATACTTGCCCTGTAATCAAGCAGAGGTAAAAATTGCTTGAGGAAAAATAGAAACAAGGTAAAAAAGAAAAGAGGATTAGATTATGAGAAAACAGTTTATGAAGGCAGCAGCAGTTTTAGGAGCGGCAGTGTTGACTATGGGTATGATGACAGCCTGCGGTTCCAACACAACAGATGAAACAACAACAGCAGCAAGCTCTGAGACAGCAGGATCTGAGGCTGCAGCAGATACTACAGAGGGAGAAACAGAGGCAGAGGCCACTGATTTAAATGGCTCTATTACCTTAGCAGGTTCTACTTCCATGGAGAAGTTTTCCAACGCTTTAGCAGAAGCATTTATGGAGAAATATCCAGATGTAACTGTACAGGCTGAATTTACAGGATCTTCTGCAGGAATTGAGGCAGTTTTAGCAGGCCAGTGCGATATTGGTAATGCTTCCAGAAGCTTAAAGGATGAGGAAAAGGAGAAGGGAGCAGCTGAAAATATTGTAGCCATCGACGGCATTGCAGTTGTAACAGATCCAAGTAATACAGTAGCAGATCTGACAAAGGATCAGTTAAGCGATATTTACAGCGGAAACATTGTAAACTGGAAAGATCTTGGCGGAGCTGACCAGCCAATCGTTGTAATCGGCCGTGAGGCAGGTTCAGGTACAAGAGGAGCTTTTGAGGAGATCTTAGGACTGGAGGACGCTTGCAAGTATGCCAACGAGCTGGATTCTACAGGCGCTGTTATGGCTAAGGTAGCTTCCACACCAGGTTCCATTGGATACGTTTCTCTGGATGTTTTAGACGATACAGTAAAAGCATTTACTTTAGACGGAGTTGAGGCAAACGAAGCTAACATTAAATCTGGCGATTACTTCCTGAGCCGTCCATTTGTAATGGTTACTAACGGAGAAATCGACCAGCAGAGCGATTTAGTAAAAGCACTGTTTGATTATGTATATTCTGCTGAAGGTGATGAACTGATTCAGTCAGTAGGTCTTATTACTACAAAATAAAAGGTGCTTCTGAAGAAAATGGAGGGCGTCGCAAAAGGAAAGAAAAACTAATCCATTTTGCGCCGTCCTCATTTTAATGCAAAAGGAGATTGTTATGCACGAAAAAAGTTTTTCCATAGTGGGAAACAGAAAAAATAAATCTATGGTAGAAAAAGGAGCGGAGGTTATTTTTACAGCTTGTGCCTGTCTTGCTGTGCTGGCTGTATTCTCCATTACCGTATATATGATTATCAGCGGAACCCCTGCTTTATTTAAGGTGGGAATTCTGGATATCCTGTTTGGACCTATTTGGAAGCCTACAGGCAATCCTCCTATGTTTGGTATCTTGTATGTAATTTTAACCTCCATAGTGGGAACATTTTTGGCAATTTTAATCGGCGTGCCTATTGGCGTATTTACTGCAATTTTTCTGGCTGAGGTAGCTCCTGCAAGGTTAGCCAGCGTTGTACGGCCTGCAGTGGAGCTGTTAGCAGGCATTCCTTCTGTTATCTATGGTTTATTAGGTATTTTAATTCTGAATCCTCTTATGTATAAATTAGAGCTGAAAATTTTTGCCGGCTCTACTACCCACCAATTTACAGGAGGCGCCAATCTGATCTCGGCAGTTTTGGTGCTGGCTTTAATGATACTTCCCACTGTAATTAATATTAGTGAATCTGCTTTAAGAGCAGTTCCAAAACATTATAAAAGCTCCTCTTTGGCTTTAGGAGCCACACATATTCAAACGATTTTTAAGGTGATTCTTCCGGCTGCAAAATCCGGCATTGTAACTGCCATTGTTTTAGGCTGCGGCAGGGCCATTGGAGAGGCCATGGCTATCAGCCTTGTATCAGGAAGCTCGGTTAACATTCCTCTTCCATTTAATTCTGTGCGTTTCCTGACAACAGCTATTGTAGCGGAAATGTCTTATTCCCAGGGCCTGCACAGGGAGGTGCTGTTTACAATCGGACTTGTGCTGTTTGCGTTTATTATGTTCATTAATGTTGTACTTACAAGAATCTTCCAGAGAGGAGGAGAAGGCGATGAATAACAGCTACAGCATCTGTAATAAAAGAACCCGGGTTTCAGATCAGATTTTAAAGGCGTTAATTTACGGCGCGGCGTCTATTGCCATTATTATTCTGGTGGGAATTATGGGGTATGTATTTGTCAGGGGAATTCCTCAGATTTCATTAGAGTTTCTTACAACAGTGCCCAGCGCCAGAAAAGGTACGTTCGGTATTTTAGGAAATATTATAAATACTTTGTATATTATTGTGATTACTTTGGTGATCGCCACCCCTGTAGGTATTGGTTCTGCAATTTATTTAAACGAATATGCAAAGCCGGGAAAGCTGGTAAGAATTATTGAATTTACCACAGAAATTTTGTCAGGTATTCCTTCTATTATTTTCGGACTTTTTGGCATGGTATTTTTCGGGGTAACATTAAAGCTGGGGTATTCTATTTTAACAGGTTCCTTTACCTTGACTTTAATGGTTCTGCCTTTAATTACCAGAAACACTCAGGAGGCATTAAAAACAGTGCCGGACAGCTACCGCTCCGGGGCCCTGGGAATCGGCGCTACTAAGTGGTATATGATCCGCACTATTTTACTTCCCAGCGCGGCGCCGGGAATCCTTACAGGAGTTATTCTTTCTATAGGACGTATTGTAGGAGAGTCTGCAGCTTTACTGTTTACTGCAGGAAGCGGTTTCCTTCTGCCTAAGAATCTGTTTACAAAGATATTTGAGTCCAGCGGAACCTTGACCATCCAGCTTTATTTGTCCATGCAAAAAGCAAAATATGACCAGGCATTCGGCATTGCCGTTGTACTGTTAGTAATTGTGCTGGCTATTAACTTTTTAACTAAGTACCTTACAGGAAAATTTGATGTGACAAAGCTAAAATAATTGGAGGATAATATGGAAACAAAAATTTCGACTTCCGGATTAAATCTTTATTACGGCACGAATCATGCTTTAAAAGATGTAAATTTAGATATATACAAAAATAAGATCACTGCATTTATCGGTCCTTCCGGCTGCGGCAAATCTACTTATTTAAAAACATTAAACCGTATGAATGATTTAATCCCAGGTGTAAAAATCGACGGGACAGTAATGTTAGACGGAGAAAATATTTATGACCCTATGGTGGACACTACATTGTTAAGGAAAAAGGTGGGAATGGTATTTCAGCAGCCCAACCCATTTCCAATGAGCATTTATGACAATATTGCCTACGGGCCCAGAATTCACGGAATAAAGTCAAAGGGCAGACTGGACGAGATTGTGGAGAAAAGCTTAAAAGGAGCGGCTCTTTGGGATGAGGTGCAGGACAGACTGAAAAAATCAGCTTTAGGACTTTCAGGAGGACAGCAGCAAAGACTTTGTATTGCCAGAGCCTTAGCGGTGGAGCCGGAAGTACTTTTAATGGATGAGCCTACCTCAGCCTTGGACCCTATTTCAACTTTAAAGATTGAGGAGCTGATGGATGGGCTGAAAAAGGATTATACAGTTGTAATTGTAACTCATAATATGCAGCAGGCGACGCGTATTGCAGATTATACCGCATTCTTCTTAGTGGGAGAGGTGATTGAGTACGCGCCTACTACAGAACTGTTTTCTCATCCAAAGGAGAAGAAAACAGAGGATTATATTACAGGCCGTTTTGGTTGATGGTAAGGAGGATAATATGACGACAAGGTCTTCATTTAACAACGAATTACAGGAGCTGAACAAAAGCCTGGAGGAAATGAGTTTAATGGCAGAACGGGCCATTGAGAAATCCCTGGAAGCTTTGCAGAACAATGACAGTGAGCTGGCTAAGGAGATTATTAAGGGAGACAGGGCTGTGGATAATATGGAGAGAACCATTGAAACCAGATGCCTTAGTTTAATGCTGCGGCAGCAGCCGGTAGCCAGTGATTTAAGACATATTTCTACAGCCTTAAAGGTGGTAACTGATTTGGAGAGAATCGGCGACCATGCTGCGGATATTTCAGAATTAACTTTAAATCTTAACGGCGAGGAAGAGTGCCGGGTGATTGCACATCTGCCGGAGATGGCAGACCATGTAAGGGCTATGCTGAGAACAGCTATTTCGGCCTTTATTAACAGAGATATTCAGACAGCTAAGGAAGTAGAAAAGATGGACGATGTGATTGACCAGCTGTTTGACAAGGCAAAGGAAGAAGTTGTTCAGCTTTTAAGAGAAGACGGAAGTAAATCAGATAAGGCCATTGATTTTCTGATGATTGCAAAATATTTGGAGAGAATCGGCGACCATGCGGTAAATGTGTGCGAGTGGACAGAGTTTTCAGTTACAGGGGCAGTAAACAATATTAGAATATTGTAAAGGGTGGTAAAATGAGACAACAATTTGACAGACAGCTGGAAGAGCTTCACATTGAATTAATTAAAATGGGAGGTTTGTGTGAGGAGGCAATCCGCCTTTCCTCTAAAGCTTTATTAAAAAAAGACGTGGCTATGGCGGAAAAGGTTTTTGCCTTAGACGGAGAAATTGACCAGAAGGAAAGAGTGATTGAAAATATGGGATATCACCTTCTTCTTCAGCAGCAGCCAGTGGCCAGAGATTTAAGGATTGTATCCGCGGCGCTGAAAATGATTTCTGATCTGGAGAGAATTGGAGATCAGGCTGCCGACATTGCAGAATTGTCTTTGTACATTGAAGAGGGAGATTCTCAAAGCAGGGTTCATATTGGAGATATGGCTGAGGCTGCAGTAAAAATGGTTACTGACAGTGTGGAGGCTTTTGTGAAAGACGATCTTGTAATGGCCAGAATGGTAATAGAGGATGACGACAAGGTAGATGCCTTATTTAATCAGGTAAAGGATGAGCTGAAGGGCTTAATTGATAAACAGAAGGTAGATACAAAGTCTGCCCTGGATCTTTTAATGGCTGCTAAATATTTAGAAAGAATCGGCGATCACGCCGTAAATTTGGCGGAGTGGGTAGAATATTCTGTTACTGGAGAACGAAAAAATAATGAACACCAGCCGGGAATGTGATATACTGCACATAAGATTGTCAGGCTTTTTCAGGAACAGGCCTAAAAAATAAGGGCAGACGGGAAAATCCTGAAGGATGACAGAAAATGGGGAGGTATACCATGATATATATTGTGGAAGATGACGACAGTATTAGAGAGTTAATTACTTATACATTAAATAGCCAGAATATGGAGGCCAGAAGTTTTCCTCGTCCCTCTGAATTTTATGAGGCTTTAAAGCAGGAGCTGCCCAGCTTAGTATTGCTGGATATTATGCTTCCTGAGGAGGATGGGCTTAGTATTTTAAAGAAATTAAAGGCAGGCAAGGAGACAAAAGGTCTGCCGGTAATTATGCTGACTGCAAAGGGAAGTGAATTTGATACTGTTATGGGATTAGACAGCGGAGCTGATGATTATGTGTCAAAGCCTTTCCGCATGATGGAGCTGCTTTCCAGAATCAGGGCATTGCTGAGAAGAACAGGAGAACAGGCGCAGAACATAAATACAGAGGAATATACTTTGGATAACCTTTACGTTTGTCCGTCCAGACATATAGTGACGGTAAATGGAGAAAACGTTTCTCTTACATTAAAGGAATTTGAACTGCTGTGTCTGCTTTTAGAGCATCGGGAAATGGTGTTTTCCAGAGCTCAGCTGTTAGATAAGGTGTGGGGCTATTCATTTGACGGAGAAAGCAGGACTGTGGACGTGCATATTAAGACCTTGAGGCAGAAGCTGGGGGAAGCCGGCGGTCTGATTGAAACAGTCAGAGGCGTTGGATATAAGATTGGAGGAGAAAAGAAGTGACGAGGAAAATTTTCCACTCTATTTTGTTGGTTTCCGGCATTATGCTGGCAGCCTCATTTTTGTGGATTTTAATTCTTTTGCCTGGATATTTTGAGAAGCAAATACACCAGGAGCTGAAAAGGGAGATTGATTATCTTGCCTTAGCAGTAGAAGGTGGAGGCAAAGAAGATCTTCAGAAGATTACGGAGCAGGGGGAGCGGATTACATTAATCGCTGAGGATGGAACTGTACTCTATGATAATAAAGCTGATATAAGTAAAATGGAGAATCACAGTGACAGGGCAGAGTTTATAGATGCTATGAAAGAGGGCTATGGAGAATCTGTCCGGTACTCTGATACCCTGGCTGTTAAAACTATTTATATTGCTAAACAGTTAGAAAACGGCGAAGTTTTAAGAATTGCCAACACTCAGTATACAGTGGCCGCCGTAATGGCAGGCCTGGCTTATCCTGCGATTATAGCTGTATTAGTACTTTTAGTTCTGGCATTTTTCTTTGCCAGAAAGGCTGCTGAAAAGATTACAGAGCCTATTAACAGGCTGGATGTGGATCATCTGGAGACAGCGGTAGGCAGTGAAATGTACGAGGAAATTGAACCATTTTTAACAAAAATTGAAAGACAGAACAGAACCATAAACAGACAGCTTTTAGAGGCTCAAAGGCAGCAGCAGGAGTTTGGAATTATAACAGAAAGTATGAGCGAGGGACTTTTAGTCATTGACAAGCGCACAGAAATTCTTTCTTATAACTCCAGCGCCTTAAAGCTTTTGGGAGCAGACAAGGTAAGAGCAAATCAAAGCGTGTTAGAATTAAACAGAAGTGAAAGCTTCCAAAAGGCTGTGGAATCTGCTCTTTCCGGAAAAAGCAAAACTGTAATTTTAGAGACTGCCGGTTATTGCCAGCTGATTGCCAGCCCTGTAATAAGGGAAGATAAATGTGCAGGCGCAGTGCTGATCCTGATGGATATTACACAAAAGCAGGAAGGGGAAAAGCTGAGGCAGGAATTTTCAGCTAATGTGTCTCACGAATTAAAAACCCCTTTAACATCTATTTCCGGTTTTGCTGAGATTATCAGGGACGGAATGGTAAAAACCGAGGATATATCCAGGTTTGCAGGCAAAATTTATGATGAGTCTCAAAGACTGATGACTTTAGTAAATGATGTAATCAGAGTCTCTCAGCTGGATGAAAATACATTGCCTTATGAGAAGGTGGAAATCGACTTATATCAGGCTGTAAAAGAAAATCTGGATGTGCTTTCTGTAGCTGCGGAGAAAGAGCAGGTGTCCCTGGAGGTAACAGGGACTCACAGCGTGATTACAGGAGCCAGGGAGATTTTAAACGAGGTTCTTTATAATCTTTGCGATAATGCAGTTAAGTACAATAAAAAAGGCGGTTCTGTTATGGCAGAGGTGAAGGAGGATGACCAGAAAATCCAGCTTAGTATTAAGGATACTGGCATTGGAATTCCGGCTTCCAGCTACAGCCGCATTTTTGAAAGATTTTACAGAGTGGATAAAAGCCATTCTAAAGAAATTGGAGGCACCGGTTTAGGCCTTTCCATTGTAAAGCATGGGGCTGCCTGCCTGGGAGCCGCTGTAGATTTAAGAAGTGTGGTGGGGGAAGGAAGTACCTTTACTTTAACATGGATGAAAAATCAAGAATAATATTAAGGCTGCGTTGGAATCAGTTTTCAGTGCAGCCTTTTTTACAGCCCTTTTTTACAGTGTTTTTCTTTATGATAATGATGTAAGAACAGCTATAAATGCTTTTACAGCAGCTTCTGAAGTGGCCCAGGATGTTACCAGGCGAACTGCAGTGTGAGAGTCGTCTATTTTCGCCTGAGGAGAAAACAAAAAGTCTTTTTCCAGCTGGGCTATTATATTGTCAGGGAAAATGGGAAAAATCTGGTTGGTGGCTGACTGAGCAAAAAATTCATATCCGCATTCTCCGATGCCTTTTCTTAAAATCTCCGCCATTTCGTTGGCATGGGCGGCCATTTCATAAAAAAGTCCTGTTTTAAACAGCTCCTCAAACTGAATTGCCAAAAGCCATCCCTTTGCCAGCATAGCTCCCCTTTGCTTTAATATAAAACGGAAGTCTGTCTCTAAAGCCGGGTTGATGATGACTAATGCCTCCCCAAACAAAGCGCCGTTTTTAGTGCCTCCTATGTAAAACACATCTACCAGATCAGCAATATCCGCCATAGTTAAGTCATTGACGCTGCTGGTAAGAGCAGCTCCCAGCCTGGCGCCGTCCAGGAATAAATAGAGATTTTTCTGACGGCATATATGAGATAGGGCTTCCAGCTCTGCCTTGGAATACTGGGTGCCTAATTCTGTGGTGTTAGAGATGTAAACCATTTTAGGCTGAACCATATGCTCATCTGTGTGAATATCTAATGCTTTCTGCACAAGGGCGGGAGTCAGTTTGCCGTCTGGCGAGGTCATGGAAATAACTTTATGGCCTGTGGCCTCAATAGCTCCTGTTTCATGGACAAAAACATGGCCTGTATCTGCGGCGATTACCGCCTGATGAGGACGTAGGGCCGCGGCAATAGTAATCATGTTAGCCTGGGTGCCTCCCACCAGCCAGTGAATAGTTACATCCTCTTTTTGCAGCTCCCGCTTAATATAAGCCTTTGCCTTTGGACTGTGCTGAGAATCCATACTGTAGCCGTCATGCTGTATTAAATTAGCATTTAAAAGAGCTTCTAAAATACGAGGATGAGCTCCCTCGCTGTAATCATTATTAAAACTGTACATGTGATTTCCTCCTGGCCGGTAATAGTGCTTTTTTGTAAATAATCATAGCATAAAATAGGAAAAAAGTCTATGAAATAAGAAAGCGCTGCAAAATAATAGCTGATTGACTATTTCTTTTGCGGCGCCTTAGATAGTTGAAAGGATTTATTATAATTTACTTTGGAAGATTTTTCTGAAAAACGATTTGCAATGTTCAGCATTAAATGTATGTCTTCCTCGCTAAACTCCCTAAGTAAATGAATCAGCTGCATTAATTCCTGGTTTTTTACAGGCAGCTCCGGATCAAAAAAATCAGAGGGAGTTATTTGAAGGAGTTCACAGATATTTAAAAAACTTTCCATAGAAGGAAGAGATTTTTTGGATACAATTTTATTAATATAGCTTTCACTTCTGCCAAGAGCAGAACTAAGCTTACATTCTGTTATGGAATGTGAGTCCAACAATTCAATAATTCTTAAAGAAATAAAATTTTTATCCATGACATTTCCTCCTTCTATAGTATAAAGGAAAAAATATTCAAGCATTGGGAATTATATTCTATATATTTTTGTTAAATTATAAGTTTTATAGAATTTTAATCTTAGTAGGAAATACTTATGAAATTTGTTTTCTATTTCCCCGCTTTTTAAGAAGAGAAGATAGAGAGAAAAAAAGGAAGAAAAACGGGAATCCGCTAATTTCATTGACGTAGGTATTAAGATAGAGTAAAATAATAGGGAACATTTGTTTGCCAGAGATTGTTTGCGGAGTTCATAAAAATATTTACAAAGAAGAGGTATTATTGGAGCGTATTTGTGAGATACGAGCCAGTGAGCAAAGAGCATATATAAAGGTATAAGGAGAAAATTATTATGAAAATGAATTTTAAAGGGTTAGTTAATTTACATACATTACCAAAATCGGCTCCATTATTGCCTTTATATGAGGCTGTTATAAATTCTATACAAAGTATAGAGGATGCTCAAATACAAGATGGACGAATAGAAATTAAAATTGAACGTGAAAAGCAAATGAATTTATTTAAACAGTGGGAAACTGATATAGAAAACATTATTATTGTGGATAATGGAATTGGATTTTGTAATGAAAATTATAATTCTTTTGATACTTATGCCAGTGAATTTAAAGTTCAAAAAGGTTGTAAGGGTGTTGGCAGAATCATGTGGCTAAAAGCTTTTTGCAGTGTTAAGGTAGAAAGTATATTTTTGGAAAATGATAAAAAAACTTGCTAAATTAGAGGATTTAAAGCGAACTCCAGATAATATGGGATATTATAAGTATATTGATTCCTATAAAGCATATTTAGAAATTATACCTTATAATAAATTGATACAAGATTCTCAAAAAAGAAATAAAATATTATTTGATAAACTATTTAATCAGATATAGTTTTAAGATTAAATGGGGAAATGATTTTTAAAATGTGGTTGAAATGGAACTATCAAAAGTCACAAAGGAAGATAAGAACAGTGTATTGGTATGACATCACATAAGGAAAGTGAGGGAAGTATATGGCAATACCAACAAACATAAAGACATTGTTGTCAGGAGATGTTGTTGAATGGGCTAGGATTGAATTTAAGGAAACATGGAATGCAGAGGCATCTTTGAAATCAGTATGTGCATTTGCGAATGATCTGGATAACTGGGGTGGCGGATATATTGTAATTGGTGTTGAGGAAAATGAGGGACAACCTGTTTATCCTCTTAAAGGTGTACCTGTGGATAAAATTGATGCTTATCAAAAGAATATTTTGTCTAAATGTAAGTTGATCAGGCCCTCATATATGCCAATAGTTGAAGTTGTGGATTATGAAAATGAGAAATTTATTGTTCTTTGGTGTCCCGGTGGAGATAGCAGACCATATTCTTCGCCAAAAACGATGACCAAAGATAATAAAGAGCGTATTCACTATATTCGAAAAATGTCCAGTACGGTAGAACCATCAGATGATGAAGAAAAGGATTTATTTAATTTAGCAAATCGAATCCCATTTGATGATCGTGTAAATCACCAAGCAGAGATGTCAGATTTAAATATTACACTTATTCAGAATTACTTGAAGGAAGTTAAAAGCTCGCTGCATGAGAAATCCAAAACGGGAGACTTTGTTGAAGTATGTAGCGATATGAATATTATCAGTAACCTTCCGGAATATACAAAACCAAAGAATGTGGGGCTGATGTTTTTTAGTATGGAACCAGACAAGTTTTTCCCATACACACAGATTGATGTTGTTCAGTTTCCTGATGGTTTAGGTGGTGATAATATTATTGAACAGACCTTTAAAGGGCCAATCCAGCAACAGCTAAGAGATGCACTGCAATATATCAGAAATATGATTATTACTGAAAAAGTTGTTAAACATCCAGATCGTGCCGAGGCCGACCGTTTTTTCAATTATCCATTCGCTGCAATTGAGGAAGCTTTATCAAATGCGGTGTATCATCGTGCTTATGATGAAAGAGAGCCGATTGAAGTTCGGGTGGAGAGGGACCGGATAGAGATATTAAGTTTTCCAGGTCCAGACCGTTCTGTAACATTGGAGGGATTAAAGTCTTATCGTGTATCTAATCGTCGGTATCGGAATCGTAGGATAGGGGATTTCCTGAAAGAACTGCATTTAACGGAAGGAAGAAATACTGGGTTTAAAAAGATACTTGATGCTTTAGAGGCAAATGGATCGCCGAAACCAGAATTTGAAACGGATGAAACGCGGAGTTACTTTATCACAAGATTATTTGTCCATAAAGGATTTTTGGAAGAAAAGCAAGGAGATGAAAATGCGTCAACCCCAAATTCAACCCCATCAACCCCAAATTCAACCTTATCATCAGAGTTAATGGAGACTTTACAGAGATTACCATTGAGAGAACAGATATTGGTACTTATAAAGAAAAATCCATCAATATCCAAAAAGAAAATGACAGAAATACTGGGTGTTTCGATGTATGCATTGAAGAAGGAATTAGCTCTAATGAGTGAAGAACATGTGGCTGAGTTCGTTGGATTTAGCCGGAGTGGTAAGTGGGTTGTGTATTCGTTAAATTAATAGAAAGTCAACTACTGTGATTTGTTGATTGATTTTTAGAAAAAAGAAAGGAAGGCAACCAATTCCAGACTTTAGTAGGTGTTACCGGTTCCGGTAAGATTTTCGCCATGGCCAATGTCATCCAGGCGTTGAATAAGCCGCCCCTTATTATCGCCCATAATAAAACCCTGGCGGCCCAGCTTTATAGTGAGTTCAAGGAGTTTTTTCCGGAGAACGCGGTAGAGTATTTTGTGTCCTACTAGAAGAAAGTGTTTTTGATACTACATATAGTATTATTTAGTTTTAATAATTCTATATATTGTGGATTAAATGGACTATATGGATAGAAAAAACAGGGTGGAATCATAGGAATTGTGAACAAAATTCGTCGTGGAAAAGATAGTAAAAAGAAGTATAGAGGTAAAATTTATAGTCTGCAGGATGCAAAAATGTGTCCTGTAGATTTTTTTGTATGAAGGGAACATGGAAAGCCCTTAATCCTGATATCAGGAAAATTTTAAAGAACAAGGAGAAAAAATGTCTGAATATCAATTACAAATTAAGCAGATTGTGGACTATCCACGCTGCCGGATCTACCGGCAATTTATACAGTCTTTAATGAGTGATCAGAGCATTCGCGTAGGCGGCGGTTCTGGTCTTTTTTATTTTATGGTACTTTGCAGCTATGCAAATTTTCGTACATCTTACCGGCGTATCGACGGAATCAGCTATACGGTTTATCCAGGGGAGTGGATCTGTACAGTAAAAGAGGTATCTGGCTGGTTTCGGACACATTTTCAGAGACAGGCGATTGACATTTTGGATGAGCTTCAGAAACGGCATTTGATATCATATCTTGTCCTTGACAGAGGAAAGGTTATCAAATATAAGATTCGGGGCTGGAAAAAGCACAACACGATTCTGGATTATAATTGTCCCTGCCAGAAGGATACAGGGTTTTTCTTTATGCCGGTTACTACTGCTGCGGAGCTTGTCAGTGCGGGACGCTGCTCAGAAATGGATATTGTGTTGGATTTGTGGCTTTCGACTGTTTATAACGATGAACAGGTGCAGGGGTCTGAAGTTGGTCCTGTGGTTTATTTACGCAACGGAACAGGGCTGCCAGTGTTAAACTACAATGAATTGGCTGTTCGCTGGGGAATTTCAAAGGCTACAGTTGGAAGAATTTTAAAAAAGCTTGCAGGAATGGATTACATATCCCTTATGACATTTCCAGGGAGAACGGGGAGCGTTATTTATTTGCAGAATTATTTGTCTACTATGTTTCAAATATCAGATGTCCTGATTGATAAAGAGGAGGTTGCTATGGTGCTGAATATTAAAGTTTCTTTGCCGGATGAGGAGGAAACGGAGCAAACGGCTGATACCGGCGGGCATGACATCTGTGTTTCAGATGAGCTAGCCAGCGTTTCAAAATCCAACATAGAGGTTCTCGTTGAAAAAATGGCAAAAGTCCTTGAGCCACAAGGAATTTTTTGTTTTCGATGTGCAAAATCGAAGTATAAGTTATTTCCCTTATCAAACGCCTGCAGGGAAGAATATTTACTCCGCGCGCGTAAGGAATCGGAGACGCAATTTGGGCTAATGATTTTGTGTGGGAGCGATACGCCGGTCTATACGTTTGAACTTACAGTGTTACCAATTACGGAGAAGAATAGGGGGAATTTGGCATGAGAAAGAAACAGGATGAAAGGAACATTACAGAGAACCCGTTGTATCACGATACATGGAAACTGCTGAAGAAGTACAGGGATGTGGTATGGAGCCTGGAGCTGTCCATTCAACAGGTACGGAACCGGTTCGAACTGGAATATGGCAGCTCGATTGAGGATTTTTTAGATTCCGTATATCTGGCTGGAGCCGATCTGTCCGGAAGCGATACGGAACATCATGCGAAATGCATTGAGCGGAGCTATCGGATGCTGAAACTGCTTGATTCTTCCGTAGATCTGCTCCGTAATAAGCACAAGAATGGAGAGGTCTATTACTGGCTTATTTATTACACATTTCTTTCGCCGCAGCAGCTCCGCAATGTGGAAGAAATCATTGAAAAACTCAGACCGCATATTCGGGATATCAGTTTTCGGACATATTACCGAAAAAGACAAGAAGCGATTGAAGCGCTCAGTTCGATCTTATGGGGATATACTTCTAAGGACAGTATGGAGATTTTGGATCAGTTTTTCCCAGATTTGAATTCAGGAGTTTAGCTATATATTTGGATATTTGGATAAGTCGTGTAAAAGAAAGTGGGAAAAGATTTAATTAAAGATTTTGTATAAAAAATGCAAAAATATCAAATAAATATTGACCTGTGCATTTTTAATGATTATAATTTTAGTAAAAGAGGAGAATACTGGGAACAGGGAGGTATTCATTTATGTTGATTCAGTTTATAGTTGAAAATCACAGGTCAATAAAGAACAGCGCCGTAATCAGCTTTGCGGCCTCCAAGGATAAGTCATTTGAAGAATATCTGCTTCATCCGGATGCAAAAAAAACATTGTTGCCTGCGCTTGCTATTTACGGTGCCAATGCTGCCGGAAAGAGCAATGTGCTACAAGCAATGATGACCATGAAAGAAATGATCGTAGGTGATGCGTCAAAGGCATCTAAGGGTCAAAAGCTGCCATGGGAGCCATTTGGCAGCATAAAGGAACCAACTACCTTTGAAATCGTGTTTATTTATCAAGGGGTTCGTTACACATATGGTTTCTCTTTTGATGCTAAAAAGATTTATAAAGAGTATCTTTTTCACTGGCCAAATGGCAGAGAAGCTCTGATTTTTTCCAGAGAGGACGGAGTATATGAATTCAGGGAAAATATAAATGAACAGATGACTCTGAGCAACCGGACACCGGACAACAAGCTCTATCTGGTATCCTCGAATGACTGGAATCTGCCGCAGACAGAAAATGCTTACCGGTGGTTTCTTGAAAAGCTTACCTTCTTGATGGATGAAGAACCAGCCACCTCAGAAACTGTTGCCCAGATTGCCAGCGGTGATGATAAGAAGGCGCGTATCTTAAAGGAATTGTTGCTTGCCGATCTTGGAATTACCGATGTTACAATCAAGAATAGTCAAGGAAAGATACCAGTTATTACGACAACCCATCGAATCATGAACGAGGATGGATCAACAGAATATTTCCAGCTCTTAATGGAGCAGGAATCTGCTGGTACACAACACTTTTTTGCCCGAATCGGGGGCTGGCTACAGGCACTTGAAAATGGCGCACTTTTGGTTGTAGATGAAATTGAAGATAGTCTTCACCCCCTTTTGACTAGGCAGTTAATTGAAATGGTGCAGGATAAGAGAATCAATACAAAGGGCACACAGTTGATTTTTACAACACATGACGCAATGCTGCTTGACCTTAATTTTTTCCGCAGAGATCAGATTTGGTTTGCCGAAAAAAATGACCGGACTTGTGCAACAGAGCTTTATTCGCTGGCTTCTTTCTCGCCAAGAAAAGGGGAAAATGTGCGCAAGGGTTATCTCCAGGGAAGGTTTGGTGCGATACCTTTTATCGAAGGTAATGCCAAGTGAGTAAGATGGGGAAAGAATACGATCCCAATAAAGTTACCCGGCGTAAGCGCAAACCAATTATTTATATTATCTGTGAAGGGAAAGTTTGAAACAGTTTGAACAGATGGATCAGATGCTGACTATGCAGGATGGAATGTTGCGAACATCGCAGATTATAGCTGCCAGAGAAAATGGTGTATTTGAAAGGGGCTTCGAAATGATTGCTAGATAACACTACGGTGCTTTGTGTCAGCACTGCTGACACAAAGCAGAATGAAAAATATTATTAGATCTAAATATAATGGAAGGATGATCCAAATGAAAGATGAAATCGGTTTTGCTGGAAATCTTATTAAAATCATAGAGGATTCGAGAAACAATGCTTTGAAAAAAGTAAACGAAGAACTTATTCGGATGTATTGGAATGTAGGTGAGTATTTAAGTAAAGAGGCTGAAAACGCTGTTTTTGGAGATGCGTATATTGACTCTGTTGTTAGAGAAATTCAGGCGGCTTTTCCGGGTATAAAAGGATTCAACAGACGTGGTTTATACAGAATGAAGCAATTCTATGAAACTTATTGTGATGATGAATTTGTGTCAGCGCTGCTGACACAAATTAGCTGGACAAATCATCTGGCAATTATGTCAAAATCTAAAACGTTGGAGGAAAGGCATTTTTATATAACCCTTTGCATAAAGGAATCCTATTCTTCGAGAGAATTGGAGCGTCAAATTAACAGTGGTTATTATGAAAGGTATATGCTTTCAAAAGAAAGATTACTTCCAGAACCAATAAATGGATTAAAAGAAAATCCGTTTTTGGATTCATATGTTATTGAATTCCTTGATTTACCAAAAAATTTCAAGGAATCAGATTTGCAAAAAGGTCTGATTCAGAATATGAAAGATTTTATTCTTGAGGTAGGAAAAGATTTTACTTTCATCGATGAAGAATATAAGGTTCAAGTTGGTAGTGAAGATTTTAGGATTGATTTGTTATTTTTTCACAGGGGACTTCAGTGTCTTGTTGCTTTTGAGTTAAAAATTGGTAAATTCAAACCAGAATATATTTCTAAGATGGATTTCTATTTGGAGGCATTAGATCGGCAGAAAAAGAAACAAAATGAAAATCCGAGTGTAGGAATGATTTTGTGTGCCTCAAAAGATGATGAAGTAGTGGAATATGCGATGAGCAGAACATTGTCTCCAATGATGGTTGCAGAATATAAATTGCAGTTGCCTGATAAAACTGTATTGCAGAAAAAATTGCAGGAATTGGTAAATATGCCTTTAATCGAAGAATAGCGAATAGCATTATTATGTGACACTTGCGTTGAGGGAACTGTTTGCCCATATCAATGGTATGGTATTTAAGAGTGGAACTCTTTGATAAAATGCTATCAAATCAAAAATTTTCGTTTACGGAATTGCCTGATGGATATTATCCCAAAGATTGAGATCAGCTTTGGTGCGTATTTGATTGCGATGATAATAAAGATTCTGATCTTCAGGCAGTAATTTTGTATGCGGAGAAGCATGGGTATAAAGTCGCATATTCCAATCCAGCATTTGAATATTGGTATTTGCTCCATTTTGAAAAGCGGAGTGGATATTTGAAGGACTCTGTTGCTGTGATTTGTTGGGATAGTAATCCGGTAACAACAGTCTATGAATTGGTTGAGTTTTTGAATAGTAAAAGAATATAAAATCACTTTGGCAAAAGTATTTATTATGGCAGAAAGCTGTCACATCAGCGGTAAAAGTTCGTTGGGTGGCAGCTTTTGTAATACTATGAAGATTCTAAATTTTACTTTTATACTAATATTGTTTATAATATTAGTACGAAAGGAAGCAAAATAATGAAACTTTCTTATGCGTCTGATCTGGAATGGAATGTGATTATGGGAGCAATCCGCAGATTATATTTGTTTTGTGAGAAAGGTGTAGGGGAACTAAGAGGTGTTTGATAAATAGTTAAGGAAAAGAGAAACTATATGAAGAAATGAGGGACTACCTTGTAATAAAAGAGTCATACAAACAAATTCAAAAGCTCTAATCATATTTGACTTTTTTGCTTATTTTACATATAATATTAAGCAAGAAAGTAAAAAGGCGGTGAAGCACATGAAGTATTCTCAGCAGATTTTAAATCTTGCACAGCAGAATAATGGTATTATAACTACAGAAATGGTCGTCGCTGCAGGCATTTCACGAGGAAGTTTAAAGCATCTGGTTGATAGCGGTGAGTTAGAGCGTGCTTCACGTGGTGTCTATACATTACCGGGGGTTTGGGAAGATGAATTTGTCAATCTTCAAAGCCGTTATAAACGGGGGATTTTTTCTCTCAACACAGCATTATTCCTGTGTGATTTGACAGATAGGACACCGGGAAAATATCATATGACCTTTCCAAACACATACAATCTATCCAGTCCCAAGTCAGAAGGAATTTTGTGCTGTAGTGCAAAAGAACCTTTGTACAGTCTTGGAATTGATAAGTTGATGACTCCGGGAGGAAATGCCGTCAGAGCATACAGTGCAGAAAGAACATTGTGTGATATCTTAAGAACAAAAAATCATACAGATGTACAAATTGTTTCTGAAGCGTTTAAACGATATGTAGCTGATAAAAAAAGAAATATTCCGAAGCTTTCCGAATATGCGCGATTACTGAAAGTGGAAAAAAAACTTAGATCTTATTTGGAGGTACTGCTGTGAAAAATGCGATGCAGTTGAAGGCTGTAGTAAAGAATATTGCAAAAGAGAAAAAAATATCCGCACAGCTTGTGTTACAGAATTATATGTTGGAGCGTTTCTTAGAGCGGGTATCAGTTTCAGAATATCGGAATAATTTTATCATTAAGGGTGGATTCTTAATTGCCTCTATGGTTGGACTGAATTCAAGGGCAACAATGGATATGGATGCAACAATTAAGCGATATCCTGTGAGCGAAGAAACTATTCAAAAAATGGTAGAAGAAATTATTAAAATAAATTTGGAGGATGAGATTACATTTACCTTCAAAAGCATTGGTGAAATACGTGAAGGCGATGAGTATACCGGCTATCGCATAGCATTATCTGCGAATTATCCACCGATGGCAGTGCCTTTAAAATTGGACATTACAACTGGAGATAAAATTACGCCTCGTGAAGTTGAGTATGAATATAAATTGATGATGGAAGATCGCAGCATCTGTGTTCTGGCATATAATATGGCGACGATATTGGCTGAAAAACTGGAAACGGTTATTTCCCGTGGAGATCAGAATACTCGACCAAGAGATTTCTATGATATTTACATACTTACCAAATTACAGGCTGAAAATATTGATCTGGAAACATTGGCATTTGCGTTGGATGCAACTACCAGAAAGCGGGAGTCATCAAGTGTTGTAAAACAATATCATAAGATTATGGAGACGGTTCGAAACAGCGAAATTATGAATCGTCAGTGGCAGAATTACCAGAAAGATTTTGATTATGCTGCAGGGATCGAGTTTAGGGAAACCTGCGATGCAGTTGTTCGTATCATGGAAAGCTTACCGATATTGTAAGAGACAAATTGAATTAAAGAGGAAGAAAATTGCAATTTCATTTTCACATATTTTGTGTAGAATGTAATTAGAAAAGCTGTTTTCTTATGCGTCTGATCTGGACTGGAATGCAATTATGGAGGCAATCCGTGGATGCTATTTGCGATTTGAGAAGAAGGATAAAATATAAAAATGCAATTTGTTGATAAGTTTTCCATCATATAGAAAGAAGGTATTTGCATCAATGTATAATCCTCAATTAGAAACCTTTATTCATGTTGCGGATGCAGGGAGTTTTAATAAGGCTGCTTCAGAAAGCTATATTACGCCTACTGCTGTAATCAAACAGATCAATCTTTTGGAGGAGAGCCTGGGGATAAAACTGTTTGACAGGACTCATCGGGGGCTGATACTGACAGAGGCAGGAAAATCCATGTATCAGGACGCAAAATATATTATTCAGTACTGCAAAGATTCAGTAGTTCGGGCTAAGAGCACTATAAAAACGCAAGAAGTGATTCGGATTGGAACCTCTCCTATTACCCCGTCCTCTGTTCTGGTAGAACTATGGCCGAAGATAAGAAAGCAGTATCCGGATATTAAATTTCAGCTGATTCCATTTGAAAATACGCCGGAAAATGCCAGGGAAATTCTGAAAAACCTGGGGCAGAATATTGATGTTGTGGCTGGAATTTTTGATGAAACCATGCTGGAAGTGAGGAAGTGCAATGGAATTGAATTGCGTAGAGAACCAATCTGCTGTGCTGTTTCCCTTGAGCATCCTCTGGCAGAGAAAGAGAAATTGTCAATTCAGGATCTTTATGGAGAAAACCTTCTTCTTATGCACCGAGGCTGGAGCCGCTATGTCGATGAACTGCGTGATGATTTGCAGAACAACCATAAAGAAATTCATATCATAGATTTTGATTTTTACGGAATGGATATTTTCAATCATTGCGAAAACAGCAGTGATGTGTTAATGGCATTTATGGGATGGGCAAATGTCCATCCGCTCCTGAAAATGATTCCGGTAGAGTGGGACTATCAGATTCCTTATGGCCTGCTCCATTCCCCATCGCCGTCAGAGGCAGTGAAGAAATTTTTAACAGCAGTACAATCCATTGCAAATTAAACATATAACCTTTAGGTATAAACTGATGAACGAATCGAGACTTCTTTTGAGGTCTCGATTTTGTTATGATCAAAATAAGAAAGAACTAGAAAGGTGGTGCAGAAAACAGTGGATTTTCTTTTAAAAACTGTGTCTGTGTCGATTATCAGTCTTGGCATGTTCTTGACAGGATGCAGTTTGAAAACACCTGTAGAAACTTCTGAAGTTCCGGAGGTGTTATTATCTGCGATGAAAGAAACTATAAAGGAACAGGATTCGAGAAAGGGTATAGAAACAGAAATATTCACAGAGGATACCAGAGTCAGAGAAGTCATGGAAGATCCTGTATTTGAAGATTTTGGCAGACTTATATTTCCGGTAGATCGACCAGTGGATGATGATCTGACCTTAAAGGAGCTTGGTAATATTCTGGTCTGGTACAGTCATGTGAATCCACAAAGAACCGTATTAATTATCAATGAAATGAAAACAAGGGTTCAGAATGGAGAACAGATTTTTTACGATATTTATACAGAAGAAGAGAAAGCAGAAGATCCCTCCAAAGAAGATACCGGACTGTTTTTCTTCAGAGGGAAACCAGGAGAAAAGTTCGCAGTTACCAATGCAGGTGGTGGTTTTATGTATGTGGCAGCGATGCATGACAGCTTTCCCCATATGCAGGAACTGGCAGAAAAAGGCTATAATGCATTTGCACTGATTTACCGTCCTGGTGCACAGACTGCCTGTGAGGACCTGGCAAGAGCCATTGCATTTATTCAAGAACATGCGGAAGAATTACAGGTAGATACAGAAGGGTATTCGCTCTGGGGAGGCTCGGCAGGAGCACGAATGGCAGCATGGCTGGGAACTTACGGAACTGCTGCATTTGGAGAAAAGGAATATCCAGCGCCTGGAGCAGTCATTATGCAGTATACAGGACTTTCTGAAGTAGTGGGAAATGAACCGCCAACCTATGCCTGTGTGGGAACCAACGATGGAATTGCTTCTTACCGAACTATGGAACGCCGGATAGAGGCAATTGAGAACCAGGGTACAGCAGCAGAAATAGAGATATTTAATGGTCTGGGACACGGATTTGGACTTGGCGAAGGTACAATTGCAGAAGGCTGGCTGGATCGGGCGGTTGAATTTTGGGAAGAACAGACAAACTCTGAACAATAAGTAATGATTAGGACTGCCCTGAATAGACAAAAAATAATAAAGGAGACAGAAACATGAAACAGATTACATTGAACAATGGAGTAGATATGCCAATGGCAGGTATTGGAACCTTTCTTTTGACACCGGATGAAGCGGAAGCATCGGTGCTTTATGCGTTGGAAGTGGGATATCGTCTGATCGATACCGCAAATGCTTATTTAAATGAAAAGGCGGTTGGACGCGCTATGAAGCAATCGAGTGTGGATAGAGAAGATATTTTCTTGGAAACAAAGCTTTGGCCAACTTTTTATGAGCAGGCTGATGCAGTTGACAAAACGCTGGAGCGTTTGGGAACAGACTATATTGATCTGCTTCTCATCCATCAGCCGGCTGGAAACTACACTGCCGGATACCGCCTGATGGAAAAGGCATACAAGGAAGGAAAGGTAAGAGCGATAGGTCTTTCCAACTTCAATGAAGAAAAAATAAAGGAAATCTTGGATATTTGCGAGATAAAGCCGGCGGTTCTGCAGACAGAGATACATCCCTATGATCAGGAAAAGAAACTGAAAGAATTTCTGAAGCAGACAGGGATGGCAATTCAGGCGTGGTATCCCCTCGGACATGGGGATGAAAATCTTCTGAAGGAACCTGTGTTTATGGAATTAGGCCAAAAGTATAGGAAGGAACCTGCGCAGATTATTCTTCGTTGGCATATTCAAGCAGGGAATATTGTGATTCCAGGATCTAAAAATCCAGTTCACATTCAGGACAATTTTGAACTGTTTGACTTTACCTTGACGCAACAGGAAATGATGAGGATCGCAGAATTGGATCAGCATAAGCGGTATTATATCAACACGCCGGAGCTGCTGAAAAAGTACGCAGAAATGGTTCCGCCAGTGGATGGACAGAAATAAAAAAGAATAGAAAAGAGGAAAATGAGATGGCAAAAAAACAGACAGCAGGAAGGGACAGGCTGGGAAAACTGGCTCCTCAATTTGCAGAACTAAACGATGATGTATTATTCGGCCAGGTATGGTCAAGAGAATCCAGGCTTTCCTTAAGAGATCGAAGCATGATTACCATTGCGGCACTACTTTCGGCGGGTTTGTATCCACAGCTGAAGTCGCATCTGAATCTTGGAAAAGAGCATGGGATTACCAGGGAAGAAGTGGTGGAGATGGTTACCCAGCTGGCATTTTATTGTGGCTGGCCGAAGGCATGGAGTACATTTCCATTGATTCAGGAGGTTTATGGGGATGAGACAGGTGCAGTTCCGGCATTGCCGTTTCCTGTGGGAGAGCCAAATTCCGGATTTGCACAGTATTTTACAGGACAGAGCTATCTGGCTCCAATGACGGAGGAACAGATTCCAACATTTAATGTGACTTTTGAGCCGGGATGTCGGAATAACTGGCATATCCATCACGCATCTTCCGGAGGCGGACAGCTTTTAATCTGTGTCAGCGGGGAAGGATGGTATCAGGAATGGGGACAGGAGGCAAGAAAACTCCATTCTGGAGATGTGGTGAATATTCCGGCAAATATAAAGCATTGGCATGGTGCTGCAAAAGATTCCTGGTTTCAGCACATTGCACAGGAAATACCAGGCAGCGATACGAAAACAGAGTGGTGCGAGCCAGTGACAGATGAACAGTACAGCCAGTTGAATTAAGCAAGAGGAGGAGAATAGCAGAATGAAGATTTTATTTATCAATGGAAGCCCTGAGAAAAATGGAAATACGGCAGCACTTGCCGCTTCTCTTTTAAAGGGAAAAGAATATGAAACACTGAATCTGACAGACTACCAGATTGGAAGTTACGGCCAGCAGCTTCCAGGTGATCAGCTGAAAGAAGTAATCAGAAAAATAAAAGAGTCAGAGATTCTGGTCATCGGCTCTCCTCTGTACTGGCACAACCTATGCGGTTCGGTCCGCAATATGCTGGATCGTTTCTATGGCCTGGTAGAGGAAGGGGAACTTTCTGGAAGGACATTGTATTTTTTATTCCAGGGAGCAGCGCCGGAACCCTGGATGATGGAAGCCGGAGAGTATACCATGAAACGATTTGCAGGACTTTATGGAATGAAATATGCAGGAATGGCGACAAATAGGCACGAGGCAGAAAAATTAGGAAAAGGGATATAAGAAATTTATGAAAAAAATCATATCAGGTCTGTTATGTGCAGCTTTTATTGCAGGGCTTACTGGCTGTGGGAGTTTGAAGCAGCTTCCAATCCAGACAGAGAGTGCTTCCCAAATAGAAACAGAAACAGATTCAAAAGACATAGGGGAAGCTAATAAAAAAAGAGAAAAGATTTTAATCGCATATTTTTCGGTTCCAGAGAATGTGGATACAGCTGGAGCAGACGCAGTGGCAGGGGCCAGCATTGTGGTAAGTGACGGAGAAAAGCTTGGAAATACGGAATATGTGGCAAATTTAATTCAGGAGACAATTGGCGGAGAACTGTTCCGGATTGAAACGGAGGAAGAGTATCCGTTGGATCATGATCCGCTGGTGGATCAGGCATCAGAGGAAAAAAGTGAAAACTTCAGGCCGGAATTGACTTCTCATGTGGAAAATTTT
The DNA here is from genome assembly GCF_900240245.1 of Lachnoclostridium edouardi. Taxonomy (GTDB): domain Bacteria; phylum Bacillota; class Clostridia; order Lachnospirales; family Lachnospiraceae; genus Lachnoclostridium_A; species Lachnoclostridium_A edouardi. Next base: position 2,557,938 of record NZ_OESQ01000001.1, read on the forward strand.
GAACAATACGAAACGATTCTGCTGGGATATCCCAACTGGTGGGGAGACATGCCTATGCCTGTTTATTCTTTTTTGGAAGAATATGATTTTGGAGCAAAAACAGTGATTCCATTTATTACCCATGGGGGAAGCGGCGCTTCACGGACAGTTGATACAATTTCAGAATTACAGCCAGGAGCATTGATTCGTGATAATGCACTGATTCTGTCAAGAAATGATGTGGCAGATAGTGAAGAAACCGTAGTTTCATGGGCTGAGTCACTGGGAATATCGGCGGTTTCACTTTCACAGGAAGATTTAGAACAGAATGCGTCTAATACAGCCTCGACGGCGGTTCCCACACCATTGAAAAACCAGAGAATCTATTTATGGGATGATGGGAATATGCCCTCTGCGACACAATATACAGAAAATACGGGTTATTATGCGGATGATCCGGACTTTCGGCCTTATATGACATTTTATCCAGTTCCAGAGGGAATCCAGATTAAAGGCGCAGTTCTGGTAAATTCAGGTGGGGCATTTGCATATCGCAGTAACCAGAATGAGGGAGGCCCCACGGCAGAGGAACTAAGCAGGCTGGGCTATCAAAGCTTTCTGGTAGATTACAGAGTGCAGCCTTATACGCAGGAAGAAGGAGCTCTCGATCTGTCTCGTGCCGTCCGCTTTGTCAGGGCTCATGCTTCCGAGTATGGAATCAATGAAAAAGATATTGCAGTTATGGGGTTTTCTGCAGGAGGAATTCTTGCAGGAGAGGAACTTCTGAATTTTGATGGAATGGTTCAGGGACAGGAACTGGATGCAGATTATGTACCGGATGAACTGGATAAAGTATCTGCAGATGCGGCAGCTGCCGGAATGATCTATTCCTTCTATGGACGGTTGAGCGTTGCAACAGATGATGTAGAGAAGCTGGCAGCTTCTAAGCTTCCGCCAACTTTTTTCTGCTATGGCACAAGAGATCCATTTGTATCAGAGTTTGAAAAAAATATTCAGGCTTTGTCTGAGGCCAATGTAGAAACGGAAGTTCTTGTATTAGATGGAATGCCCCATGGCTATGGAAATACAGGTGGCTGGATTGATGATTATGACCGATGGCTGACAGATATTTTTGCTCATAATTAAAGAACGGTTTAAGGAGAATGAAAAATGGATAAACGGATACTTGGCAGGGACTTGCAGGTTTCATCCATAGGACTTGGGTGCATGGGAATGAGCCATGCTTATGGAGCGCCTGCAGATAAAAAGGAAATGACGGAATTGCTGGCAAAAGCGGTTGACATTGGCTACACCTTTTTTGATACGGCAGAAGTTTATGGGACACCAGAACACCCTCATGACAATGAAGAACTGGTAGGGAAGGCATTAAAGCCTTACCGTAATCATGTAGTACTTGCTACAAAATTCGGGATTCATTTTGATATGGATGCAGAGGAAGTAAACAAACCTCTGATCCCAGATTCCAGACCGGAAACCATTCGGAAATCGGTAGAAACCTCCTTAAAGCGCCTGCAGACCGATCATATTGATCTTTACTATCAGCATCGGCCAGATCCACAGATCCCTGTGGAGGAGGTTGCAGGTGTGATGTCTGAGCTGATTGCAGAAGGAAAAATTACTCACTGGGGATTGTCAGAAGCAGATGAGGATATGATTTGCAGGGCACACAGGATATGCCCGGTAACAGCAATTCAGAACCGATATTCTATGATGGCAAGATGGCATACAAAACTGTTTCCCATATTGGAGGAATTGAACATTGGTTTTGTAGCATTCTCTCCGCTGGCGAATGGTTTCCTTTCTGCAAGATATAATAAAGATTCTGTTTTTGAAGCGGGTACGGATTATCGCAGTGTGATGCCTCAGTTTACGGAAGAAGGAATGAAAAAAAATGGAACGCTTTTGGCTTTGCTGCACCAAATAGCAGAAGAAAAGCAGGCGACACCGGCCCAGATTTCGCTTGCCTGGATGATGACGAAGCGCCCTTATATTGTTCCGATTCCAGGAACAAGGAGAACAGATCGCTTGTACGAAAATGCAGGGGCGGCTGAGGTTGTTCTGCAGCCGGAGGAAATGGCATCGATTGATGGTGCGCTGAACCATATGGAAATGTCGGAGGTATTCGGTGGAAGCCGGATATCACAGAAGAATTGACAGAATAGAAGGAAAGGCAAGGTATATCCACACCTTTTGGTTGGGACTAAAATAACTTATTTGTCGTTCCAAACGGATTTCTTGCGTTGTAAAATAGGCTTGGCAAATGGAAAAACACCAGGAAATGGAGGAACAGGATGAAAAAATACAGAATATCAATATTAGCTTCGTTACTTTCTTTAAGCCTGACAGCCTGTGGAGGAAACAGTGTAAGCAATGCTGTTTCGGAAACAGCTGCAGAACAGACTGCAGCAGAAGTACAGACCAGTCAAAATCAGGAAGAAACAGAAAGTGCATCAGAGGGAGCGTCTGCACAGACTCAGGAGGGAATATCTGAACAGGAAGGTATCATTACAGCCAGCAGCGAGCTGCCATTTTCTTTGGGCCAGAAGATAGATTCTGATTCTTTTACAGGAACAGCTTATATTGAAATGATGATTCCCAATGATGAAACCTATCATTTTCCCCAGACAAACCATCTTACCTTTGAGCCAGGGGCCAGAAGCAGCTGGCATACCCATGGCGGAATGGTGCTGCTGATTACTGGCGGAGTGGGATATTATCAGGAAGAAGGAAAGCCTGCCCAGATTCTCCGGCAGGGTGATGTGGTAAATATTGAACCGGGAGTAAGGCATTGGCATGGAGCTGCTCCGGACAGCTGGTTTTCCCAGATGGTAATTTTTGATTCCGGCTATGTTCCGGAAGAAGATGCACCTGCGGAGGAGCCGGTAACAGAGGAACAGTACAAACAGCTTGATACAGAAGAATATACAGGCCGTACGATTACAGCGGATCATAAGTTTATGTTTGAGCAGGCAGCACAGGCAATGACGTCGGATACCTTCAGCGGACCGGCATATGTGTCTTCTTTAATCGGAGAAGATAATGCAGCTGGTGCACCGGATCTCCATTATGTGGTCTTTGATCCCGGAGTGATTAATAACTGGCACACCCATGAAGGAGGACAGATTCTGGTTGCAACAGATGGGATTGGTTATCATCAGATTGAGGGAGAGCCGGTACAGGTAATGGCTCCTGGTGATGTGGCTTTTTGTCCGCCAGGAGTGAAACACTGGCATGGCGGAAGCGCAGATACCAGTTTTGCCCACATTGCAGTAAATACAAATCCGGAATTGAAAGGATTAGAGTGGTTTGACCGGATATCAGACGAAGAATATTCTTCCCTTCCAAAAGAAAAAGCACAGGCAGAAGGAGGAATAGAGAATGAATGATTTTATGTATTCATATCCAGTAAAAGTATATTTTGGTACAGATGCAGCGAAAAAGGCAATCTCGCAGGAACTGGGAAAGTACGGCAAACATGTAATGCTGGCTTACGGAGGAGGATCTGTAAAGAAAAGCGGCGTTTATGATGCTGTCAGGGGGATGCTGGAGGATGCAGGAAAAGAAATTGTAGATTTTTCCGGTATTATGCCGAATCCTACCTATGCAAAGGTTCAGGAGGGAGCTGATCTTGCCAGGGAAAAACAGATAGACTTTATTCTGGCAGTCGGAGGCGGTTCGGTAATCGACTGCTGCAAGATTATTTCTGCCCAGGCAAAAACAGAAAAAGATATCTGGGAAATGGAATTTACGGATCACGAATACCCGACAGAATTTATCCCCATGGGCGCTGTGGTTACTGCCTCTGGAACTGGTGCGGAGATGAATAATGGGGCGGTAATTACCCATGAAGAAAAGAAAATTAAGACGGGTGTGATGGGAGCCAACGCCGTATTTGCGGCACTTGATCCGGCTTATACCATGACGCTTCCCATAAAACAGGTTATTTCGGGAGCATTTGATACATTGAGCCATTGCATGGAAACCTATTTCGGAAGTCCAAGAACAGCAAATGTATCAGATGAAATCAATGAAGCAGTTATGCGGAATGTAATTCGTAATCTTTGGCTGCTTGCAGAAAATCCAGAAGATACATATGCCAGAAGAGAGCTGATGTGGGATTCCGCTATGGCTGAAAATGGGATTTTGAAAATCGGAAAAATCACAGATTTCCAGGCACATATGATTGAGCATCAGCTGGGTGCATATACGGACTGCAATCATGGCTGCGGTCTGGCAGTGATTCATCCGGTTTTATATCGCCATATTTATAAAGAGGCGGTGGAACGGTTTGCACATTTTGCCGAATGTGTATGGAGTGTTTCACCAGTGGGAAAAACAAGAGATGAGGTTGCCCTGGAGGGAATACGGCAGCTGGAGGATTTTATACGGGCAATCGGACTCCCAACCAATTTCAGGGAACTGGGGATACAGACGGATGATAAACTTCTGAAAGCTGTGGCAGAGTCCTCCAACATTCAGGCAGGCTGCTGCAAAACACTGACGCCGGAAGAAATTTTTGAAATTCTGCAGGAGTGCCAGTGATATATAGGGAAAGTCTGACAGACGATAATTGAAAGAAGGGATCAGATGTTAGAAAAGGCAATGATGCTCATTTTTATGCTTGCTCTGACCGGCTGCAGTCCTGAATATATTTCGGAAGCAGCTGCCAATGAGACAGTTGTTTCCGAAGTGGTATCTTCTAACACAGACACTCAGAAGCTTGTTTTTGAGAGCAGCTATGATGTACAGGAAACGGGAGAATTTGTTACGGAGGGTACGGAAACATACAGGGATTTTATAGTTGACAGTGTATTGCACTCGGAGGAACTGGGAGATATCCATTACTGTGTGAAAATTCCGGATAGTTACGATGGAAGTACACCGTATAGTCTCTATATTACACTCCCTGGATATGAAGGCCTTTATTTTCAGGGGGCAGGTATCAATATCCGTTCAGAGGAATTTGCATTTGAAGCACAGAAATATAAAGAGAATATGATCATTGTTGCACCGCAGCTGGATGACTGGGGAGAACTGTCAGCAGACAAAACCATAGCATTGACAGAGTTTTTCCTTAGAAACTACAACATAGACAGAGAGCAGGTTTATATCAATGGTTATTCCGGAGGCGGTGAAACCCTGTCTTTGGTTTTGGACAAACGCCCAGAACTTTATACACGGGCATTGATGTGCAGCTCCCAATGGGATGGAGATTACGAAGCAGTCACAGAGGCAAAAATCCCGGTATATTTTGTCATTGGAGAATCGGATGAATACTATGGTTCAGAGCCATTCAAAGAAGCTTATGAAGCAATTTATAATCGTTATAAAGCAGAAGGAATTTCAGAGGAAGAAATTCAGAAACTGGTTGTGTTAGATATAAAGCCGGCCTCTTATTTTGAAGATAGAGGAGTAACAAACCAGCATGGCGGAGGCGGATTGTTCAGCAGAGATGAGACAGTTATGGGATGGCTGTTCGGAACAGAACATTCTGAGCAGGCGGAAAACTGATAGGAAAGGATGATGACGAATGAGAAGAAGAAAACAGATAACAGCAGCTGTACTGACAGGGGCAATGGTTCTCAGCCTTTCTGCCTGTGGCAGCCGGAATACTGCACCGCAGACAACGGAAGCGGCAACAGAGACGGAGGTAGAGGCATCATCAGAGGCGCAGGAAGCGGAAAAACTGGCTGATGGTGTTGCAGAAACTACGGCTGGATTGGTTCAGGGAACAAATGAAGCAGGAATCTACAGATATCTGGGAATCCCTTATGCAGAGGCAAAGGAGCGTTTTGTTCCGGCTCAGGATGTGACACCGTGGGAAGGAGTAAGGATGGCAGACACTTACGGTTCAATGTCTCCGCAGGGCGCTATTTCCGGACTGGGAGATGCGGGAAATCAGGATGGAACGGATAATAATTGTCAGAATCTGAATATCTGGACACCTGGATTAAAGGACGGTCAGAAGCGGCCGGTTATGGTATGGCTCCATGGAGGCGGTTTTTCCAGCGGAAGCGCAAATGGAGAAGAGTTTGATGGAGAGGCATTAAGCCGAAGCGGAGATGTTGTTGTGGTAGGAGTAAATCACAGGCTGAATGTATTCGGATATCTGGATCTGGCAGCTTATGGTGAGAAATATAAAGATTCTGCCAATGTAGGAATGTGGGATATCGTAGATTCTCTGCAGTGGATTCAGGACAATATTGAAAATTTTGGCGGAGATCCTGACAATGTGACTGTGTTTGGACAATCGGGGGGGGGTGCGAAAGTACTGGCTTTGATGACTTCACCGGATGCAGAAGGCCTGTTTCATAAGGGAATCGTCCAGAGCGGTGCTACAGAAACCATGGGCGTCAGCTTTAATACCCAGGAATCCAGTACCAGACTGGCAGAGAATGTACTGGAAAATCTTGGTATTACAGAAGAAAATCTGGAGGATATCCAGACTGTTTCTGTAGAGGAATTAGAAACAGCCGCTGCAGAAGCACTGCAGGAAACCGGCGAGGAACTGCAGATTCCGGCAGCTTTGGGAGGCTCTTATTCTATGGATTGGGAGCCAGTGGTTGATGGAGATTTTCTTCCTACTAATCCGGTCACTGAGGAATCATTTGCAGAGGCAGGGACTGACATTCCGCTTTTAATTGGAAGCAATTTAAATGAATGGAGTGGGTTTTTTGAAGCAGAGCCGATTGAAGAAACAGAAGAATTGGAGACTGCTCTTCGGGAGGCATATCCAGATAAACCGGAATTGACAGCAGATCAGGTGGATACAACGATTATTCGTCTCCCTCTTTTGAAGATTATGTCTCATAAGGCAGATCAGGGAGGCGCACCGGTTTACAGCTACCTGTTTACTTATGGACGGTCCTCACATGGTGCAGAGATTCCATATGTATTCGCTCATGCTAGTGAGACAGAAGAGCAAACGGCGCTTTCAGAACAGATAAGTCAGGCATGGATCAATTTTGCAAAAAATGGTATTCCTGGAACAGGAGATATGCCTGAGTGGGAGCCGTATACAAGAGAAAGCGGTGCGACCATGCTGCTGGATACAGAATCTAAACTGGTACATCATCATGACAAAGAACTTCTTTCTATTTTAGTACCAGACTATGAGTACTAAACCGGAAAATAAAATACTTTAAGGAGAAATGATAACATGAGAAAAAATTTTGGACCACAGCCATACTTATATCCACAGCCTGTTATGATTATTGGTTCATATGATGAACAGGGAATCCCCAATGCCATGAATGCAGCCTGGGGCGGTATTGTAGGAAGAAATGAAATAATTCTGGATCTGAGTCCACACAAAACTACCGATAATATTTTAAAAACAAAAGCATTTACCGTTAGCATAGCAGATTTAAGTCATCTGGCATCCTGTGATTATGTTGGTCTTGTTTCAGCCAATAAAATCACAGACAAGATGGAAAAAGCCGGATTTACGACTACAAAAAGTGAGTTTGTGAATGCGCCAATCATTAATGAACTGCCACTGACATTGGAGTGTGTATTAAGTAAGATAGTAGACAGCAGTAAATTTATTGGAGAAATCAGGAATGTTAGTGCGGATGAGCGTATCCTCGGTCAGGATGGAGAGATTGATTTGGCTAAGTTTATTCCGATTACATATGATGCGGTCCACCATGGATATTATCGGCTGGGAGACAGGGTGGGAAGTGCATTCTCAGACGGAATGAAAATTAAGCAGCGCTTATGAGGAAACATGTTAAAGGGGCTTCCAGAAGAAAAAGCAGCCATGCAGCAGGGAAAGTAAAAATAAAAATGGCAGTTGACTGTCTGATGACGATAACACTTTTGCTTCTGATGCCATATTCCCTGCTGGGTGAAAAAGCACACGAGTGGCTGGGAATGGGGATGTTTTTGCTGGTTATCCTGCACCATCTCCTTAACCTTTCATGGATTCGGGCACTGGGAAAAGGGCGCTTTGGTATGTACCGTGCCGTACAGACAGGAGTGGCGGCATTGCTGTTTCTGACAATGACAGGATCCATGATCAGCGGAATTATGATTTCCAACCATATATTTGATTTTTTGCCTGTCAGAAGCGGAGCGGAGACGGCCAGACTTACCCATATGTTCTGCGGCTATTGGGGCTTTGTACTGATGAGCATTCATTTGGGGATGCACTGGAAGATGCTTATGGGAATTTTCCGAAACAGGTTCAAGATTCAGCCGTCAAAAGTACGGGCTGCGGTTCTCAAAGGGACAGCTTTACTGATAGCAGCATATGGGGCTTATGCCTTTTATGATGCAGATATTGTTTCGTACCTGTTTTTAAAAACCCACTTTGTTTTCATTGATTTTAATAAGTCTTTAGCTGTGTTTTTGTTGGAACATCTGGCCATGATGGGATTCTTCATCTTTGTTTCTTATTATGCGGCAGGACTTTTACAGAGAACAGCCGGCCGACAGAGGAAGCTCTAACCAAAAGGTTGGAAAAGGTCACGCTTTTTCATGGATTCTTTTTTAGACGAAGCGGGATTACAATAATACTGTGAAAATAATTTGGCAATCAACGGAAGGAGATATTATGAAATTAAAAAAATGGATTTCAATAGCAATTATTGGTACTGCTATGGCAGGGATTCTGGCAGCCTGCGGTTCTTCTAATACAGCAGAACAGACAGCGGCAGCTACGACGGCAGAAGTACAGACAACGGAAACGGTCAGTGAGGCACAGGATACAGAGACTGCGGCGCAGAAAGATAACTCTCAGGCAGAAGCTGAAACAGAAGAGGCAGAGAATTCAGATGCCGAGGGAGGAAAGACTCTGGTAGTTTATTATTCAGCCAGCGGAAATACGGAGGAGGTGGCAAACACCATAGCTGAGGTTACCGGAGGAGATTTGTTTGAACTGGAGCCTGCAGAGCCGTACTCGGATGCAGACTTAAATTGGACAGATGATAACAGCCGGGTGACAAGAGAACATGAAAATGAGGCTGAGAGGGATGTAGAACTGGTTTCCTCAACCGTAGAGGATTGGGATTCCTATGATACCGTATTCATTGGATATCCCATCTGGTGGGGAATTGCAGCATGGCCGGTAGACGGTTTTGTGGAAGCGAATGATTTTACCGGTAAGACAGTTATTCCCTTTGCAACCTCTTCCAGCTCCGGACTTGGACAGAGCGGCGAACTGCTGGCAGAAATGGCAGGTACAGGGGACTGGCAGGAAGGTATGAGATTCCGCTCAGGTGTATCAGCAGAGGATGTAACCAGCTGGGTAGAGGAACTTGGTCTGGGACAGTAAAGGAGCAGAAAGAGTATGAAGGTATTATTGGTAAACGGCAGCCCGCATAAAGCGGGCTGTACTAACAGAGCATTACAGGAAGCAGCAGGTACACTGAATCAGGAAGGGATTGAAACAGAAATTTTCTGGATTGGAAATAAACCGATCGGTGGTTGCATTGGATGCAGAAAATGTTCCGAAATTGGAAAATGTGTTTTTGATGATATTGTAAATCAGATTCGGGATAAGGTATATGAGGCAGATGGTTTTATTTTTGGAACTCCGGTTCATTATGGAGCAGCCAGTGGAAATATAACGGCTTTTATGGATCGCTTATTTTATTCTGAACTATGCGGGAATTACAATCGAGGTTTTTATATGAAGCCAGCCGCAGCAGTGATTTCAGCCAGAAGAGCGGGAACTACAGCGGCATTTGATCAGATGAATAAATATTTTACAATTCAGGAAATGCCGGTTGTGTCTTCACGGTATTGGAATATGGTTCATGGGGCGCTTCCAGAGCAGGTAGAGGAAGATAAGGAAGGTTTATATACCATGCGGGTCTTGGGAAGAAACATGGCGTATCTGCTGAAGTGCCAGGAGGCAGCAAAAAATGCAGGAGTAAAACTGCCGGAGAAAGAGGACGCAGTATTTACGAACTTTGTCAGATAAGTAAAATATACGGAAGTACATTGAACAAATGAAAGAAGCAGTAGATGGATAGATGGGCAGATGTTAGATGAAAGTAAATTTCCCGAACATCTGCCTATTGTCATAGAGGAATATTTTATACACTTTCCATCTGCCCGACAGCCAGAAGAAACTGCAGAAGCTCGGGAGAAGGATTTTTTGAGTAAATAAGCCCATATGGCATCGTGAAGCTCCAATCAACAGGTATAGTAGTCAGAAGCGGATGAACATTGTCCCAGCATTCAGCAGACAGCAACAGCTCCTGGGATGTAACCAGCTGGTTGAACAGGTGGATATCAATATAGTCAACACCTTTCAGATGGATCTGGGGATACATGGATTCCAGCTCATCCCAGACAGGATCCGTATAGGGGTTCAGCCCCCGATTGGCAAGGAGCAGAGTCTGCTCGTATAAATCCTCCAGCGCCAGATGGTCTTTTTCAGCCAAAGGATGGGATTTGGAGCAGGAAACTTTGAGAGGAAGATCCATCAGGTGAAAGGAGTTATATCGGTCTCCCCAGTGGTTTGTATCATAGGGACAGGATAGAAGATCAATCTTAGAACCAAGGTTGTCCAGAACCTCTAAAAATGCAGGGACAGTGTCTTCAAAAGGAACAATTTCGAGACGAACATCAGGATAGAGTATGGATGCCTGTTTCCATTGCTTCAGAAGAATGGCTGCCGGATTCATAAGAGATACGCCAATGCGTATGGTATAATTTTTTTTCTGTTCCAACTCATGTGCTTTTTGAAGTACTGTTTTGGAGTGGCGGATCATTTTTTTTGCTTCCGTATAAATCAATTTTCCAGCTTCTGTCAGTTCCAAGCCTTGGGTACTTCGGTTAAAAAGCTTGACATCCAGATGGCTTTCCAGGAGATTGATCTGCTTTGTTACCGCATTGGCAGAGATATAGAGCTTATCTGCAGCTTTTAGAAAGCTTCCGCTGTCAGCAACCTGAATAAATGTATCTAAATGGCGGTTATACATGGTAGTCTGCTCCTCCTGTTCACACCTTTTGGTTAGAATTATAACTGTCTTTTCCCTGTTATTCAAGGAGTTTAGGAATTGTTTAGATTTTTGTTAGGAATGCGTAACCTGTAGCATGGATACTGTAGAGAAGGTGTATGGAAATAGGAACAGAAGAAAGTGGTGAAGGCTATGACAATAAAAAACAAAATCCGGTTATCAAATATTCTGATGGTAATTATCCCGATCATAACGATTTTAATTGCCGTCCTGGTTGCAAGATATGGCTCGGTAGGAAGCTATTGGCATTCCATAGAAACCATGTATCAGGATGAAAATGGGATTCAGTCTGCCCAGAGCCTGATCTATACTTATCAGGAGGAGCTTTGGGAAAACAACTGGGGAAACAATATTCAGAATGAGAATGATAAAATAAAAAAGAATGAAACGATGTATCATTTGGAAAAAAAACTTACAAAAATGGGATACCATTTTCTGGTAAAACGGGAAGGGACAGTTCTTTACTCCAATATCTCTGACAAAGACATGGAAACAGCACTAAAAACAGCAGGGGATGCGCTCCACACGGCTAAAATGCTGACAGCCAGCCTTGATAATGTATCAGTAATTAAAAATACATTTGCTCATGGCGGAGAAGAGTTTTCCATCATTGCAGTAAACGGAGGAGATGAGGAATGTCAGGTAGAATCCTATTTCCGCATGTATATTATGAAATATGTGCTTCTTTTACTGGCATTATTTTTTGCAGTTACCCTGATTGTCAACTGGATTTTGTCCTGGTGGGTATCTGAAAGTATTTTAGTGCCTTTGGAAAAATTAAGAAAGGGAACAAAGAATATCCGTGACGGAAATCTGGATACAGAGATTGATTACTGCAGACGGGATGAATTCGGGCAGATGTGTCAGGATTTTGAGCAGATGAGAGCCTATCTGAAGGAGTCGGTGGAGCAAGCGCCTGGAGGATGAAAACCAGCGAAGGGAAATGATTAATGGTGTTTCCCATGATCTTAGAACACCATTGACATCAATTGGCGGTTATCTGGACGGTCTGATAGAAGGAATTGCCAATACGCCGGAAAAACAGCAGCGGTATTTAAAAGCTATTAAAATCCGTACAAAAGATTTAGAGCGTCTGGTGGATAGTCTTTCTGATTATAACCGGCTGGAAAGCGGGAGAGTGACCTATCATATGGAACGAGGAGATCTAAAAGTGTTTTTTGAGCAGTATCTGTCTACTTATGTGGAAGAAGCCAGGCAGAATCATGTGAATATCCGTCTGGAAGCGCCAGAGAAGAAATATCCTCTGAATTTCGACGGCAATGAGATGAAGCGGGTATTCGACAATCTTTTTTCAAACACAATCCGGTATCGAGAAAATGAGGATTCCCATGTATTGATCCGTATTACAAGGCATATGAAAAAAGCCCGTATCCAGGTCGAGTACCAGGATGATGGTCCAGGAGTGCCGGAAGAAAGCCTAGGAAGGATTTTTGATACCTTTTACCGAACAGATGATGCAAGGAGCCATTCAGGAAAAGGAAGCGGAATTGGTCTGGCTGTTGTGAGGGAAATTATTCGTGCTCACGGAGGTACGGTATGGGCTGAAAACAGAAATGGATTGGCTGTGATCATGGAAATACCTGGAATTTCCACTATAGAAGAAAATAAAACAGAAAGAGGTGAGTCATTTGCTGAAAATATTGATTGTAGAGGATGACGAACTGATTGCGGAACTGGAGAGAGACTATTTAGAAGCCAGTGGCTTTGATGTGGAAATTGAATTGGATGGAACACAGGGATTGAAAAAGGCTTTGGACGGAAACTATAGCGCAGTGATTCTGGATGTAATGCTTCCTGGACGAAACGGATTTGAAATTTGTCGGAAGCTTAGAGAAACAAAGGATCTTCCAATTATTATGGTAACGGCCCGCAAAGAAGATGTAGATAAAATATGTGGTTTAGGCCTGGGAGCGGATGATTATATGGTAAAACCATTCAGTCCGGCTGAACTGGTAGCGAGAGTGCGCTCGCATATAAAAATCCATCAGCGGCTTCTGGAGAAGAAGGAGGACGGTCGTAGTACAGAGCTTCATATAGGAGATTTAAAAATACTGCCGAAGGAGCGGCGCGTGTTTTTATCAGGCAGGGAAGTGAATCTGGCCAATAAAGAGTTTGAGCTTTTGCTTTTTATGGCGGAAAACCCCAACATAGCATTTTCAAAAGAAACGCTGTTTGACAGGATCTGGGGAATGGACTCCATGGGTACAACAGACACGATTACTGTACATATTAATCGTCTGCGTCAAAAGTTGGAAAAGGATTCGTCGAATCCTAAAATGATTGAAACTGTATGGGGAGTGGGATATCGGTTTCGGATAAACTAAATGACAGAAATGATTTAGAAAAAGTTTAGCAACCTGTTAGCTGGATGTTAGATTTACCTCATAATATAAGGATGTACCAAATCAGAGGTACAAAAAACTCCTTTTAATTGCTTACATCACTCATAAAATGCACTCGAAAGGCGATCTCTTTTCAGGAGATCGTTTTTTCTGTCTTTTTGTATTTTGGTATTGTAAGAAAAAAGAAAGGTGAGTTTAGCCTTTCTTTAGGCTTTTGTTAGCCTTCTGTTATTTCATATGCCTATAATTGCTTTTGTTCCTGATAAATGAAAAACAAAGGAGTGAAATACGATGAGAAGAAGGAAAAAAATGGTATTGATGCTGACGGCAGCGACAGCATTAACTGCAGGGATGGCTATGACATCATTTGCTGCATGGCAGCAGGAAGATGGGCAGTGGATCTACACAGATAGTTCAGGAAACAGGGTAACAGACGCATGGAGACAATCTGGAAACAATTATTACTATTTAGACTCTGACGGCGTTATGGCCACAGATCAGTGGGTCGAGGATAGCTATTATGTGAATGAAGATGGTGCCAGAGTTTCTAATCAGTGGATTTATGTAGAGGAAGGAACCGATGATGCGCCTAACTCTGACGGAGGATGGTTTTTCCTGAGTGAAAGCGGTCGGACTGTAACGGATGGATGGCAGACGATCAATGGAAACCGTTATCATTTTGACAGCGATGGAACTATGGACTATGGCTGGTTTACAGATGATGAAAATCTGTATTATCTGGGTGATGAAAACGACGGAGCGATGAAAACCGGCTGGCTAGCTTTGGAATGGGATGAGGACAGCTCCCCGGAAGATGGAGAAGTCTCCACAGTGGTTACCAGCGGAGAGATGGGAGAATGGTTTTATTTTCAGGAAAATGGGCGAGCCGTAAGAGCAACTGAGGATTCTTATGTAAGTCGTCGTATCAATGGAAATCGTTATTATTTTGATGAAAATGGCGTAATGGCTACAGGGTGGGTAGAGGTTGCTGATCGTGAAGAAGGCGATCCGACCGGAATCAGTACACTGAAGTATTTTGGAACAGAGGATCAGGGACAGATGACTACCGGCTGGAGATATCTGTATGATGATCCCACAGATAGCGATGATGATGATTTCGATTATAGTCCTGCGACACCCAGCAATGCAACACCCAGCAATGCTGCGCTTCCGGAACGGGATGATTTCGGAGATGGGGCATGGTACTATTTTGATGGAGATGGAGTTCCGGCTTACTTAAGCAATGAAGCAGATACGCTTTCTGATGCAACTACCAGAATCAATGGACAGAATTATTTCTTTGACGAATATGGCCGTATGCAGAGCGGATTGCTGGGATTTCAATTAGAAGATGGCAGTGTGCTTAGTGCATATTTTGGAGCAGATGATTCGGATGGAGCCATGAAACGGGATCGTCAGACCAATGTATATGATGAGGATGGCGAGCGGGGAACCTACTACTTCAATACCTCTGGCTCTAATCGAGGCGGCGGCTATACCGGCGAGAGAAATGGCTACTTATATTACAACGGAAAGCTGGTCGAAGCAGAGGATGGAGAGGATATTCAGGTATTCCAGATCGGTGAGCAGATGTATCTGGTAAATGAATCAGGCAGGGTTCAGGACAGGAACAGAGCCTATCGTGCGGATGGAGAATACCGCTATGAATATGATGATGGAACCATTTACTACATTGATGAGGACAGAGAACGGATTGGCGAGGTGACAGAGGGAGAGCGCCTGCCAGAGATTGAATTTAGAGAGATTTATAGCCTGTAATGGTCAGGGGCGGAGAGAGTTTTCTCCGTCCCTTTGGGCATTTCCTGAAAAACGATAAAAAAGGAGAAACATCTTATTGATTAAATATATCTGGAAAACTTTTATTCAAAACCGGTTACTTCTGCTGGGATTTTTATTTTTGGGGATGTTTTCTTCGGCTCTTCTGCGTTTTTATCAGATCCAGATAGAGGATGGAACTTTATATCAGCAGGAGTTTCTGAGCCGGATTACAAGAAATCAGACAAGCAGAGCTGGAAGAGGAACGATTTATGACAGAAATGGAATACCCCTGGCATATGACGAGCTGACTTATCAGATTACCATTCAGGATAGTGGCGTATATGAGACAAGGACAGAACGCAATGAGAAGTTAAACCATATAATCAGCATGGTAATCGGACTTATAGAAGAAAAAGGAGATATCATTTCTGTAGATTTTCCGATCACATGGACAGAAAATGGCACTTTTACATACACAGAGGAAGGAAGAGATAAGCAGCGATTCCTAGCGGATGTTTTTGGGCACAGCTCCGTTGAGGATCTTACATATAACGAAAGGCTGGGATATGATGAAGGGACTGCATCGCCGGAACAGGTACTGGACTATCTTCAGGGAAATACCAGATATGGAATTGACAGGGAATACAGCCCTGACCATGCTCTTCAGATTACAGCAGTGCGCTATGCTATGGCACAGAACAGCTATCAGAGATATCGCCCTACTGTTTTGGCGGAGGAAGTCAGTGAAGAAACCATGGTTGGAATTTTGGAAAACACAAGAGAGCTGCCTGGGGTGGAGGTTGTAAATACTACGGTACGCCGATATATTGATAATCCGTATTTTTCGCAGCTTTTGGGGTATACAGGCCCTGTTTCGGAGGAAGAACTGATTCAGTTCCAGGAGGATGGAATGGAGTATGATATGGATGCCCAGGTTGGAAAAAGCGGTATTGAACAGGCATTCGAGCAAAAACTGAGAGGAAGAAATGGGACAAAGCAGTTCTATGTTGACAGTGTAGGACGCATCAGCCGGGAACTGGAGGCAAGAGAAGCGGAAAGAGGGGAGGATGTGCAGCTGACAATTGATGCAGAGCTTCAGGGAGCGGTTTATCGTTTGCTGGAGCAGAAGCTGGCCGGAATCCTGCTTACTAACATGGTTCCGGAAAAGACGGATGCTTCAGAGGAACTTGCGATCGATACGGCAGATGTTCTCATGGCATTGTTTGATAACCATATTTTGGATCAGGAACATTTCTCTCTGTCGGATGCAGGAGAAGCTGAGAAGAGAATGGCATCCGCCATGGAAGCAAAAAGAAAACACATATCCGAGACTCTGGAACTGGTATGGAAGCAGCCGGTGCAAGGTCTTACAGAGGAGCTGCAGGAGATCGCAGGATATATTCCGGAAATGTTAAGGGAACAGGGATATTTTCAGGAAGGAACAGATGATGGGCAAAGTGCCTGGAACCAGAACTGGCAGTCAGGAACATATAGCCTGGAACAGTATCTGCTGGAGGGACTCAGGGAGCAGTGGATAAAATCTGTGGAAACAGAGGAACGATATACGGATCTGGATGAAGCCTGGGGGCGGATGAAAGATGAAATAGAAAGACTGTTAGAAGCAGATGAAGGATATAAGCGGCTGTTGTACAGCATCATGCTGCGTTCAGGCGAAATCAGAGGAGAGGATGTGTGCCTTGCTTTGTTGGAACAGGGGATTTTGGAAGAAACAGACGGAGAATATGGAAAACTGCGGAACGGCTCCCTGAGTGCGTATTCTTTTTTGCGGGAACAGATTCGTACTTTAAAGCTTACTCCGGCACAGCTGGCATTAGATCCATGTACAGCTTCCAGCGTGGTAGCAGATCCGGATACCGGTGAGGTGCTGGCGCTGGTAACCTATCCAAGCTATGACAACAATCGTCTGGCTAATCATGTGGATGGAGATTATTATGACAGATTATTAAATGACAACTCCCTTCCCCTGTATAACAATGCTACCCAACAGAGAACTGCGCCAGGTTCCACATTTAAACCGGTTACGGCTGTGGCGGCTTTAACGGAGGGACTTATTGCGCCGGAAACGATGATAGAGGATAAGGGAATTTTTGAAGAAGTTATCCCCAGTCTCCGCTGTTGGATTTATCCCGGAGGTACCCATGGCGCTCTTAATGTGTCAGACGCCCTGAGGGATTCCTGTAACTATTTTTTTTACAGTCTGGGATATGGATTCAGTTTGCCGGAGACAGCGGAGTTTCCTTTGAAGGATCAAAAAACGGAAGAACTGCTTTACCAGCCGGAACAGGGGATCAATGTACTTCAGAAATATATGGAAATGTTTGGTTTTCATGAAGCCAGCGGAATTGAGATTACAGAAAATCCACCTCAGATGGCAGATGAATTTCCGGTCACTGCTGCAATCGGACAGAGTAATCACAATTATACAACGACGCAATTGGCACGATATGCATCTGTGCTGGCAAATCATGGAACACTGCATAACCTGACTTTGATTTCCTCAGGAGATGGAGAGGAGGAATACCAGAATGAAGAACTGAATGTGGTTAGCGATTCTACATGGGATGTGATCGGAGAAGGAATGAAAAAAATGGCGGACTCTAATCAGATTTTATCCAGTCTTTCTGTTTCATCTGCCGGAAAAACAGGAACAGCCCAGCAGAACAGAAGTCGGCCCAATCATGCATTGTTTATAGGATATGCGCCCTATGAACAGCCGGAAATTGCAATAGCCACCAGAATTGCATATGGTTATTCTTCCTCCAATGCAGTAGATGTGAGTGCTGATATTTTTCGTTACTATTTTGGATTGGAGCCGGAAGAAACATTGCTTACTGGAACAGCGGATATTTCTGGAAATTCAGGAAACAGGGTAACAGACTAGAGGAAACCTGGGGCAGGAGGTGTTATTAGATGAGAAAATTAAAAAACTGGATGAGGTTTCCGGTATTCTTCAAGCCATTTGCTCTTCTTCTAATGTTCTGTACGATCCTGTTATCTATGGCTGGTATTTATTTAATTGAGATGCTGGAACCAGGGCTTGGAAAGCGGCAGTTAGCTGGTATGGGAGCAGGAATATTGATGATGCTGTTTTTCTCAGTTGTCAATATTGAAATGCTTTGCCGGAATATGAGATGGAGTATTTATCTGCTTACAGTTACTATGCTGTTCATGGTAAATATACTAGGGGCAGTATCAGGAGGAGCGGCCAGATGGCTGGAGATTGGAGGATTTCGTTTCCAGCCTTCAGAAGTGGGAAAGCTGTTGCTGATCCTGTTTTTTTCGGAGCGTTTTTCAGAAAAAGCTGAAAAGGTCAGTCAATGGGGGTTTCTGCTCCGTACCGCTTTCCTGATGGGGATTCCATTGATCTCGATTCTGGAAGAACCGGATTTATCAACAACAATAGTGACAGCCTGGATTTTTATATGCGTGTGGTTTGCAGCAGGATTAGATTACAAATTGATAGGAAAATTTCTGGCAGTTATAATACCGGCAGGCGCATTGTTTTTATTTCTGGTGACCAGACCAGGACAGGAGCTTTTAAATGACTATCAGTATCGCCGGATCATGGCATGGCTGCATCCAGAAGAGTGGGCGGCGGAATCTTATCAGCAGATGTATTCCATGATGGCCATTGGTTCAGGCGGAGCTCTGGGGAGACTTGGGGAACAGGATGAAGCCGTAACTGTGATTGGAAGCGGCTTTCTTCCGGAACCCCATACAGATTTTATTATGGCTGCAGCAGGGCAGGAATGGGGATTTGCGGGATGCAGTATGATGATCCTTGCTCTTATGGCAATCGTATTTTGCTGTCTGAGAAGATGCATGCAGGTCAAAAGCATGACAGGGAGTCTGATCTGCTGTGGTGTGGCAGCCTGGATTGGCGGACAGGGGTTTGTGAATCTGGGAGTGGTATCAGGGATGCTTCCGAATACGGGACTTACATTTCCCTTTGTCAGCTATGGGCTTACTTCTATGGTAAGCCTGTATATGGGTGTCGGTATTGTCCTAAGTGTCAGATGACAGGACTTTATGCTCACACCTTTTGGTTGGAAACATAAACGCTTTTTTGTCGTTCCTTTTTGGTTGTTTCCGACTTAAAATATAAACATAAGGAAACAAAAAAAGGAGGAATTATTATTTATGAGAAATCAGAAATGGATGAGGCTGGCTGCAATGGCAGCCGCTGGAATGGTTTTTGTAACCGGTTGCGGAAGTAGCGCAGGAACATCAGCCTCTACAACAGCCGTACAGACAGAAAGCAGTACAGAAGCAGAGAGTGCGGAAAGCGAGAACACGGAGGCAAACAGCGAGGAAGCAGATGAAAATACAGAAACTGCAGACAATGAAGATGCGCTTGTCCTTGCCGACCAGGGAATGTTTTCAGCAGGAGGAATTACAGTAACCTCAGAAGGAACCTTTGATCCGGAAAATCACTGGGAGGAGACGGGAGCAGGGCAGACTGCCCATGTAGATCACGCCAATGTTTTCTACCAGATTCCGGAGAATGAAACGGGACTTCCCATGGTATTTCTGCATGGTTATGGCCAGTCCCGTATGGGATGGATGACAACGCCGGATGGAAGAGAGGGCTGGTCCGATATGTTTTTGAAAAAGGGACATGGCGTATTTCTGATCGATGAGCCAAGAAGAGGAGAGGCGGGTGCAACCTCTGTCAGCGGCGATATCAGTACGAAGACACTGGATCAGCGGTGGTATACCCAGTTCCGTATCGGCAGATGGGAAGATGGAAAATCCGTTGCCAATGAGGGCTCTCAGTTCCCGAATGACGATGTATCCGTAGATCAGTTCTTCCGGCAGATGACTCCGGATACGGGAATGACCTCGGATATGGGTGCTGATTTTGATGGTGAGATGGTAGCGCAGGCAGTTGCAGCAGCCATTGATGAAGTATACGAAATGACAGGAAAGGATTCTGTTCTGGTAACCCATTCCCAGGGAGGCCGCGCTGGTTGGCTGGTGCCGAAATATACGGCACATGTGGCATCTATTATAGCAATTGAACCAGGCGGAGGTCCTGAAGTTGATACAGAGGAATATCAGGCGATTACAGAACAGGAGATTCCTGTTGCTATGTATTTTGGTGATTATATTGATAATGGCGATCCGGAAATCCAGGCAACTGCCGCATGGCAGGGAATGCGTCAGACCTGCTATGATTTTGCAGAGGCATACACAGCCTTAAATGGAACGGCCGAAGTGATCGATCTCCCTAAAGAAGGGATTACAGGAAATGATCATTTCCTGTTCCAGGATCTGAATAATGATGTGATTGCTGATCATGTGGAAAACTGGATTCAGGAGAATGTGGAAGGGTAAGGTGGAGCATTGAAGGCATTGATCGCTTATTATTCCAGAAGCGGACAAAATCTGGTAAATGGAGTATTGTGCAGCCTGCGGGTAGGAAATACGGAACTTGTGGCAGTTGTATTGCAAAAATATACAGGCGCAGAGTTGTTTCGGATTGAACCATGTGAAGACTATCCGGATGATTATTATCAGTGCATGGATCTTTCCAGACAGGATTTACTCCGGAATGTGCGTCCAATGCTTAAAAATTACCCCGATACATTAGAAAATTATGAAGTGATTTATCTGGGATATCCAAATTACTGGGGTACAATGCCGGCACCTGTTTTTTCATTTCTTGAACGGTTTGATTTTACAGGGAAAGTAATCCGACCTTTCTGCACTTATGAAAATGGAGGACTGGGGCACAGCCTGAGCGATTTGCGCAGGATGTGTCCTGAAGCCCGGATAGAGGAAGCGCTTACGATTCGCGGAGTTCAGATAAAAACGGAATTATCTGTTATTGAGGAATGGGCTTGCGGGAAATGTACATGAGGAGGCGGAAAATGAAAAAGAATAGGGCGATTGTATTAGGAATAACAATATTAACTGGAATACTTACAGGAGGGTGTGGAAATTCGGATATACAGACGACGAAAGAAACGATAAGAACCTCTCTGGAAACTGCTGCGGTTTCCGAAGAAGAGAAGGAGACAGAAGCAGTTTCACAAATACAAAATGAACCGGCTGCTGTGTACTTTACTTCCGACATTTCCCCAGAGGGTATGATGAAAGTGTATGAACATCTTAACTGGACGCCAGAGGGAAATGTGGCAGTTAAGCTGAGTACCGGCGAACCACCGGCAAGTAATTATCTGGATCCAGATCTGATAAAGGATCTGGTTCAGGCAGTAAACGGAACGATTGTAGAGTGTAATACCGCATATGGAGGATCCAGAACAGAAACGGCTATGCATCGGCAGGTGGCTGAAGATCATGGCTTTACAGAAATTGCAGAGCTGGATATTCTTGATGAAGAAGGATCTATGACTCTGCCTGTAGAAGGAGGAAGCCGTCTGCAGGAAAATCTGGTTGGCTCCCATTTTAAAAATTATGACTCATATCTTGTACTGTCCCATTTCAAGGGTCATGCTATGGCTGGATTCGGAGGAGCCATTAAAAATATTTCTATTGGCCTTGGATCGAAAGAAGGAAAATGCTTAATACATACCTCGGGTGAAAGCCATACAAGCATGATGGGGGGAGAACAGAAGGGATTTACAGAGTCTATGGCAGAGGCGGGAAAATCCGTATCCGATTATTTGGAAAATGGAAAGCGAATCGTGTATGTAAATGTTCTGAACAATATTTCCATTGATTGTGATTGCGATGGAAATCCTGCTGAACCGGATATTCATGATATTGGGATTGTGGCATCGACAGATCCGGTTGCCATTGACCAGGCATGCATTGACCTTGCTTTTGCAGCGGAAGGAAGTGAAGCTCTGCAGAAAAGAGTCAATGAACGGATGGGGCTTCATACCCTGGAGCATGCAGAAGAAATCGGTCTCGGCATGCGTACATATGAATTGGTGAATATTGATGAATGAGACAATAAAAAGAGAACTGATTTATGTCAGCTACTATTTTATGGTGCAGTTCCGCCAGATTTTTCGATACTGGATTCTTGGCATGCTGATCGGATCAGGAGTCTCTGTATTCGCAAAAAACCGTATTCACAGATTGTTTGCTGAAATGCAGAAAAAGAAGTGGGGGATTGCAGGGCTTGTCCCTGCGTGCCTTCTGGGCATTGCATCACCACTTTGCATGTATGGAACAATTCCCATTGCAGCTTCTTTTTCGGAAAAGGGGATGAGGGATGACTGGCTGGCATCCTTTATGATGGCTTCCATTCTTTTAAACCCGCAGCTTATTATTTACAGTACAGCATTAGGAACAGAAGTACTTTTGATTCGCCTTATTTCCTGCTTTTTTTGCGGTCTTACCGCAGGTGTTTTCGTGCATTTTTTATCAAAAAAACGGCCATTTTTCAGGTTTGACGGTTTTCGGGTAAAAGAAAGCCGTGACACAGATCCCAATCCTATTCTCCGTTTTTGGAAAAATTTCGGGAGAAATATTAAAGCTACAGGATTGTATTTTTTAGCAGGAATATTTCTGTCAGCAGTATTTCAGAGATATGTACCCTCAGAACAGTTTGCCAGATTATTTGGAGATCAGAATGAAGGTTTTGGGGTGCTGATGGCAACTACAGTGGGTGTGCCTTTATATGCCTGCGGCGGAGGAACGATTCCGCTTCTTCAGCAATGGCTTTGGGAGGGGATGAGTGTTGGGGCAGCCTCGGCATTCATGCTTACGGGACCGGCTACCAAAATCACAAATCTTGGAGCATTGAAAATTGTATTGGGAAAAGGAAAATTCATTCTATATCTGATATTTATAATGCTTTTTTCATTTTTGACAGGATTTATTGTAAATAAAGTTTGACTACAGAAGATAAGTAGGAAATCAGTTATGACATACAATTTTTTTAATCCGACTCGTGTTTTATTTGGAGCAGGACAGTTGGAAAATCTGCATACACAGGAAATGCCTGGGAGAAAGGCAATGGTTGTGATTTCAAATGGAAAATCCACTAGAGAGAGCGGTGCTTTAGATCGGGTTATGGAACAGATGGACAAGGCCGGGGTTGAAACAATACTGTTTGACAAAGTAGGAGCCAATCCCTTAAAGGCGATTGTGGAAGAAGGCGGGAGGTTTGCAAAAAAAAATGGCTGCGATTTTGTTGTGGCTTTGGGCGGTGGATCTGTAATGGATGCCGCCAAGATAATGGCCATGTATGCGTTGCAGCCTGGAGATCTTTGGGATTATGTTCCAGGTGCTACTGGTAAAATGCATCCATTGGTAAATCCAGTTTTACATAAGCATTGCTGCGATGATCGCTTTGTCCGTATGGCACAGGCATTGGAAAAGAGGATGCTAAGGAGCCAATGGATTTTGTAGTGGCATTAACAGAGCTGCAAAAAAATTGTGGCGTAGATACTTTGAAGATGTCTGACTATGGAATTGAAAAAAGTGAATGTATGACTCTGGCACAAAATGCCCGGGCTACAATGGGAGGTCTATTTGCCTGTGATCCCGTTCCTATGACAGACATGGAATGTGCTGAAATTTTTGAAAGATCCTATCGGTAAGCGTGGAGAAGCTTTATGAAGAAAATATTAGTTATTTATTATTCCTGGGCAAACTGTAATACAAAGAGAATTGCAGAACAGCTGGCGCAGAGTACTGGAGCAGATATTGCCCGGATTGAAACTGTCCACCCATATTCCGGAAGCTATGAGGAGGTTGTTTTACAGGGAAAGAAGGAAATACAGGATGGAGTTAAACCACAAATAAAACCGCTTGCACATACACCTGATAATTATGACGTAATTGCAATAGGAACTCCCACATGGTGGTATACAATGGCTCCGGCTGTTTCTGCATTTTTTAATCAGTATGATTTAAAAGGGAAAACGGTAATCCCTTTTATTACACATGGCGGCTGGCCTGGGCATGCGATAGAAGATATGAAAAAAAGCTGCAAGGGAGCTGTGATTATCCATGAAATGGAAGTGCGCTTTGATTCTAACGGAGGTGATCACATGGAAACCTCCCAAAGCGCAGTTGATAGTTGGATTGAAGAAATAAAAAAGGATATTTAAAAAGACTGAAAGAACAATGAGGAGGACATATGAAGAGAATATTAAAATGGTTTATGACGGTTTGCATTTTAACTGTACTTATGTCATCCACTGTGTTTGCGGCAGGGTGGACCACAGGGCAGGGAAATAACAATGGGAGATGGTGGTACGATCTTGGAAATGGCCAGTATTACGGCACTTCTGAAGCACCAGTAGAATGGCAGTGGCTGGACGGTAATGGAGATGGTGTGGCAGAGTGCTATGCCTTTGACAGGGAAGGCTGGATGTATGCGGATACTACTACTCCGGATGGGTATATGGTAAATTCGGATGGGGCATGGACAGTTAATGGTGCTGTGCAGACTATGGCAGTAGCTGCTGGCTATGCAGGAACCAGAGTACCAATGCTAGAAACAGATTCAGATGAAACGAAAATTCTGATTGCGTATTTTTCTAAAACAGGTACAACAGAAGAGGCTGCCAGAGAAATTCAGGAGACAGCAGGCGGCGATTTATTTGAAATTACAGTAGCTGACCAGTATCCTTCCAGTTATCAGAGTACCGTGGATCGCGCCCGCAGAGAGTTGGATCAGAACGCCAGACCGGAATTGTCTTCTCGTGTGGAAAATATGGAAGATTATGATGTGATTTTGCTGGGGTATCCAATCTGGTGGCATACAGCTCCGATGGCTGTTAATACATTCCTGGAATCTTATGATTTAACCGGAAAAACAATTCTTCCGTTCTGTACCAGTGGCGGAAGCGGCATTGAGGAAAGTATGCCGGATATTCAGCGCTTGGGCCAGAGCAGAGGAGCATCTGTAGGAAGTGGTCTGACAGCAAACAGTTTAAACAGAGAAGAAATTACCCAGTGGTTGACCCAAAATGGAATTTCTTAATCCGGCAGGTGATTGATTGGGAAAAATAGCAATCATAACATTTGATGATTCAGAAGATATAGCAATGGAGAGAATTTGTTCTATATTAGTAGGAGAAGAGCAGTTTGAAGAGGTAAAATTAGGACAGGGTTTCGTATTGACATTTTCTGAATTGAAAATTAATGAAAAAGAGAAAAATGTATATATCAGAGAAAAGCCAATCCATTTCAGTTATTATGAATTTTATACATTGTACTTTCTTGCAAAACATTCAGGCTGGGTATTTTCCAAAGAGCAAATTTATGAGGCTGTTTGGAAGGAGGCAGGAGAACACGGTGGTTCTGCTGTTACCAATGTAATTGGTCAGATACGGAAAAAATTGAGAGAGGGAGGGGCGAAACAAGAGTACATACAGACGATTATCAATCATGGTTATAAATTTATAGGAGAAGAGGGCTGAGGTCATAAGATCTTGGCTCTTTTTGCCTTCATAGGTCAAAGGTATTATGTTACAATATATGGAGTATAAAACTTGACTAATACTATATATTGTGCTAAACTCACCTTGTAATTGATTTTTGTGCGTATTCCGGTTTGGAATGGCGTTTTTGAAAGAAAACAGAGACGCATTGCACACGCAGTTAAGTTTGTATGGAAATGTCAGTAGTATTACCATGCCTTTCGGGCAGGGATATTACTGGCTTTTTTTATTTTAACGGGAAGTTTCCCGTATGTTTGAAGCGAGAATGACTATGGTTTGCAGATATCAGCAGACAGAAGGCTTTAGGCTCATAGTATTCCCGCTTTTTTTCTGCCCAAATGCCAAAGTGGCTTTGAGGATATATTTTATTTTAAAGAAAGGCGGTATTCATGTATGAATGAAAAGAACAGAAGAAATGAAACCTGGAAGAGGCAGGGAAATGATTACAGGAATCAATGTAAGATTCCACGGAAAATGAATGTTTTCTATCAGAGAAACATTCTGCTTTCCAGAAGAACCGGTATTCCCCGTAAAACACGGAAGGGGGCCTGATGGATGATGGAAGGTTTTTCGCAGAATCCAAGACCTTCTCCGCTGGTTGTAACGGAAACAGCGGAATTATCCAGAGAGGAATGGCTGTCTTTTAGACGCAGGGGAATCGGTGGAAGTGATGTGGCTGCCATACTGGGGATTTCTCCATTCCGGACGGCCAGGGATATTTATTATGACAAATTGGAGATTGCAGATGTGGAAGAAGAGGAAGGAAACTGGGTAGCCATGGAAATGGGGCATCTTCTGGAGGATCTGGTGGCGGAGATATTCCACCGAAAGACGGGGTATAAAATCTACCAGATTAAGAAGATGTTCGCTCACCCACAATATCCCTTTATGTTGGCGGATGTGGATTACTTTATCACTCTGCCAGATGGAAAAACGGCTATTCTGGAGATTAAGACTACAAATTATAATGCCCGTGATAACTGGTGGCTGGGCGGAAAGGAAGCAGTACCGGTCTATTATGAAACCCAGGGACGCCATTATATGGCAGTCATGGACATGGATCAGGTATTTTTCTGTTGTCTGTATGGAAATACGGAGGACGAGGTCATTATTAGGGAAATCAAACGGGATACAGACTATGAAGAGGAAATGATCTATCTGGAGCAGGAGTTCTGGGAGGGATGTGTGCAAAAGAAGCTTCCACCGCCCTATACGGAGAGTGGGGATTTGATTATAGCAAGTTCTCGCCGCCATAGTGGCGTTGCTAACATGGATGCGCCGGTTCTCCCTATGGGAACTGGAATGACCGCAACGCTTATGCGCTATCTGGAACTGCAGGAAGAGAAGAAAAACTCAGAGAAACATTCAAAGAAGCTGGAAAGCGAAATGCAGCGGCTGAAAGGGATTTTGATTGCAGAAATGGGGAGCAGCTGTACGGCCCTGTGCGAAAAAGAAGGAGTCAGTTATACCATAACCTATAATCCGATTCGAAAAGCGGTTATTGACAAGGATAGTCTGCTGAGATTGAAGCTGCAGTATCCAGATATTTACGAGGAATTTGTTACAGTATCGGAATCCAGGAGGTTTCAGGTGAAAATCAGGGAAGCAGAGGCTGCCTGATGAAGAGGGAATTAATTTTATGAATACAGAGAAGAATGAAGGAATCGTTGAGTTACTTATGAAAATCAAGATTGTTTGGGAACGGAGGTAAAGGGATGAGCATTATTGCTACCTATGACAGTAAGATTTTTTATAATCCTGGGAATCGGTATTGCGTGATCCGTGTAAAATCTGCGGACACATCCATTCCGGAAAAGGCCAGGTCAGCCGGACGGTATAAAGACCATCTGATCCGGTTTACAGCGGTGGGGTATGAACTTCCGCTTACGGATGCAGTGGATTTGGAACTGGACGGCGAGTGGGTCAATGGAAAATATGGTCTGCAGCTCCAGGTGGAACAATGGCGCGAGATCGTACCGAAAACCGAGGACGGCGTGGAGAGTTATCTGGGCTCTGGGCTGATTAAGGGAATCGGGGAAAAGACTGCGGCAGAGATTGTTGCCAGATTTGGTATGAATACATTTGAAATCCTAGAAAAAAATCCGGAACGGCTGTTAGAGATAAGAGGGATTACAGAACGGCGGCTGGAGGATATTAAGTCCTCTTATGCAGAAAACCGCATGCTTCAGGATCTGATGAATCTTCTGGCGCCTTTTAAACTGACACCGAAGACAGCGCTGAAAATTTATCAGCACTTTGGTCCGTCCAGTCTTGAAATTTTAAAAAAGAGCCCATTTGAACTCTGCCAGATTTCCGGTTTTGGATTTCGCAGGGTGGATGCCATTGTGCAGAAATCAGGAGGCAGTCTGAATGATCCCATGCGGATTCGGGGAGCAGTTCATTGTGCATTGGGAGAAGCAAAGTCAAAAAAGGGGCATTTGTTTCTTCCAAGGGAAGCCTTGTATAAGGCTGCCTTAAAGCTGCTGAACGAAAGAGTTCCGCTTCCGGAACTGCGTATCCGGCAGGAAGAACTGGAAAGCGTGCTTCAGGATATGATACTGGGAGGAGTGGTTGTTCTGGTAAAAGATAATGTCTATTCACCGGCTGCTTTTTCCCAGGAAGATGAGACAGCCCGGCGGATTGCCCTGCGGCTGGTTGAGCCTTTATCGAAGGAGAACGTTGAGGAAGAACTGGAAGATGTAAAACAACAGTTTGGCTTGACTCCTTCTGAAAAACAGGAGATTGCGGTAAAAACGGCGTTTCGGTATAACACATCCATTATTACCGGTTCTCCTGGTACAGGTAAAACAACCGTTTTGAAGATGATTCTGGAAGTTTATCGGAAACTTCATGCAGACAGGAAAATTGTTTTAATGGCTCCTACAGGACGGGCCAGCCGGCGTATGGCGGAAAGTACTGGATTTGAAGATGCCAAAACCATGCACAGCAGTCTGGGGCTTGTCGGTGAAGAGGATGAGGAGACTACAAAAAAGGAGGCTCTTTTAGATGCTGGTCTGATCATTATAGATGAGTTTTCCATGGTAGACATGTGGCTGGCAATGAAATTTTTTACCCGCCTTGGAGAAAAGACGAAAATTGTCATGGTAGGAGATCCGGACCAGCTTCCCAGTGTTGGGGCTGGCAATGTGTTCCATGAACTGATCCAGTGTGGGCTGATTCCGGTTACGGTTTTGGATCAGATTTTTCGGCAGTCGAAAGACAGCCTGATTGCCTATAATGCGAAGTTTATCAATGAAGGAACGAGCAAGCTGTATTATGGGAACGATTTTGTTTTTATGGACAGCGACAGCCAGGAAGAAACATCCGAGATGATTATGGAACTGTATCTTCAGGAGGTTGCCGAACATGGAATTGAGAAGGTACAGATTCTTTCTCCATTCCGGTCAGAAGGCGCTGCGGCTGTGGAACAGCTGAATGCGGTCATCAGAGAGCTGGTGAATCCTTACTGTTCGGAGGAAGAAGAAATACGGTTGGGAGCAAAGAACTTTCGTGTTGGAGACCGGATTATGCAGACAAAAAATATAGAGAGAGTTTCTAACGGAGATCTGGGATTTATCCGTTACATAAAGGAAACGGAGGATGGACAGCGAATCGGCATGGATTTTGGCGGAAACCGGCAGCTGGAATATAGCATAGAAGATATGGTTAATCTGGATCATGCGTATGCAACGACAATCCATAAAGCCATGGGTTCCGAGTATGATACGATTATTATGCCTATTGTAAAAGCACACTCCATTATGCTTTACCGGAACCTTTTATATACGGGAATCACGCGTGCGAAAAAGAAAGTGATACTGATCGGTCAGAAATCCATTTTGTTTATGGCAATTCATAAGACGGATATCAGTAAGAGAAACACGCTTCTGGGAGCCCGTATTTGTCTGTATTATAAGGCGTTTGTACGAAGTGCAGGACTTCCGGTTCGTGAGCCTATGGAAGAATTGAAATATGCAGGTTAATTGGGATGAATGTGCAGAAAACACATAAGCTATCCCCTATTTATTAATAAGGAAGGAGTTTTAAAAATGAGTAAAAATGAAAATCATGTGCCAACTATGTATGAACGAATCTCTGCGGTAGCAGCTCTGAATCGGGTTCCAGGATTTGATCCGGTAAAGCTGCTTCGGCGTACCATTTCGCCTAAGACTAAGGAGGAGGTGCTGCGGTTAGATTTTCCATACAAGAAGTTATGGTTCCGGCTGGCAAATCCAAAGGGGAGAATCCGCTTGAATGCCCTTCGGATTACGGAACAGCTTGCAATCTTTGAAGCACAGGTGTTTTTAGACCGCAGTGATGCGGAACCGATTGGCAGCTTTACATCCTGTTGTACTAAAGAAGAGGCACCAGATGGACAGTATATCCAGGCAGCCCAGCGCGAGGCAATGAATGAGGCTCTTTCCGATGCAGGATATGGTCTTCAGTTTGCTGATGTCAGTATGGATAGGGAAGAACGGCGCTATGGAAGTGAGATTCCGGTGCAGAAAAAGACAGAAGGAAAAAAGCCGGCTGAGATAAACAAAACAATGGAAGCAAAGGCAGCGATACAGAATGAGCCATCTGTAAATGTAGTAGCTGCTGGGAAAAAGATGTTTGTACCGGAAACAGATACCAAGCCGGAAGAGCTGCCTGTAAAAATGACAGAGGAGACTTTACCTGTGTCGGTTGATCCTGTGCAAGGGACATTAGGGGTTCAGGAGGAGGAAACGCTTCCTGTTACTGTAGGGGCTGAAAAACAGCTGGAAGGAGTAGGTCAGGAGGCACTGCCTGTTACAAAAGAACAGCCGCAAGGACAAAAAACATTGGAAAACGCACCGAAATACACCATGGACATGCCGGTAGAGCAGATCATGGAACTGATGACCTTTGAGGAAGCCCAGGAGGTCGTGGTAGATACGGGAGTATGCAACGGCTGGAAGATTCGTGATGTTGCAGAACGCAGGGCAGCAAGCCTGAAATTCTATGTTTACGGTGGATATAAAGGACCGAACAATATTCTTCGTGCAGCGGCCAGACTTGCGTTAGATGCGCTGACCGGTCAGAAGGCAGGATGAGTGCGGATTCAATAGGAATCCCATATTTTATGTCAGGAAGGGAGGCTGTAAGCGATGTCATCCTATTCTCAGGATTTTCCCTTTGGAATCATGGATGTGGTGGAACTCCTTCATTTGAGAGTCCGGAGGAGGCAGGCGAACAGTGTGTATGTAGACTGTCCGTTCTGTGGAGACCTTCGGGGAAAAATGAATGTGAATTACGTGAAAAATGTCTGGAGATGTAACTATTGCGACGAGCATGGCGGTATGTTGGCTCTTTATGCAAGGTATCATCATATTACAAATTCAGACGCTTATCGGGAAATCTGTGATGCTCTGCAGACGGGAGAAACTTCCTGGGGATATGAGGAAAAAGGAATGTCTGCGGCTGAAGCGAAGGAAACGAAAGTTCCGGCTGCAGCGCAGACATCCAGGATAGATCATGGGATTTCAGAAGAAACAGAGCAGTCTCCAAGAGCCAGCACTCAGGAGATACACCAGACGCTGTCCCTGCTATTTGAAATGCTGTCTTTAAAGCCAAATCATCGGGCTCACCTCCGTTCAGAAAAGCGGGGACTGACCGATGAACAGATTCAGGAATGTGGGTTTAAAAGCACGCCTCCGTTTTTTCTTTGCAGGACGCTTACAGAGAGACTGATCCGGCAGGGATGTACGGTGGCGGGTGTGCCAGGCTTTTATATGGATGAGCATGGACGCTGGACCGTGAAATTTGGAAGCCGGACTTCCGGTATTCTGATTCCAGCGGTAGGAATTGACGGTCTGATTCGTGGAGCACAGATCCTTCTGGATGTTCCGTTGAAAAATCCAGATGATCCGCCGGAGAAAGCAGGAGCCAAATATATCTGGCTGTCATCCTCCACAAAGTATATGGGGGTAACATCCGGCAGTCCGGTCCATTTTATAGGAAATCCCTTTGCACGCACGATTTATGTGACGGAGGGACTTTTGAAAGCCGATATTGCTCATTTTCTGATGAACCGGTCTTTTGTTGCCATTGCCGGAGCCAATAATGCAGCCCAGTTGGAGCCTTTGTTTGCTTTGCTGGCGCAGAATGGTACGGAACTGATCGTGGAGGCTCATGATATGGATAAGTACAATAATGAGATGACGGCAAAGGGAAGCTCCAAGATCTATCTGTATGCAAGACAGCAAGGAATCGATTGCCGGCGGCTGACATGGAATCCCAATTATAAGGGGATTGATGACTGGCAGCTTGCACTCAGGCAGAAGGAACATCAGAAAAATACAGAGTTGAAGGAACTTTCAGAAGAGGAAAGCAGCAGACAGGCATTCCGGATCTATCAGCTGGAGCTTGGAGAGGGGGTGCAGACCATTCCCTTTGCATTTTTGGGAATTGAGGCGCTTCATAAGGCTGGGTATGAGCAGCCGCCGGCAGACAGGTATCGTCTTGTATGTGAGACGGAAATATCATATCCAAAGGAATATGGTGAGACAGAACGATTACAGTATCTGAAGGCATATTACCAGAGTCTGGTTCCACAAGATTATCGGGGACGCCTACTGGCACCTTCCGATATTGTGGAGCTATATGGGAAAGAAGGACGCAGGTATTTTTATGTGGGTGCGAAGGACTTTGAACCAGTGCGGTTTTCTCCGTTTCTGGCCAAACCGCTGCCGCAGAATGAAACCAAAATAATGTAGTTTTATATTTTTAAGTATGAAATAAAACAGCAAAGGCATGGAAGGGGAGAGATTCTGTTCTGTGCCTTTTTCTTGGAAAGGAGTTTATGATGGGAGACTTATCAGATAAGAATAGTTTGAATACCGCTTTTATGGTGTGTGACGAGGAAAATCCGTTTGAAAGAGATATGCAGGATATGGAACGGGATTCAGAAGATGCTTTTTTTGAGGATGATGAAGAGGAGGAGATGATTCAGGAAGTTGTGGAAGAACAGAAGGAGAAAGACTGCGATCCAGATGAGGCTAGGAAACGGGCAGAGCATGAGAAAGCTGAAGAAAAGCGGCGTCTGGAGTGGGAAGCAAAGCAACAGGAAAAACGTAATGCCGAAAAAGAACAGCTTGCACGTATTGAGACTATGAGCGATGAAGAATTGGTGGCTGCTTCAGCAGAACGGATTGGAAAGGATACGGAAAAGCTGACACGCCGTAATATGAAGGAGTGTGTTTCCGAATATATCCAGACCTTATGTTTTGAAGATGTGGCGTTTGCACGGCTGACAATGCAGCCGAAAAAGAACATGGTACGCTGTTTCCAGTACATTAACCGGAAAGCCTATGAGTATGTGCAGGATGAGATGAAAGCGAATGGTATGAAAAATGGAGGAGGCATGCAGTGCTATGCCAGCGATATTCCTGATGATCTTTGTTATCACTGGGCGGAAGAATATTTCCGGACAGCAGATGTGAAGGAAGATGAGGAAAAAGAGGAATCATTTATTCCAAGACCATATAAAGGCGCTTCGGGGGCAAAAACCAATACGAAAAAGCCGGCTAAGAAAAAAGCGGAACAGAAGAAAGAGAAAAAAACAGAGGGTAACAGCGGGCAGATGTCGTTCCTGAACCAGTTATCTTTGCCAGGTATAGAGAAAATGGAGGAGAAAGCGGGATGAAAAAGATAGACAAAAGGAGCTGCCGCAAGGTTCTTGATCCGGCGGGGCAGCTGAATCTTAACCACGGAGTATTCCACGCAGAATCGATTTCTTATATCGTTCGTACAGCTGTTAAAAATATAGGGCATCAGAGGCTTCTGGTGCTCTATGTGTATTCCAGAAAAGAGGCTGTAAATGGAAGTTTTTTGCCTAAATGGACG
Organism: Lachnoclostridium edouardi; assembly: GCF_900240245.1. Taxonomy (GTDB): domain Bacteria; phylum Bacillota; class Clostridia; order Lachnospirales; family Lachnospiraceae; genus Lachnoclostridium_A; species Lachnoclostridium_A edouardi. The sequence continues at coordinate 2,591,310 of NZ_OESQ01000001.1, forward strand.
GTATTTCAGAGCAAGAACGATTATATTACATTGGAACGGAAGGACGATGGAACGACCATCTGGCGAACTGCAGCATTTCTGAATCTGGACAGGGAGCATTACCGTACCGATCGGTCTGCATGTTATTCCATGAGGGATGATAAACGAATCTCCAATTTTTTTCAAAGAGACGGAGATGGATTGAAGATTCTGAACCAGGTACAGAATGAAATCCAGCATCGAAGGCGTAGGGAAAGACAGTGTATACGGGAACGGGAAATTATTTCCCGTATGAAAAATCTGCCGCCACTTCCGAAAGGGGTGGAGCCATGGATTCGGAAAAGCATTATGCCGGCTTATTTTTTCTACGATTACAAGAAAGGGAAAAAGAAGCAGAAGGGAATCTGCTCTGCCTGTGGAACAGAAAGTGCCCTTGAAAATGTGAAGCATAACATGGAAGGAATATGCCCCCATTGCCACCACCGGATTATTATGAAAGCAAGAGGACGGCGGGGATATCTGTATGACAGGGAAACCTGTCAGGTAATCCAGAGAGTTGGGGAAAGTGAAGTGGTGATACGGGTTTTGAAGTCTGCTATCTCTATCATAGAAAAGAAACGATACAGAAGAAGAATTTTTATGAAGCTGCCCGTATTTTTGTAAGGCTTAATGAGAAAGGAAGACCAGAATACGAAAGTTTCTATTATGATTTTGGAAAGGGCATACTGACAAAATGGAAGAAAGGGGAGAGATCAAGAATTAGTATGTGGCAGGAAAGCTATGAGGCGGATCTCTGTGGTCATGTGTACTGCAATAATTTAGGGCGGGCTTTACCAGGAACGCCCTGGCAGTATTGTCCTGTTCAGCTGTTTTATGAGAGGTTTCATCGACCTATGGAACTGATACCATTTCTTGCAGGATATCTGAGACACCCAAGAATGGAACATTTGGTAAAAATGGGCTTTTATGCCTTGGTGACAGAGATGGTTTACGGTTACAGCCATCAAAATTTTTTGGATGAAACTCAAAACCGAACCCATCGGATTTTGAAGGTAGCAGCAGAAGATATTCCTTATCTTAGGGATATAGATGTATCAGAGCAGCTTCTTCGGATGTTTCAGGAGTATTATCGTTTGAATCTGAAAGACAGACATAGGTTACTGGACTGGCAGATAAAAAATAAAGTACAGAGGGATGTTCTTAGCATCCTTGCTTATATGACTGTTCATAAAATGATAAGGTATCTGGATGAGCAGAATTCTTTCCTGTGTGTACGAAAAACACAGCATGGTACTCTCAGGTATAAAAATATGCAGGAGGTTGTAAGCGAGTACAGAGATTATCTGGATATGTGTCAGAAGCAGAAGTACGACATGAGAAACAGCTTTGTACTCTATCCGAGGGATCTTCAAAAGGCCCATGATAAGGTAGCGCATAGGATCAAGCTGAAAGCAGATGCAAAGCTGCGAAAGGATTTTAAAATTGCATACCAGCGCATTATGAAACAGCTTGATTTTGAATGGAATAGTATGAAGATAGTGTATCCATCTTCACTGGAGGAAATCATTGCAGAGGGACACGCTCTTCATCATTGTGTAGGCAGCTATGTGGATCGTGTGGCAAAGAAGGAATGCATCATCTTATTTTTGAGGTTATGTGAGGAGATAACAAAACCTTTTTATACCATAGAGGTGAGAAATCAGAAAGTAATACAGGTGCGAGGAATGAAAAATGATAACGCGACACCGGAGGTACAGAAATTTATGGATCAATGGACAAGCAGGGTTCTTCAGGCACCTGTAGTATCGAAAGCAGCATAACAAAAATTTTGCAGGACACCGGTTTCGGTGTCCTGTTTTTAAAGGAGGGCAATATGAAGCAGCTGGGTAATTTAGCAATTGTCTGCGCAGGGAAAAGAAACCTTGTTATGCAGATCTTTGATGGAAAGGTAAGTGTCCATGCCGATTCGGAAGCCGGAGGGTTTCATCGGATAATGGCATGGGATGATGACGAAGAAATTTTAGAAGTGATCCGTGAACTGAATTTTGGAAGATATGATAGCAGCAGTGAATCAGGAAAGGAGCAGCTATGATTAAGAACTTGAACCAGTTGAAAAAAACATTGAAGAAGGGTACCTGTTTTGAAATCATAGGACATTGCAGGGAGGAGTTCGTCGGGCAGAAACGAATGGTGACGGTGGCAAACACCCAGGGCTTTTACAGCATTATTCCGGATGATCCAGAAAATAAGATTACCCTTGCCAATAATGGAAAAGGATCTGTCCTCTGGTGGAGCAAGGCTGGTTTCTGGAAATTTGAGAATGGTGTCTGCAGTGTGTACAGCAGTAATACGGAACATACAGAAAAGTTTTTGATTATGTCTTTTAAGGTAGAAGAAAAGGAGGCGGCATGATGGCACAGACGACAGTAGAAAGGCTGAGGGAACTGACAAGCCTGCTGAACCAGTACAGGGATGAATATTATAACAAAAATGCTCCAACTGTTTCGGATGAGATATACGACAGACTCTTTGACGAACTGGTAAGTCTGGAGGAAGAAACGGGAATCTTCATGGCAAATTCTCCATCGCAGACCGTAGGATATCCTGCAGTCAGCAGTCTGGAAAAAACGGAGCATAAGATTCCGTTGCTTTCTTTGGATAAAACAAAAAGCGTCGGGGAACTTCACCGGTTTATGGGAGGACAGCAGATCCTTTTAATGTTAAAGCTGGATGGGCTGACAATGAAGCTGACCTATGAAGGAGGAAACCTTGTAGAAGCATCTACCCGTGGGGATGGTAATGTGGGAGAAATTGTTACCCACAATGTCTGCGGCATTACGGGCATTCCGATGCAGATCCCATACAGGGAACGGCTGGTGGTAACCGGAGAAGCGCTTATTCGTCCAAGTGATTTTGAAACGCTTCGGGCAACATTGACGGACAGCAATGGCAGTCCTTATAAAAACGGAAGAAATCTGGCTGCCGGATCGGTGCGCCTGCTGGCTGCTGAAATTTGTAAGGACAGGAAAGTTACTTTCATGCCATTCCATGTTCTGGAAGGATTTCCAGAAATGGAGAAAAAATCGAAAAAGCTGAAGAATCTGTCTGCACTTGGTTTTCAGGTCTGTAAATATTTTGTAACCAGAGCGGACAGGGAGCTTACTTTGAGTGAACTGGAGGAAGGAATCGCAGAGCTGCGAAAGTATGCAGCAGACAATGATATTCCCATTGATGGGATTGTGATGACCTATAATGACATCGATTATTCCAAGTCCTGCGGGCGGACCGGACACCACTATAAGGATGGGCTGGCATTCAAATTTGAAGATGACCTGTTTGAAAGCCGCCTGCGTTATGTTGAGTGGACTCCAACGCGCTCAGGGGAGATTGTGCCGGTTGCGGTATTTGAACCAGTGGAAATAGACGGCTGCGAGGTGTCCAGAGCCAGCCTGCATAACCTTTCTTTTATTGAAGATTTGGAGCTGATGCCTGGGAACCGGATTCTGGTAAGCAAACGAAACATGATCATCCCTCATGTGGAGGAAAATCTGGACAGAGGAGGTTTTTCTTTGGGGAAATTGGTTCCCCAGACCTGTCCCTGTTGTGGACAGCCTACCCGTATCCATGAAAGCAGTGCAGTATCCGGTGGGAAAAAAAAGATCCGAACACTGTTCTGTGACAATTCTTCCTGTGAAACGAGACGGCTGCGGCAGTTTGTTCACTTTGCCAGCCAGAAAGCCATGAATATTGAAGGCTTGTCAGAGGCTACCTTGGAGAAATTTATTGGGTGTGGATGGATTCATTCCTATATGGATATTTACCGGCTGGATGAGCATAGAGGCGAAATCGTGCAGATGGAGGGATTTGGAGAAAAATCCTGGCAGAGATTGTGGGATGCAATTCAAAAGAGCAGAAATACAACCTTTGAACGGTATCTGATTGCGATGGACATCCCCATGGTTGGGAATACGGCCAGCAGGGCGTTGGGACGACTGTTTGGCGGAAATCTTGGCGTATTTGAAAATGCGGTACATCTTGGATTTGATTTTACGCAGCTTCCTGATTTTGGGGAGACAATGCATCATCATATTCATGAGTGGTTTTGTGATGAAGAAAATTTATATGTATGGGAGGAATTGCAGAAGATGATGAATATTCAGAATACGAGTGTGACGGAAAAGGGTGCTGAGACAAGGGAAAATCCCTTTGCGGGGCTGACCATAGTGGTAACAGGAAAGGTAGAGCCTTATACCCGCAGCGAAATCAATGAAAAGATTGAATCCCTGGGGGCTCATGCAGGAAGTTCTGTGAGCCGCAGGACAGACTATCTGATCTGTGGGGAAAATGCCGGAAGCAAGCTGGAGAAAGCAAGGGCTCTTGGAATAAAAGTGCTGACTCCGGAAGAATTTTTCCGCATGGCAGGAGAGTAAGGAGGATACTGTGACGGACAGAATTATGGTAAAAATAGCGTCGGTGGAGCAAGGCTTTTATTTCCGTACAATTTCCAGAGAATATCGTTCCTTGAAAAGCTTTTATTTTACAGAAGATAGTTTGAAAGAGTTGGAGAAAACAGGGCATGTGATGGAATGGGATATACACTCCTTTGCCAGAATCAGCCTGAGCAAAACAGCGGAAGGAAGAAAAATCATAAGGTTTGTTTTATACTGGCTGAGCTGTGACTGCCAGGGAAATGTAACCGGACGGAAGGAAGAACTGGAATTATATTACGATCAGTTTCAGTGCTGCCTTGAGGAAAGCAGCAAAGAAAATGGACAGGTTCAAAACCTGCTGTCCGTGAGAGCAGGGAAAAAACCGATGCTAGAGTTTCAAAGCTGCAGAAATCTGCGAGAGGTTACAAGACAGAAAACGGTAAGGAAGAAGTTGGGAAGGTTTCTGGATCAGAATTTTAACTGGACAAGCGCCAGAAAGATTGTGATTACAGATGATTTTGAGCCATACAGCTTTTTCTTTGAAGAAATCCTGGAATCAGGGACAGGGATTTGCGGAGGAATTATTCTGCATAACCGCGAAGATTTGTCAACGGCGTACTATGGGATACATACCTAGTTTTAGGTTGAAAGAATTGTATTTATGAAAAGAAGGTGTATCGGCATATTGCTATGTCGGTATGCCTTCTTTTTTTGATTTTTGTTGAAAGAATGCGCATAACATGCGTAAAGGATAGGTATAAAGGAAAACAAAAGGAGATGTGAAGCTATGTTAATTGCAATCGATCATGGAAATAAGCAGATGAAAACAATCCACTGTGAACCGTTTGTATCTGGAATACAGGAAAGTGCCACAAAGCCGTTTGGAAAGAATGTTCTGAAATATCAGGATAAATTTTATACTCTTTCCAACCAGAGGATTCCATATAAGCGGGATAAGACCGAGGATGAGCGATTTTTTGTTCTTACGCTGTTTGGAATTGCAGGAGAAATTTTAAACAGGAATTGTTATGAAGAAGAAGCTATGCGTATCCAGCTGGCAGTCGGTCTTCCACCTGCTCATTATGGCGCACAGTATCGGTCTTTCGTGAAGTATTTTTCTGAACGCGGTGTAGTAAGTTTTGCTTATCGTGGAAATAACTATGCCATTTATATTGATGATGTGAAATGCTATCCGCAGGCATATGCGGCAGCTGTAACCAGGTTAAAGGAGCTGATCGGGCATCCACGGGTACTGATTGTAGATATTGGAGGATTTACTGCAGATTATTTGTTAATGCGGAATGGAGAATGTGACTTGTCGGTATGTGATTCCTTGGAAAATGGTGTTATCGTACTTTATAACCGCATTCGGACAAAGGTTAACTCTGAGTTTAATGTGTTACTGGAAGAAGCGGATATTGATGCCATTCTAAAGGGGCAGGGGGAAGCCTATTCGCCAGTGATTTCTTCTCTTGTTATGAGACTAGCTCAGGATTTTGTCAATGATTTATTCAGTAGTCTGCGAGAGAGGATGCTGGATGTATCGGCCGGTGTAGTCGTTTTTGTAGGTGGAGGCGCAATTCTGCTTAGGAATCAGATTGAGGTATCTGGAAAGGTAGGAAAGGCGATATTTATAGAGGATATCAATGCCAATGCAAAGGGCTATGAGTTTCTTTATCTGTCGGAATCTATGAGCAGGTGATAGTATGAGGGCAAAAAAGGACAGAGAGAGATTTAGTATTAAATTTAATGAAAATGATCCGGCTCACAGGAACGTCATAGACATATTGGAGCAACAGGGGCCAAGGCAAAAGGCACAGTTTATTGCAAATGCGATCCTTCATTACATCCACTGTCCGGAAACTCTGGATACTAGGATTACACAGACGGTTGATGTAGCATTTATTGAGAAGATTGTACTGGAAATTTTAAAGGAGCAGGGGATGGGAGAAATAAATGTGGGGTCAGGACAAGTTGTTTCAAATCCGGTAATAAGGAATATGGGTGAACCGAAGAAAGTATCAAAGGATCTAGAAACCAGAATTCTGGACGATGAGATGATGGAAATGATTGCACATACCATGTCTGCATTTCGAAGTAAATGAAGAAAAGAGGCTGGAAGGTTTTAAGTTTTCCTTCTAGACCTCTTTTTCATGAATAGCGGCAATGTAACTATTTACAATATTTTCCAGATGTCGGTATTGTGTCGGAGTTAATTCCGAGATTTTAGATGACAGATACGAACAGTCATTTTCGGTTATCTTTCCGGTTAGGAGATAATCGGTACTAATCTGAAGCGCTGAACAGATTCGGATAATATTCTCAGGGCGTAATGCTTTTTTTCCAAGTTCTGCATAAGATATAGTTTGTGAGGTAATTTCAGATAATTCAGCAAGTTCTTCTTGTGTGAGCCGAAGCTGTTTTCGCCGAGTTAGGAGCCGATTCCCTATTTGATTTAATAGTTCACTCATAATATTCTTCCTTATTTATTTCTATAGTTGAATTTTATATACCATAAGCGAAAATATCGAGCGAACATAGTTGAAATTTATCAACTATAGCACATATAATGATAGAGAATAATACATGAAGGAGAACAAAAGATGGAAAAAAGGGCATGCGCAGTAACCGGACATGATCCAAAACGCTTTAAGTTTAAATACAAAGAAGACTATAGTTTATGTAAAAAAATTAAAAGGACAATAAAAAATGAAATACAACGGCTTTATGATGAGGAAAATGTTAGGACATTTTATGTTGGGGGTAGTTTAGGGGTAGATATGTGGGCAGGAGAAATTGCACTTCGTTTGAAGGAGCAGCCAGGGTATAAAGACATAGAACTTGTGGTAGTTCTTCCATTTCCAGATCATGAAAAGGATTGGGATAAAAGGAGTAAAATGCGACTGTCATTTCTTATAAATCACAGCGAAGACTGTAAAATTATAGGACAGAAGAAAAATCAAAGAAGTTATATAGAGAAAGATATATATATGGTAGATCAGACAGAATATCTGCTAGCGGTGTATGATAATAATTCTGATGAAAAGCTACAAATAACAAAAATGGTAAGGTATGCTTTGAGTAAAGGAAAAGGAGTTATCATGATCCATCCGGATACAGCTGAAATAGTTTAATAATACATTAGGAGAATGTGCAGGTTCCGCTGAGGTGTTAAATGTCTTTTTTATCATTTTTCCTCTGCGAGAATATTGTTGATGAGTACCTTTCGCAAATCCTGTCATTTTTTGCACTGACTTATATGTTTTTTGAAGGAGAGATTTTTTAAGTGTCTGCTCAAATGTATGGAAGAGGGCACTTTATAGGTATCTATCTCGGATAAATATTATAAAATAAAAATGGGATAAGTTTATAAAAAATTAAGATAGTTTGGCAAATTCATTGATAATTCATAAATGATTCATAAATCGTTTTGATAGAATCATTTTGTGGCATTACAATACAAATCCCTGAAAAGAGAAAGTAAGCAGTACCTGACACTAGAGGTGCAATACCTGATTCTATAGACAACAGTCTTTATCTTATTAAATGATAGATAAAGGCTGTTTTTTTGTTAGGGCAAAGCCCTGTTTACCATTGTGGAGTTTTTCGTTGATCCGAAAAACGGAACTTTGGAAAACAAATAAACCACCTGCTATGCAGGTGAGTTAGAATTGCTTCAGCTTACAGCAAAAAACCTCCAGTGTTATAATTAATGTAAGGTTCGCCAACCGCATTAATAAACAAAGGAGGTATCCATATGGATAGTAACAGTTTATCACATACAAAATGGAATTGTAAGTATCATATTGTATTTGCACCAAAATATAGGAGAAAAATAGCATACGGAAAAATAAAACAGGATATAGCAAATATTTTAAGTATGTTATGCAAAAGAAAAGGTGTAAAAATTGTAGAAGCAGAGATATGTCCAGATCATGTACATAGGCTAGTAGAAATTCCGCCAAGCATTAGTGTATCGTATTTTGTAGGGTATTTGAAAGGAAAAAGTACACTTATGATATTTGAAAGACATACAAATTTGAAATATAAATATGGAAATAGACATTTTTGGTGTCGAGGATATTATGTAGATACGGTAGGGAAAAATGCAAAGAAAATACAGGAATATATAGCAAATCAGTTACAAGAAGATTTGGAATATGATCAGATGACACTGAAAGAGTATATTGACCCGTTTACGGGTGAGCCAGTAAAAGCAAACAAATAAAATAAGCCCTTTAGGGCTTAGTAGGTAAATGATGTTGCGCTTGGCGAACCTATTTCGGAGAGTCTTTAGACTCCAGTGCCGGTAACAGACCCTTATAGGGTCAAAGCAAGCCACCGGCTTAGCCGGTGGTCTTGACTNAATAAGCCCTTTAGGGCTTAGTAGGTAAATGATGTTGCGCTTGGCGAACCTATTTCGGAGAGTCTTTAGACTCCAGTGCCGGTAACAGACCCTTATAGGGTCAAAGCAAGCCACCGGCTTAGCCGGTGGTCTTGACTAATAAATAAACATTTATCGGCAAGGCGGCAGCATTGAAAGCTGCCATACAATTATCGGGGAGAAAGTATTGTAAGCCGCCTGTGTGCCGTCCGTAAAATAGCGGACAAGGAGCATTGTTATGGATAAAATTATCCGTAACATTGAGTGGTATGCATACAGCAAATCTCCGAGACACACGGCTTTCAGAGAATACAGAGTAATCAGTTTTTTTGCTCATATTCCAAGGTGGAATCGATTTGGTAGGACCGAACAGTTACAATCAGATCTTATTAGAAAACTGATTAAACTACTCAATGCAGTTATTTTTGGAACGGCTGATTTTATATCATTTGTGTATAAAATTAGCTGTTTTTTATTTGTAAAGTTTTCTTTTGTTAAGTGCAGAAGTCCCCCCTGATTCAAAACTTCTCAAATAAATTTTGAATCGGAGGAGATATGCCATGTGGCAGAGAAATAATGGAAGAAAAGAGAATGAAGTGCTGCAGAATCACTTTACTTCTTATATATCAACGGCAATAAAACGCAGGAGGAATGAGTACATTCATCAGATGGCAAGGAAGCAGATGGTAGAATGTTTGATGGAGGATGTAGTATTGGAATCATCAGAATGGGATTACCATCTGGAACAGGAGTTCTTTGGCAAATTGCCACTTATGACTCAGCTCAAAAATGATGCGCTGTTTTATGCTTTAAAAGAAATCAATGAACGAGAACGGCATGTATTTTTGTCCCATGTGTTGGATGAGAAAAATTTTGAGATTCTTGCCAAAGAATTGGGGCTGACCTACAAAGGAGTAGCTGCAATTTATTATCGAGCCGTTCAGAAAATAAGAAAAAGAATGGGGGGATTTGGTAAATGAATTTTAAAAAAATATTTTTGCAGGCTAAGACAGGGCAGGAAGGAGCGATGACCCTGTTGCTTGAAATGTATAAACCGCTTTTGATAAAGTATTCTATTATCAACGGAAGATTTGATGAGGATCTTTATCAGGAGTTATGTATTACATTTTTAAAGTGCGTGCGTTTATTTCATGGGTAGGATTTTCTGATACGGATATAAGCGCATAATAAAAGGCAGGAGCAGCAGCCCTCACAAGAGAGCTGTTGCTTCCTGCCGTTTTAAAGTGCAATTCAAACTTATTTTAGATAATAATGGACATAGAGGTTATAGTCTCTGAAGCGTGTAATCATCCTGATCCAGATGTAAAAGTGTTCCGTTTCAGAGTATAGATTATATTCTGTGGAATCGTTGGTACACTCTGCAAAACGGCATATCCGGCGCATCGTATCCAGAGACTGAAATTCTTTCATGCTAAACAATGCATTATGAAATTGATTGATCTCTTGTATTAGCGCTGGCGTTGGCTTTTCTTTATTGCAGTCGTTCCAGGTAGTCCACCACTTATAACCATCATAATCGGAGCGGGAATATACAGTTTCATTAGCAGAGGATGAAGAAGGTTTTTCTAAATCTTTTGCAGTATTTTTAAAAATTTCGCTGAAGGAGCAGGACGGCATCAATAAGGGATGTTTATTTTGTTTCCGATAAAGAAGTCGTCCACTGGTTATTGTATGCCATTCAGATAGAGGCAGAGGATTTTTTTGATAATTCCGAACAGCCTCATCTGCACCGCAACTATGGCAAACATAGACATTTAGGTAGCGGCTGGGAGAATTGGCCGTGAGCTGTCGTTCCAATGGCTGCCCGCATCTCAGGCAGCATGGTGGATTATCCGCATCACAGGTCAGCAGTCTTTTGTCCTTTTTCCAAGCAGATTCCAGCAAATCTTTGGGGTAAATGGATATTTTCATAGATACCTCCTAATACAATCATTGAGGACTTGACAATGGGTTTCAAATTTCATGCACGATACCTATCTTCCAGTATTTGAAGGTAACGTGTATACCCATCAGGATCAATTTCTTTCAATTTGGAAGTACGGAACCGATATTCGGGATAACAGCAGAAGCCACTGGAGGCAGATCGTCCAGTTGGAACGGCAAGACCATGGCGAACAATCCATGCTAGGATGTCCTTTCCGTTATTATTGGTGTCAATAAATGCGCAGTCCTTTGGCATTTCGCCCCCAAGGTTAACTGTCAGTATATTCCAGAGTTCCGGTTCACCATTGCTCCAGTTTTCCATTCTGATGGCAAGGTTTCCGTTCATGTAGGTAGCAATAGTGAGCTGTATTGAATAGGTTTTTCCATAACGTTCTAAATCAAATCTCTTCATAATTTCTAATTTCCTTTCATTTTATCTGAAGATTACAGGAATTCAAACAGACTGAGCTGTTGTGGCTGATTTTGTTGAGCTCTCAGATATTCCTGATGGCGATTCTCTAAATCCTGAATTTTTTCCTCACCGAACCATTTGATGGCATGAATGTAATCAAGAGAGTAAGGTGCAATGGAATCCCATCCTTCCTGCACGATTTTCTTTTCCAGCCGCTGTTCCCGTTTTTCTTTTTGGTTAATTCGCCGCAGTCTTTTGGATTCCTTGTTTTGTTTAATCTGATCGGAGGCGTGTATTACAGTAATCCCGTTATGAATATCCTGAAGGTCTTGCAGAAGATCCCTGCTTTCCCGATATTCGGCGCGGATATTTTGTACCTCCACTTTCCAGCCGAACAAAAATCTTTCCGAATGAAAGTTCCCTTCCTCCCATTTCTGAATTTCCGCAGAACTGTACCTGACGATGTTTTCACATATGGTCAGGGATGTATTGGTTTCTAAGAAACGGCAGCCTTTTCGGATACTGATTTCCTCCTGTCCATTAAAAAGGGTATCGTCTCGGCGGATTTTGGTAATTTTCAAGTCATAGAAGACATTGCCCCTCTTTTTGGATATGGGAGAGTGTTTTAAATCACAGATTCCTCCGATATTTTGGCAATTCCTGGCACATCCTATGGGATTATACAACTGACGCCACTCTTTGGTTCGATAATTATAGCGCATATGCCAATAACAGATGTGATTTTTCCTTTGTTGTCGGAAGACTTCATATTTCTGGCGGATTATGTGCTCCTGCTCATCGCGAACCTTTTGAATACTATGATCATAATCATAAGAATGTTTGACCTCATGGCAGTTGCATTGGCTTATTTGACAAAGTCCGCCCTTCTTTGCACAATCTAAAAGGGGATGGCGGAGCGGACAATGATTTACTCGATAAGGACAGCAGACAACTGGATTGTCATTTTCGGGTTTCCAGTCAATCCCTGCGAAGGACATATAACCATTAGAAAATTCGGAACCTTTGCATAAAAGCCCGCATCCGGTAGCATATACTTTGTTGTACAAATAGTGCCGTTCATATTCAAAACCACCCAGAATTTCAAAAAGATGCTTGTCACAGCCATGGTGGGGGAGCTTTGCATAATCAGGATAGTGTTCAAAGGTATACCCCTGAGCAAAGAGTTTTTGGGTAAATAGGTTGTACTCGTTCATTCTGTCCACCTACAATCCCAGGCATGGCCGCATACCAAAATAGTTTTCCATGCGATGGCGAAAAGCCTCGACATCAATATCATATTCTTTAGCAATACAATGCTCACAACAGGCATATCGATAAGCCAGAGTTTTTGATATGCGCTTATCCCAGCTGTTGATCTGTCTGCCGCAGCAGTTGCAGTTTTCATCGAGCCATCTTAGTTTTTGTTTCATTTAAGATTCCTCCATACAAAATTTTGACTGCTGGAAGGTTGCCATTCAAAACAGCCCTCCAGACATATTGTAATTAAGCTGCTGTTTTTGGTGCTGGTGATTCGGACTGCTTTTTGTAGACATACATCAAAAATGCTCCTTTTTCTATTTCCCACGGAATCCATACTCCATTCCGGCAGATACATCCAGAGGCTTCGTTATAAAGTTCCGGTATTCTTGGAGGATCGGCAAAACAATCCTCGGTCATGTATAAACAAAGATACTGGTCATAAACAGGCTTTAAAACAGCTTTTATCCGTCTGCGCAGCTCCAACGCCAGTGCGTCAATTTCTGCAATATCCTGTCTGCGGAAAGCTGCAGCGGAAATTTGTTTCAGAATACCGGACTGTCGGATTGCTTCTTCGATTTGAGGTCGGGTTGTATCAAACAGATCCTTTCGGAGACGAATTCCCTGAAAGGTAACCTCCCTTACATATGCCGAGGCTGCATCAGCGATATCATGGCGCAGCTTATCGTAGGGTTTTCTGTACTTTGTTTTTAGGATTTCCAGAGGAACGGCTTCCAAATTTGCTTTTAAATTTGCAAGGTGGACAGCAAGAGTCTTCCGTAATTCATTTTTATCCATGCTACACTTCCTTTCGTAAAATAATAGTTTAATCATCCTCCCATGGGGAAGAATTTGGAACCTGCTTATCAACGACAGGATAGACTTGAGGAACATTGGTTTGCTCAGATGAATCGGCTTTCTTAGAAGACTCCTGCTTTTCTTTGTTATTTTGCAGACTTCTTCGGTACATCTGAGTCAGCGCATCATCTCCAATATCACTTTTTGGGTGTCCATGTCCCCGCTTTTTTCGGCATTTTTCTATCGCAGCGGCATAGTCGTATCCGACGGCAGTTCCGAACCGTCCTGCAATCTTGACCATTTGTTCAGCGTGATATTCATAAACAGCTTTGTGGTATCCTGTTAAATTCCATTGCTCGCATGCCATTCGCAGTATTCGGGCATAATCCATCAGGGCATTTACTGATTTGCAGAGATCACCGTAACAGGTTTTAAATTCGTGCTTACCATCCACATCATAAAAGCAAACCATAAGCTCTTTTTTGAGAAACTGTTCGACTTCGATTGGCTGCTGGACAACAGACTGGAAAATTTCGCGAGGCATTTCTGGGGGAGTGTTATTGGGATGTTCAGTATGGCTCATGTTGTGAGACCTCCTTTTTGGATGTTTTAGAGGAAATGTGATCTGACAGTATCAGTTGGACTGCCAGTCGAAATCCCGCTTTATAAGCCTGTTCCGCAGCAACGCTGTCACGAATAGAGACCGCCGTTTTATAGGTCTCGAACAGTTCCGCTACTGTAGGAGGAAGAGCGGAGGCTAAAGCAGATTCTGCTTCCATGACCTGTTGGTCCTGCGGAGTCAGAAATTCTTTATTTCCAAATGGTTCCGGTTCATAATTGCCATAATAGAGCTCATGTAGGATATCTGTATCCGCTGTCCATTCCATGTGTGGAAGCCTGTACGAAAGACCTGCGGCGATTTCCTGTAATGTCTGAATCAGCTTTGGAAGCTGATGATTAAAAAAGATTTGTCCCATTTGGGTTTCATGAAAATTCATAAATCCTCCTTTTATGTAATCAATTGTTCTCCCCAGCGGATATGGAACTTTCCTTTTTCATCCTGTTCTCGGTACATTAAAAGAGAGAGCAGATCATAGTCCACATCAAAACGCTGGTAGATATCATCTAAATTTACATTTTGCCCTTTCATAAACAGATTGAGCTTTTCTTTTGCGAGAATCATCTGCATTTGATTTGATTCAATGCTGCCTGCATAGGTCAGAAAATAAACATCTTTATACGCGGTAGAGTTGTAACGGATAAAACGCATATAGAACTGGCTCATGCCGGAATTATTGTAATGAAGTTCCGGTATGATGATTTTGTTGACATATTCAAAATTAACACTGGATGGAAGGCTCTGCTGGGTGCAGAGTAAAATTCCATTTTTGCTCTCCTGAAGCGTCTTTCGGAGGGCACGTCGTTTGGCAAAGCTGACGGTTGAACCAGTGACAATAAATAAAGGGCGGTCCGGCAGGTATTTGCGGATTGCTTTTTCATAGGACTCCAGAACTGTCTTGTGTCTTACCCCGACTGCTGCGATTTCATCCGGCCAGGATGCAAGCATTTCCACAGCGGTGATAATCTTTACTGGTGTGTCTCCTATATATTCCGTCAGGGTATCTGGTGCAGCGCCAATCCGCAGAAGCAGCAGAATCTGCTGTACCAGCTTCATCATGGAATCTTTACGGCTGTTTCCGGCAGAGGAAAAATAGTGGTCACGCATCTGATGGAAGTCTTCGATTGCTTTTTGATAAACCTCCTTTTCCTGAGGCGAGAAGGTAACAGGAACCTGATGAAGTCGTTTGATGTCTTTTCCCACCACCTCTTCAAAGGTACGCGTAATAACCGTTTTTGCCAGGAGGTCGTTTAAAATATCGGCATTGTAGATGTCCTGTGTCTGTTTTTTTAATCCGAAGACGGTGATTTTTTCCGGAAGATGGGAGGCAGCAAACAGAGAATAGCCTTTTTTATAAGCCGGAATTGGCCGACCAAAATACGGATTGTTGGGAGATGTAAGCGTATCTTCTCCATTTTTGTTGATTTCCCTGTTGTATATCAAAGGATTCCAGGAGATCATATTAATGGAATTGTTGTAAAGAAGCTCCAGTTGCGGAGCAAATTCAGAGATATTGTTTCTGGTACTGGTTCCCGTAGTAAGAAGCTTTGCTCGGCAGCGGCGAAAGCAGGAGAGAACGGCCTTGCAGCGCAGGCTCTGTGAGTTGGAGATCTCATCACTTTCATCCAGGATAAGCTGAATATTTTGTTTGAGTCTGTGAATTGTCTTTGCCAGTCGTTTTCGGTAGGTACTTACCTTGTTGAGCGTGATGAGTACAAAATCGCCTGCTTTGATTCGTTCCAAATCCTTCAGGCGCTCCACAAATACATAAGACAGTCCGTAGTTCTTTAACACTACATCCCAGTTATTGCGGATGGAGATTGCAGATGAAACTACCCATGTGCTGTGAATGTTTTGGCGCTGCATCCGGTACAAACCGGTGGCGATACCTGCCAGTGTCTTTCCGCTGCCCTGTTCCCATTGAAGAAGGGCATAACGCTTTTGGAGAACCAGATTGATGTCATGCTTCTGGGTGGGATTTAGAAGTATTTCCTCCTCGTTTTCTGAATCCCAGAAGGTGAGGGAAGAGAGCCATTGGGCAATTTTAAAATTTTCCGTCATCTTGTCAAAAGGCTGGCTTTGGTTTTCATATTCTGTATGTTTTCGGCGGAGAAGCCGTTCAAAACCAGGGAAATGTTCCGGCTGGTTATCCAAAACAGCCTGATAAACTGGAATGGGCTGCTTCATGGATACGCTTAGCCTCTGTCTGGCTTTTTTACTGTAACCTTTGTAAACAAAGTGACCACCCTGTTTTACAAGCGTAATCGTGTCATGCTCCGGCTTTTGATTTTGTTTTTTTAGGAGCCGGCGCAGATAGGAGAGTACCTTTGCTTCCGTCAGCTGAGCGTGACACCACTGTTCATAGCTCATATTGTCCGGACATTTTTGGGTATAAAATGTATGCAGGTATTCGCAGCATTTTGCATAGTGGGACCGGACTGCAGGATGGCTCTTGATCTGGTAAAGAAGCTTTTGCACCTCATATTTAAAAGTTTCAGAAGTATTGCTGCTTTTAGATAGTTCTAAAAGGATACGGGAACTGTTCTGTTCCAGAGTTGCCTTTGGAAAGTGAATGATTCGCTCATAGATCGTTTGAGCTTCCTGTTCTATGGAGTTATAGTCTGGTAAGTCCAGTATGGTATCCGTACAATAAGGATGGGCTTTCCAGCCTTCTGTATTGCTGCGTTTTTGCCAGAACTGAATTTTTGTGGGAAATTCGGATACGCCCAGAGAACGGAATGCATTTGAAGGTAAAGAAATCTGCCCCAGAAAACTGAAATTCTTTTCCATCTGCCGTATCTGACTTTTATCGGTAAAAGTGTCAGCCAGAAAGGACTGGGGGACGATCAGAGCCATAATACCCAATGGTTTCAGTAATTCTGCAGCTTTTAAGCAGTAGTACATTTGAGAGGACAATTCTCCATGAGATTCTGTCCACCAGGTCAAATGGAAGGGAGGATTGCCTACCACATAGTCAAAACGGAGTTTTGGCTGATAAGTGCGAAGATCCTGACAGTCAATGTTGGCATCAGGGAATAAAAAATGCGCTACTTTATAGGCTCGTATATCCAGTTCACATCCATAAGCATTTGATTCAACAGGAACAAAGTTAAAAAAGCTTCCCATTCCGCAGGTTAAGTCTGCAATCAGATCGTTGGAAGACAGCTTCAGGCTGGAGATGATTAATTCACACAATGCGGGCGGAGTAAAAAACTGCCCGTTTTCAAATTCTTTTTTTGCATCGCTGTATTCATGGTAATTGTTGAAATCACTTGGATTGAGACCATGGAGACCACCGTCTCCTGTGTATGCCTGGAAAATATCTTCGGGCAGTATATGATGGGAGTCGGCAGTGTTGCTGTCAATCAGAAACAACACCTTTTCGTTTAGTTCCTTTCTTCTGTTTTGGGGAATAATTTTTTCTGTATATGGGTATTTCAATGTCTTTCCTCCTAACATATTGTGCCAAGATAGGTTTCTGCAAACTCTTTTGCATAGCCTTCCTCTGTAAAGCGGAGATCTACACGCCCATTTTTAAATGCTTTCAGAGATTTGATTTTTTTACAGGTTGTAAATGTGATTTCGTTGGTGGTATGGTAGCCGTATCCCAAAAGTTCAGAGAACTCCCGGGGGATCAATGTAAAACTATCTGTTTCATAATGGATGATACCCCTGAGGATATGTTTCATGGAGTCATTTAACTCCCACTTACCGTCAAAGGGCCAGCTTTTATAAGAACAGGCATAATGGGTAAACTGGATCACACTTTTTTTACGTTCATAGTTGGCACATTTTTGATATGTGTTCCAAGCTGCTTTATGGCATTTGCCTCTTAATTGGTGAAACGCTTCCTGCAGAAAACTTCTTCCGTTTAATTGCAGGAGAATTTGTTCCAGAATCTGATTGCTGGACAGAGAGCAATTTTGAAGCTCCTGATGGTATGCATGGAGTGTTTCATCATGCAGCGAAGAATTTTCTGGCTGTTTTGGCAGGAGTTTTTCCTTGATTTCCTGGGCTGATATACAAATATGGTAGTTGGAGTTGAAATAACTCACCAGATTTTCTATAAAAGCGCTATGAGTAGCTCGAAGTTCTTTCTGTATTGCATCGGAAGAAATTTTGAGACAGCTCTTTGGAGTGAGGTATGCCAGAGGAGAGGTGTCCGTAGAAGAAAGCGCCGTCCTTTGCACAGCCAAAATATCACTCCAGAAGTAATCCAGTTCCAGCAGGGATTCCTTTGCAGCCTCATATGCATTTTGATGTGCAAGGCAGAATGCCTGCTCTGTTTGGGTTAGGCATGTATCCGCTGTAATTTTAACGGAGTCAAATTTTTCGATAAGGCTCATATCTGTTTCCTTTCAAAGAATTAATAGATGAAAGTATGGTTGTTTCTTATATAAAAAACTGCGGCAGTGAAATCTGATCTGCCGCAGCCAAAATATACTGGAATGGTATGTACCATCTGTTATGCTATAGTTACAGTCCTTCTATGCACATGCAGCCAGTCTCACAGGGAGCGGACTGATGGCTGCCAGCGGAAAAGGGTGCAGAGACAGGTGGTAATGAGTATTCAGAGTTTCAAAATGGACATACTCATGATTCTGTTCATACAGAGCCACAACGCGGGATGTATGATAAATCTGTCCGTCAATAGCAATGAGAACACTTTTGCCAATGGTAAGGGGGCTCATCAGCCTGCCACACAAGTGTAATTCCTTTTTCTGTTTCTTCATTCGTTCAGACCTCCTTTTATTGCGCATTATTCATAGCAAAGTTTTATTAAAATTTGCCGTACTTCTTCTAAGGCTTCTTTTACACATTTCATGGGAATCTTCTGGATATGGGCAATATCCCGGATGCTGTAACCGCTGGTTTTCAGACGGATCATGTCCATCTGTTGCCTGGATACGCGGCCGGCCAGGTCGTGCAGAAGAAGTTTTGTCTCTAATTGCAGCATGAGTTCATCGGGTTTAGCAAGAGTTTCCTCTATTGGAAGAGTATTTTCATGCGGAATTAGATGGATACTAATAGTTTCAGCATTCCGTTTTTTTCGAAAATACATTTTATTATAATTGAATAAATCTACACGCATGCAATTCCAAGCAATTGTTGAGAAACTGTATTTTTGAAGATTTGTTTCTACAAAAAAACGGCGAACAGCACGCAGGTAACCGAAAATCACAACATCATAAAATTCGTCCTCCGGCAACTGATTTTCATTCAGAAACTTATATACCAGTCCATGATTGTCTGCTGCGAAAGTCTTTTGTTCCGGAGTTAAAGGTATATTTTGCATACGGCTTTCTCTCCTCCCCAAAATAAAAAGGACACCTTCGGAAGTTTCCGAAAGTGTCCTGCTGACTTGAATTGTGGGGTATCCCACAAAAGGTTTTATTATGCGGGTAGAGCTTCTCGTTCGCCATCAATGGTTTTGCCAATGCAGAAGCTTTCACCAGCCTGGACTGGAAGAGCTTCTTCGCTGTGATATTCACAAATATCAGGACGCTGTTCCTCGTTGATGGAAGCCCGTTCTTGTAATATCAGTTTGATTTGGTCCTTGAAGCTATTGGCATAAGAGCGAATCTGTGCCAGCTCTTCTCCTTCAAAATCATACAGGCGGCGGAATGTGGCAACGCTGTAATCGTTGGTTCCATTGCTTGCCTTTTTAAGTCCGATCTGTACCACGCTTCCATAAGTAGCGCGCCGACGAAGCATAAATGACTGATTGATAAAATCTTTAAACGGCTTCAGACTGGTTGGAGGAAGAGTTACCTGCAGCGGCATATAATCGCCACTTCGGAGAAGATAAAGAATCCGCATATTTTTGCAGGCTTTTCCATTCCCTTCGGGAGCCGTACCGTACTGGTTAAGCGCACAGGCAGCGCAGAGACCGCCAGGTTCTCCAATTCCGTTCTTTCCATCAACAGAAGAGCAGAGAGGCGCTGTATTGTCATCATACTCATTTCCTTCCGCCCAGTAAGCGTTGTTGGAATGATTGTAAAGGATGACTCCTTCCAGATTTTTTGCATAATCCGGATTGTCCGGATCGTCAGAGGGAAGTTCAAACTGCAGCATGCCGCCGGATGGGATTTTTACCCGCTGAAAGCTCATCTGCATGCCTTCCATGTCTTCAGCCAGTTCTTCTGGTGTAAAATCGCTCTCTACCATAGCGGGAAGTACGAAATTTTCATGATTCATTAAAGCTTCATTCTGATTATACATAGTGTTTCCTCCAATATAAATAGTTGTAATCTGGCAGACTGGTCAGGCTGCCATCTGGTTGATTCGGTTCCATTGTCTGGGCGGCATGGAAAGGATATCGTATCCGATGCTTTCCAGTTCGGTAGCCCTGTCGTAACTTTCAACATCCTGGCTGTGACGTGTAATTGCATTGGATAATCCATACAGCGAAAGATCGTTTCCTTCAATGAGATGTTGTAAAACACCAGTGCTTTCATCCTCTGTAATGTGAAATTCTTTGCTGGCAAGACGCACAATGCCAGGGACGTCCTGGGTATTCATGGGCGTATTTTTTGCCTGTTTCATTAACCCGACCACCTGGGAAAAGCGGGCTTCCTCCACAGCGGCCTTTACAGTATCCTGGATTTTCAGGATAAATGCATGGTCTTCTGCCATAAGCGTTTTTTCCGAGTAGAGCAGGAAGCCTTCGTCAGAATCATTGACACGTCCAACATGATTTTTGCGGGTCTGCGCATCATTGACAATCATGCCGTTGCTGCACACAAGACGGTAAACCAGAGGCTGGATACAAACGGAGCCCAGTCCGACCTCACTGTTACTGATAATGACACCAGCCTGTACAATATCACCTGGGACAACTTCTGCCTCAAGGCGGGTGTTTACCACCTTGATATACATCCGGCTGTCTGTAATCTGGCAGCTTTCAAACCGCGCACCATTCATCTGACCAATAATGGGAAGAACCACTCTGGCAATATCCAGATTGTCGATGCGGCGGTAGCGGTTGCTTAGGAATGCTCTTGCCGTCCCGCCCAGTGTGCGGATCATACGCTTTGAGGGCTCCTTTTGAAACCAGGCGTTGACATTTTTGGTGAGGAGTTCCGGATAGCTGGTAAGCATCCGGTCATAGTAGGCCGCCGGAATCTTTAAATGGGTGCCAAGCTGCCGGTGGGCAATCGGATTGACTTCCAGCGGTTCTAAGATGTCAGAGCCGTTTTCATGCATATGGAGATAGACCTGGGAACCGAAAGATTCCATCTGAAGATTTCGTGTATCCACCAGATAATCTTCTTTAAGGTTGCTCTGACGTTCAATCTCCGCAGCCATTTCCTGTAGAGATAATCCTTCTTTCATTCGAATTCTCCACTCCTTTCATTTTTATTTGACCGTTTACCAGGAAACATGAATTCCCTGCGTGGTAACTTCGGCAGCCAGTCCATTGCTTTCCAGAACCTGGACCAGACGGGACCAGTAAACTTTTTCTGGAAAGTTGGACAGATGCTTTTTGGGAATCTCATCCGCATTTTCCACGACACAGATATCTCCATTTTCATGAAGCGTCAGGCTGCTGTGACCGCGTGAATTAAGGTCTGTTATCAGAGATTCCAATACATTACGCCCCTGTACCTCGTACCAGATCTGGGGATCTACAGGCTGCTTATTGGGAGGAATATTACCTCCAATGCTTTCCTTTTCATTTTCACCGGGCAAAGGAACGATTTTAATCATATCGCAGTGAATATTGGCATTCTGATCCAGAGTTATGTCCGCATGATCAAAGTCAGAAACACCAAAAACACGAATGCGGCCGACGCCTCCATGAAGGGCAAGCTGTTCTGGCTTTTTTTCGCACCATTCCCATTTCACATCTGGATAGGCAGATTGGAGGTAGGAAGAGATTCGGTGATTGACATGATGGAGTAGCAGACTCTCTATCGGTTCTCCGGTAATCAGTGGAGCCTGTAATGGAGTCACAGGGATAATCCCCTCTTGCTGCCGCTTTTTAATCTGTTGTTTTCGTCTCTGTCGGCATTTGGCTTCGTGGATATAGGGCAGCAGGAGAACTGCGATTATCCATAATCCCCATAGGGTAAACACGGTAATTAAAAGTCCAGACTGCCATGCGCCCCGTACCAGAGCAAGGATTGCGATTACAGCACCGATCAGAATACTAATACTGCTCCATAGAATTTTTTCCTGTTTCATTTGTTGGTTTCATCCTTTCTTGTGATAATTTTTACAGAAATAAAAAAAGAGGAACCATACAGGTTTTTCGTTCATTCTGAAATAACCTGATATAGTTCCTCTTTATGTTACCGAAGTCTTTTTTACTCCGGCAGGAAGTCTCGATCGCCGTCCAGAATCTCCGCTGGGGATGTGGATACAGCTTCTGGAATTAAGGGCTCATTTTTGGAATCTACATGACTGTGTGTAGGAGAACGCAGGGAAATATAGCCCCAGTTGGTAAGATATACCTTCAAAATCTTCGTCCTTATGATTCCCTGACTGTCCGTAGCATCCACCATCTGCAGGGTGCCGGTAATCCAAATTTGACTTCCTTTTTTTACTCCCAGTTGGATAAGGCGTGAAACGTCAGTGTTCCATGCCCATACCTGATAGGACTGGCTTCGGCCGCTTGCCTGTTCTTTTACATAGAAGCAGACATAGGAAGAATTTTTCTGGCTTTTTTTCACTTCCAGATCGTTCTCCACCTGACCGAATAAAAAAATCTGTGCCATAACACTCCTTTCTGCCATTGGCATTGATATCTATAAAAAAAGTGCCAGCAGAATCCAATGCGAAAAGGCATGGAAATACCACTGACACTTATATACAAACTTAACAGCGTGTGCAATGCAGATAAAATTCTGCAGATCCCTGTAGGGGAGTGCACAAAAATCAATTACAAGATGAGTATAACACTACATTATGTATGTGTCAAGTTTATATATACAATATATAGATATATGCAGCGGCTCTATCACAAGATATGGTTCGTTTTGTGGCATTAATTACACGATTAGATCCTTTCAAAAATAATTTGTTGGCGTAGATATAAATTGGCAACGGCCAGGGTTACGGATTCTGTGCAGGAACCGGATTTTACCAGACTGCTGATATTGTCACTGGTCGTATCCTGGTCATTATAGAGCCCTTCCAGAATGCTGTATCCGTCTGGCAGACACCGGATATCTTTTTCGATACATTTAATTATTTCTGCAGTAGATAACAGCGCCTGTCTGGCAAGATGTATCACCTGTTTTTCTCTGGCAGTCCGGCAGTCTTTTTGAAAAAGCTTACGGGCAGCAGCAAGGGGAACATGCTGAATAAGGGTTAGCTTACAAAAGGAAAACAACCGCAGGAATATGCTTCCATCTGCCGGAATAATGTATAATGTGGAGAGCAGATCATAAAGGGCATCGTATTCGGTCTCTCCAGTTCCGCAAACCAGAAGTCCCCGTGTAAGCAGACGTTCGACACAGGCATCCCAGGTACGGCTTGTTATGAATTCTGAATCCAGACAGGCATTTTGATAGAGCGTGCGGATTTCTTCCTTTCTGGAGATTCGCCAGTTCAGAATGGTCCAGATGACCATTTCCTGCATATCCACCATATATTCGGTGCCGCCTAAAATAATAACAGGGCAGCTACGTCCGCATCCGTTTTTCCTGCGTTCAAAACGTCCCACAGCAGTGTATAATGATTTTGTAGCCATTGCTTGATACCTCCTTCTCATTTATTCTATACGGTTATCTGGTTCTGATTTTCAACAGCTTACAGGATTCCGGATAAAAAGTTTGGATCGTTTCTAAGCTTTTGCGCAGAACGGGAAATCCATGCGCCCACATGGGAGGTCGGTACATGATAAAGCTGGGCGATTTCCGTTACACTCATACCCTTGATTTTCAGTTCCAGAGCTTCAATGCCAAGCTTTGCTACTCCATGGTAATTTGGAGCAAAGGATTCCAGAAAATCAAGAGTTTCCACAACTGAAAAATAAGAGTGAAAGGTATCGGAACGATCCGGAATGAAATCTTCTGTTGAAAGCTCCCCATGTTCTCCGATGGTCAGCCTTACAAAATGATTTTCCTTTCTGCATAGCTGGCGGCAATAGGAGATCAGTCCGTTTCGGACAACTGTTTTGGCGTAAGTAGCAAACAGAGCCTGTTCGGCGTGATAGGAGACAGCGGCATGACAAAGCCAGATGCAGCCTTCCTGAAACAGGTCGTCATACCCCATGCCATAGATAGATTCATTTACATGGATATGTTTACGAATCGTCCAGTGGACAACAGATAAATGTTCTTCTACCAGTGTTCTTTGCATTTCTGTTAAACGGATTTCTTTTTTCATAATTGTTCACCTCCCTCATGCGGCTTTTTTATGTTTGGAGATATTTTGCTGGCAGACTGCGATTACCCGATCACACATATCCTCGGAAAACATTCCAATGTGCATCTGGGATTCAGACAGATTCAGTTTTCCCTGGAGCCATAAGTAAACAGCCCATTTATCCATATGGCGGCTCTTTTGCAGGTCATCCAGAGCGCGGTGTGCTAAGATTCTCTTATGGCGCAGATTGCCATTAGCAAGAGTACCCATAGGACGATGATCCTTTTTATGGGCGGATACATAGGAATCGCAGGCAGGCCAGCGGGAACAAAGATACAGATAAGTGCCTTTGACTCTGACAGCATTCCCATATACCGTGCTGGCTGGTCGGCAGATAGCAGGAGAACCGCAGTAAGGGCAGTTGATTTGATATTTCTTCATGGATTTCACCTCCGATGCGTATAGATTACGGTGGTATTGCGTCTTTTGACGCTGCTTTACAGGAAACATCCGAAAGTTGACAAAGCTGCTTTAGAGGGCAGTCGTAAGGAGAGAGAGTATGCCACTCAATGTATAAAGAATAGGCAGATTCAAATGCCTGTATTTCAAGCACACTGCGGCATTCTTCTAAAGAAATAGACTCTCCGGTTGCTTCTTGAAATCGTTCCACTGGCATAAGGAGAGGGCTGCCATCTGCATTGGAAGCAAATAAATATCCTTCACAAAGCTTCGTTTGACCATATGGACAAGGATTATGGCTGCAGTTTAGAAAAATCGAATTATGCCAGTTTCCGCGGACAGCTTTTAAAAACGAATACAAGTTACAAGGTTGCTGTTTCAATGTTCTTACCTCCATTACCGCACATTTCAAAATCTAAATAGAAAAAGGGGAGCTGGCTTCCTTTTTCTGCAAGCCAGCTCCCCGAAATAAAAGAAATTTAACTAAATAGCCCCTCGATTTCCTGTGTGATTCGTGGGATGACGGTATCATTGAAAATAAGCGTCAATGCTGCCAGAAGCAGAGCGCCCAGCACGACCGCAATAATAATTTTTACAGCATCAGAGATATAAAAATCGCCGCGCTGATTAGAGACTGCCATCCAGGTACGATTTACCAGACGATGGAATTTGCTGCTAAGGGAACAAGTCATTTTTTTCATGAGAAACCTCCTTCAAAATTTAAGTAGTTGGATTATAAAGAAAGCCGCTGCTTAACCAAAGAATCCTCCCAGAGAGCTTAAAACCTCCGTACAGAGCACAACCAGATAAATAATCATAATGCAGATCAACATCATCATAGAGTAGCGCTGAATCTTCTTTGGTCGTTTTGCTGCTTCTTTTTTCAGGTTATTCTGTTCGATCTGACGCATATCGAAGCAGATCATTTTAAAGTACATCCGCTGGTCATCGCCGCGTAGGACTCCTATCAGCCCTCGGATAACATCAGAGAGCATGGGACTTCCAATTCGGGTCTCAAATCGGATCAGGGCATTTTCATAGTTGCCAGTTTTCATATCGGCAATGGTCTGATCAAGCTCTGCGCCGAAATCCTTTCCTGCCACACGGCGGTAGGAGGTAAGGATTTTTAAAACATCTCTGTCATTTTCCAGGTTCTGCCCAATGGTAAGGGCAAAACGGGGGATTTCTGCCTCAATGAGTTTACGTCGGCGTTTGACAAAATCAAATGCGGCATAGTAGGAAGAAAACCATAAAGCCACAGAAAGACCGATGATAACAGGGACAAACAACGGCATGAAAAATACCATGGGAATTGCACACAAACCAACTGCTCCGCCGGTTACCCAGGCACGGGCAGTATAAACCTCTGGTGTTATAGAAAGCCCTGCAATCGTAAGGGATGCCTGCAGTTTATTGCGCTGCAGCTTGTCGAGCCGCAGGAAGTGGGCAATGAATGTTGCTATTTTTGTAATATAAACATCCAGCAGCTTTTCACTTTTGGTACCCCGCTGTTTTCTTGCCAGCATCATCATTTTAGATGTCCTGCCGGTTGGAATGTCCACAAAGGCACAGCTTAGGTTATAAGCGGCAAAACCGAAAAGAATGATGGAAACCAGTGCTAGCAATGTCATGTACCGTCACCTCCATATTCAATCGGTTTGCTCAGTTTCATGATCTGTGTCAGCGAAAACAGAATGATGGCTGCACAGATTGCCAGAGCAATTTTGCCTGGCGTGGTGTAAATCAGGGTATGAAACCAGTCTTTGTTAAGGAAATACAGTAATGGTATGTTAGCAATCACCAGAAACATCATGGTAATTGCTTCCCGTCTCGGTCCCTGCATCATAGCCTCCAGCTCCGACTGCACGACCCTGACATCAGAAAATTTTTGTACGATGGTTGGCAGTGTGTTTTTCATGGAGCGGTCAGACTGACATTGAATGAGAATGTTTGCCCATTCATGAAATACCCTGTTGGGAATCTTCATTTTCAGAGAGTTGATGGCGCTGGTGGTATTGGCATTGATAAGTTCGCTCTCATAAACGAATGCTTCAAACCCTGCTTTGACCGGTTCATTGATGTAGGGCAGGTTTTCTCTCACAGAGCGGATCAAGTCCTCTGTCCGCAGATAGGAGGTCGTAATGATGGAGATTGCGGTTTCCAGTTCTTCGTTCAGATGCTTTTTATAGCTGGCTGCTGTACTTCGGAGGTACCAAATGGGAATCAGAGAAAATCCCAGTCCCAATATGGGAACCATATATACATTGTTGATTAAAAGCGCCAAAACAGCACCTACAGCAAACAGAATCAAGGTCAGACGGGTAATGGCTTCGTACCGGTCAGCTCGCCCAGTGTCCTTTAAAATCTGTTTGATCTCGTAGTCCTGGTTGAAGAATCCTTTTGCCGGCGTTCCCATTAGGACATTCAGCTCGTCCGTCAGAGTAGCGGTCTTTCTCTGGGAACGGAAAATGACATCTGATAAATCCTTGGGTTTCACGCCAAACAGTGCAAAAAGACCAGCACTGAGTAAAGAAAAGCAGATGATATAAATCCAATGCAACTAATACGCCTCCTTTCCCATGAACTCTTCCAATTCCTTATGAGAAATTCCATTGTCCAGCAGCCGCTTTTTTAAGGCATCGGAAATTTGTCCGGATCTGCTGTGATGACCGATTACATGGATTTCGCCATTAGCATCTGTCACATTGTCAACCACTTCATATTTGTATAGAGAGCGGTAGAGCAGATGACCGTCCTGATAGTCTTCTCCTTCGATAATCTCCATAATTTTTCGGGAGCGGTCTTCCAGCTGTTTGGTAAAGACTACCACCGGATAAGCCTCCACCATGATCTGCATCAGGATGGAATCATCCATGTTATATTTTCTTTTGGCAAGTGTCATCATTCTGCGGTAAGTGCTGTCGCAGGAGTTGGAGTGGATAGTCGTACAGACTGTATGACCGGTACGGGAACTTTCTGCCGCAGATAAGCTTTCTGCCGCGGAGCGCATTTCACCAACACCGATCACATCTGGATGCTTTCTGAGGACACGCTCTAAGAGAAAGTCCTGATTGATATTCATGGACGGATTTTCATGGGGACGTGTCAGCAGATGGACGACGGAATTCAGAATATTGCCGTTTTCATCCCGTTTAATCAGGTCAAATTCCCGGCTTCCTTCTTCAATGGTAATCAGGCGGCGGTTGTTGGGAACATTGGATAATAACCAGGCCATGATGGTTGTTTTGCCGGAACCGGTAGAGCCGGCGATACAGACAGATACGCCATAACGGATACATGCAGTAAGAAAATGAAGCATCTCCGCTGTGGCGCTTCCGGAATTTAACAGCTTCTGCTCGGATACGGTCTGTTGATTTACAATGCGGATAGAGGCGTTTATCCCCACATCCGGATCAACAATGGGTGTCTTATCCACAGAGATACGGATATTCTTGTCCAAAAAACCAATGACTGAAGGCATGGTATCATCGATTACCATACCGCAGGCATTTAACATCCGGCGCACCACATCAATGGCGTGCTGGGGAGAAGAAAATTTGTCCGGAATTTTAATGCTGCGCCCACTGTTCATGATTACTTCAATGTCATTGTAGGCATTGATGTTTACCTCCTCAACACCGGGCTTATAGATCCATTTTTTCAAAAACGAATAGCCTGCCATATCCTCATAGAGTCTGGCACATAGTTCTTCCGTCGTGAATCCGTCAATGGCATATTTACGTTTGACGAGATACTGGATCATCAGTTCTTTCAGAACCGCCGCCGCACGCAGCGTATTGCCTTCGCCGGCTTCTGCAATGGTAGAAGCATGGTTTTCAGAAAAATACCGCTGCACATCCTCCAGTACCTTTTCATAAGTAAGTCCTTCACTGGCGGCAGGGGTAAAGAAAATATCATTCAAATTGTTCATGCTCATCCTCCCTGCAGATGTTTTCTTCCTGCTGATCGGCAAGTTCCATTTGCTCCAGAACTTCCAGTATCTTATTTAAAGATGCGGTATACTTGGAATTGCAGTATTTGATTGCCTGGAACATGCCGCCTTCTGTGGCACAGCGGTCGATTTCCTTTCCATAGGGCAGCAGACCGTCAAAACCGCCTATCAGGTATCCCATTTCATCAAATGCGTGAAAGGGGCGTGCCATGCCGGCGAAGGTCATATGATCGCTGTATCGGAAGCGTTTGTCTTGAAGTAGCGGCTCGTGTGCTTTTAAATAGTTGATTCCTTTCAAATCTGGAGTCAGAAGACGGATAATCAGGTCGCCGGATTCAATGGATGCTGGTGTAAATACATTGGTCATATTGGGACCGCAGTCCAGAATCACAAAATCTACCAACTTTGCTGCTGCGGTAATCAGTTGCAGAACCATCTGATAATTGACTTCCGGATAGCTCAAGGGATTCTCGCCGGCGCAGTATCCCATGAGACCAATAAATGGATATTTTTTTAATACTGTTACATGACTGGCAACCAGAGAAGTATCAATTTCCACACTGCTGAGTACCTGTCCAATGGATGCACTGGCTTCAACAATCTGATCCGGCAGCCAGACCGGAAGCATAGGCGTGCTGATTTCGCCACTGATAAGAATAGCCTTCCTTTTGTCACGGGTCAGGGCTTTTGCAAGGATACAGCAGAACATGGACTTTCCGCTTCCAGGGCTGCCCCAGACGGTAATGATTTTCGCCATATGAAATCCTCCTTTCCAATGTTATGGTGCGGCTGTTTCTGTTTCAGCAGGGGATAGGTTCTCGGTTTCAAGGGTTTCGTCAGACTTTTCAGCGGATTCTTCCTGAGAGGACTCCATAGAGGCTTCCGCAGGTTCCAGGGTTTCTGGAAAATAGATTTCCTGAAGGGCAAGATCCTGCTCTGCCAGAAGTTCCTCTGCTAACTGGTCATTGTTGCGGGAAATCAGCGCTACATGGGCGACACCATCGTTTTCCAGTGCGGTAATAATTTTTGCCTGTTCCGGACTTGCCAGAACGGTAATGGTTGCAGACTGTTGTTTTTCTTCCTCTTCGGTCAGTTCTTTTGAGTTGTCCACATTGACTCCTTTGGAATCGGTAACAGAAAGAACTTTTACGAAGCGTAGCTCCGGTACCTCCTCCGCTGTATCAAGAAAATGGTAGATACGGATGATGTCATTTGGCTGAAGCTTATCGGAAAGACCGGAGGCCAGGGTTTTGACTGTCAGAGAGATGGCAGTTTTTCCAGACGGAATACTGTTTAGTATGACATCCGAGGAAACGGGAGTCATGCTGATCTTAGACGTCAGGATATAATCCCCTTCCGCCAGATCTGCAGTAGCATAAAGCCCTTTTACATCTTCTATGGATCGGGCGATATTTGGGGGAAGGTTATAGCTTCCTACTTCTACGACTTCCAAACGGTCAGCGGTCAGCTGTTCCCCTCGTAAAATGGCTTCTTTTATCCGGACGATTTCAGTTTTTCCGTTGGTCTGCCGGGCGATGGTCGGCAGGGCGACAAAGGCAATGACGGCTGATAAAAGAAGGCTCAGTATGCCAAAAAGAAAACGGTTATTCAGTTTCATGTGGTCATTCTCCTATCTGATAAAAGTATTCATGGTAATGAGAAGGCTTCCCATTGCAAGAAATGGCACAAATGGAAGGAAAACAGGTTCTTTCAGATGTTTCCGGTAAAACAGGAACACTGCAAGAATGGAGAGGGCAGAGGCGGCAAGAAGCAGGGCGATCATTCGTGTGGGACCATAAATGAATCCCATGATTGCCGCCAGTTTTATGTCGCCGCCGCCGATTCCTCTGGCATCTTCTGAACACAGGGAAGCAGACAAAAGGATTAAAAATCCGATAGCGGCACCCATTACAGAAGAAAGACTATATAAAAACCAGATGGGCCATCCCGTAAAGGGCCAGGCATGCACAAAAGGAGCGGGAAGTGCAGCCAGACAAAAAAAGGCGAGAGCCCTGTCAGGCACCCGCCGTTTTTCCAAATCATATGCGGCAAATCCAGCGATGCCGCAAAGGATGAAAGTTTCATACAAAGATATTACAGTATTATTCACGATTCGTATACCAGTCATCGAATACACTTTGATGGATGGATACATAGTCATTCAGATTGACAGACAGCATGCCATCCGGTGTCCATGCATCCCATACCTGAGTGTATACCACGAAGCGGGTATTATCTGGAAACCATATGGGGGTGAAATGAACATTCCGGTTATAAGTGGAGTATTCGTTTGGCTGAAAGGTAAATTTTGCACTGCGTCCGCTGGAAACGCGCTGCAAAAGCCGTAAATAGGTTTCATACTGGAATTCCGGAAAAACAGCGAACGCTGTTTGTGGATTCGTATAGTGACCGGAGGGTGAACTTGTGGACAGCACAGCGCGTACATCTGTTTTAACTCCATAACCGCTCTTCATATCCTTACCTTCAGCAGTAGGTACAATGTCATCCGGCATCAGCGTCATGCTTCCGGAAATAGAAGCGGAGTATCCATTGTACTCATACTCCCAGTATCCATTATCAACCCAGTGCCCCTCATCGTCCCCATGGTCACACCATTCCCAGACAGGAACCCAGTAGCAGCTCCATACCCCCCAGTTGGCGGTAAGCTTCTGAGGATTGGAAGGAAGGGAGGGAACGGTATAACCAGGACTGGTATCTGTTGCCAGCGGATCGGGCGGTGGATTTTCGTTCAGATCCACAATTTTTGCTGTCAGGGAATCCTGTACTGTAGTGGCTCTCCGGACGGAAACAGAGATCGTGATGGTCTGCGGGGTGCTGGGGGTATGCCATTTGACCCACACTACCTGAGAATCCCCTTCCGGAATCACAATGTCATTCACTCTGTAAGTACGTCCCATGATGCGAAAAGTTACTGAGGCGGGATTATCCGGTGTCAGGTCACGATCCGTCCGCAGGGTAACGGCAGTAATAACATCTGTATCTACCCGATATTCCACATCGGGGGCTTCAAAATCTTCTGGCTGTTCAGGAAGGTTATCAAACCAGACGATGCCAATCCCCAGGGTATTGATAATGTCGGCATTGGACTGGATTCCAGAGCGCGGACCGGTCCATGCAGAAAAACCAAGGTCGCTGTATTCCAGAAACAGGGCAAGCGGAAGGTTCTGGAACGCTACAGTAGGGAGCATGCTACGCAGGCTGCCGCCGGATAGCTGGTCGTAAAGAGCAGCTTCCGTAGCAGTGAAGCAGTAATATTGTCCATTAAATGTAACATAGGCAATGGGTTCCAGAAGGATCTTGTATTCGCCGGAGAGCATCTTTTCATAGCTGGCTCCGGTTGCGTCTGCCACCATCATACAGGCGTATTCCGAGCAGAAGTACCGTTTGATGACCTCAATATCAGCAGGTTTGCTTCGGCTGGTTATGATGGGTGGCATGGAATAAGCCGGCTGTATGCAGTTGTATGCAGCTCCGGACTGCAAGGCCAGAGCTGTGCCGTTTCGGTATTGGATTTTGTTGTTTTTTCCGAAATGAAGGACAGTTGCCGGCTGTGCCCGATTGGCAAAATCTACGATAGAGCCGACAGAAGCTCCTGATTCTGCCTGGACAACGGTAACCCGGACGCCATCATTTCCTGTAGACCAGAAGTTGGTTGAGGTTCCCTGCCCCATACCTCCTCCGCCGCCGTCCATATTTCCTTCTCCTGCTGCAAAGACGGAAAAAGAAGATATACACAGCAGAAAGACAATGGTGCTAAGGAGGGAGAGAAATCGTTTCAAAGTGTATCACGCTCCATTCTGTAATGTAATTGGAATCCAGAAAAAAGCCGCCACTGTAAAGTGACGACTTTCCATTTTTCTGGATTCTGTTGTAAAGGGATATCAGTTTCCCATGTTTCCCACCATTTTATTGGGATCGCCATCGCTGTCCATGGTGGACTGATTTACCTGACCAGGGACTACCCAGCCGAATACGGGATCATAAATGGCTCCGTCTTTATTGGTATCACCTGCTACTGGTTCGTTATTGGCAGAGGTTTCGGGTTCAGGGGAAGTGACTTCGGGGGCAGGATTGACCGGATGTTCCGGTCCTGCATCTTCCAGAAGAGTTTTTCCTTCTGGTGGGGCAGGAGGTGTTTCTGCTGGTGTTTCTGTCGGAGTGAAATCAATGGAGACTTCACTCTCAGATACTTCGGACACAACTGGATATGTATCTAGGGATTCCTGCACATCCGAATCCTTTGGCGGAACATAAGCTTCCAAGTTTTCTGTTTCTTCCATATGGCTTTCAGAAGCTCCCTGGTTTTCCTTCCAGTCCTGAGATTGGACAACGCTGGGTGTTTCTTCTGGCTGAAAGGCAGCAGTTTGGTCTCTGCTCACATACCAGCAGGCGATAAGGATGCCAATGCAGAAAAGTGTAAGTGTGGAAACCAGAAATCCTCTTGATTTAAAAAATTTTTTCATGAATTGTTTCATCTCCTTTTTTCTGTTTATAGTTTCTTTACGCTTAAAGAAGCCTGTTTTCAACAAAATGCTTTGTGCGGCAGGTCAGAATTTGGTGTTGTGGTAACCGGTCAGTTCAATTTGCTGTGTGATAGTGGGATAATAGCGGCCAAACATAAAGACATAGAATTCAGCATCACAGGAAAAAACATATTCCACCCTATCCCCATCCACATGAAAATCCAGGCTGATGTTGCGGATCTGATAGTCTTCTGTTGAGAGGGGGAGTTTTTCTGCCAGACCTTCTGTAACCATATCTTCCAGCATGTCTGTGTAGGAACTGTCGGAATAGAGCGTGTTTAAATATTCGCTGAAATTAGTTTCTCTCTGGGAACGGAAGGTATCAGCATAAATACTGGCGCTTAAATTGTTTAATTCCATTTTTGCACCATTTCGGATATTGATGCATGTAATCCGGACAGAAGCATAAGTCAGTAAAAAGGAAATCAGCATTACAACACCTGCTACAAAAAAACAGGTAAAGATGGAAATATCTCCTCTGTCATTACTGATTTTTTTCCGGATTGTTGGATAAATCTGTTTCATTGTCCACCTCACTTCCAATAATGCTCACTGACACCGGCGCCGCGGGCAACGATTCGCAGTTGGATCAGCCGGAAGTTCCAAAAGCCTCCCAGTTTTGCATCACCTTCAATGGTAATATAAAATGGATTTCCCAATTGGATGGCCTTATGCATTCCAGAAGGGGTAGGAGACTTATAGGACGCATCAATCGAATAGGAAATGTTATCAGCACCTTCGATCTGCGAGCAGAGAAAGTCAAACAGTTCCTCTGTTTCCGTGTTTAGACCGCCTGACAGCTGAATTTGCTTTACCATCTGGTCTGCACAGTGATCCAGTTCCTGCTTCGTGGAAATGATGGAAAACAGATCAATGATAAAAGCCAGCAGTAGTACCGCAATGAAGATGAAGACCATGGTGCTGAAATAATTGGCTTCCCCACTGTCATCCTTCAGAATCTTGCGGATTTTGTTTTGAAAAATAATAACCACCACCTTTACATAAAAACAGCCGTCCCATGAGGAACGGCTGCTTTACAAATTTTTGACTATACATAGTATAACAGGTATGGATTTACGGGGAAAGAGCAAAAATGTGCCAATGTTATGCCAGAGGTGTGCTGATTTATATAGTTGGCAATAATTTTTATTAAAAGTTGTTTTATGGAAAAAATAGAAAGAAAACTAAAAAACTTTATTTTTTTTGCAATAATCTTGAAATGAAAAGAGTAATGAAGTAAAATTAAAGAAAAGGAGGGGAAAGCGTTGCTTGAATACTATGAAAAATTACTACAAATAAAATGTTTCTCTTTTTACGATGCTGTTAAGATTTTGGGAGACAAGCAAAAGACAAGAAATATACTATATATGCTAAAGAAAAAAGGATTGCTACAATCAATTCGACGCAATTATTATGTCGTTATTAGTCTTGAAACAAAAGAGCCTGTGGCTTCTCCTTTTGAAATTGCTTCTGCAATAACAGCGGATAGTTATATTTCCCATCATTCTGCCTTAGAATTTTATGGGCTTACCAATCAAGTTTTTTCAGATGTTTTTGTTTCTACAGAGCGAGTATTCAGAGAATTTGATTTTGATGGTCGGTGGTACCGATGCATTGAAAATACGAGAAAATTTGGTATAGTACAACAAAAAAGAATTAAGGTAACTGATTTAGAGCGAACGATTCTTGACAGCATAAAGGATTTTGACAAAATTGGCGGTCTTGAAGAATTGTTACGTTGTCTGGAAATGATCACAGTAATTAATGAAGACATACTGATTGCATATCTGGGAAAGTATCACAATCAATTTTTGTCACAAAAAGCAGGATATCTTTTATCCTTTTTTCCACGAATAAAATTATCAAGTTCTTTTTTTTCTTTTTGTAAAGCAAATATGGGAAACAGTTCGCGATATTTGTACCATGATCTAAAAGATGAGAAAAATATGTTTGTAAAAGAATGGAATTTGTGTGTTCCAGAAAATATATTGCAGTTGATAAATGAAGGAGGAGAAGCATTTGTTTAATTATACGAAAGCAGAGTTGGCTGAAATGGCATCCAGGCAAAATTTTATTCGAGATACACTTGAAAAGGTCATCCGGCTAAGCGAGATTTTGGATTATATTAACAGTAACTCGATTATGAAAAAACGCCTGGTTCTTAAAGGGGGAACAGCAATTAACCTGACCGTTTTTCATCTACCAAGATTATCCGTTGATATTGATTTGGATTATTGTTCAGAAGAAAAGCGCGAGGAGATGATGATCCAACGAAAACAAATATCAGACGAGTTAAATGTTTATATGCAGACACAGGGGTATACTTTAAGTCCTCAAAGTAAAAGTCGTCATAGTTTAGATTCATTTGTGTTTTCTTATGTGAATTTGGGAGGCATGCGAGACAATATTAAAATAGAAATAAATTATTCGTTGAGAAGTCATTTGTTTGAGCCAGAAGATAAGCCAATTTTGGCAGATGTGATTCATACTGACAATATGATTACAGTTCTTCAGCCAATAGAACTTTTTGCGGCAAAAATTAATGCATTGCTTAGCCGTTCTGCAGCCAGAGACCTTTATGATACATATAATATGGTTCGTTTGGAATTATTCCCCAAAGAAGATTTTGAAGTATTGAGAAAATCAATCGT
The DNA here is from genome assembly GCF_900240245.1 of Lachnoclostridium edouardi. GTDB lineage: Bacteria > Bacillota > Clostridia > Lachnospirales > Lachnospiraceae > Lachnoclostridium_A > Lachnoclostridium_A edouardi. The sequence goes on from NZ_OESQ01000001.1 coordinate 2,627,053, forward strand.
ATTTTACACAGCGATATCACAGGAAGAAATTCCTGAAAAGTATGATGTGAATAGGATTGACCGGATTAGCATTAGAAAGATAAGAAGCGATTTGCTTCCGGTTATTCAAAAAGGTGAATTTGTTGATCTTGAAAAAATCAAAAGCCATGTAAAGGACTTTTTGACGGAGTTGATGGTTCTTACTGTAGAGGAGGAAGAATTTCTTAAACAATTTAAAAATAAGAAGTATATACCGGAACTGCTTTTTGAAGATAAACGGATTATTAGGCGCATTGAAAAGCCTCCAATGGCATTATGGAAAATGTTGGAACATTAAAAATGTCCAGTACGATTGCACTATTCCGATACTGTGGATTTTTTGGGGGGATATAACTGTTTTATAATTTGAATTTGAGTGGGAGGACAAATAAAATGGATATTAGAAAAGCAGAGGAAAAAGACATTCCCAGAATTCTTAAGTTGTTAGGGCAGGTATTGCAAATTCATGCAGATATAAAACCTGATATTTTTATTCCTGGTACGACAAAATATACCATATGCGAACTGACGGAGCTTTTGAGAAGTGAAGAAAAGCCGATATATGTTGCTGTGAATGAGGAAGATATATGCTTGGGGTACGCATTCTGTCAATTGAAGGAACAGCCGTTTTCAAATAATATGGTGCAGTTCAAGTCGTTTTTTGTAGATGATTTATGCGTTGATAAACGAGCGAGGGGACAGCATATAGGTGAAAGTCTGTTCGAATATGTAAAACAGGAAGCAAAGAAATTGGGATGCTATGAAGTAACATTGAATGTATGGACTGGAAATGCTTCTGCAGAGAAATTTTATGAAAAGATGGGGATGAAAACAAAGGAAAGACAGATGGAATATATTTTGTGAAGGCGTAAGTATAGTTTTTTACCTTTTTACAGGTAATCAGCCCATCTAAGAAGATAGCTGATTACCTGATTTTTGTTTACAGATTCTGCCGGATAATTCTCGTGATGATTCCCACAGCAACACCCCTTTCTTCGTCCAGACGGGTTACCGCAAAGCTGACATCATCTTTTTTGCCGGGAGTGCGGTAATCATAGCAGGAGTGGGCTACAGCATTTACGCCGTTGGACAGGCGTATGTAGACTACACCTTTATGCACATCCGTAACTTTGCCGGCATATTTGCTCTGGATTCTGCACTTTTTCAGGTTGTCGTGATTGGTATTCTGGGATACGCTCTTGATATCTGCCTTCACGCCAATGTCTTCCAGGCTGTCACGGCGGACACTCAGTATCCGAACCAGAACCTGATCGCCTACGGAAAAACGCTCATGTGCATCCCCAATCCAGTCCCAGGCAAGGTCGCGGGCCATGATGGAACATTCTACTCCAAAAATTTCCACCCGGATAACTTTTTCTGCCACAGCAATTACACGCGCCTGAACGATACGCCCATCATAGATGCGGTATAGACCGGAGGCATCTGTGTCCAGATAGAAGATCTGACGCTTTTTAAGCATGGCATCTTTACGGCTTGCCACAACGCTGCGGCTTCTGGAGTCAATACCCTTTACAATGAAGTCTATTTCTGCGCCAAGCATATTTCCAAGAACCTTATTTTGCCGGAGCATCAATTCGGTATATTCCTGACCGGAAGGACTGCGCCCCAGATTGATCATCATTTCTTTTAAGGGGATTACAATCCGGAATCCCTTATAATCTACGATGGCAATGGTTTTTCCTGCATCAGTCTGTTCGATACCGCCAAGCTGTCCTGTCAGGATTTTTCGGGTCCGGTATGCGTTGTGTATTTCGTGCCAGATGACATCCTCACGGGTTTCCTCAGTTTCTACTGCGCCCCGGCTTTCAATGGTAAGTACGGATGCCTCTGTTTTTCGGTTTCTGCTGGAAGTCTCTGGTTCTGTCGGAGCAGCTTCGGAGCTTTCTTCAAGAGCATTGGACATTGCTTTGTCTGTAGGAGTATCGGATTCTGTTTCTGAATCCGGTGTCTGAATCGCCTGCTCTGTTTCTGCCAACTCCGCTTTCTTTCTGGTTGTCCGTTTTGGTTTTACAGAAACTGTTTCAGTAGCAGTATCGGAAGGGAGATCACCAGTCTCCAGTTCGATTATCGGATTTGCTTCAGATAATTCAGGGGGAGCTGATTCACTGGGGTCACTGGGGGCGGAAGCTTCGGCGCCCTCATCCATGATACTTAAAAGTTCATCCAGATCCGGTTCGTTTTCTGTACTGTCAGTAGCAGGGGAGGTCACTGCTTCATCAGTAGCTTCCAGGGAAATTTCAGGAGAAACCTCTTCGGTATTCAGTTCACATTCCATGGATACAGATTCCTGTTCCAATAATTCTTTTTTCTTTGTTGCCATAATAAATCCTCCTTAAATTTTTTTATAGATTAAGACATGATAGAGTCTTTATCTGCAGAAATAATTCCGGATGGCGGCTCCGGACGCTGGGAAGTCTTTTTAGGGGAAACAGGGGAATCCTCTGAAGACACAGGCTTTGCTTTGCGCCGGACTGATTTTTTGGAAGATGGCGGCAGAGGGGCTTCGGGTTCTCTGGCTTTCTCTATTTCCATCCGGCGCCATTCCGGTATATGAGCGGAAGCCTTGCAGGAGCGCAGCTTCGGGTATTCCGGATGTTTGGAATAATCCATTTTGTCCACCTTTAAGATTTTCTTTCCACGGATGATTACAAGCGCCTGGTCGATTGGCAGGCGGAGTACCTCATCTGGTGTGAGCACTGGTCGTTTTCCTACGCCGTTGGTTTCCCTGAATTCTGGAGTATAGTTGGAAATTCGCCAGGTTCCCAGCTGTTTGGACTGGCTGGAAACGGCCACGCTTGCAAGTCCGGTTCGGGAAGATACAAATTCGGCAGTAAGCGGATCGGTACAGCCTAAGAATAACTGGACATCACAGTTTCCCAGGATTTCCTGCCACAGATTTTGTGGATATCGGTTCTGCAGGCCAGCCAGATTCTGAAACACACAGGACATGGAAATGTTACGGGATCGGATGACACTGAGACGGCGGGATAAATCCGGAATCGTACCGCAGGCAGTCAGTTCCTCCCCCAGCACATGGACGGGAACCGGAAGTTTCCCGCCTTCACAGTTTTTATCCGCATAACGGACAAGCTTGATAAAAACGAAGGATAAAAACAGGGAGGCAAGGAAATCAAAGGTGCTGTCTTGATCGCTTGTAACAAGGAAATAGGCGCAGGGAGTCTGTCCTGGCAGTTCCAGGTCAATTTCATCCCTAGCCGTAATCTTTTTAATCAGTTCAGACTGGAATACCTGAAGACGGCTCCCAAGCCCGATAATGACACCGCTGCGGACTGTATCGGAAGCCTGTCTGAAAAGGCTGTAAGGAGCTTTTGCCGGATGGCTGGTTGGAAGCACATCAAACAGACTGTTTAAAGCGGATTCGGAGTGGAGTGTCAGCAGCTGGTAAACCTGCCCCATGTTGCTGCTTTCCGGCGGATAGCCTTTTTCTACATACAGGACCAGAGCCTTTAACAGATTCATCTCGGCAGAGTCCCAGAAATGATCCCCTTTATTTCCGTTGGCGGTATTTTTTATAATGACATCCACAAAAAGCTGTGCCATCAGCTCCTGACCTTCGATTTCAGCAAGACAGTTCCAGGAATCGGAGTTTTCCGGATTCACCAGATTAAAAACCCGAACAGTATAGCCCTTTTCACGTAGGTATTCACTGGACTTTTCGTACAGCTCTGATTTCGGATCACAGATAATCAGGGATTCTCCCCTGGATACGCCCTGAAGAATCCGGTTCATGCAGAAGGAACGTGTTTTCATGGAACCGCTGGCTCCGTAAACAGCCAGATTGCTGTTGAGCCGCGTCTGTTCCGGTACACAGACTGCCTTGCCATCTAAAAGTCCCAGAACAACCCCATGGTGGCGGCGAAGATCTGGGATGAGATCAAGAACTCCTGCCATTTCCTTTCGGTTCATCCAGCCGGATGTACCATAGGTTCCTTTGGCAGAATAGGTGAAATTCCGGTCCTGCTCATATTCTCCAGTATCGCTGTATCCCATCCGCATGACCAGAAGAACTAAAACAGCCAGAAGCCCGATACAGATGAAGATTCCGTAAATACCATAGGGAGGGCGAAATACGGCAGTCAGGCAGGTAAAAAAATGAGGCGACGCGGCCGCAGGAGAAGTACCATCTCCCGGATAGCCGCCGCCCTGCTGCCAGAGAGCATAGTTGCCGATCAGCTGAGCCAGATAGCCGCTGGCATATAAAACAGCAATGAGTGCTGTTGGCGCAAAGAGTAAAAATTTCAATAGATTTCGTTTATTGATGGAAAAACCTCCTTTCAAATTTTTCAAAACTGATTGTCTGAAGTGAAATCCGGTTCCCAAAGCAGCGGAAGAGGACTTCACTTTGGAAGTCAAAGCAGATAATGGTTCCTGTGCGTTCCTGTATCTGGAGTGCAGAACAGAACCGGTTAATTCGGGGAATATCAAAAAAAATATCCGAACAGTACGGCACTGCCTTGATTGTCAAAGCCATCATTCTCAATGATCCAATCCGTTTTTTTCGGGGACAGATCAAGGGAAAGGGTTTTGTTTAATGCAGCAGTTTTTTCAGGACAGCATAAAAGTCTTAGAAGCACCTCGCCATGGTGATCGTTTGTCAGATAATAAAAGTGCTCATAATTGCCATCCAGAAGAAAAAAACAGCGGGTGCCGGAATCTGCGCTGGTAAGAAGCTGAAAAACAGGTTCCATTCCATGACCGACCAAAAGTCCGCTGACGGAGTGACAGGCGTACTGATGGGAAAGGCGCTGCCGGCATAGAAGAATCTCCAAAAGGGATTTTGTACGCTGTTCTGCCCGATAGTCCCATTTGGCTGTAGATGAACCGCTGTTGTAGGTAAGAAAAATACCGGACTGAGCCAGAACAACGCCCATCATGCGGGAACTTCGGATTTTTATGGCTTCAAGCCCAAGCTCCTTTATCTCACGGGAACTGTAGAAAGCCGGAAAAGCTATGGTTTCCACAGCAGAACCTTCCGGAGAAAATATCTGTGGCTTTTCATCACGAAAAATGGCAATACCGGACTTTTGCATAAGAAGATATATTTCTGCAAGTCGGTGCAGCCTTAGACGGCGTGAAAATTCGCTCTTAAGCATGTTCGTATCCGCGTTTCCAGTAAGGTAGAATGAAAAACGCTTTGGATTGGCTTCCAAAAGAGCGGCTTTGGCTTTTGTTCCCAGCCGGTAGCCCCTGAGTCTGTCCTTGTAGTAGGTTTTTAAGAGTTTATCCCGTTTCAGTGCCCAGATGATGGTCATTTTATAGCTGTCACTTCCGGGGAGACGGGAGAGCAAATCTGCAGGAAATTCGCCGCAGATGGCAGTTAGCTCCAAAAGCATATAGCTCTGGGTATCACTTCTGGGGAGCAGTTCAGAAAAGCGCAAGCGTATTTCCTCCTTCCTCGGATTTACCGAGGCGGCTAAAGACTTCGGTAAATCCGGTTGTTGTGTGGATGATAAAACCCAGCTGTTTTCGTCTATTTCACATTTTTTTGGCATATCAGAAAAAAAGAACGGGAAAACCTTAAAAATCTGATATGGATTTTAACCGGTTTTCACGTTCCGCCAGCCAGTCAGGAAATCTTTTTTTGTCCATGATATAGACGCAGGTACAGTTTTTATCCCCCAATTCCGTTGTGTGGTAAGCATCGCAAAGCAGCCCTGTATCATCGATCATGACATGGAGCGCAATGGTATCCAGAAGATGTTTCTGCTGGAGGTTATCGTAATCTAGCAAACACCAGTCAGGCAGTTCATGATCGTATACATGGGAAATGCATACCACGCATTCCCGATAACGGGGGACGGGATGTTTTGCTGCATAGTGTTCCAGAGCCGCATGAAGTGGGTCTAAGAGAAAAATACTGCTTTGCCGCTGTTTCTTCTTGGGAAGAAGACGGGGAAGGGTGATTGTCATGATCCCGTCCTCATAAAAAATCTCCACATCATGGGCTTCACTGGCTTTTACCAGATAGTCCTTTTTGGGAATACTGGTGGATGCATAAAGAAGGCTTCTGAGCTGGCAGGCAATTTTTTCTGCCCTGAGAGCCGCCTCCGTTGACATGGTTTCATAATTTTCCGGATAACGCTGAATGTCCAATGAGTCCATTGCACAAATATGGCTTTTTAAGCGTGAAAGGTTATTTAAAATCTCTCCAATCCGGCGGGAGAGCAGGTTTCTGTTCAATTACAATCCTCCATTCATTCTTTTATAGTAATGCACCTGACCGGCTTTATCGGTTGTGCAAAAGCCCGCTATGCCTGGAAAATCAAGGAGCGGGATCTGTTCCGGTTCGTCCACTAAAACAATCCGGCGACCGCAGTGTTCCCTGATTTTTGGCAAAGCTTGAGTAATCAGGATTTCACTGCCAGCGGGAACCTGAATAATCTCGTACAGCTCCCCATCAGCAAAAAACATGATTTTGACAGGAAATTCGCTTACAGAGTGGAACTCTGCTTTGTCTGCAAAGTCCAGAAGAACCCAAACTGCCTTTTCCATATCGTCATGACGGAGATCAGAGCCGACATCGGGAGCAGAATAGCTTCCATTTTCTCTAAGAAGGATACGTCCCTGTTTTTTCAGATGGGAAAGAAGATTTTTTATCTTGGTCTCTTTTCCAGGGAAGAAACGGATAAGCTGCAGTTCCAGAATGCCTGGGTACATGGTAATCAGCCGGAGCAGTTCAGCCGCTTCCCGGCTGTAAAGGTCTGAGCGGGTTTTCAAAAGCCTCACCTCCTTGCTTTGCGTATAAAAGGCGTAATCTATGCGTCATCCGCTCAGGCAGTTTTACAAAAGACGTAAACAGTACGCAATCGGGACGCATTCACTGTCAGCCAGCCTGTTCCATTCGTTTTCTGGCTGCTAGGTCTTTCAGTTCTCTGCGGTCGGTGGTAATCAGATCCTTCTCCAACGGGCTTGCCTTAAACTCTACCATGATATTGTTATTGTTGGTGCTGATCAGTCCGCTTCCCCGTTCAAAATGCGTGACCTCCATGATTTCCGCATCGGACAGGTGCAGCGTGGTCTGGACACGCATGGCCTCGTCATCTTCCAGATTCAGGATAATCTTGGTCTTGGAGTTGTTGATGATGCCTTTTCCAAACCGTCCTTCGTCCAGATTGAAGAAATCGTTGAGATCTTGTGACGCACAGACAGCCGAACCGCCATAGCCGCGGATTGTTTTGAAAATTTCCAGAACAAAATCTCCGGCAAGGCGGGTTCCGGTTGCACCTGCGCCGGACAGAAGCTGCCAGCATTCATCAATAAAAATGGTCTTTTCTTCTGTCCGGTCTGCCTTTGCCCTGTCCCATACAAATTCAAGGGCAACGAACATCCCGACAGTCAGCAAATCGCCTGTCAGGGAAGAAATATCCAGCACCGTATATTTATTATCCAGCGATACATTGGTCTGCTGGTTAAAGGTGCTGGCAGAACCATGGACGAGCCGATTCAGGATATTTGCCATGCGGCGGGTGGCAGCCGATTCCGTTAAGACTTCATGCAGGTCGCCTAAAACTGGCATGGGGCGGTACTGTCCCGGATGGTCTGGATCTTCCAGGGAGTCATTATCATGGGTGATTCCTTTTCTGTTATAAGTACGGATCAGGGATTCATCCAGAAGCTGCCGTTCTTCGTGTGTCATATCCGGAATGAGCAGGCTGAAAAAAATATGAAGCATCTGGATTTTCTGTGCCAGTTCGGATAACTGGATACTGGGACCATCCAGCAGTTCATTAACAGAACGGTCCACACGCCGGATTTCCATTACATTGATGCAGTGGGGGCTGGCTGGGGAAATCTGAATAAATTCTCCCCCCACATTGGCGCAGGCGCGGTGGAATTCATGTCCTTTTAAGGGAGCTATGATAAAGATTGGAATCCCTTTTCTCCGCATCCGGAGCGCCATGAGCTGCATGGTAAAGGTTTTGCCTGCCCCGCTGGTTCCCAGAATCGCCATATTGGCATTTTTATAGACGGCAGAATTAAAAATGTCCACAATAATCAGGGAGCTGTTGTATTTATTGACACCCAGCAGAATGCCGTTGTCATCACACATTTCATAACTGGTAAAGGGATAGCAGCTTGCAGCCCCTCCTGTCAGCAGATTCCGCTTGCTTCGTTCGTACAGTCCTTTTTCCACAGATACCAGAGGAAGGGCAGTTAAAAAAGCTTGTTCCTCCCGAAAATGGCAGGAGCTTACCCGCATATCCTGAGACAGAAGAAGTTTTTTCATTTCGCTGACCTTCCATTCCAGATCTTCCAGGCTGGCAGCGGTAATCGTAATCAAAAGATTCAAAAAATAGAAATCCTCGTGATTGGCAAGTCCTTCCTTCAGAAAGTAGCCGCTTCGGATCGCACTGTCAATGTCGTCAAAGTCCGTATTGGTATCACTGGCATCTTTGATTTTGGAACGGTTTATCCTTAGCTGCTGACCGACCTTCTGGATAATGCGTTCTTTTGGCTGACGGGAGAGGAACATATCCATGTCAATTCCGTCCCCTGCATTTACGATTAGGCTGAGCCAGCCGGCGGGAACCTGGGTTTTATAGCCGTCTGAAGGAACCAAAAGATAAGCATAGTACAGATCGTCAATGCAGATATAGCGTCCATGGGTAAAGTCAATGCTCTGGGGAGCAATAAACTCCGTAACTGGAATATGTTCTGTCTCCGATGTCCTTCCTTGGGAAACATACTGCCCGACTACTTCTTTGACTTTGGCAGAGAGCGGTTTTACAGCACTTTCATTCCGACAGAGCAGGTTATAAAGGACGTCTGCAGTAAATTCATCTTCATTTTCTGGAATCAGGACCTCATTTCCGCACTGTCGCAGATAATTTGAGGCAGTGTGGACGGCGCTTTCCAGAGAAAGGATAGCCTCCTTTTCTTCCTCGGAACGCTTGGTATTGTTCCATGGTTCATATTCAAATATGAGAAAGAACCGGCGAGTAACGGCTTCACGGGAACTGATCTGCTGCACAAACTGCAGATAATCCTCCTGCATCAGACGGCATTGTTCATTGGTTTCCTGTTCCATTTCCTGTTGTACTGTTTTCAAATGACTTCCAATGTCTGCCCTGCGTGTCAGAACCTTAAACTGCAGTTTGACAGGGCTTATTTTTAAATAGGAAACAAAGGAGTAGATGATGTTTCTCTGCTCCCTGGCGCTGCGCAACAGAAAATTGATTGGAATGACCTCCACAACCTTCACAAACCTGTGGTCTTTGGTATAGATAATTCCATGTTCCACTTTTTCTATGGGTAGATATTCTGCCACTGGATTGAAAAAAGATGGGGCGGAAGCCTGATTTTTCCGTTTCTTTTGAGAAGTCTCTTTTTCAGCTTTCTTTTTTTCCTGCTTTGGTTTCTTTTTAGTTACAGGTGCCTTTTTGCTTACCGGACGCAGCTTTTGCCGCAGTTCATATCCGCGTACCTCATCAAATTCAGCAGGGAAGTCTCCGGTATCTTTTGGAAGTAACCGTTTATGAGCAGTAGACGGAGAGGATGCAGCTTTATGGGCAGGCTTCGATTTTTCTTTTTTTGCTTTTTCAGGTTGTTTTTCTTTAGAAGCCTTTCCTGTCGAACCCACAGTATCTGCTTTTCCAATAATCCGGCGGTTTTTCAGGTATTTCAGAAAAATAATCAAAAATGCGCTCAGGCTTTCTCCGGATATGCCGATCAGGGCAACCAGCATAAGAGGGAGAGCGGTCAGGCATAAAATGACAATGCGCGGGGTAAGTCCAAGGGGGATAAAAATAAAAAGCGGAAGTCCGACTGCGGCTGCAAGGATTCCCGCTTCGATTACATTACGAGCTTTAAACATTCCGCCGAAGAAGGTTCCCGTATCCACGAAATTCGGCGGAATGATATAGGTATCGTGGTCACTTTGATTGTTCATGTTCATTCCCTCACTTTCATAGCCGGACAGGAGACATTCAGCCGATAATCCAGAAAGGACCGCCAGCCCCTGCCCGCCGACTGGCCTCATTTAAGATGATGGATAAATCCCAGAGCTGTCCGCTCCGGTTATAGCTGCCAGGATCAGCAACCTTTATTTTTTCGTTCTCCACACCCCGTAAAACAATAAAATGACCGGATTTGGTAAAATGACCTTTTGCCATGATTGCCACTACCAGTTTTCCTTCAGAAAGGGCATCCAGAATCCTCTGGGGTTCGGAGGAAGTACAGCCGGACACTGGAAGATTCCAATGCTTGGCTGCTGCAGGGATTAATGCATGATAAGAGCCGCTTCCTTTGCACCAGTATCCGTTTTCATAAGACCATCGGGACATTTCCACTGGATCTACGATTGTTCCGGAAAGGGAGGATACGACCATTGCCATGGCAGTAGGACCGCAGCCTGAGCTGCCGATATGATCGGTACCATAGGGCTTTCCGGCATATCGCTCATCCATCTGGTTATAATAAATGACTTCCGTTACTCCATCAGAAAACTGCACATTCCCAAGAGAGGGGATGCTGTTTCCAGTCCAGCTGTCCAGGCTTTGCAGCAGTCCGTCTCCCAGAAACAGGCTGAGATTTTCCGCATAATTTCCAGCCAGTTCTTTCTGCTCATCTGTTAAAGAAAACACCTGGTCCGCAAAATAGGCTTCTCCGTTGTAAACAATGGTGTAAATCAGCCATGTTTCTGTTGTGGAGGTCTCTTCCCCTGTTTCGGGGTCTGTTTCTGTTATCTCCCGCAGTTCCTCCCTGCGTTGGAAGGAGTATAGATGATGTTTATTCTGCCGCAGGATGTCAGCCATGTTGGAAATGGATATGTCCCTGAAATTCTCGGCTTTCGCTGCACAGTACTGGGCTGCAAAGAGGTTGGCGTTATAAACGGGATTTTCTTCATAGGGATTCAGAATTTCCATTCCATCGCCGCCGGAGGCTGCAAAATCTGTTTCGATTCTGGATGTTACATCTTCCATCCCTTCTGTTAAAATGGCATTCAGCGTAAATGAGATTTCATTGCAGTTTTCCATGATTGCCAGTTCACTGTTGAGAAGGGGATGCTCTGGATCAGCGGGGGAAACGGAATTTCCCAGACCGTCAAAAACAAGCCCTGGAAGCAGAAGCAGAAAAAGAACAGGCAGGATGAGAAAAAAGGAGAACACAGTTGCAATCGTTCCAAGGTGTTTCCGGCTTTCCCATAGAGCGCCAAGGGCAGCGCCATAAGGACCGCCGGCGGCAGTCCCTTTTGCAGCCTGAGAAAAGAGTTTTCCTGTTTTAACAGCTCCCCGCAAGGTATGGGCTGCTGAGAAACCAGCTGTCAAGTCTTCGCCAAAGCTGGTTTGGTTCTGATTTTTCATTTATATCCGGTCCTTTCTTTTGGGCGTTGGGGGAAGTTTTTTCACAATGGTCTCCTTGTAGGCAATGGAACCATCCGGAGCCATGTAAGGAGATTTATCTACAGAATCAGCAGCATACTGCTTATACCAGGAAGAACCGTCAGCAGCATGAACTGTAGTATAGGAACCTTCCGGCGCTGTGTATTGCTCCGTATGGTACATACCAAAGGCAATTCCTTCCGGATAACTTTCGGAAACCTCCGTACCGGTAATACGACCGCCTCCGATTTCTACATTGGAAAAAGAGGGGACATGTTCAGCACCTTCCTCCAATGCGGCATATCCCATATAGGAATAAAGCGCCTGTTCGGCCTTTTCTCCTGTTATGGAACCGGTAGAAGAAATCGCTCCAGCCGCTACTGTACCAATCACATCATTTGCAAAATCCCCTCCTTTGCTGACGGATGCGGAATATAATTGTCCTCCAATACCAGCCGCCGCGGTTTCAGCAAGACCGCTTAACCCGCCTCCAGTCCTGTTGTTTCCAGAAGCAGCAGAAGAAGCCGGAGAGACAGCGGCTTTGACGGCGCTTTGGGTTACAGAACGGCTTACTACGCCGGCCAGACCGCCTGCCAGAAATCCGCCGCTGACACTGGAGCCGGAATTGACATGGGAAGAATGGCTGCTTCTTCCGCCGCCAAAATAATGACTGGAAAAGTTTCGGACAGATCCGATTCCTTTTGCGGCAATCATAGCTTCTGCCAGCATGGAGCCGCCTGTGTGCCCTACATTGATTCCCAAGGCAGACATAAACGAATCAATTTTCTGGGAAACCTTAAGAAAGGCAATGGCACACAGAAACCAGATTAGTACATTCCCTGAAACCGTTTCTTTTCCGGCCGCTTCTACCTGTGCCTGAAGCTCACCTTCAGAAACGGCAAAAACAGTCAGGGTATGATAAAAAGACAAGGACAGTGCAAAAAAGGATGCACTGAGTAAATGTTTGATACGCTTCAAAAGAACCTCCTTCCTACAGTGACAGTGGGTTTGCGATAAAGGTGCCTACCATGGAAGTGAAAAGGCGCAGACACCAGGCATTCATTACCAAAAGAAGCATCTGTCCGCCAAGCATCCGGCACCAGGACTTAAATATATTGGAGGTAGACTGGGATGCGCCCATGGAAAAGGCAACCGGAGCAGTATAAATTAAAACGCCCAGCAGGACATACCGTTCTGCCGCTTCCAGAAGAAGCTTCAGATAATTCCATGCAAGGATGATCACCAGAATCAGGGTAATCAGGGCAACTGCGCCATTGGCGCAGGCTCCGATGATAACCAGCATGACGGAATTGAAATCTGCAAAGCTGATGGCAGGAAGTTCCGAATCCATAATCCATGCATAGGGAGTGCCTCCAATTTTCAGAGCCATGCTTACAATATCATCAGAGAAATAAGCCAGCAGGATGAATAAGACGGATCGGATGCTGAGTTTTACAGGATCTTCCGCTTCAATTCCAGCGCCAAGACCGAAATTTTTGAAAAGCTGCCATACCCAGTTAAGCAGAATCAAGCCGATGGACAGGGCGACGAAAACCTTATACATGGTTTCTGCAGCAGGGAAATAGCGTAAAAAAACATCCATATCGCAGCCCAGTGCTCCTAATACGGATGTGCTGATGAGGTCAAGACCATGCATGACCTGCTTGGCAAGCCATTCCACAATCCCGTCTAAAATTCCCATAAAGTCACACCTCCCTTAACCAGTCCATTTTCCGTCAGAGAAGAACGGCGTAACATAAGCCATGATGAAGCCAAGACCATTTAAAATAGCCCATGTAATGCAAATACGTTTCAGCCATGCCCTGCTTTCATCTACCGTCCGTCCGCTTCTGGAAAAATTCATCATCAAAAGGGCAACCGAAGCGGTGACAATGGCGGCAACTGTTGATATAAGGACGATCTGGTTATACACATCCTTCATGATTTCGCCTGCTTTTGTCCACACATCCGTAGATGCATAAACGGGCTGTGCACACATCAGAGAGGTCATGGCAAAGAAGCATGCATAGCAGGCTGTTTTTGTCAGGTGCTTTTTCAGCTTCTTTTTTCTTTCCGGAAAGAGAACCGGCGTTGCTTCTGATTTCTTTTTCAAGTTGTAAGCCTCCTTATCCTGTGATTTCCATACAGAAAAGAAAAAGAAAGCCACACTTTTGGAGGAAGCATGGCTTTCTGATTTCAGTCTGTTAGGTATACGTTTGAGCATACTTAGTTTAACATATCGGTATTTACGGCGAAAGAGCAGAACTGTGCCAATATCCTGCGGATTTGTGCCAATGTTGTGCCAGCGTTTTTTATTAAAAAATAGTTGCAGAATGTGCAGAAAAGAGGAGGTGTTCCCCTTATTTATATAGCATATGGGTCATGTTAAAATATGATATGTCTCTTTGAACCTTGGCAATTTCACAGCACAATTCAGGATTTATACAGATACAGGAGGATAGTGTGCGATGACTTGAAAAGAGCTCGCCCCCTGGTTAAAAATTGCACAGCAACATCTGAAATACGCGGCAAAAACGTTGGCGCAGGAAGTGGCCTGATGAATGTGCGAAAATTCCACAGCCTTAATCTATATAGAAAAACATTATATTTGCAGTTGAAAGGTCAAAGGTCCAATTCGTATATAAAATATGAAGCAAGTTCATAGCAAGGACCTGACTGATTTCACTTCAGATAATGAAAAATGCTATCTTCAGGAGAAATACGGGATAGCATGATATCATGGAAGAAAGTGGGACTGGACGCTGCACAGGAAATTAGGAAGGAGGGATAAATAATGTCAGCAAATGAAGAGAATGGAGTGGGGATTGATCAGCAGGTATACCTAGCAGCCGATATCCAGCGTATGCTTGGAATCGGAAAGAGCAAATCTTATATGTTTCTTGAAGAAGTGTATAAGCAGAAAAATCCGCCATTCAAAGTTCTTAAAATTGGTAAGCTTTTCAGAGTGCCAAAGAGAGGATTTGATGACTGGCTGAATGGTGGTCTATAAACGAGGTGATTTAGTGAAACAGCCAGAAAAGAAAAACGGAGTAGCCTTTTATGAGGAAACTTCATGGTTTCACAGAATTAAGGTGTTACAACCGGATGGTTCTGTAAAATATAGTAAGCGAGGTGGATTTCAGAGTGAGGCCGAAGCGGAAGCAAGTTATTACCGATATGAGGAAGAGTTTAAGAAAGCGTCCAGAGCCTATCAGATGGCATCAAAACCGAACCCAGATGTTAATTTAAGGGATTACCTGCTTTATTGGTTTGAGGATGTATTTTCCCAGAGGGTTGAGAATACAACTCGTATGGTCTGCGCCTATGTGCTGTATGACCTGATTCTTCCGAATATGCAGCAGGATATAAAATTACGATATGCGAATGAGGAGTATTTTGATTCTTTATTGGCAGTTGTATCAAAAGTATGCGAGTCGGCAGGCAACAAGTCCAGAGAGCTTTTAAATATGGCAATGAAAGAGGCTGTAATACAAGACTATATTAGGCGAAATCCAATACCAGCAACCAAACCCTACCCAAGAAGAAAACCAACTATTATTATTTTAAATAAAGCAAATGTGAAAAGGCTTTTGAAAGCTGCATATAATAGCGGATGGTATTTGGAGATTTTACTGGGACTGTTCTGTGGGCTTAGAAAAGGAGAAATTTCCGGCTTGAAATTTGGAGATTTTGATCCACAAAACAGAACCATCTACATTCAACGGCAGATTACATCGAATCCTATTGTTCCAAAGGGTGCGAGAAAAATTCAGTCATATGAAGTTATAGAGAAGCCGCCAAAGACAGATAACAGTTACCGTCTTCTGCGGATACCGGAGGCTGTTGCAAAGGAAATTGAGAAAAGAAAAATTTTGGTTGAAGCAAATAAGCAGCAGTATGGCGAACAATATTTTGATCACGGTTATATCTCGTGTCAGGAAAATGGATTACCACATTCAACAGCCGCCATGAACAGCGCTTTGACAAAATTATGCTCCAGGAATGGCTTACCTCATATTACAGTGCATGGTCTGCGCCATATGTATGCAACGATCTTGATAGAGCAGAAGGTTCCTCTGATTAAAATATCAGCTCTGTTGGGGCATGCAAGTGTTAATACAACATTTGAATATTATTGTGAGGTCATGGATGAGAATGAGCAGATTATTACATTTATGAATCATACTTTTATTCCAGAAGGCGGTGCTTCTATATGTTAAAGTTGGATTTGAAGAATTATGTCGAATGGAGAGTGTCACAGGTAATGCCTGTGCGCTCAGGATTCGGCTACAGGATATTTTTAAAATATCTGGATGGAAGCGAAAAGCCGTACCAGAAATCGGGTTTTAAAACAGAGAAGGAGGCGAATAAGGCAAGAGAGAAGACGATTGCAGAATTATACAATGGTACATTTATTGTGTATTCGAATGTAAAGGTTGCAGAGTTTATGCTTTCCTGGCTAGAGATAGACATAGGAAAACGGACTGAAAGCCATGAAACCTATTATAATTACTGCAATACAGTAAATAATCATATCATTCCAGCTTTAGGAAATAAAAGAATGGCGGATGTTACCCGTGGAGACATTCAAAAATTGTTTAATGCAAAGGCGAGTTATTCAAGGTCAGTAGCAGAGCAGGTAAAAACAATCATGAATGTCTCTTTTCGGTATGCGGTAACGAGCAAAGTGATTTCTGTTAGTCCAGTGGAGGGAGTAGGATTACCTAAAACAGAAACATCACAGAAGAAAACAGCCTTCAGAAGCAGAAGCATTGACACACAGAAAACACTGACGATGGAGCAGATTTTGGTTTTACTGGAGAAAAGCAGAGATACTCCGATTCATATGCAGGTACTTTTTGGAGTTCTTATGGGACTTCGCAGATCCGAAATCAATGGCGTAAAATATTCGGATATCGATTATATTAACAGAACCTTAAATGTGAACCGACAGTTGGGAAGGATACATAATGCGAAAAAAGAAGATTTTGCACCTAAAACATTTACGAAACAGGAGGTGGGGTTAAAGACAAAATCCAGTTACAGAGAAATTCCTATTCCAGATTATGTCTTTGAGGAAATCTTAAAGGAACGGCAGGTGTATGAAGCAAACAGAAATCGTCGAAAGAGAGAGTTTCAGGATTTGGACTATATTTGCTGTTCTGCTTATGGCAGACCAAGGAGTAAAGGATTCCATTGCAAGTATTATAAACAACTTCTGGCTGAAAGCGGGCTGCCGGATATTCGCTGGCATGATTTACGCAGTACCTATTGTACGCTTTTGCTGAAAGAAGAGTTTAATCCGAAAGCAGTATCAAAGCTTATGGGGCATGCCAAGGAACTAATAACAATGGATGTCTATGCTGACAACAGGGAGATTATAGCGGATGGAGTACCGGAAATAGAGGAGTATATGAAAATGGTGCTTCCAAATATGGAAGAAAATGAGCTCTTTAAAAACGAACTGCTGGAAATTGTGGTGGATGTAACAGAATTCCTTCCAAGGACAGCATAAAAACAGAAGAACAGATGTTCACTGCTTCTGTACTTTTGAAATCGTTTGTGGTATAGTAGACGCAGAGCGCCTACTATCGATGGCAGTCGCCAAATGCCTGCAAGCAGTCACTTGGCTCGTTGCTTTTTGGTATACTAAAGTCCAATGCCTGAGTCCTTTTTATATGGTTTGTTCCTGTTTCGTCCATATAGAATTACATGGGTGCAACAGGTTGTAAAAAAAGCAAATTGTGAACGGCATTCGTCGTGGACCTATTTTGTCACGATCCGAGGAAACGCTACGACGAAAATAAAAAGTTCCACGACGAATTTTTGCCTTATAGGCGTCCTTTTTTACTTTGAAATCTGGAGGTGGATTTTATGCAAAATGAACAAAAAATCTTCGAATTACATTCCGAATACGCCCCCACCGGCGACCAGCCCCAGGCCATTGAGGCGCTGGTCAAAGGGTTTCAGGAAGGCAATCAATTCCAGACTTTACTAGGGGTTACGGGTTCTGGCAAGACCTTTACCATGGCTAATGTGATTGCCCAGTTAAATAAGCCGACTTTGGTAATAGCGCACAATAAGACCTTAGCAGCACAGCTCTATGGTGAGTTCAAAGAGTATTTTCCGAGTAACGCAGTGGAATACTTTGTCTCCTATTATGATTACTATCAGCCGGAGGCCTATGTGCCTTCTACTGACACTTATATTGAGAAGGACTCAGCGATTAACGATGAAATCGACAAGCTGCGCCATTCTGCCACGGCGGCTTTGTCGGAGAGGCAGGATGTGATTATTGTGGCTTCTGTATCGTGCATTTACGGATTGGGAAGCCCTATTGATTATAAGGAAATGGTAATTTCTCTCAGGCCAGGTATGGTGAAAGACAGGGATGAAGTCATCCATAAGCTGATTGATATTCAGTATACCAGAAATGAAATGGATTTTCACCGCGGAACCTTTAGAGTCCGTGGAGATGTGCTGGAGATATTTCCTGCTTATTCTGGCAGCGAGGCGTACAGAATAGAGTTTTTTGGGGACGAGGTTGACAGAATTACAGAAATAGACACTCTTACAGGAGAAATTAAGGCTGAACTGGGGCATTTGGCTATTTTTCCGGCTTCCCATTATGTTGTGCCAAAGGAAAAAATGATGGCGGCTACAGAAGAAATTTTAAAAGAAATGAAGGAGCAGGTAACATTTTTTAAAAGTGAGGATAAGCTGCTGGAGGCTCAAAGAATATCAGAGAGAACCAATTTTGACGTGGAAATGATGAGAGAAACTGGATTTTGTTCAGGAATTGAAAACTACTCCCGTCATTTAAACGGCACTAAGGAAGGGGAGCCGCCGTGTACCTTGCTGGACTATTTTCCAAATGATTTTCTGATTATTGTGGACGAGTCCCATATTACGCTTCCCCAGGTGAGGGGCATGTATGCCGGAGACAGATCCAGAAAGAAAACATTGGTAGAATATGGTTTCCGCCTGCCTTCGGCTTTGGACAACAGGCCTTTAAATTTTACAGAATTTGAAGAAAAAATTAATCAGATGATGTTTGTGTCTGCTACACCTTCTGTTTATGAGGAAGAGCATGAGCTGATGAGAGTGGAGCAGATTATCAGGCCAACAGGACTTTTGGACCCTGAGATCAGCGTGCGGCCTGTAGAGGGACAGATTGATGATCTGATTTCAGAGGTGAATAAAGAGGTAGAGGGACATCACAAGGTGCTGATTACTACGCTGACAAAAAGAATGGCAGAGGATCTGACAGACTATATGCGGGAAGTGGGAATCAGGGTAAAGTATTTACATTCAGATATTGATACTTTGGAGCGGGCAGAAATTATAAGAGACATGAGATTAGATGTATTTGACGTGCTGGTAGGCATCAATCTTTTAAGAGAGGGCCTGGATATTCCGGAGATCACTTTGGTAGCTATTTTAGATGCAGATAAAGAAGGCTTTTTAAGATCAGAGACCTCCCTGATTCAGACAATTGGGCGCGCCGCCAGAAATAGTGAAGGTCATGTAATTATGTATGCGGACAATATGACGGATTCCATGAAAAAAGCGATTGGAGAGACAGAGCGCCGCCGGAAGCTGCAGCAGCAGTATAATGAAGAACACGGAATTACCCCTACTACAATTAAAAAGGCAGTGAGAGATTTAATTGCTATTTCTAAGGCAGCTGAAAAAAGTCAGGATGACTTTAAGAAAGATCCAGAGTCTATGGATGCTGCAGAGCTGCATAAGCTGATAAAGGAGATTACAAAGAAAATGCATCAGGCGGCCGCAGAGCTGAACTTTGAGGAGGCAGCAAAATTAAGAGACAGAATGATTGAAGTAAAACAGATGCTTTTAGAAATAGAGGGCGCCTGATGTTATTGACAATTATTCTCAATAATGCTACAATCTCCATGTAATTCGGAGGGAAAAATATGAGCAAATTGCATGAGGGACAGATAGGGTCTGTATATCAGGTTGAGAATGTTGTTGTGGACGAGAGGCTGACAAGAAGGCTGGAGGCTTTAGGCGTAAATGAAGGCACTTTTGTCACAGTTATGAATAAAAAAGGAAGCGGCACTTTAATTATAAAGGTCAGAGGAACAAGACTGGCTTTAGGCAGAAGAATTGCAGATGGAATTCAGGTCAGGGAGGTGCCGCAAAATGGCTGACAGCAGTAGTGAGAGAGAGATACGGGTGGGTTTTGTGGGAAATCCAAACTGTGGAAAAACCACCTTATTTAATGCTTTCACCGGGGCTAATTTAAAGGTAGCCAACTGGCCGGGAGTAACAGTAGAGCGTGTAGAAGGACAGATGAATTATAAAGGAAGGCCTATTAAGGTGATTGATCTTCCGGGAATCTACAGCTTAACCTCCTACACAATAGAGGAAATTGTTACCAGAAAGTGTATTGAAGATAACGAGGTGGATGTAATCATTAATGTTGTAGACGCCTCGTCTTTAGAAAGAAATCTATACTTGACTTTGCAGCTTTTGGAACTGAGAAAGCCTGTTATTTTAGCTTTAAATATGATGGACATTGTGGAAGAAAGAGGTATGGAGATTGATCTTCACCGCCTTCCTGAAATGCTGGGGGAAATACCAGTAGTTCCTGTGTCCGCCAGAAAGAGAACAGGTTTGGATGTGCTGATGCACGCAGTAGTGCATCACTATGAGGAAGGTCCCAAAGGAATCGTGGTCCGATATGACAGCTTCCTGGAAGGCAAAATTATGGAGACGCAGCAGGCGCTTCAGTCTAAGTATGGGGAAATGGAAAATATGCGCTGGCACGCCATTAAGCTTCTGGAGTTTGATGAGGAAGTGGGCAAGGACCATCCTGTAGACATGAAAAATATTGTGTCTAAAAGCTATGAAAAGCAGATTATTAATGAGAAATACGACTATATAGATGAGATTATTAAAGAGTGTTTATTTAATAAAGATGAAAAGGAAGCGGCCACAGACAAAATCGACGTATATTTAACTCATCCAGTGTGGGGGATTCCTATTTTTCTTGGGATTATGGCGGCGGTTTTCTTTTTTACTTTTACAGTAGGCGACTTTTTGAAAGGCTACTTTGAAATAGGTTTAGACTGGGTTTCTGTAAATCTATTAGCTTTGCTAAACAATCTGCAGGTAGCTTCCTGGATGACAGCTTTGATTGTAGACGGAATTGTAGCGGGAGTAGGAGGAATTCTTACATTTCTGCCTAATATATTTATTTTGTTTTTGGCATTGGCATTTTTAGAGGACAGCGGGTATATGGCCAGGGTTGCCTATGTAATGAATGAGACTATGAGTATGGTAGGCCTGTCTGGAAAAGCCTTTCTTCCTATGCTGCTGGGATTTGGCTGTACAGTGCCTGCAGTTATGGCTACCAGAGCCCTGCCAAGTGAAAAAGACAGAAAGAGGACAATACTGATTACGCCTTTTATGTCCTGCTCAGCCAGACTTCCTATTTATGTGCTGTTTGCAGACATGTTTTTTCCGGATCACGCCTTATATGTAGCATATTCCTTGTATTTGGTGGGATTGGCAGTGGCCATAATCGTAGCCTTTATAGTACATAAAATGAATCCTTCTGATGAAGAGGATACACTTTTAATTGAGCTTCCAGAATATAAAACGCCTAATGCCAGAACAGTGGCGATTTATGTGTGGGATAAAGTAAAGGATTATTTATCTAAGGCAGGTACTACTATCTTCATTGCCTCAATAATTTTGTGGTTTGTATTAAACACTGGAACAGAAGGGTTTGTAGATGATGTGTCTAACAGCTTTGCCGCAATGTTCGGCCGACTTTTAGTTCCTGTGTTGATTCCTGCAGGCCTGGGAAGCTGGCAGATTGCAGTGGCTTTAATCTCCGGGTTATCAGCAAAGGAAGTAGTAGTGTCCAGTTTTTCTGTGCTTTATGGCATCAACAATATAAACTCTGCTTCAGGCATGGACGCTTTGTCTCAGCTGTTAAATAACAGCGGCTTTACAGCGGTCAGCGCCTACGCTTTAATGATTTTCTGCCTGCTTTATTCTCCGTGTATGGCGGCGGTGGCAACTATTAAGCGGGAAACTAGATCGTGGGCTTGGACCTTGAAAATGGTTGGATTTCAGCTGCTTATTGCATGGGCAGGCGCAGTGCTGGTATATCAAATCGGAAGCAGAATTTTTTAAAAAAAAGTTTGATAATGAAAAAGGGGAGAGCTGTAGATTAAAATTAATCTGCAGAGCTTCCTTTTTTGCAGTATATGTATATAGGAAGATTATCATTTACGGAAGTCTGGCGCATATCCCAGAGGGCATATAGATGCTGTCAGAATGGCGGGAATAAAGATAAATGTGGTCAGACAGCCACTCCTCCCTGGCAACCTCCCCGGCATTTACCTCAGCTACCATATGGTTTAAAGCCTGGTAAGAAGACTTCCCGTTGTCTGGCAAAAGCAAGACCTCGTGGATACTGGAGGGCAGAATAATTAAATCAGTTCCAATACTGCAGGCCAGAGAGTTGAGAATACCTGGATATAAAAGGCAGCAGGCGCCAAAGGTTTCACACATATTAGTGAGAACATACATAGCAGGCCGTTCCTTTCTGCACTGCTTAATAATATTATCTACCAGCTGTTCACAGTCTTCTGATTCAGAGACATTTGCCATCTGAGTCAGAAGATGATCCATAGTATTTAATTGATAAGGAAATAGTAAAGGGGTATTATAATGAGCGGCCTGAAATAAGTCCTGAACAGTCAGATGCCAGTGGTCCATTTGAGAAGTAGTAATCAGAGAGCTGTAAAAATGATCGCTTGTGTGGAGAGCCAAATAAAAAGTTATGCTGAGATCTAAAAAAGGAATATGGGGAAGGGTTTTTAGAAGCTCTTTATTATCGCCTGTATGAATCAGTTTGTAGGCAAGTGCTTTACTGGCAGAAGAGAAATCTGAAAAAGTATTTTCCATCAGATCTTCTGAGACTGCATTTTCATGGAACAGCTGGAAAATATCTTCTGCCAAATGTTCAATAGGAATATGATTGAGACATTGCTGATAAAAAGCTTCCATATAAATGGTAGAACCTATAAAGCTGTTTTTGTGCCAGATATTCAGCCCTTGAAGTAAAACTCCGTTATTTTTGCGGACTTGTTCCAGAGAGATCAGGTAATCAGAGCCAAAAAGATGTGATACAGCCTGTAAAATAAGCTGCAGAAATACATCATATGCCATTGCGTATGTACCTCCTTAGATATAAAATTGAAATCAGGGAATAGTTGATTTTAAGATTTTCTTTGTGCAGTGTATGCAGCTGGAAAAATAGAAGTGTTTTAGATTCAGACCTGAAAATAATAATTTTATTATATCGAAAGACCAACTTTGGCGCAACCAGGAAATTCTGAATTTTATATAAACCGGAAAATTAAGAAGTGAAATAAAAGTTTTTAAATCAATAGGGAAAAGGAGATAATAGTGAAAGAGGACAGAAATATAAGAAAACATATATATTTTTCAGGAATGGTACAGGGAGTAGGATTTCGATACCGTTCTCATTATATTGCACAATCTTTAGGTTTAACAGGCTGGGTGAGCAATTTGTGGGACGGGAGAGTGGAAATGGAGGTACAGGGGAAGGCAGAGGCTATAGAAAAAATGATAGAGCAGCTTTTTCAGGCCAGATTTATTCAGATTGACAATATAGAAGCAAAAGAAATTCCTGTGCAGCCAGAGGGCAGTTTTTCTATAAAGTAATAGACCAAATAGACCATGGAAAGGAATAAATTGTGAATAAGAATCAGCAAATGTCAGATGAAGAATGTAAGGAAGTTTTTGAGTATTACGGAAAACAAAAGGATAAGAAATCTCAGGAACAGCTGGTGGCTATGCTTTCTGAAATACAGGAGATATGCGGATTTATTTCTCCGGAAATGGCAGAAAAAGCGGCGGAGACTGCAGGTGTAAAACAAACAGTGATAGATTCATTAGTCAGGCTGTATCCCAGCCTGAAGGCTGCGCCATACAGGCACAAAATAGTTATGTGTACTGGAGCCAGATGTAAAGAAAATGGCAGCGCGCCGCTAATTAAAATGGCAAGAGAGCTTTTAAAGACAGATAAAAACGGTTTATCATCAGACAAAAGTATATTGCTGGAGACAAGGGACTGTTTAAAGCAATGTAAATCAGGTCCTAATATTTCAGTAGACGGGGAAATTGTGAATCACATAGGGGAAAAGGAATTAAAGCAGGTCATAGAATCTCTGGAAAATAAAGAAAAAGCCTTATATTAAGCGCTTTCCTGATTTTTCGCTTAAAATAAGACCTTGTTTATATTTTTACAAATGCACCTGATAGGAATCGAACCTACGCACGCAGCTCCGGAGGCCACTGCTCTATCCACTGAGCTACAGGTGCAACAGTGATATTTTACTACAGAATATGGGGAACTGCAAGCACTTATTTCAGTTTTGGTTGATTTTTATGTAATATTTTGTTAAAATATACGGAGACTTTGGTTAATAAATATCCAATCATAGGAGGATACAGCCGGAATGCAAAGAAGAAGAGAGAATATGCCCTTGGGCGGATTTGATTTACAGAGAGCCGTCCGTCTGCTGGTAATTCCCCTTATTGTTATTATTCTGATTTTCGTCATTGTGATTATGGACAAGTCTCCAAAGGCAGAGGAAGCGGACGCAGATCCTTCTGTATCTGAGATATCTACAGATATAGAGGGAGATTCTGGAAGCAATGCTGAGGACGGCGGCGAAGCCGGCAGTTCGGATTCTGAAAATCAGGATCAGGACGCAGAGAATGGCGATGAACTGAAAAAGGATGCAATACCAGAAATAAACGCTCTTATGGAAGAGTATTGTGCTGCAAAGGTAAGCTGTGATGCAGAAACAATGTACCGTTTGTACGGAAAGACTGATATGACAGGTGTAGAGGACCTACAGGAGAAAATGCAGTGGAGAGCAAAATATATTGACTCCTTCCAGAACATTGTCTGTTATACTGCGCCTGGTCTGGATGAAAATTCCTATGTAGTTTATGTGAGAACTGATATTAAGTTCCGTGTGACAGATACTTTGGCTCCCAATTTAATGTGGTGCTATGTAACAAAAGATGAAAGTGGCAACTTTTATATTGTGGAGGATGTTTCAGATGAGATTCTAAAGTATGTGGCTCAGATCGAGCAGACAGAGAGCGTCCGCCTGCTGGCAGCTCAGATGAATATAGAGCTGGAGGAGGCTGTGGCCTCAGATACAAAGCTGGCCAGCGCTTACGGCATGTTAAGAGATGGCTCAGATGAGACAGAAGAAAATCTGCTTCAGCCTGCCACGGAGGCTTCTGTGGAGGAAAGCAGTTCCTCTGAGGAACAAAGCCAGGCAGAAGGAGAAAGCGCTGCTTTAGAGGACACTGAGCAGGCCTTGGAAAGTAATCAGGAAACAGAGGCGCCGTCTGAAACTGGCGCAGAATAAAACTGTGAAAAAGCAAAAGCGTACAGGGGGCTGCTGCAGGTTGACATGATTCGCCTGCGGCGGCTTTCTTTCACATAAAGACAGGAGAAAAACTATGAATGTAAAAGACTTTTATTTTGATTTGCCTGAGGAGCTAATTGCCCAGGACCCTTTAGAGGACCGTTCCTCCTCAAGACTTTTGGTGTTAGATAAACATACGGGGGAGGTAGAGCACAAAGTATTCCGGGATATTTTATCTTACTTAAAAAAAGGAGATTGCCTGGTGATTAATGACACTAAGGTAATTCCGGCCCGTTTGTTTGGGACTAAAACAGATACTGAAGCAAAGATTGAGGTTCTGCTTTTAAAAAGAAAGGAAAAGGATATTTGGGAAGTACTTGTAAAACCAGGAAAAAAGGCCAGACCGGGGGCTGAGATTTCTTTTGGAGGCGGATTATTAAAAGGAAAGATTATAGATGTGGTAGATGAGGGAAATAGATTAATTCAATTTTCCTACGAAGGGATTTTTGAAGAAATATTAGACCAGCTGGGGCAGATGCCCCTGCCTCCTTATATCACTCATCAGCTGCAGGACAAAAACAGATACCAGACTGTATATGCAAAGCACGACGGCTCTGCAGCGGCGCCTACAGCAGGACTTCATTTTACAAAGGAGCTGCTGCAGCAGATAAAAGAAAAAGGGGTGGAAATCGCCCATGTAACCTTACATGTAGGTTTAGGCACCTTCCGGCCTGTAAAGGTGGAAAATGTATTGGATCACCACATGCATTCAGAGTTTTATATGGTGGAGGAATCAGAGGCGGAGAAAATTAATTCTGCAAAAAAACAGGGAGGCAGAGTGATCTGCGTAGGAACCACCAGCTGCCGGACCTTAGAATCAGCCGCTGGAGAGGACGGAGTATTAAAGCCAGGCAGCGGATGGACAGATATTTTTATTTATCCAGGCTATAAATTTAAAATCTTAGATGCCTTAATTACAAATTTCCACTTACCTGAATCCACTTTAGTAATGTTAGTTTCCGCCCTGGCAGGCAGAGATTATGTGCTGTCGGCTTATGAGAAGGCAATTCAGGAGAAGTACAGATTCTTTAGCTTTGGGGATGCGATGTTTATTCAATAGTAATCTGCGCTATCAGTGGGCAGAGAAGGATAAGCGAGGAATAAACAATATGAGTCAGGAGAAAATAATATGGAAGAAATGCGCCTGAACAAATTTTTAAGTGATTCAGGAATCTGTTCCAGGAGAGAGGCAGACAGGCTGATTGAGGCCGGAGAAGTAACTGTGGACGGGAAAACTGCAGTTATGGGGATGAAGGTAACTGGCGCAGAGAGGATTGTGTGCAGGGGAGCGGCTGTCAGTGAAAAAAAGAAGGATAAGCCGGTGCTTTTGGCAGTAAATAAGCCGAAAGGAATTGTGTGCACCACAACAGATAAAGACAGAGCCCCTAATATAGTAGAATATTTACAATACCCTGTAAGAATATATCCAGTAGGCCGTTTAGATAAAGACTCTACAGGACTGATTCTGATGACAAATCAAGGGGATATTGTAAATAAAATTCTTAGAGGAAGCAACAACCATGAAAAAGAGTACATGGTTCGGGTAAATCAGCCTTTGACAGAAGAATTTTTAAAGAAAATGAGGTCAGGGGTGGAAATTTTAGATACAGTGACAAAACCTTGCTTTGTAGAAAAGACAGGAGGATATACCTTCCGCATCATTCTCACCCAGGGGCTGAACAGGCAAATACGAAGAATGTGCCAGGCATTAGGCTACAGGGTAGTGGCTTTAAAAAGAGTGCGGATTATGAATATCAGACTGGGAGATTTAAAGCTGGGAGAATACAGGGAGATAACGGCAGAAGAAATGGAAGAGCTGGAGAGGCTGCTTTCCGGCTCGTCTAATTTGCCAGGTAAGGCTGAAAACAGAAAAAAGGAAAGTGAAAGGAAAATAGTAAAGGACAGAATATGGAAGAAAAAATCCTGAAAATGAAAGAGCTGATTAAAACCCTGAATGAAGCCGGAAAGGCTTATTATCAGGAAAGCCGGGAGCTGATGAGCAATTACGAGTACGATAAACTGTATGACCAGCTGACAGATCTGGAGAAAGAAACAGGAATTATTTTTTCAAACAGCCCAACTCAAAAGGTTGGATATCAGGTGCTTAGCCAGCTGCCAAAGGAGACCCATGACAGCCCTATGCTGTCTTTAAATAAGACAAAAAGCGTGGAAGAGCTGGGGCAGTGGCTGGGAGATAAAGAAGGGCTGTTGTCCTGGAAAATGGACGGGCTTACTATTGTACTTACCTACGAGGGAGGAGTTCTCAGTAAGGCTGTTACAAGAGGAAATGGGGAGATCGGCGAGGTTATCACCAACAATGCCAAGGCCTTTGCTAACCTGCCCTTAAATATCAGCTATAAGGGACAGCTGATTTTACGTGGGGAAGCTGTTATAAAATATTCTGATTTTAAGAAAATCAACGAGGAAATTCAGGATGTAGACGCCAGATATAAAAATCCCAGAAATCTTTGCAGCGGCTCAGTAAGACAGTTAAACAGCCAGATTACAGCTGAGAGAAACGTTCATTTTTTTGCCTTTGCTTTAGTGCAGGCTGAGGGAGTGGATTTTCATAATTCCAGAAACCGGCAGTTTCAGTGGCTGAAACACCAGGGATTTGAAACTGTAGAATGGAAAATGGTAACAGGGGAGAATCTTTCTGAAAAGATACAGGAATTTGCTCATGCAGTGGAAAAAAATGACGTTCCGTCTGACGGGCTGGTGCTGTTATTTGACGACATTGAATACGGCCGCTCCTTAGGCAGAACAGCCAAGTTTCCAAGGGATTCTATTGCTTTTAAATGGGCAGATGAAACTCAGGAGACAAAGCTGAGTTATATTGAGTGGAGCGCTTCCAGAACAGGGCTGATTAATCCTGTGGCAGTATTTGAGCCAGTAGAACTGGAGGGAACTACAGTCAGCCGCGCCAGTGTTCACAACATTAGTATTATGGAGTCTTTGCAGCTGGGAGAGGGAGATCAAATTACAGTATATAAGGCCAATATGATTATTCCCCAGATTGCAGAGAACCTGACAAGAAGCGGAGTAAAAAATATTCCCACAGAATGTCCGGTGTGCGGGGGGCCTACAGAAATCAGACAGGTTAACGATGTAAAATCCCTTTACTGCACAAATCCAGACTGTCAGGCAAAGAAAATAAAAAGCTTTACTTTATTTGTCAGCAGAGACGCTTTAAATATTGACGGGCTTTCTGAAGCTACCCTGGAAAAGTTTATCGGGGAAGGATTTATCCACGAATACGCTGATATATTTCACTTAGACAGACATAAAGAAGCGATTGTAGAAATGGAAGGCTTTGGGCAGAAGTCTTACGACAATTTAATTGAAGCGGTGAAAAAAGCTTCCGCCACCACCTTGCCCAGACTGATTTACGGGTTGGGAATAACAGGCATTGGAGTTGCCAACGCAAAAGTACTTTGCCGCCATTTCCATTATGATTTCCAGGCAATGAGAGCCGCCAAAGAGGAAGAATTGGTGGAGGTAGACGGAATCGGAGCTGTGTTGGCAGAGGGCTGGTGCAGCTTCTTTGCTTCAGAAAAAAATAATAAGATTGTAGACCATCTCCTTAGTGAGCTGACCATTGAAAATGAAGATATAGAAGATGAGGAAGAGCAGGTATTCCAGGGAAAGAACTTCGTGGTAACTGGTTCTGTAGAGAAATTTTCCAACAGAAAGGAACTGCAGGCCTTTATTGAGGCGAAAGGCGGAAAGGTAACTGGCTCTGTCACTGCCAAAACCTCTTATTTGATTAATAATGACGCGACTTCCGGATCTTCAAAAAATAAAAAGGCAAAAGAATTGGGAATCCCTATTTTGACAGAGGAAGATTTTTTAAAGCTTCTTACAGAAGGGGAAGGTTAGTCTTTGATTTTTGCACTTATCTGTGATATGATGGCATACAGAAAATATAGAAAACGAGGGAATTGACGCACATGCCCATTAAAGTACAAAACGGGCTTCCGGCCAAAACTGCGCTGGAGGCAGAAAATATATTTGTTATGGACGAAGCCAGGGCTTTAAGCCAGGACATTCGTCCACTGGAAATTTTAATTTTAAATCTCATGCCGTTAAAGGAAGAAACGGAGCTGCAGCTTTTGAGGGTAATGTCTAACACTCCTTTGCAGGTAAACTGTACGTTCCTCATGGTATCCAGCCACGTGGCTAAAAATACTTCTGCCAGTCATTTAAATCAGTTTTATGTATACTTTGACGATATAAAAAAGAAAAAGTTTGACGGTATGATTATTACAGGAGCGCCTGTGGAAAATATGGAATACGAGCAGGTGCATTACTGGGAAGAGCTGACTAAGATTATGGAGTGGAGCAAGCGCCATGTAACCTCTACTATGCATATTTGCTGGGGGGCTCAGGCCGGTTTATATTATCATTATGGAATTCCTAAATACAACAGAAAAGAAAAGCTGTCAGGAGTGTACAGCCACAAGGTGATTCACAGAAAAGTGCCTTTGGTGCGCAGTATGGACGATATATTTTTGTGCCCTCATTCCAGATATACAGAGGTGCGCAGAGAAGATATAGAGAAACAGCCTGGATTAGAGATTTTGGCAGAGTCAGAGGAGGCTGGAATCCTGATTGTAATCAGCAAAGACGGGCGTCAGGTATTTGTCCAGGGCCATCCTGAATACGACAGAATGACATTGGCAGGAGAATACCACAGAGATTTGGAGAGGGGACTGAATCCTAAGGTGCCGTGCAATTATTATGAAAATAATGATCCTTTCTCCACCCCCCTTTTAAATTGGAGAAATTTCTCCGGAACTTTGTATTCTAACTGGCTGAACTATTACGTTTACCAGGTAACTCCGTATCTGTTAGACAGTGAAGAGTAAGGCCTGAAAAGTATTTATTATGAAATAAAAAGTATCTGAGGTGTGAATATGAGATTTGAATATCCAGCCGTTATTGGCTGTAAAGAAGATGGAACATATTATATTTATTTTCCTGATTTGGAAGATTGCTATGTGGAAGGCGCGTATTTAGAGCAGGCCATTGACCGGGCGAAAGAAGCTGAGGCCAACTGGATTATGCTGGAGCTGGAGGAGACTACCCAGCTGCCGTATCATACGCCATTAGAGAAAATTCAATTAAAAGAAGGGGAAAGAATTCAGTATATTGCTACGCGTATAAAGTTTGTAGAAGGATATGACTGATAAAATATTAAGGGAGAAGGTTATGATAAGAATCAGGGGAAAATTGGTTTTGTGGGCAGCAATTTTAGCTGTGTCCACATTATTAAACGGATGTCAGAATAAAGCAGAAAAGTCTGCAGAAACAAATCAGAGCGCCGTAGAGACTGAAGAGAGTGCAATAGAAATGCAGGAAGAAGTGACAGAGGGAGCTGCGGACAGTCAAACTGAAACAGAGGAAACAAAAGGTGAGGCCAAGGAGGAAGGGCGGTATAATAAAAAGCCTGATCCAGTGGCTTCAGAGGGCAGCAAAATCTTATTTGTAGGCAACAGCCATACATATGTAAATAATCTGCCAGGTATGTTTTTAGAGTTGGCTTTTGCAGGAGGCCATAATGTAGATGTTTACGATTTGACAGAAGGCATGTACTATTTAGAAATGTTTGCAGATCCGGAAGATGAGCTGGGGGCAATTCTTTACCAGGCTTTGACAGAGGAAAAATGGGACTTTGTATTTCTGCAGGATAATACAAACGCCGTTTTCAGCAAAGCAGAGGAAAAGATGTTTCCTTATGCCAGAATCCTGAATGAGAAAATTAAAAATGCAGGAGGCCAGACAGGATTTTTTATGACTTGGTCCCCTGAAGACGGTACGGGAATTTTTGGCGCAGAAACAGTGCAGAAGGCTCTTTCCCAAAGCTACCAGACAATTGCCAGAGAACTGGACAGCTTATTGCTGCCAGGAGGAGACTTGTTTATGGAAGCCCTTTCCCAAGATTCTGAACTGCAGCTTTGGGGAGAGGATGGTCAGCATCCTTCTGAAACAGGTACATACTTAACAGCGTGCGCAGCTTATGCATTGCTGTTTCAGGAAACGCTTGAGGGAAATCAGTATATAGATGTGCTGGATCAGGAAACTGCTGGAAGGCTTCAGAAAATCGCCGCTGACTATATGCTGGGGGAAAGTTTATAACTACATTCCTATATTGCATGTAAGTGCCCAAAATACGGGCACTTTATACAGGCAGGAAAATAAAATTAATGTTTGTGAAATAAAAGAAGCAGGCCGCTGTAGGACAGGCTTAGGATTCCAATGTAAACGCATAGCTGAAGAAATTCAGGGAGAGTCGTTGGAAGTTTTAGCCATCCGGAGGCGGCTTTTGTGATGCCGGCGGAAATAAACAAGAAAAACGCCGGTTTTACAATCATCTGATAAGGATTCCAGGAAAAGGCAAAACATTTTTTTAAAGAATAAATGTGCAGCAGAGATAAAAAAAGCTCGCTGATTAACATTCCCCATAAAAGGGCCTGGATGCCAAAAACAGGAATGCCAAACAGCACAAATGCCAGTCTTAGGAGAAGAGCCGCCACATTCTGCACAAATGTGGCCGAGGTTTTTCCAAGGCCGTTTAAAATACTGCCGGTGGTGGTGGACAAATATAAAAAAGGGCAAAGCCAGGCCAGGATTTTAATAAAGTTTCCTGAGCTGGAGTCGTGGAACACTGTAAGGCCTAACTGGGAGCCGTAAAAGGTAAATACGCCGATACATAAAATTCCCATATACATGCTGTAGCGGACAGACATGGATATAGTGGAGGAAATGCTTTTCCAGTTGCCAAAGGACTGGGCTCTGGCCACTGTAGGCAGCAAAAGGACAGCTACAGAATTAGTAATAGCTGAAGGAAATAAAACAAAGGGCAGGGCCATGCCTGTAAGCACTCCGTAAACGTTTAAAGCCTCTGAGGAGGAAAGGCCGAAGGCCTGAAGTCTGTTGGGAATCCAAATGGCTTCCATACTGGCCAGAATATTTAAAACTAAGCGGTTTCCCATAAGGGGAAGGGCTAAGGCCATAAGAGGCGGGGCTGCTTCTCTTGCAGAGGCAAGAAAAGGGCAGCAGTTTTTATTCCCTCCTTTGGGAGGAAAGAGGCAGATAGATAAAAGGGTGTAAAAGGAAGAGGCGATTTCTCCGGAAAGATGGCCTAAAACAGCCAGCTGTACAGTAATAACAATCCCCTTTTCCGCCATAATCCCTGCCAGGAGAAATACTACTCCGATTCTGACCAGCTGTTCCGCCAGCTGGGAAAAAGCCGGCACCTTGGTTTTCTGAAGACCATAATAATATCCGTTAATACAGGCGTGGATAGCAGAGCAGGGCACAGATACGGCAACAAAAGGCAAAAGGGGAGCGCACCGCTCTTCCATAAGCAGATTCACTGCCAGAAAATCTCCAAAGTTCCAAATAATACATCCAAGGAAAACGGCCATAGTCAGAGAAATTACAAGGCCAGCCTTAAAAGCAGCTCTTCCCCTTTCCACATTAGAGGCAACTGCCTGGGAAACGGCGGTTTGAATAGAGCCGGCGCATAAGGCAAAGCAGATTCCGAAAACAGGGTGGACCATGTTGTAAAGTCCCAGCCCTTCTGCTCCTATGGTTCTGGAAAGAAAAATCCGGTAGAAAAAGCCTAAGATTCTGCAGGCAAAGCCGGTGGCTGTTAATAGAAGGGTTCCTGTAAGAAAAGCACGTTTTTGCTGAGAAATATTCATAATTATCCCTGAAAATGGAAATTATTATATTATATTTTGGACAAAATTTGATTATTCCTATTGAATTTATAGGAATATACTATATAATGGAAGCTGTAGATGAAGCTTTTAACTTCTGTTCTACGTAATATTAAGAACGGCCCTGATTTGGAGACACCAAAAAACAGGGATAGAAAGGCGGATTATATGAATAAAATCATTTATCTTGACAACGCGGCAACGACGAAAACGCGGCCAGAGGTCGTGGAAGCTATGCTGCCTTATTTTACAGAATATTATGGAAATCCATCTTCTGTATATGAATTTTCTAACCAGAGTAAGCAGGCTATCAGCCATACCAGAGAGGTAATTGCAAAGGCTCTCTCAGTAAAACCAAATGAAATTTATTTTACTGCAGGGGGAACAGAGGCTGACAACTGGGCTATTAAAGCAGCAGCCGAAGCTTACGAAAGCAAGGGAAAGCACATTATAACAAGCAAGATTGAACACCACGCTGTGCTTCACACTTGTGAGTATCTGGAGCGGAAGGGATTTCAGGTTACGTATTTAGATGTAGACGAAAATGGATTGATCAGCTTAGAAGAGCTGGAAAAAGCCATTCGTCCTGATACAATACTGATTTCTATTATGTTTGCAAACAATGAAATCGGTACAGTGGAGCCAATAGAAGAGATTGGAAAGATAGCGAAAAAGCACGGCGTTTTATTCCACACAGACGCAGTCCAGGCATTTGGACACATTCCGATTCACGCAGATCAGTGTAATATTGATATGCTTAGCGCCAGCGGCCATAAGCTGAACGGCCCTAAGGGCATCGGATTTTTATATATTAGAACAGGCTTAAAGCTGGGCTCCTTTATTCACGGAGGCGCTCAGGAAAGAAAAAGGCGTGCAGGCACAGAGAATGTGCCGGGAATTGCAGGTCTTGGAAAAGCAGTGGAAATCGCTGTGAATACAATGGAAGAGCGCAGCCGGAAGGAAAAAGAGCTGAGAGATTATTTAATAGAAAAGGTTATGGCCTCTGTTCCTTACACAAGGATTAACGGCCATAGGGAGCAAAGACTGTCCAATAACGTAAATTTTGCATTCCAGTTTATTGAAGGAGAATCTTTATTGATTATGCTGGATATGGCCGGCATCTGCGGCTCCAGCGGTTCTGCATGTACTTCGGGCTCATTAGACCCGTCTCACGTGCTGCTGGCCATCGGACTGCCTCACGAGATCGCCCACGGTTCTCTTCGTTTAAGCTTAAATGAAGAAAACACAAAGGAAGAGATGGATTACGTTGCAGAGAAAATTAAAGAGATAGTAGAACGTTTAAGAAATATGTCTCCTTTATATGAGGACTTTGTGAAAAAGAATTTAAAATAAAGAGAAAGGAAAGGACGCCAGGCTGGGGCCGGCAGGCAAAAGGCCAGCAAGTTCCGCCTGGAGCTTTTAGGTAAATATATGTATACAGAAAAAGTAATGGATCATTTTGAGCATCCCAGAAATGTAGGAGAAATTGAAAACGCAAGCGGGACAGGCACTGTAGGAAACGCTAAGTGCGGGGATATTATGAGAATTTATCTGGACATTGACGAGAACCAGATTATTCGGGACGTAAAATTTAAGACATTTGGCTGCGGGGCAGCTGTGGCTACCAGCAGCATGGCTACAGAAATGGTAAAAGGCAAATCTGTTCAGGAAGCCATGGAAGTGACAAACAAGGCTGTTTGCGAAGCTTTGGACGGACTGCCTCCTGTAAAAGTACACTGTTCCCTTCTGGCAGAGGAGGCAATTCATGCAGCTCTCTGGGACTATGCCGAGAAAAACGGAATCCATATTGAGGGACTGAAGAAGCCTAAGTCTGATATTGGAGAAGAGGAAGTAGAGGAAGAATATTAATCCTTGAAAAAAGAGTAAAAACAGGTTTTTCAAATAAAAGATAATCTGGAGAATAAGGGATGAGCGGAAAAAAAGTAGTAGTAGGCATGTCAGGAGGAGTAGATTCTTCTGTAGCTGCCTGGCTGTTAAAAAAACAGGGATATGACGTGATCGGCGTAACTATGCAGATCTGGCAGGAAGAGGAACAGGCAGTACAGGAGGAAAACGGAGGCTGCTGCGGTTTAAGCGCTGTGGAGGACGCCAGAAAAGTGGCCTGGGAGCTGGGCATTCCTTATTACGTAATGAATTTCAGGAAAGAATTTAAGTCTCATGTAATGGATTATTTTGTAGATGAGTACGTACACGGGCGCACCCCTAATCCCTGTATAGCCTGCAACCGTTTTGTAAAGTGGGAATCCCTTTTAAAACGCAGCATGGATATTGGAGCAGAATATATTGCCACCGGCCATTACGCAAGGGTGGAGCAGCTGCCAAACGGCAGATATGCTTTAAGAAAATCTGCCACAGCCGCCAAGGATCAGACATACGCTTTATATAATCTGACTCAGCAGCAGCTTTCCCACACCCTGATGCCGGTGGGAGATTATACAAAAGAGGAAATCAGGGCTATGGCGGAGGAGATGAATCTGCCTGTGGCTCACAAAAAGGACAGCCAGGAAATCTGTTTTATTCCTGATAATGACTATGCAAAATTTATTGAGGAAAATGCCGGGCATGTGCCTCCGGAAGGTGATTTTGTAGATATGGACGGAAAGGTGCTGGGCAGGCATAAAGGAATCTCCCACTATACCATTGGTCAGAGAAAAGGGTTAAATTTATCTATGGGCCATCCTGTTTTTGTGGCGGCCATCAGGCCAGAGACAAACCAGGTGGTAATTGGAAATTCTGATAATATTTTCACGGATACAGTGCGCTGCACCAATTTAAACTGGATGGCAGTGGACGGGCTTCACGGTGAGACTATGAAGGTGGACGCCAAAATCAGATACAGTCATAAGGGAGCCGGATGTCAGATTAAAGAGCTGGAGAAGGGCATAGTAGAATGTGTATTTGAGGAGCCCCAGAGGGCGCCTACTCCCGGTCAGGCGGTGGTGTTTTACAGCGGAGACTATGTGGTGGGAGGAGGGACCATTTTATGAAAAACAGATGGAAATTCCTGAAATATATAATATTTAGCTGCGCCTTATCTGCAGCAGCCGTGGTTTCTGCAACTGGCTGCGGCAAATTTGAGGATATTGCCTATGAAGAGGCAGAGGTAAGCAGTCTGGATATTTCCGTGACAAAGGAAACAGCTCCTGCTATGGAGGCGGTAGATCAGACTGTTTATGTAACAGGCTCTAATGTAAATGTGAGACAGGAGCCTGGGGCTTTTGGCGCAGTAATTACAAGACTGAATACAGGGGATTCCCTGAAAAGGACAGGCTACAATCAGTCCTGGAGCCGAGTGATTTACAATGGAGCCACAGCATATATTTCTTCTGATTACCTTTCCACAAAGAAGCCTGAACCTAAGGTGGTGGGAGAAACTGGTGAAGGTACAGAAAACTTATCAGAAGGCATAAAAGTAAGTCTGGATTCCTCCTGGAAATATGCTGATTTTGCAAAAATCACTTCAGGCGCAGCTGTTCTTTACCGGTCAGAGGCGGCAGGTAAAAAAGGAATTACAGTGTGCGTCAATCCAGGCCACGGCACAAAGGGCGGAAGCTCTGTAAAGACCCAGTGCCATCCGGACGGCACTCCAAAAGTGACGGGAGGAACTACTCAGTCTGGGGCCACCTCTGCGGTGGCAGTATCTTCAGGCACAGAGTTTTTAGACGGCACAGCGGAGCACAAGGTGACTTTGGCAGCAGCTAAAATTTTAAAGAAAAAGCTTTTGGCAGAGGGCTATGATGTGTTGATGATCAGGGAAAGCGACGACGTACAGCTGGACAACATAGCCAGAACAGTAATCGCCAACAATAAGGCGGACTGCCATATATCCCTGCACTGGGATTCTACTACAAGTGATAAAGGAGCCTTTTACATGAGCGTGCCTAATGTGGCTTCCTATAGAAATATGGAGCCTGTAAAGTCACATTGGCAGCAGCACAATGCTTTAGGGGAAAGTCTGGTAAGCGGTTTAAGGGCAGCTGGAGTAAAAATATTTTCCGGCGGAGCCATGGAAATGGACTTGACTCAAACCTCCTTTTCCACAATCCCCTCAATAGATATTGAGCTGGGTGACAGAGCTTCAGACCACTCGGAGGCTGCCCTGGAAAAGCTGGCGTCCGGCCTTGTAACAGGGGTGAATCAATATTTTAACAAGTAAACTTTCCCTAACCACTACACAAATCATGGAAAATCGTGTATAATTCAGTGGTTAGGGTTTGGAGACGTATCGAAGAGGCCATAACGAGACTGACTCGAAATCAGTTTGCCGGGAAACCGGCACGAGGGTTCGAATCCCTCCGTCTCCGTTTCATATATATACAGGATAAGATAATGAAAAAGGAATTGCAGGTTCAGTGTTTAAAAAGTACGCAGTATGTGCTGGAAGAATGGTGGATGAAAAATCCCGGGCCATTTATTGAGGCCATGGATCAGAATATTTTATGGATTGCATCAGGGAAGGAAGAGTATTACAGTGGAAAAGCAGAATGTATCAAGCACTGTACAGTAAAAGATGATATTCCCAATGTATACCTGCAGGGGCAGGAATATTCTGTGATTCACAGCGACAAAAACACATGTGTGGTGGCGGGACGATACATGGGATATACAGAAGAAGGGGCAGATATGGTGCTGTGCGAGACACAGAGAGTAACCTTTATCTGGAAATGGGAGAATATGAAATTATCTATTATTCATCTCCATTTATCAAACCCTCTTCACATTTTGGAGGAAAATGAAGATTTTCCAAGAAAAGCAGGAATTGATACAGGAAAATATTTAGACCGCCTTTTGAGAGATTGGAGAAGACGGGAGCGGCTGATTTTTACATCCTCAGAACATAAAGAATATTTTCTTCCTATTTTGGACATTGTTTATGTGAAAGCTGACGGCGAGTACTGTATTATAGGCACCATAGACAGGGAAATTCTGGCCCTTAAAAGCTTTAAAGAGGTAACAGAGAATCTGGCCAGTGAATTTGTTCAAATTCACAGGTCGGTTGTGGCTAATATTATATACATCCGGCAGCTGGAGCCGGGGGCAGTAACTATGTTTAATGGGCTGAAACTTCCTGTTGCCAGACGGAGACTGGGAGCAGTAAGGTGGGCTGTAAGAGAAGGATAGAAATTTACCACTCATAGGTGTGGAAGCGCCGTTTATGGAAAATTCATTGCAGATTAGAGAAACAGGACCTATAATATGTACATATTAAGGTCCTGTTTTGTATTGTTAGGGCAAAGCCCTGTTTACCATTGTGGAGTTTTTCGTTGATCCGAAAAACGGAACTTTGGAAAACAAATAAACCACCTGCTATGCAGGTGAGTTAGAATTGCTTCAGCTTACAGCAAAAAACCTCCAGTGTTATAATTAATGTAAGGTTCGCCAACCGCATTAATAAACAAAGGAGGTATCCATATGGATAGTAACAGTTTATCACATACAAAATGGAATTGTAAGTATCATATTGTATTTGCACCAAAATATAGGAGAAAAATAGCATACGGAAAAA
Source organism: Lachnoclostridium edouardi (assembly GCF_900240245.1). Taxonomy (GTDB): domain Bacteria; phylum Bacillota; class Clostridia; order Lachnospirales; family Lachnospiraceae; genus Lachnoclostridium_A; species Lachnoclostridium_A edouardi. The sequence goes on from NZ_OESQ01000001.1 coordinate 2,665,205, forward strand.
TAAAACAGGATATAGCAAATATTTTAAGTATGTTATGCAAAAGAAAAGGTGTAAAAATTGTAGAAGCAGAGATATGTCCAGATCATGTACATAGGCTAGTAGAAATTCCGCCAAGCATTAGTGTATCGTATTTTGTAGGGTATTTGAAAGGAAAAAGTACACTTATGATATTTGAAAGACATACAAATTTGAAATATAAATATGGAAATAGACATTTTTGGTGTCGAGGATATTATGTAGATACGGTAGGGAAAAATGCAAAGAAAATACAGGAATATATAGCAAATCAGTTACAAGAAGATTTGGAATATGATCAGATGACACTGAAAGAGTATATTGACCCGTTTACGGGTGAGCCAGTAAAAGCAAACAAATAAAATAAGCCCTTTAGGGCTTAGTAGGTAAATGATGTTGCGCTTGGCGAACCTATTTCGGAGAGTCTTTAGACTCCAGTGCCGGTAACAGACCCTTATAGGGTCAAAGCAAGCCACCGGCTTAGCCGGTGGTCTTGACTNAATAAGCCCTTTAGGGCTTAGTAGGTAAATGATGTTGCGCTTGGCGAACCTATTTCGGAGAGTCTTTAGACTCCAGTGCCGGTAACAGACCCTTATAGGGTCAAAGCAAGCCACCGGCTTAGCCGGTGGTCTTGACTAAGCATATACAAGTTCGGTTAGAACGATCTCCTCCGCACGGCTGCGGATGCTGTTCATGCGGCGCACCCATTCTATTTGGTTAGTTGCTTTGAGTGCTTCGGTCACACCTTCCTGCTTTGCCATATCGGAAACGATGTTTTCAATGCGCTCGTTGCAGGCTTGATCGATTTCAACTAAATGCTTGAACAGCGTTCCCTCCAGCACATAGTTGTTGTAGAGGATTTTACGGTACTCTTTCAGATAACTGCGGCGCATACGCCCATATTTGCCAATCTGATGTTCGCCGGTATCTGGTAGGATAAGGTTGGGGATAAAATAATCACCCTCTTGACGGTATGTGCCGCCCATTTCTTCAAAGATAGATTTCATAAAGTTCAGCTCCTTTTGCGTTGATTTCCAGCGGTTATAAGGCTTTTTTGACTCCTTTCTTACAACTGCTTTTCAATTCACCACAAATGAGCCGCAGTCATATGTATTAGATGGCAGAAACCACCCTTTACATATTAACTCTTGGTTGTGTATGCTGTTGCTCTCTCCGGCCAGCTCATCCTCCTGGCTCAACCGGCAGTAGAGAGCGGTCATGGTTTGATTTGACCGAAGTTCCATGCTGCTCCTTTCTGTGTGCGGTCAAATCGGTTCCCTTGGTTTGTGACAGCTTGATTATACTGGAAACCGACCGCCGCGTCCAGGTATTTTTTAGTGGGCGGACCGGAGTTCCTTTTCCATCAGCCGAATGAGTTTATCCGTAACGGCGGCGCCGCTGTCCAGGTAGTGCCGGGTGATCTGGTAGACCGCGCCGCCGATTGTCATCGTTGTTCTGTGTAATTCGGTTTTCTGTTCGGCAGTTCGATTGTGTTCGTCACAATGGAAATTGCCGGAAGCCTGCATAACTTCCCTCCCTTCTCACAAAATGGGGGTTTCCTGCTTAGTCATTGTCATCATCATCGGTGTAGTTGTAGTTGACAAAGTCAAAATCAGGGGAACACATCTCCTCGTAGCTTGGCTCTCGTCTGGCCGGAGCGGGCCGCTTCGTGCGTTTGACAATGGCGCGGTTCAACTCGCTGATGCCGGATTCCAGCAGATTCTTCCGTCCGCTGGCGTAATCCAGCCCCATTTGTCTGGCAATACGCTCGATCTTCTCAACCGAGGTATAGCGGTCCTGATCCACAAACGCGGTCACAAAAGCGAGAGTCGCATAGTAGCCGCTGGCTGAGAGGATGGTCAGCCGGATCAAAAGCGCGGCGATGCGATCGGTCTGCTGTCTTACAGAATGGGTAATTTCTTCACGGATAATGTCCCGTATTGGGGCGGTCTGACGTGCATAGTCCTCTCCGTTCAGCCCCAGTTCCGCATAGCGGCGCAGGAGTGTGGAAACGCTCTGGTGGTCCTGTTTGGCCCGCTCACCTAGGCGTCCGGCGAGGGCCTTGGGAAAGCGGACGGTGATGGAAACAGTAGGTTCCCTGTGGCTCAATCGTGCCTCCTTTCCCCCGAAAACGCTGTAAGGCGGTTTTTCGGGACGGTTTCAAAAATCATACCTGTAAAATCCGTTGAAAGCACTGCTTTCAAGCGGTTATTCCGCCGTCTGGTAAGACGGCTATTCCCGCCTTATCCCGAAAAACTCCGCTTTTCCGGGGATAAGGCCCTGCGGGTCCGGTACCGACGGCCCGCTCCGCGCCATAAGGGGCACCTCCTTTCCGTCCGGCAAATGAGAACGCCCTACACGCATCCAAACTTGTCGTTCGGACCGTGTAGGGCGTTCTGTTTTGGATCTTCCGCCGAACTGCTTTGATTTCTGGACAGGGCCTTGCAGTTCGGGCGTTGTCTTTCTTCCTGTCTTACAAAAAGAATAGCGCGGATGAAAGAACTTGTCAAGCTGTGCACTGGCAGTCGTAAAACAAAACTGAATCCGTTTTATCAATTATAAATCAAGTTCCTGTTACTTGATTTATAATTGGAATTTCTATCTGCGTAATATAGTCATCGAAATGCTCAATGACCGATTCGTTTAGCCCGGTTTCATAAGAATAGCCGCACAGAGTCAATCCTTGCTGTTCTGCATAAGCAAGGATTTCTTTGTATCTGTCCGGCAGCTTATCCCAGCTTCCCTTGCAGAATGCCCGAAGATACTTTCCGGCAGGCTGTATCTGTAAGCCCTCCTTTGAGATGGGGGCAGGGATTTCAATATACAGTGCCGAATAAGCATTGAAATTTCCCTGATACAAATTTTCTACCGAAATCACGGAACCATAGGAAGCGTCATGCAGTCGGCGCAGCTTTTGCTTTTGGGTTTCTGCAAGCACTCTTTCGATTTCTTCCTCTATATTTTCTTCTCTGGCAGGAACAACCGCCAGATAGCACTTCTTTTTTTCCACGATTTCAATGCGGGATAAATCCATATTTAATAGTGTCGCCAAATCCTGATGGCGGACAGTCAGCGTCTGATGGATGCTTTTCAAATGGGATATGGTGTTTTCCAGGTCTGCTATTTGTTCCTTTAACAGTTGCTCCATGCTTTCCGCAGAACGCTTTGATAGAAAGGTCTTGATCTTACCGATGGATACATTTAATTCGCGCAGCATCAAAATCGTTTCCAGGGTTGGACTTTGATAATAGGTGTAGTAGCGATACCCGTTTTCGCCTATGACAGCAGGCTTCAGCAAATCCATTTCATCGTACCACATCAGAGTTTTTTTGGTCGTTTTATGTATTTTTGCAAACTGCCCGATTGTAAACAATTTATTGATATCGTAATACATGGAAAATCCCCCTTGACTGTCCTGTTACAGTATAGTTTATTATATCTGATGTGAGAAAAATAACAAGTGGGCAGGAGGATTCTCTATGCAGGAAAATCAATTATCACAAAATACTTATAATCAACCTGTAACATTAAAAAATGTTTTGAAATTTGCAGTTCCAACTATTGCAATGTCGGTGTTCATGTCTTTTTATACAATGGTTGACGGTCTGTTTGTCTCTAATTTGATAGGCACAAGCGCCCTGTCTGCCATCAATCTGACCGCACCTGTGATACAGCTTGTGACCGCCATTTCCACCATGCTCGCTACCGGCGGAAGTGCGGCAGTCATGAAAAAGATGGGCGAGAAGAAAACGAATGAAGCAAGACAGGATTTCACATTTTTGATTTTAGTTAATGTTGTTGTAGGTCTTGCCATGTGCGGGTTTGGCTACCTGTTTATGGACAGCATATTCAACAGCCACTCTCTGTCGGTCGAGGTGGCAAATTATTGTCAGGAATATCTGAGCCGCTACTTGTTGTTCACAATTCCCATCCTTTTGATGAATAATTTTACACTCTACATGATTGCGGCTGAAAAATCAGGTCTTTCTCTGATTTGTTCGATCGGTGGCGGCATTACCAATATCATATTGGATTATCTGTTTATTGCTGTATTTGATATGGGAATCGGCGGCGCTGCCATTGCAACGGGATTGGGATACTCTGTGACCGCTGTTGTCGGACTGATTGTTTTCTCAAACGCTAAAAATCTGCTCCACTTCCAGAAACCCGTGTGCCGCTTTAAAGTATTGCTGCAAGCCTCTGCAAACGGCTGTTCCGAAATGGCGACCACATTGGTGACAGGTATTATTACGCTTGTTTTTAACTGGACAATGGTGAAGTATGTAGGAGAAGACGGCGTTGCCGCAGTTACTATTATCATGTATGTTCTGATGTTTGCAAGCTCACTGTATTCGGGATATACATACGGTGTAGCGCCCATGATCAGTTACTACTATGGCGAACAGAATCACGCAAAATTGAGAAAACTGGTTCGGATGAGCCTGTGCGTGATCTTATCCATCACAGCAGTCACGATTACAACCTCCCTGGCCATCACAGAACCGTTGGTATCTGTTTTCACACGCCCGGACAATCCTGTTTATACGCTCGCTGTTACAGGCAATCGGATCTGCTCCTTTGCGCTGCTGTTTGTCGGCTTCAACATTTTTTCCAGCGGCATGTTTACCGCCCTGTCCAACGGTGTGGTATCCGCAATCCTTGCGTTTTCACGTTCCTTTGTATTCATGCTCATCGCCCTGCTCACACTTCCGGCACTGCTTGGCGTAACCGGCATCTGGCTGGCAACGCCGGTTGCTGAACTAATGGCAATTTGTCTGTCTTTCATTCTGTTTATGAAAAATAAGAAACGGTATCAGTATTGACTGTACTGATATATATTGGGTAAAACGATTATATCAGTTTTAGAACTGTAACATTTCAAACGGTGAAAAGGAGAATTTTAATGGAGATAAAAAGGATTTGTCAGAGCCAATGGAGTGATGTAAAAAATATCTATATGGAAGCCTTTCCAAAAGCAGAAAGGAAGCCGTTCTTTCTCTTAAAGCGTGCTGCTCAAAAAGAAAAATCCGAAATTTGGGTAGCATCAGAAAACGGTGTTGTTGCTGGGTTTATCGTATTGATTCCTTATCGTGATATGGTTTTAGTTGAATATTTAGCGGTTTCCAACAAGATCCGCAGTAAAGGAACCGGGAGCAAAATACTCGGTGAAATATGCAGGCACTATGCGAATAAGCGTATCTTGCTGCTGATTGAAGAAATAGATGAGGCTGCGAATAACCTTGAACAGAGGATTGCCCGGAAACGGTTTTATTTGAAAAACGGATTTCAAGCTTCTGGAATTTCGGTGCGAAGTGTTAGCGGTAATATGGAATTATTGTGCTATGGTAGTAATGTTACAGAAGATGAATTTATTGAAATCCAAGCATATACGCTTGGGAAATTGTTATTCAGATTGTCCAGAACAAGGGCATTCCAAACAATGGACAAAACAGACTAAATGATTGTGAAAGCGAGTGGTATTATGAATATGAAAATCTTAAAACGAGCAGGCATTATCATAGGGTGTATTATCTTGATCATCGGTATCCTGTGGCTGTGCCTGGGAGAAAAGTTGTCTATCCTGTATAAATCGTTAAACAGTTTCAAAGATGAAAACCTGGCATATACATTTCAGCATACGCCCGAAATTCAACCTACTGTTAAGATCAGCAAAAGCAACCATACGTTTGAATTTGTGAAAGAGGAAAATATCACATTGGCAGACGGTTTCCACTTTTCAGGAAACTTCTATCCCACAGATCAGTTTATGAATGATACAAAAACTTCGGCTATGCTTGTCATCAAAGATGATGTAATCAAATATGAGAAATACTTTTTCGGAGGAGACGAACATACCGTTTTTTCTTCCAATTCTATGGGAAAATCTTTTGTATCCGCGCTGATGGGGATCGCTGTTTCAGAAGGATATATAGAAAGCATTGACGATTCGTTAGGCAGATATATTCCAGAATTTGTTGGAACAGATTTGGAAAACATCCCAATCAAGGCGTGTTTACAGATGGCATCCGGCATTGATTTCGATGAAGATAAAGATATGAGCAATTACTCCATACGCACTTTGCTGGGGATGTCGCCTATGAAAGTAGTTGCAAAATACGGTGTTAAAGAAGCGCCGTATACATATCGCCGTTACTTGAGTATCAACACTGAAATACTGGGACAGGTCATAAAAAATGCTACTGGTCAAAGTCTTGCCGGTTATATGGAAGAAAAATTGTGGAAGAAAATTGGGTCTGCGCATGATGCATATTGGACACTGAGTAACGATACAGAACTTGCTATGGGTGGTCTAAGCATTACATTACAGGATTACGCCCGTTTTGCAAGGCTGTATCTGAATGATGGAAATTATAACGGTGAACAGATTATTCCTAAGGATTGGGTCAGGGATAGCTTCGATGTCAGCGCCGAGTATTCAAAACCCGGAGCAAATCAGGATGTCTATAATACGATAGGATATGGCTATCAATGGTGGGTGCCTGACGGCAGTGCTGGTGAATTTATGGCGATTGGTGTTTATGGTCAGTTCATCTACGTCAACCCGGAAAAAAATATCATCATCGTCAAAACAAATGCTGATCCTGATTTTATGTCTGAAGGATATGAGTTAAAACATATTGAATTCTTTAGAGCTATTTCCAATGGTATTCAGTAAAAAATACAGGAGGAAGTTTAAATTTGAACCATCATATTATATTAAGAGAATATCAAAAGTCAGATCGCAAATTATTGGAAGATGTTGTACGCGAAACCTGGAACTACGATCGTTTCTGTACACCAAAGACAGCAGCTAAATTGGCAAGCGTATATTTAAGCAGTTGTTTGGCAAATCAGACGTTCACACAGGTTGCTTTGATGAATGACACACCAGTTGGAATCATCATGGTAAAAAATCGAAAAAAGCATAAATGTCCGTTCGGTTTTGCAATTAAAAGAGCTGCTTCCATCATCTCGCTATTATGCTCAAAAGAAGGACGAACAGTTTCACGCATTTTTGAATGTGTAGAAACAATTGACCAAGAATTGTTGTGTCAGTGCAAGACGGATTATCAAGGAGAACTGGCTTTTTTTGCGGTCAGTCAAACCTGCCGGGGCAAGGGCGTGGGAAAAGCATTGTTTGAGAAAGCGTTGGAATATATGCGTGAAGAACACATTTGCAACTTTTATTTATTCACCGATACAAGCTGCAATTACGGCTTCTACGAGCATCAGGGAATGGAGCGTCAGCAAGAAAAGAAACACAGCTTTTATATAAACGGACAGCAGGAAGAAATGACCTTTTTCCTCTATGACCATCAAACCAGTCACGCACAGAAAATAAACTGAAACTTATATTTAGTTCATTCTATTATTCTGCGTGAGGAAATCGTATGAAAGAGATTATCGTCATCCGCACTTCTGACCCAGATGGAAGTGTCTTTCGCTTCATTTTGGACATTTTTCAGGGCAAAGACATCCAAATTCTCCATGCTGATAGCCGTAAAGATTCTGTTATAACTTTAGGTGATATTCAGATATTTCCAGAACAGCGACGGGTATTGAATCAAGGTGCAGAGGTTCCTCTGAATTACGGTGAATTTTCAATCCTACACTGTATGGCAAAATCACCTGGGCAGGTCTTTAGCCGGGAACAGCTTTACAATGCAGCCTGGGAAGAAAGCTGCGAATTTGGTACAAATACTGTGGATAATACGATTTGGCGTTTACGGAAAAAACTGGAGCCTGATCCCAAACACCCCATCTATATCAAAACTGTTTTCCGAGTGGGGTATAAGATTGTGGAACCAGAAAGGGCCGAACGTTGACTGCTTCAACGCAGGACAAAGCAACCGGGAGGGGCATCATGCCCCTCCCGGTCCGTATTATCTTACACGAAATACAATGGTCTGCAAAACAATTTTTTCCGCCATACTTTTTAAATCATTCCAGTGGCGTGTGCGTTCCAGAAGATCCTCCGTCTCCGGCAGGGGATCGTCAAGCAGCATTTGCTGAGTCAGATCTTCTATCCGCTCCAGTGCGTCCCGCTGGACTTGGTGCATTGTTTTCATGAGGGTTCCACCCATCTTCAAGACGGTATACCGCTCTGGATGATTCTCCCGTAGATAAGCAAGCGCCATGCGGCCGTATCTCCCGAGGGGCTGCTCGTCCTCCGGCGGGTTGGAGATGCAAATGTTCGGCAGCAGTACTCCGTCCTGCTCATGGTAGGATAAGTTAAGATTTGGCTTTCTCATTTTGTGTGCCTCCAGTGATTTGGATTTCGTCACAAATCCATGAAACCAATCTGATTCACACTCTGTCAAAAGTTTTTCTTAACATCCTTATCCATGCGGACCGAAGGGCGCACACTTTTTTATATCTTGTTTTTCTTCCTTCCCAGCCTGCTGAAAAAGTGAAAATAAATAAAAAACAGTACTGAGGTAACAGACCAGGTGAGAGGGTAGCTGAATATAATTGTTTTAATATCTCTGTGAACAGGCACAGCGGCAATAATCCACACAATACGGAGAACGCACACGCCCATACAAGTGAGAATCATAGGAATCCAGCTGTCTCCCGTGCCTCTTAATGAACCTGAATAAATTTCAATAAGAATATAGGTGATAAAGGTAGGAACCAGGAAGTGAAGGATTTCCATTCCTTTTTCCAGCACAGCGCTATCTCCTGTAAAGAGACAGAAAATATAATATCCTAAAAGGTAAAGAATAAAGGAGAGAAGCACAGTGGCCACAAATGCCATTCCAAGACATACCCGGATTCCCTTTTTTACCCGGTCTGATTTTCCTGCTCCATAATTTTGTCCTACAAAGGTGGTGATGGAAATTCCAAAAGCATTTATAATCATCCAAAACAGACTGTCTATTTTTCCGTATGCAGTCCAGGCCGCTATAGTATCTGTGCCTAATGTGTTTACGCTGGACTGAATAATAATATTAGAGGCATTGTACATAACAGATTGAAGGCCTGCAGGAAGGCCTACCTGGACGATTCTTTTTATCATGGAAATATCCAGGCGCAGTTTTCTGAGAATCAGCTTGTAGGTTTCATTGGTTCTCATTAAAACCCAGATTACTAAAAACGCGCTGACAGCCTGGGAAATAATTGTGGCAATGGCGGCGCCGGCCACTCCCATGTTAAAAACTGCCACCAGCAGAATATCCAGAACAATATTGGTGGCGCAGCCTGCAATCAGGAAGTAAAGAGGGCGTTTAGAATCGCCTACTGCACGAAGGATTCCAGATCCCATATTGTAAATAAGATTTCCGATAATTCCTATGAAATAAATTCTCAGATAAATAACTGCATGTCCTAAAATAGAGTCGGGAGCTTCCATTGCTTTTAAAGCATAGGGGGCGCCGATTAATCCAAGAACCATCATTACAGCTCCCACAGCAATAGAAAAAGCAATGGCAGTGTGAACTGCTCTGCTGACTAAAACCCGCTGCTTTGCCCCGTAAAACTGAGAAATAGTAACAGTGGCGCCTGAGGACAGTCCGATGAAAAAGCCTACAAACAGGTTTATAAGGGTGCCGGTAGTGCCTCCTACAGCCGCCAGCGCCTCTTTTCCCACAAACTGTCCCACAATTACGGCGTCTACTGTGTTATAAAGCTGCTGAAAAAATGTCCCGAACAAAATAGGAAAGAAAAACAGAAGAAGCTGCTGCCAGATAACTCCTTCTGTGATCTGATTGCGGTCCATGGCGCTGCCCTTAACCGTCTTTGGTGAATTCATAGTATCCTCCATTCTGTATATGTAAGAAATATTGGCCTTTAAAAGGCCGGGCCTTATGTAACCTTAATAAATCTCACGATATTATAATCCTATTAAGAAAAATTTGCAATATTTAAGGAGCAGCTTTGTTCAGAGCAGTGTCAATAGCTTTTAACAGGGCAGAAGAGGTATACTGAGTTTCCTTTGGATAGGAAAGATTGTCAGTAGTCTGAGTATCGCAGATCTGTCTTGCCAAGTCGTCAAAAGCCGGCTGCACAAGGGGGTACATAGTTGTCACAGCTTCGCTTAAAGGCACCATGGTAATAGAATTAATATGATCTTTGTCTACTGTCACCTCCACATTTACCTGCTCTGTTCCCAGCTTCAGGGAGGCAGTATAAACGCCGGGGACGTAGGAACCGGCTTTGGCAGAAGTAGGAGCGGCATCTTTTCCGGACCGGAACATAATGAGAAACAGGCATACAAGAAGAATGCCCAGGCCAATAAAAATAGCAGTGTAAATAATTTCTTTCATCCGCAGTACAACAATTTTTGTTTTAGAGCTCATAAAAAGGACCTCCACATAGGTTTATTACAATGTATTAGCCTGCCTTCCCGATTAGAACAGCATGATCAGAACAAAGAGAAATCCATTTGAGACGTAGAAAAAAAACAGATTATGCGGTAATATAGTGTAGAGATAATAAAGGTGGGAGGAATTGTATGGCCCTGCAGTTTATTCTGGGAGGCTCCGGAGCGGGAAAAACCAGATTTTTATATGAAAACATAATAAAACAGTCTTTAGAGCACAAAAACAGCCAGTTTATTTTACTGGTTCCTGAGCAGTTTACTATGCAGACCCAAAAAGAGATTGTAGGTCTTCATCCCTGCCACGGCACTATGAACATTGATATTGTCAGCTTTGAAAGATTGGCGTACAGAGTGTTTGAGGAGCTGGCTGTGGAAAATTTGTCTGTTTTAGACGATATGGGAAAGTCCATGATTTTGAGAAAGGTGGCGGCGGGAGAAAAAAAAGACATGGAGGTCTTTAAAAGCCATCTGGAGCAGGCAGGCTTTATCAGCCAGGTAAAATCTATGATTTCAGAGCTTTATCAGTACGGGATTTCCAGAGAAATGTTGGAGGAGGCCTGTAAAAAGGCGGGAAGCCCTTTGCTTAGGGGCAAGCTAAGGGAGCTGTCGGCTATTTACGGAGGCTTTCAGGAATATATTGAGGAAAAATTTATTACTGCAGAGGAAATTCTGGACGTGTTGTGCCGTTTAATCCCCAGATCCGGGAAAATGAGAGACAGCTATGTGGCCTTAGACGGGTATACTGGTTTTACTCCTGTGCAGTACCGGCTGTTAGAGCAGATGATGATTTGCTGCAGGCAGGTTCAGGTGACGGCAGCTGTGGAGAAGGAGGCCGAGCCTTTTATAGAGGGAGGCATCCAGAATCTGTTTTATATGAGCAAACACATGCTGGCATGTTTAAAGGAAATAGCAGACAGAAATCAGATTCCTATTGAAAAAGAAGTATTTTTAGAGGACAGGCCTTACCCCAGATTTAAAGAAGGGGAAAAAAGGCCGGCTTTGGATTTTCTGGAGCAGAATTTATACAGGTTCAGCAGAAAAAAGTATGTGGGAATTCCCTTGGAAATCCAGCTTTGGAAAGCTTTAAATCCAGGGGAGGAGGTTAAATTTATAGTCAGGGAAATAAAAAAGGCAGTAAAGGAAAAGGGCCTTCGCTACAGGGATATTGCCGTAATTACAGGCGATCTGGAAAGCTATGGAAAAGAGGCTGTAAGGCAGTTTGAGGAGAATCAGATTCCCTACTTTTTAGATAATAAGAAAAATATTACAGATCATCCTTTAGTGGAACTAATCAGTTCAGCTTTAGAAGCGCTGCGCCGGGACTTTTCCTATGAGTCTGTGTTCCGCTATTTAAAATGCGGTTTGGCCACAGATAATTTAGAAATGCGGGACAGGCTGGAAAATTATGTGCTGGCTTTAGGCGTCCGGGGCTTTAAGCGGTGGAACAGTTTGTGGGACCAGGTTTATAAGGGAGGAGAAAATCTGAATCTGGAGGAGCTGAACCAGTATAAAGACCAGGTGATTGCTCCGCTTTCAGGCCTTAGACAGGGCATGAAGGGGGCGGAGGGAAATGTAAAGGCCAGAACTGAGGCTGTAGTAGCTTTTCTGGAGGAAATAAAGGCGGAAGAAAAGCTGCTTCAATTTGCAGAGTATTTAAAGGACCAGGGGCAGCATTCTCTGGCAGGAGAGTACAGCCAGGTTTATGGATTAGTGATGGAGTTGTTTGACAGAGTGGCGGCTCTTTTAGGGGAGGAAAAAACAGGGCTGAAGGAATATATGGAGATTCTGGACGCCGGATTTCAGGAAATTAAAGTAGGCTTAATTCCCGCCACAGTAGACAGAGTTTCTGTAGGAGACATAACCAGAACCAGGCTGGACCACATTAAGATTTTATTTTTTGCAGGTATTAACGACGGGATTGTGCCTGCCAGAAAAGAGAATAAAAGTATTTTATCAGACGAAGAAAGAACTTTGCTGAAAAGGCATCACATAGAGCTGGCGCCTACTGTAAGAGAAGAAAGCTTTTACCAAAGATATTATTTATATTTAATGATGACAAAGCCTTCCAGCCGTCTGGTTTTATCATATGCAGGCATGGGCCAGGACGGAAAAGGCCTTAGGCCGGGCAGTTTAATCGGGGAACTAAAAGGTTTATTTCCAGATTTAAGAACCAGGGATATTGGGGAGGAAAAGGAGATTGTAACCATAGAGGAAGGCAAGGAGCAAATGATCAGGCAGCTGCAGGACTACAGAGAGGGAAGGGCAGAAGGCTCTGATTTATTTCAGTGGTTTTATAAGCAGGATAAGTATAAGGAAGAGGCCAAAAGGCTGGCTGAGGCTGTGTTTTATTCTTATAAGGAAAAGGGAATCGGAAAAGCGGCTGCCAGGGAGCTGTACGGAAAAATTTTAAACGGCAGCGTCACCAGGCTGGAGCAGTATGAGGCCTGCGCTTACGCTCATTTTTTAACTTATGGTTTAGAGCTGAGGGAAAGGAAGCAGTATGAGCTGGCGCCTGTAGATATAGGAAATTTATTTCATAAGTCTATTGACTCCTGCTTCAGAAAACTTCAGGAGGAAAGAAAAAAGCTTCCGGAGCTTACAGATGAGGAAAGAAAACAGCTGGTGAAGGACTGCGTTTTACAGACAGCAGAGGAGTACGGCAACACTATTTTAAAAAGTACGGCCAGAAACACATACATTGCCAGCCAGGTAGAGCGGATTACAGATAAAACTATGTGGGCTTTGGCAAAACAGCTGGAAAAAGGGGATTTTACCCCTGTCGGCTTTGAGGTGGCATTTTCTTCTCTGGACAATTTAAAGGCAATGAAAATTCCTCTTTCTAAGGAGGAGGCTTTGCATCTTCGGGGAAGAATTGACAGATTGGACGTGTGCGAGGACCAGGAAAATGTTTATGTAAAGATTATTGATTACAAGTCGGGAACTACTGCTTTTGATTTGGGAGCCTTATATTACGGACTTCAGCTGCAGCTGGTAGTATATATGGACGCGGCTGTAGAAATGGAGGAGAGAAAAAATCCTTATAAAAAGGTGATTCCGGCGGGAATATTTTACTACCACATTAAAGACCCTGTGGCAGACGGCACTGCAGTTACAGAGCCTGAGGATGTGGAGGCAGAAATACTGAGACAGCTGAAAATGACAGGCTTAGTAAACAGCGAGTTGGAGGTGATTTTCCACCTGGACAGAGAAATAGAAAAAGCTTCTGATGTGATTCCTGTGGCTATGAAGGACGGAATAATACAGGAGGCCAGATCTTCTGTAGCCAGCAGGAAACGCTTTCAGTCTCTTCGTTATTTTGCCAGAGAAAAACTGCAGTCGGCAGGCAGGGAGATTTTAGATGGAAATACAGCCATCAAGCCATATAAACAGGGAAACAGGTCTGCCTGCGACTATTGCCCTTATCACAGCGTCTGTGGGTTTGACCAAAGGCTTGGCGGCTATGAATTTAAAAAATTCCGGTCTGTAAAGCCAGAGGAAATATGGAAAGAAATTGAGAAGGAGGGAGAAGATGGCGGTAAACTGGACAGATAAGCAAAAACAGGTCATTGAATCCCACAACAGAAACCTGCTGGTGTCTGCAGCAGCAGGAAGCGGAAAAACAGCGGTGCTGGTAGAACGGATTATCAGAATGATTACAGAGGGAGAACACCCGTTAGACATTGACCAGCTTTTAGTTATGACCTTTACAAAGGCTGCAGCTGCGGAAATGAAGGAAAGAATCGGGGCGGCGATTAACCAAAAGCTGGAGGAGGACAGCTCCAATTCTCATTTGCAGATTCAGGCTACCTTAGTGCAGCAGGCTCAGATTACTACAATAGACAGTTTCTGCACCTCCATTGTGAGAAATCATTATAATAGTCTGGACATTGACCCGGCTTTTAGAATCGGGGAGGAGGGAGAAATTCTCCTTTTAAAAAATGACGTTATGAAAGAGCTTTTAGAGGACTGGTACGCAGAGGGAAAAGAAGAATTTCTTCAGTTTGTGGAAGCCTTTTCATCAGGCAGAGGAGATTTTGGAATAGAGGAGGTTATTTTTCAGGTATACGAATTTTCCCAAAGTACTCCATGGCCTAGACAGTGGTTTTTAGACTGCAGAAATCAGCTGAATCACGGGGAGCTGGAAGAAGGCAGTGGTAAATGGCTGGATTTTTTAATGAAAGACGTGTGGGTGCAGATAAGGGAAATGCTTCGCCAGGTGAAGGAAGCTTATGAAATCTGCTTAGAGCCGGACGGCCCCGCGCCTTACGAGGCGGCTATAGAAGAGGATAAAAAAATATTGGAGGACTTACTTTCCGGAGAAACTTACTACCAGCTGGCTAAGGCCATAAGGGAGATGAAGTTTGGAAGGCTGGCGGCAGTGCGGGGCAAGGAAGTAGATCCGGACAAAAAAGCTTACGTATCAGACTGCCACAATCTGGTGAAAAAGGCTGTGGGAAAAATAAAGGACCTGTATTTTTTTACTCCCTTAGAGGAGACAAAGGAAGCTATGAAGGGGGCGGCGGTGCCTCTTTTGGTCCTTGTGGATTTGGCGGAGGATTTTTACATCAGGTATCAGGAGGAAAAAAAGGAAAAGAACCTGGTGGACTTTTCAGATTTAGAGCATTTTGCTCTGGAGGTTCTCACTGTCTGTAAGACAGATGAAGTTTCTGGGGAGACGGTGAGAAAGCCGTCCCAGGCGGCGGAGGAGCTGGCAGATAAGTATGTAGAGATTTTAGTGGACGAGTATCAGGACAGCAATGATGTTCAGGAAACCTTAATCCGCTGTATTTCCAGAGAAAGACGGGGGACTCCCAATGTGTTTATGGTGGGGGATGTGAAACAGAGCATTTATCAGTTTCGTCTGGCAAAGCCTGATTTATTTCTGGAAAAGTACCAGTCTTATGAGGAAAAGGACAGCAGATATCAGAAAATACAGCTGCATCAAAACTTCCGCAGCAGAAAAACAGTTTTGGACAGTGTAAATGAAGTGTTTTATAAAATTATGACAAAGTCTCTTGGAAATATTGTTTATACAGAAGAGACAGCCCTTCACTCCGGCGCTGAATTCGCCCCTTGTGAGAACGGGGAAGCAGGGGGGAAAACGCAGCTGCTTTTAGTGGATACAGATATAGAGATAATGAAACAGCTGGATGAAGAGCACATGGATTACACTGCAAAAGAAATGGAAGCCAGGCTGATAGGGGAAAAGATTAAGGAAATGACAGATCCTGAAACAGGCCTTATGGTGTGGGACAAGGAAACAGGCTACAGAAGAGCCAGGTACAGAGACATGGTAATTCTTTTAAGAAGTCTTACAGGCTGGGCCGAGGTGATTCAAAATATTTTAATGAACCAGGGAATTCCCGTTTATGCAGAATCCAGAACAGGTTATTTTACAACGGTAGAGGTGGAAACAGTGCTGGCTCTGCTGTCTGTTATTGACAATCCCATGCAGGATATTCCTTTAGCGGCAGTGCTTAAATCTCCTGCAGCCGGATTTTCGGATCAGGAAATGGCTCATATAGCCGCAGCAGGGAAAAAGGGGACGGAGACAGGGAAAGAGCCGGGGCTTTACGATAACTGCCTTTACTTTATGAGGAAATATAAAGAGGAAGGCTTTGACGCTTCAGAGGAAAATAGGCAAATATATTTAAAGCTGGAATCCTTTTTTAAGCAGCTGGAGGATTTTAGGAAAAAAAGCGTGTATTTGTCCTTACATGAATTGATTTATGAGATTTTCAGGGAAACAGGGTATTACGATTACGTTTCCGCCATGCCTGCAGGGGAAGTGAGGCGGGCCAATCTGGACATGCTGGCTCAGCGGGCTTCTTCCTATGAAAAAAGCAGCTATAAAGGCTTATTCCAATTTGTCAGGTATATTAACAGCCTGAAAAAGTACAACACAGATTTTGGAGAGGCCTCTGCTTTAGGAGAAAACGACGATACAGTGAGAATAATGAGTATCCATAAAAGTAAAGGCCTGGAATTTCCTGTAGTGTTTTTGGCAGGCCTGGGGAAAAAGTTTAATAAAAGAGACGTTTACAGCAAGGTGTTAATTGATCCGGAGCTGGGCATAAGCGCTGATTATACAGACCTGAAGCTGCGGGTGAAAATTCCTACTTTAAAAAAGCAGGTTCTCAGGCGGAAATTAGAGCTGGACGGCATGGGAGAAGAGCTGAGAGTTCTTTATGTAGCCATGACAAGGGCCAAAGAAAAGCTGATTATGACAGCGGCGGACAAATATATAAAACAAAAGCAGGAAAAGTGGGCTAAGACGCCTGTATTTGACAGCCAGATTCCCTTTACCTATTTGTCCTCTGCCGGCTGCGTTTTAGACTGGCTTTTAATGACTCAGGCTGACGGAGAGGGAAATATTGAAGTAAAGGAAATACCGGCCGGGGAGCTTTTGGGAAAAGAAATGGCGGACCAGGAGGAGAAGCACATTTTCAGGGAAAAGCTGTTTGAAGCAGAAAACAGCCAGGAAGAAAGAGAAAATGACTGGGCCAGCCTGATGGACGAAATTATGTCCAGCCAATATGCTTTTTGGGAGGATTTAAGTCTTCACACGAAAATGACTGTGTCTGAGCTGAAGCAGCAGGGGCAGATGGTGGACGAGGAAGAATCTGAAAGCCAGTTTGTGCCTACAGTTCCTGTGTTTTTGCGGGAGGAGGGAGAGAAAAAGGAGAGGGGAGTCTTTAGAGGAACAGCTTACCACAGAACCTTGGAGCTGCTGGATTTTAGAATCATAGGCTCTAAAAAGCAGCTGCAGGCCCAGCTAAATGATCTGGTGGAAAACAGGCTGCTGACAAAAGCCAACAGGGACTTGGTGTCTGCAGATGTGCTGTGGGGGTTTTTTAAGTCCTCTTTAGGACAGAAAATGCGCACTGCTGCCTTAGAAAACAGGCTGCACAAGGAGCAGCAGTTTGTTATAGGCGTTCCCGCCAGGGAGCTTATGCTTGGCAATTCAGAAGAAAGAATATTAATACAGGGAATTATTGACGCTTATATGGAGGAGGACGGGGAGCTGGCGGTAGTTGATTATAAAACAGATCAAATTACAGCAGGCCAGGAAAAAATTTTAATTCACAGATACAGCGTACAGCTGGATTATTATAAAAAAGCTTTAGAACAGATGACAGGAAAAAAGGTAAAGGAAAAAATTATTTACTCCCTGGCCCTTCAAAAAGAAATTTTCCTGTAATCAAAGGCGAAAGAAGAAAAAGAAGGAGAATAACAGAGTATGATTCCTGATAAAGAAGTAAAATTAACCCAAATGTCTCAGGCAGCAGGCTGCGGAGCTAAAATCGGTCCAGGCACCCTGCAGAATATTTTGTCAGGCCTTCCTAAATTTCAGGACGAAAACTTGCTGGTGGGGATTGAAACAAATGACGACGGGGCGGTATACAAGATTTCAGAGGATTTGGCTATTATACAAACCCTGGACTTTTTTCCTCCGGTGGCGGACGATCCTTATGTATTTGGACAGGCGGCTGCGGCCAATGCTCTCAGCGATATTTACGCCATGGGAGGAGAGCCTAAAATCGCCCTGAATATTGTGGCCTGGCCCAACTGTGTAAACCCTGAGTTTTTAGGGAGAATTTTGGCAGGAGGAGCAGACAAGGTAAAGGAGGCCGGGGCAGTTTTAGCAGGAGGACATTCTATTGAAGACCAGGCGCCAAAATATGGCCTTAGTGTTACCGGCTTTGTGGACCTTAAAAAAATGTTTAAAAACTGCGGGGCAAAGCCTGGAGATGTGCTGATTCTCACAAAGCCTTTGGGAACCGGAATTGTAAATACGGCAGTAAAAGCAGGGCTGGCTTCTAAGGAAGCAGAGGAAGAGGTAATTAAGGTTATGACCTGCTTAAATAAAATTGCCAAGGAAACAGCCGAAAAGTATGATGTGCACAGCTGCACAGATGTGACTGGCTTTGGACTTGCAGGACACGGAACTGAAATGGCAGACGGCAGCAATGTAACGCTAAAGATCAGTATTTCCGCTTTGCCTGTGCAGCCGGAGGCGGCAGAATATGCTAAAATGGGAATGGTGCCTGAGGGAGCTTACAGAAACAGAAAATTTACAGAAAAAAAGGTGGATTGTCAGGCGGCCAAAGAATTTGAGCAGGATATTTTTTATGACCCTCAAACATCAGGAGGCCTTTTGCTCAGCGTTTCTCCTGAAGACGGGGAAAACATTATAAAGGATTTAAAGGCTGCCGGCTTAAATACCTCTTTTGCCATAATCGGAACAGTGGTGGAAAGGGAAGAGAAAAGTGTAAGATTAGTGCCATGAGTAAAAGTATTTATATGGATTATGCAGCTACCAGTATTAAAAGGCCTGAAGCTGTTATACAGGCAGTGGCCTGGGCTATGGAATTTATGGGCAATCCAGGGAGAGGGGCTGGGGAACAGTCTTTAATCGCCTCCAGAACAGTGTTTGCCGCCAGGAAAAAATTGTGCAGGCTGTTTTCTGCAGAAGGCCCGGAACAGGTAGTATTTACTTTAAATGGGACAGAAAGCTTAAATACTGCTATAAAAGGCCTTATAAAGCCGGGAGACCATGTGGTGACAACATGTTTAGAGCACAATTCTGTGTTAAGGCCTTTATACCTTTTAGAGCAGGAGGGGGCAACCCTTACAGTCCTCCCCTTTAGCAGGGGAAAAAATACTGTGGACGCAGCAGATTTTCAGAAAGCTTTCCGCCCAAACACAAAGCTGGCTGTGTGCACTCACGCCTCAAATTTAACAGGAGATTTAAATAATATAGAGGAAATCGGAGCTGCCTGCAGGAAAAACGGAGTTTTGTTTTTAGTAGACGCGGCGCAGACAGCAGGAGTATTTCCTATTAATATGGAGAAAATGAATATTGACATTTTAAGCTTTACAGGACATAAAAGCTTAATGGGACCTCAGGGCACAGGGGGACTGTGCGTGAGAAAAGGTATAAATATAAAACCGATAAAAGTAGGCGGCAGCGGCATTCATTCCTTTTCCAAAACCCATCCGGAAAAACTGCCGGAGGCTTTGGAGGCGGGCACAGTAAACAGCCACGGAATAGCAGGCTTGCTGGCAGCCTTAGAATTTCAGGAGAAAATGGGGCGGGAAAATATTTTCCAGAGAGAGAAAATGCTTACAAATAGGTTATATCAGGGCCTTAGGACAATTCCCGGAGTAAAAATTTACGGAGAAAAGAAAGAGGAGAAGGCTCCTATTGTGGCCGTTAATTTTTTAGATTATGATTCGGCAGAGGTGGCAGACGAACTGGCGGAGCGATATGGAATTCAGACCAGAGCAGGAGGGCACTGCGCGCCTCTTCTCCACAAAGCCTACGGGACGGAAAAACAGGGAATGGTCAGATTTAGCTTGTCCTGGCAGAATACTGAGGAGGAAGTAGATCAGGTAATAGAGGCAGTCAGGCAGCTTAGCAGGGAGGAAGGTCTGTGAGAAAAAAAGAAGACAGAATTGTAATTTCCTTTCACACTACTACTGAGGCTGTGGCTATGGAGGACAGCTGCAGGAGAGATAAGATTCCGGGGAGAATGATTCCCCTTCCCACTGTCATTTCTGCAGGCTGCGGTTTAGCCTGGAGCTCTGAGGCAAAAAATCGGGAGATGATTCTTTCTTATATGGAAAAATCAGGGCTTGAGTATGAGACGGCAGGGATTTACAGAATTTAAAGGCATTATGTTAGGGGGAGGCCAGGTGGAAAGAAAGCCGGAAATCTGGACAATAGAAGAAAACTATTTAAAAAAAAGAAAAAAACCTTTGTACCAGGTATTAGGTTTACAGGCAGATGGGGAAAAGACTTTTGTAATCAGTCTGGTGGGAGGCGGGGGGAAAACGACGGCCGGCCGGCAGCTGGCCAGAGAATTTTCAGCCGCAGGATATAAAACTGCATTTACAACCAGCACAAAAATAAGAATTCCTGATGAAGGGTATTTGTCAGAAAACTTTGCCTCCTGGAAAAAACAATATCCAGAAGATTATATAACAGCAGGAATTCCATGGAACCTTCAAAAATTAACAATGGTTCAGGGGGAACAGTGGGAGGAGCTGAAAAGCTGGGCAGATGTAATTATTGTGGAGGCGGACGGAGCCAGGATGCTGCCTATTAAGCTGCCGGCTGCCTGGGAGCCTGTAATACTGAAGGAAACCTCTGTAATCATAGGGTGCATAGGGCTGGACTGTATTGGAAAGCCCTGGAAACAGGTTTGCTTCCGGTGGGAGCTTGGGAAAGGCTTAAACGGCGGGGAAGTAATTACTCCTGAGAAGGCGGCAAAAGTGATATTGTCTGAGGATGGTTTAAAAAAAGGAACAGAGGGCAGGAGATATGTGCTCCTTTTAAATAAGGGAGATACAAAAGAAAGGCTGGAATACGGAAGAAAAATACTGGAGATCACACAGCTGGACGGAGGGATTACCAGCTTTAGAAGGAAGGGGCAGGAAAAATGAACAGACAAGTAGTGCTTATAAAAGGGGCGGGAGATTTGGCAACAGGAATTGCCTGCCGTCTGCATAACTGCGGTTTTGCCGTAGTAATGACAGAAATCCCGGCGCCTACCACTGTGCGGAGGACTGTGGCTTTTTCCAGAGCAGTTTATGAAAAAAAGGCTGTTGTGGAAGGAATCACAGGAGTTTTGTGCAAAACTGCAGAAGAAATACGAGAAGCTGTGGAGCACAGACAAATCGGCGTGATTGTAGATGAACATTGTGAAATCAGGGAAAAACTGCATCCAGACGTTTTGGTGGATGCAATTTTGGCAAAGAAAAATACAGGCACATGTATTAAAGACGCTCCTGTTGTAATTGGGGCGGGGCCAGGTTTTTTTGCAGGTAAGGACTGTCACTGTGTAGTAGAAACGAAAAGAGGCCATGATTTAGGCAGGTGTATTTACCAGGGCAGCGCGGCGCCTAATACTGGAGTGCCGGGATTAATCGCAGGTTATGGAAAAGAGAGGCTGATTAAAGCCACGGCGGAGGGAATATTTAAAGGCAGAGCACAAATAGGACAAACTGTAAATGCAGGAGATGTTGTGGGTTATGCAGGAGAAACTCCGATCACTGTGGAAATCGGCGGAGTTATCAGAGGTTTGCTTCAGGATGGAGTTTTGGTTTACAAGGGAATGAAGGCCGGGGATGTGGACCCAAGAGATGTAAAGGACAACTGTTATACTGTGTCTGACAAGGCCAGAGCCATTGGAGGGGGAGTTTTAGAAGGTATTTTAACCTTAGAATATGGAGACAGAAAATAAGGGAAAGGAAGTCGCATGGAAAAAGCTTTAGTTTTATTGGCGGCAGGGGACGGCAGAAGATTCGGCGGCAATAAGCTGTTTTATCCTGTAGAGGGAATTCCTATGTACAAAAGAATCAGCAGTCAGATTCTCACATTAGATAAAAAAATTTTTTCTGCTAAAATTTTAGTAACTCAGTACCAGGATATAGGGAGAGAGCTGGAAAAACAAGGCTTTACTGTGATTATGAATCATTGCAGCCATCTGGGGATTTCTCATTCTATAAAGCTGGCTGTTCTGGAGGCAGAAAAAAATGAAAATCTTCAGGCTCTTTGCTTTACTGTGTGCGACCAGCCCTGGCTCACCGGAAAAACTATTGAAAAGCTTATTTGTCAGTGGGAGAAAAGCAAAAAAGGAATGGGCTGCACTGCGTTTTCCAAACAGACAGGAAATCCTGCTGTGTTTGAGAGAAAATACTGGAGGGAGCTTTTAGAATTAAGGGGGGACAAGGGAGGAAAGAAAGTAATTATGTCCCACCAGGAGGATGTATTTTATATGCAGGTGGAGCATGAAAAGGAGCTTTGGGATATAGATTTTCCAATCCGGGAGCAGGGAGATTAAGATAGTCAAATACGTCAGATTATGATATGATGGGTAAAGTTATTAACACTTGGAGGAAGAATATGACAGGTTCAGCAAAAATAATTAGCTTTAATGATAACGCTCACGCTATTGTTTCATCTGCAGGCAGAATTTCTACTACAAAGGGATCTGCCAATGAAATATATGAGAAATCATGTTCCAATGATAAGGAAAAAAATATTAACTTAATTAATAAGATTTTATCATCTGGCCACGAGTCAGTTATAGAGCATATATTTTTTAATTTATCTTTTGATAATGTGTCTGTTTTCGTAGAGCAGTTTTTAATAGAATTTCGGTTAGCGTCTTTTACAGTAAAGTCCAGAAGATATGTGGATTTTGGAAAAATGGGTTATTTTACTCCGGATTTTTCCCATTATGAGCAGGAGAAAAAAGAAAAACTGGAGAATTTGTACTCCTCTCATATGGAATATTTATTCCAGCAGTATAATGAGCTGATTGAGGCGGGAATTCCAAAAGAGGACGCCCGGTTTGTGCTGCCCTACAGCTTTAGAAGTAATTTTTATTGCTCTGTAAACGCCCGCCAGCTAATAAAAATTATGAATGAAATGGTATACGGGAGAGGAAAAAATTATCCTGAATTAGTAGAGCTGGGCCAGTCTTTGTTTGCACAGTGTGAAGAAAAGCTGCCGTTTTTGGCGGTGAGAAAACCGGACATGGCAAAGGATACAAAACTGGCGGAAATCTTTGACAATGGAGAGAAAAAAGCAGACCAGTCTAAAACGCCTTTTGTATCAGTAATCAGCAGCACAGAACATCCAGAGGAGCTGATTGTAAAGGCGGCGGCCTTAAATTATGGCTGCAGTGACCTGGAGTTAGTGAATGCCTGGAGCAAGGATGAGAAAAAACAGAAATTAATTATAAAAGAGCTGTTAAAAACAGGCAGAAAAAGAGAGCTGGAACAGGTGGATTTTACAGTTATATTCCACAAAATTTCTCTGGCCGGAATTACTCATTTAGTCCGCCACAGAATGCAGTCTATTATTATTCCAGGATATATTAAAAACTGCAGCTATAAAAAATATGTGCTTCCTGAAAGCATTGTAGAAGCAGGCCTGGAGGATAAATATAAAGAAGTATTTGAAAAAAGCGAAGATGCAGTAAAACAGCTGGAGGAGCTGGGATTTTATTACTGGGACAAGGCATACCTTTTGTTAAGCGGAATGACTGTGCCGGTGATGACTACTATTAACGCCCATGAATTATACACATTTTTCAGGCTTAGAACATGCAACAGAGCCCAGTGGGAGATTAAGAATAATGCGGACCAGCTTTTAAAGCTTTTAAGACAAAAGCATCCTGTGCTGTTTTCTTATTTTGGCCCTACTTGCTTTATGACGGGAAAGTGTTCAGAAGGAGCTATGACCTGCGGAAAAATGAAAAAGGTCTGCAGCTTTTATGAGAGTAATGAATTATGATAAATCATATATATGACGTAAGCGGAGATCTTCCGGGAAATGTATTTCTGATTAAGGGGGAAAAAAACTTCCTTTTTGACACAGGCATGGCCTGCTGCGGGGAGAAAATGGCAGAACGCACAGAGGAGGCTTTAAAGGGAGAGAAGCTGGACTATGTATTTCTTACCCATTCTCACTATGATCACGTTTCCGGCCTCCCTTTTTTAAGAAGAAAATGGCCTGACTTAACAGTATATACGGCGCCTCACGGAAAAGGGGTTCTGGAAAAGGAATCTGCTTTGGCGGCTATCCGCCGTATGAATCTGGCGGGAGCAAAAGTTCAGAATATGAAAGAGCCTGCTTATGAGGAGTGGGAATTAAGGGCTGATAAAACATTGACTGACGGCCAGTCTGTAGATTTGGGGAGCTGGCAGGTTACAGCAGTAGAAACGCCGGGCCACACCAGGGACTGCCTTTCGTATTTAGTGAAAAGAAGGGGCTGTGAAAAAGCCTTGCTTATGTGCTGTGAAACTGCAGGGGTCTACGCAGGAGAAGCAGGCTTTATGCCTTGCTTTTTAGTTGGATATACCAGCGCCATTCAGTCTATAGAAAAGATGAAAGGCCTGGGAGCCCAGTTGATTTTGCTTTCCCACTACGGCATAATATCTTTACAGCAAAGCCCTGATATTTGGGAAAAATGTCTGGAGGACGCAAAAAAGGCTAAGTCTGTAATGGAAAAGGCGGTTCTTTCCAATATGACTGAGGAGGAGCAAATAAAGGCTATGGCGGAAGTTTTCTGGACAGAGCCGGTGTGGCCGTACCAGCCTTTTGACGCCTTTGCAGCTAATATGAAAGCTATGCTGAAAACTGTAAGACAGGAGACGTTGGGGAGGAATTTTTAACATGAATATAATTGCGGCAGTAGATAAAAATTGGGCTATAGGAAAGCAGGGAGGCCTTCTTGTATCTATACCTGACGATATGAAGCTGTTTAGGGAGGAAACTCTTGGAAAGGTTGTAGTTATGGGAAGAAAAACCCTGGAAAGCCTGCCTGGGGGACAGCCTTTATATGGAAGAACTAATATTGTGCTTACCTCTGACAAAAACTACAAGGTAAAGGGAGCCATTATCTGCCACAGCTTAAAGGAGGCTTTATGGGAGCTGGAAAGATACCCGTCAGAAGACGTTTTTATAGCCGGAGGACAAAGTATTTATGAACAGTTTCTGCCGTACTGCAATATAGCCCATATTACCTGGATTGATTTTACGTATGAGGCTGATACGTGGATGGAAAATCTGGACAAGCATCCTCAGTGGAAAATGATTTTGGAAAGCGAGGAGCAAACATATTTTAACTTATGTTATTCTTTCAGAATGTACAAGAGGGTAAAGCAGACATTTTAGCCTAGAAAGAGAGACTAATATGAATTTACAGTTTTTGCGGTATGCAGCGGAAGTAGAAAAGACAGGTTCCTTTACTCAGGCAGCTGAAAATCTGTATATGAATCAGCCTCACCTGAGCAGGGCTGTCAGGGAGTTGGAAAAGGAAATGGGGTTTTCCATTTTCAACAGAACCGGCAGAGGAATTGTGCCTACAGAGGCAGGGGAGGAATTTTTGCGCCATGCCAAAGAGGTGCTGGCAAA
This sequence comes from Lachnoclostridium edouardi, assembly GCF_900240245.1. Taxonomy (GTDB): domain Bacteria; phylum Bacillota; class Clostridia; order Lachnospirales; family Lachnospiraceae; genus Lachnoclostridium_A; species Lachnoclostridium_A edouardi. The sequence goes on from NZ_OESQ01000001.1 coordinate 2,690,473, forward strand.
GGTGGACCAGCTGGAGCAGCTGAAAGACAAAAATGAAAAGAAAAAATATTGTCTTTGTCTGGCGGCAGTCAGGGCAGAATATATTCAAAATGCAGTGGCTGCTTTTGCAGCAGAACATACAGGTGAAAAGGAAATGTCCCTTCATTTTGAAGAAACAGGGGCCAGAGAAGTGATTTCCCGTGTAGGAGAAAAAGTCTGCAGCCTGGGGATTACCCGCTATCCAAGCGCCTATGCCTCTTATTATCAGAAGCTGATGAAAGAAAAAAATCTGGTCTACCATGAGCTGGTCAGCTTCCCTTACTTGGTGGTTATGAAGAAAAATCATTCCTTAGCTGAAAAGAAGGAGCTTACATATTTAGATTTAGCCCAGTATACTGAGGTCATATATGGAAGCGAAATCATTCCGGATTTTAGTTTCAGCGCAGATTCCCAGGAGGGGAAAAAATGTATTTATGTTCAGGATAAGGACAGCGGCCGTCAAATGGTGAAGCTGGTGCCCGGAGCATATATGTGGGACGCCCCCGGCTCAGAAGCTTTGAACCTTTCTCAGGGACTGGTGCAGAGAATCTGCAGCCGCCCGGGAAATGAATATAAGGACGTGGCTATTTACAGGCAGGACTGCAGGCAGACAGAGGCAGAAAAACGTTTGTTGCGTATTGTGGAGAATGAGGCTGTTAAAAGTAATAAGATAATAGAAAGAATAACAAAGTGAAATAAAATAAGAGGAATGCCTGAAAGGAATAAAGGTATTCCTTTTTTGTATCTTCCAAAAAAGAAAAAAGTATGTTATATTTATAACGTTAATAAAATAACAAACAAAAATTACATAAAACTAAGAACTTACGTAAAAACAAATCTAAAATTAATAAAAAAAGGAGAAACAGACATGGCAAGATTTACATTACCAAGAGATTTATATCACGGCAAAGATGCATTAGAAGCTTTAAAGACTTTAAAAGGCAAAAAAGCCATTGTAGTTGTAGGCGGCGGTTCCATGAAACGTTTCGGCTTCCTGGATAAGGTAGAGGCATACTTAAAAGAAGCCGGAATGGAAGTAAAATTATTTGAAGGCGTAGAGCCGGACCCATCTGTAGATACTGTTATGAAGGGCGCTGCAGTTATGCGTGAATTTGAGCCGGACTGGATCGTATCTATCGGCGGCGGTTCACCTATTGACGCTGCAAAAGCTATGTGGGCATTTTATGAGTATCCGGACGTTACATTTGAAGATCTGTGCATCCCATTTAACTTCCCGACTCTGCGTACAAAAGCAAAATTCTGTGCAATTCCTTCTACATCAGGTACAGCTACAGAAGTAACTGCATTCTCTGTTATTACAGATTACAACAAGGGTATTAAATATCCTTTAGCTGACTTTAATATTACACCAGACGTAGCTATTGTAGACCCAGATCTGGCAGAGACTATGCCTAAAAAACTGACAGCTCACACAGGTATGGACGCTATGACTCATGCAATTGAAGCATATGTTTCCACACTTCACTGTGATTATACAGACCCGTTGGCTCTTCATGCAATTGAAATGATCAGCCAGGATTTAATTCCTTCTTACAACGGAGATATGGAAGCCAGAGACAGAATGCACAACGCACAGTGCCTGGCAGGTATGGCCTTCTCCAACGCTTTATTAGGAATTGTACATTCTATGGCTCATAAAACAGGAGCAGCATATACAGGCGGACATATTGTACACGGCTGTGCAAACGCAATGTACCTTCCAAAAGTAATCAAATTCAATGCAAAAGAGCCAGAGGCAGCTAAGAGATACGCTAAGATTGCAAAGTTCCTTGGCCTGGCAGGAGAAACTGACGACCAGTTAGTTGACGCTTTAATCGCTCATATTAAGAAAATGAACGCAGCTTTGGATATTCCAACCTGCATTAAAGAGTATGAAGGCGGAATTATTGACGAAAAAGAATTTATGGAAAAGCTTCCACAGGTTGCAGAGCTGGCAGTAGGAGATGCCTGCACAGGCTCCAACCCAAGAAGCATTAATCCAGAGCAGATGGCAAAGCTGCTGAAATGCTGCTACTTTGATGAAGAAGTAGACTTTTAATTACATTTGACAACAAGCCTAAGGGCGTTGTAAACCTCAGTATGGGGAATGCTGCAAAACAGAAGAAACGTCTTTTGCAGCATTCCCCAAAATTGCGTATAAATGAATTTTATTATTTTTTGTTGCCAACAGCCGTTTAAAATGCTAATATGTTGAATTAAAGAGAGAAAAATGTGTAAAGCAGAAATACATCAGTAAAAGAAAGGCAGGAAAAGAATATGTTTCCAATCGTAAAGGCAGAAAAGCTTGCCGATAAGATTTACCTGATGGACGTAAAAGCCCCACGCGTGGCAAAAGCGTGCCAGCCAGGAGAGTTTGTAATTGTAAAAATGGATGAAAAGGGAGAAAGAATTCCTTTAACAATCTGTGATTTTAATAGGGAAAGGGGAACTGTCACTATTGTATTCCAGACAGTAGGAGCCTCCACCCTGAAAATGGCTGATTTAAAGGAGGGAGACGTATTCCAGGATTTTGTAGGTCCTTTGGGAAATGCCTCTGACTTTGTAAAGGAAGATATAGAAGAATTAAAAAAGAAAAAATATTTGTTTGTGGCCGGAGGAGTTGGAACAGCTCCTGTATATCCTCAGGTAAAGTGGTTCCATGAAAACGGCATCCAGGCAGATGTAATTATGGGAGCAAAGAATAAAGAGCTGGTGATTCTGGAAGACATGATGAGGGAAGTAGCCGGAAATCTTTATGTGACTACAGACGACGGTTCTAATGGCAGAAAAGGCATGGTTACAGACGTGGTGAAGGAGCTGGTGGCAGCTGGAAATCACTATGACGTGTGCGTGGCTATCGGACCTATGATTATGATGAAATTTGTCTGTCTGCTGACAAAGGAATTAGGGATTTCTACAATTGTCAGCATGAACCCGGTTATGGTAGACGGCACAGGAATGTGCGGAGCCTGCCGCCTTACTGTAGGAGATAAGGTGAAATTTGCCTGTGTAGACGGACCGGAGTTTGACGGACACCTGATTAACTTTGACGAGGCTATGAAAAGGCAGCAGATGTATAAGACAGAGGAAGGCCGCGCCATGCTGAAGGCCCAGGAGGGGGAAACCCACCACGGCGGCTGCGGACATTGCGGAGGTGATAAATAATGGACGTTTTAAAGAAAGTACCAGTAAGAGAACAAGACCCTAAGGTAAGAGCCGCAAACTTTGAAGAGGTGTGCTTAGGTTATAATAAAGAAGAGGCAATGGAAGAGGCAAAGCGGTGCCTGAATTGTAAAAATGCAAAATGTGTAGGCGGCTGCCCTGTATCTATTAATATTCCCGGGTTTATTAAGGAAGTAGCTCAGGGGAATTTTGAGGAAGCGGCAAAGATCATTGCAGAATCATCTGCTCTGCCTGCAGTTTGCGGCCGTGTATGTCCTCAGGAAACACAGTGCGAGGGCGTGTGCATCCGCGGAATTAAGGGCGAGGCAGTTTCTATTGGAAAGCTGGAGCGTTTTGTGGCGGACTGGTCCAGAGAAAACGGATTTGTGCCGGCAAAACCTGAAAAGACAAACGGCAAAAAGGTAGCTGTTATTGGTTCCGGCCCTTCTGGACTTACATGTGCGGGAGACCTGGCTAAAATGGGCTATGAGGTTACTATTTTCGAGGCTCTTCACGAACCCGGAGGAGTGCTTACATATGGTATTCCAGAGTTCCGTCTGCCAAAGGAAACTGTTGTGCGCACAGAAATTGACAATGTTAGAAAGCTGGGAGTAAAAATTGAGACTGACGTAGTAATTGGAAAGTCTGTTACGATTGACGAGCTGATGAGCGAAGAAGGTTTCCAGGCTGTATTTATTGGCTCCGGCGCAGGACTTCCAAAATTCATGGGAATTCCAGGAGAAAACGCCAACGGCGTATTTTCAGCTAACGAGTATCTGACAAGAAGCAACCTGATGAAGGCCTTTAGAGACGACTACGACACACCTATTGCCGCAGGGAAAAAGGTATGTGTTGTAGGCGGAGGAAACGTTGCTATGGACGCCGCCAGAACAGCTCTTCGTCTGGGCGCGGACGTACATGTTGTGTACAGAAGAAGCGAGGCAGAGCTGCCTGCCCGTGTGGAGGAGGTTCACCATGCAAAGGAGGAAGGCATTATTTTTAATCTGCTTACAAATCCAGTGGAGATTCTTACAGATGACAACGGCTGGGTAAAAGGCATGGTAGTGAGAAAAATGGAGCTGGGAGAGCCGGATGCTTCCGGAAGAAGAAGACCGGTAGAGGTAGCTGGTTCCGACTTTACCATTGACTGCGATACAGTGATTATGTCCCTTGGAACATCGCCTAACCCATTGATTTCCAACACTACAGAAGGTTTGGAGATTAATAAATGGAAATGTATTATTGCTGAAGAAAATAACGGACAGACAACAAAAGAGGGAGTTTATGCAGGAGGAGACGCCGTAACAGGCGCGGCAACTGTAATTTTGGCTATGGAAGCAGGAAGAGCAGGAGCCAGAGGCATCGACGAATTTTTGTCTGGAAAATAAAAATAAAGATTAGTTAAAATGGAAGCTGACGTCAGAAGAGGACGGCAGCTTCTATTTTTTAGAATACATATGTTTGGGAGAATATAAGGTGCGTCAATTTAAAACACCTAGGGTGTTTTTCAGCAGAGAAAGCCGGTTTATGAGTAAAACAGAATTGCATTTTTTCCGGCTGGTTTAGGAAAAACACTGAAATCCTATTGCTAAAGCAGCGGAATTTCAAAAGGTCCGGTATTTTTAAATAAAAATCCTCAGCCTGTAAACAGAAGTGTTGTGTGGAGAAAAATGAAAGACTTATGCAGATATACTTATGTAGAGAAGGAAGAAGTCAACTTGAAAATGACTTTTAATTTTCCTTCGGACAAACAGGCCGTCGGTAACTAATACGGTTATATCAGTGAGATCAATCAGTTTTTCCAGGAAGCTTTTTAGTATATTGGAAATACGAGCCGCCAGCTGAATGTGCAAACAACAATGAGAGTGCCGTTAGCGGTAGAAAAGTCGGTAGGTTATTTGGAAGCCGGAAAAATTGCTACAGTATCAGATTAGACCGGCAAAGCCAATTAAACGGCAGAGATAAAGTAAAAAATATTTTATAAAACCTTTCCTAAAGAATATTCTTTTAAAATTTTTTCTGCGTTTAGGAAATATTGTTCTAGCAGAACAAGACTGGTGGTGTCGGAAAAAAAGTTTTGTGTGCTAAGTATGGTTTTTTGCTGAACAGGCAAAGGCGCCTTTAATATATCCTTTCTGTATTGCCTGGGAGTGCAGCCATATTTTTTAAAAAATGCTTTATTCATGTATTTAATATCTGAGAAGCCAGATTCCAAACAAATATCCAGTAGGCCATGTTCTGTTAAAAGCAGCAGCTGCCTGGCTTTTTCACAGCGTATGCTGGATAAATATTCCTGGAAAGAAAGGTGAAAATGTTCTTTAAAAAAATGTGACAAGTAAGATACAGTCAGCCCTTCTGCTTCCGCCATCTGTGTCAGCAGCAGCTTTTCCGTGTAATGTTCCTGGATATACTGGGAAATTCTTTGTATTCTTTGATTTCTTATTAAAATTCTGTTCTTTTCCTCTGGCTCAGCCTGATTGTAGGGAACTGCTGTAATAATATAATAAAATAGCAGGTTTAAAAGGCTGATACAGCGAAATTCAAACCCCTGGCTTTTAGAAAAATATAATCGGGACAGCTCTAAAAGGGTGCCCTGAAATATATTGGCATCCTGTGGAGAAAGGCAGCTATTGCATAAACAGAAGGAAAAATCTAAATCCTGAATTTTGGGAAAATAATCCTTACAAAAGGAGGGGGAAACCTGCAGAGCTAAAATCAAAGCAGGATTGTTCTCATCTCCGTAGATTTCATGGGGTTGGCAGGAATTAAAAATTACAAAATCATTTTTCTTAAAACAAAGCTTTTGGCCTGCAGAGCACATGATAACAGAACCTTCTAAAATATAGCATATTTCTATATCCCCATGAACGTGAGGCTCTCTATATAAAAGATTTACCAGAAAAATTTTAAAACTGTGAATGGTTGTGTGGGAAATAATCTCGTATTGGTTTTTCAAGATACAGCCTCCTTCCTTGTATACTGATGGTAAGATTTCTCTGTGTATTTGTCAAGAGCCACATTCTGCATTTTAATTGAAAAAAAGCTAATTAGTCGTTTTTTAAAAGCATGTTAATATGAGAAAAAATATCTATAATCTATATAATGAAAATAACAGCACTGGTAAATATTTTGAGAACTATTTGTACCCAGACAAAGGGGTTGGAAGTAAAATTAAAAATAGGAGGAATAAGCAATGTCAAAGTTTAAATTTTCAGTAGGACCGTGGAACGTACATCCGGGAGCAGATTCTTATGGACCAGAGACAAGAAAGGATATTGCATTTGAAGAAAAAATAAAGAAATTTGCTGAAATGGGTTTTTCTGCTATCCAGTTCCATGATGATGATGCAGTACCGAATATTAATGATTATACAGAAGAAGAAATTAAACAAAAAGCAAGGGATTTAAAAAAGCTGCTGGATCAATACGGCTTAGCTGCAGAATTTGTGGCCCCCAGACTTTGGATGGATGAACATACTGCAGACGGCGGATTTATGAGCACCTCAGAGGAGGACAGGGAGTACGCCATGTGGAGAGCTTACAGGTCTATTGATATTGCAAGGGAATTAGGCTGCGATATGGTAGTGCTGTGGCTGGCAAGAGAAGGCACCCTTTGCGCCGAGGCAAAATCTCCTGTGTGGGCTACGAAGATGCTGATTGAAGCCATTAATAAAATGCTGGAGTATGATCCTGCAATTCGTATTTGTATTGAACCAAAGCCAAACGAGCCCATTGACAGAAGCATCTGCGGAACCATGGGACATGTAATGGCTGTTTCTGCGGCTACTATTGATCCCAGCCGGGTGGGAGGAAACTTAGAAAGCGCCCATGCAATTTTAGCCGGCTTAGACCCGGCCCATGAAATCGGTTTTGCTATGGCTATGGGCAAGCTGATGACAGTTCATTTAAATGATCAAAATGGCATTAAATATGACCAGGATAAATCTTTTGGCGTGGAAAATCTCAGGGCGGCCTTTAACCAGGTAAAGGTATTAAAGGAAAACGGCTACGGAGATCACGGAGAGTACGTAGGCCTGGATGTAAAAGCTATGAGAACAACAAAGGACGAGGACAGCTATAAGCATGTGCAGAACAGCCTAGATATTTTCAGAGCATTGGAGGCTAAGGTAGATAAATTTGATTACGAGTTCCAGAAGAAGTGTGTAGAGAACAGAGACTTTGAAGGTCTGGAAATGTACGTAATGAAGCTGCTTATGGGAATTGAGTAGAGAGAAAAAATTAAAGTTACTCATTTTGCTGAGGAATAAAAGAGGTGAGAGGATGAGGGAAAGAAAAGCAGTTGTGGCGGGCCACATTTGCCTGGACATTACCCCTGTGTTTCCGGAAAAAAGAGGGGATAATTTGAAAACCGGAGAGGAAAGACAGGAAAAGGTGGAGAACCTGTTAAAGCCTGGAAATCTGGTAAATGTTGGGACGGCTCAGGTAAATACTGGAGGCGTGGTGGCTAATACAGGGCTGGCCATGAAAAAAATGGGAATCACCGTCTGCCTTATGGGAAAAACCGGGGAAGATGAGTTTGGCAGAATTATCCGGTCTATTTTAAAGGAATATGGCAGTGAGCAGGGTCTGATTACAGACCCTGCTTCCTCCACCTCCTACAGTATTGTGTTGGCTATGCCGGGAATAGACAGGATTTTTTTCCACAATCCAGGGGCGAATCATACATTTTCCTATTCTGACATAAGCTGGGAGAAGGTGGAGGAGGCTGATTTATTCCACTTTGGTTATCCGCCTTTGATGAAGCAGATGTACAAAGATCAGGGAAAAGAGCTGTCAAAAGTATTTCAAAAGGCAGATGAAACAGGGGTAATTACTTCTTTAGATTTAGCGGCTGTAGAGCCGGATTCAGAGCCTGGAAGGGAAAACTGGGAGGAAATTCTTAAAAATGTATTGCCTTATGTAGACTTTTTTGTGCCCAGTTTTGAAGAGCTGTGTTTTATGATTGACAGGGAACGATATGAGAAACTGGTAAAAGCAGCGGGAACAAGGGAGATTACAGAAGTAATGTCTCTTGAAAATGATGTAAAGCCATTGGCTAAAAAGGCCAAAGAATTAGGGGCTAAAAGTATTCTCATTAAGTGCGGGGCCCCTGGAATTTATTATAAAATGGGAAATGCTAATGAGCTGAAAAAAGCGGGACAAAGGCTGGGACAGTCTATGGAGGACTGGGCTGACAGAGAAGGATTTGAAAAAAGCTATAAGCCTGCTGCAGTTTTATCAGGCACAGGGGCCGGAGACACTACAATCGCCGGGTTCTTATCTGCAATGTTAAAGGGGCGTTCCTTAGAAATGTGTTTAAAGGTGGCGGCGGCTACAGGAGCCAGCTGTGTGGAAGCCTATGACGCTTTAGGAGGAATTCTTACAGTAGAGGAACAGGAAAAACGTATTGAGCAGGGATTAAAAAAGCAGGATTTTAAGAGAGGAGGCACACTATGGGAAGAAAACTAAGATATGGCATGGTAGGCGGAGGGCCGGACGCATTTATTGGAGACGCCCACAGAAAGGCTTTAAATCTGGACGGACAGGCCGCAATTACGGCCGGCTGTTTTTCCAGAACGCCTGAAAAAAACTATGAAATGGGAGAGCAGCTGGGCATTGACCCGGAGCGCTGCTACGAAAATGCCTTTGTTATGGCGGAAAAAGAGGGGGCCAGGGAGGATGGAATCGACTTTGTAGTGGTGGTAACTCCCAACCAGTCTCATTTTTCCATCTGCAAGGCTTTTTTGGAAGCAGGAATTCACGTGTCCTGCGACAAGCCTTTGGCAGTAACGGCAGACCAGGCCAGGGAGTTAAAGCAGCTGGCTGAGGAAAAGGGTCTGTTATTTTTAGTTACTTATACATACATGGGCCATGTAACTGCAAAACATGCCAGAGAAATCATTAAGGCGGGGGAAATAGGAGAAATCCGCACTGTTATGGCAGAATATCCTCAGGGATGGCTGGCTTTTGAAGGACAGTGGGGCGGAAAACAGGGCAGCTGGAGATGTGATCCTGCTCAGTCTGGAAATGTAAACTGTCTGGGAGATTTGGGCACACATGTGGAAAATGCAGTTGCAGTGATGACCGGCCTGAAGGTGAAACGGGTTTTAGCCAAAATGGACGTGGTGGTGCCTGGAAGAGTTTTAGATGACAACGACGTAGTGCTGGTAGAGTACGACAACGGGGCTACTGGAGTTTACTGGACTTCCCAGGTGGCAATCGGGCACGACAACAGCCTGCGCGTAAGAATATACGGAAGTAAGGGAACGATTCAGTGGTTCCAGGAAAATCCGGAAGTGATTACTATAATCAGGGAGGACGGCAGGATTCAGGAGGTGCACAGAGGGCACAGCTTTATTGCTCCCAAAGCGGCTTCCTACGGCAGACTGCCCAGTGGGTACACAGAGGGATGGCTGGAGGCTATGGCCAACCTGTACGCCAGTTTTATAAAGTGTATCAGGGCAAAAGCCGATGATACGTTTACAGAGGATATGATAGATTATCCTACGGCCGCAGACGGTTTAGACGGTTTAAATTTTGTGGAAGCATGTCTTAAAAGCAGCGGGCAGGGAAATGTTTGGGTAGACGTAAAATAATTAAAAAATAGTAATGCTCGTGAAAGACCTGGCAAACTATTTTTCATGTATCGCACATAAGTGCCTAAAACACAGGCACTAAGTGCTCATAACAATAAAAAATAGTTTCGCGATAGCGAAGTTCGGGTTTCCCGTAGTTTTTTATGGAACGAGGAACGAGTGAAATAAAAAAAGTCAGGAGGAATATTATGGCAAGACCAGTTACAATATTTACAGGACAATGGGCGGACTTAGGTTTGGAGGAGATGTGCAGCCTGGCAAAGCAGATGGGATATCAAGGTCTGGAAATAGCTACATGGGGACAGCTGAATGTGAGAAAGGCCGCAGAGGATCCTGATTATGTGGCCCAAGTAAAAAATACGCTGGAAAAATACGGACTTGGCTGCTGGGCCATAGGCGCCCACCTTCCGGGACAGTGTGTAGGAGACTTGTGGGATTCCAGGCTGGACGGCTTTGCCCCTGCCGAATTGGCAGGAAAGCCAGAAGAAATTAGAGCCTGGGGCATTGAGGAAATGAAGTATGCGGCAAGAGCCGCAAAGGCAATGGGAGTAAAGGTAGTTACTGGATTTATGGGCTCTCCGATATGGAAATTCTGGTATTCCTTCCCTCAGACCTCTGAAGAAATGGTAAATGCCGGGTATGAGGAAATAAAAAGACTTTGGACTCCTATTCTGGATGAATTTGACAAATGCGGAGTAAAATTTGCTTTGGAAGTTCACCCTACAGAAATCGCTTTTGACTACTACAGCACAAAGAAGCTTTTGGAGGTATTTGAGTACAGAGAAACCTTAGGCATTAATTTTGATCCCAGCCATCTGCTGTGGCAGGGAATAAATCCTGCTGTTTTCCTTTACGATTTTGCAGACAGGGTGTATCATGTTCATATTAAGGACGTAGCTGTAAACCTGGACGGAAGAAACGGAATTTTAGGCTCTCACATTACCTTTGGAGATCCTAGAAGAGGATGGAACTTTGTATCTCCAGGTCACGGGGATGTGGATTTTGATAAGATTATCCGCGTGCTCAATGATAAAAAATACGACGGACCTCTTTCTATTGAGTGGGAGGACAGCGGAATGGAACGTGTATTCGGCGGCACAGAGGCCTGTGAATTTACAAAGAAAATTAATTTCTCCCCGTCAGACATTGCTTTTGACGACGCTTTAAAAACAGATTGAGAAAGGACATAATATGTTAGCGAATTTAAATGATGTATTAATTCCCGCCAAAAAAGGAAAATATGCTGTGGGACTTTTTAATACTGTAAATATGGAGCAGGCCAGAGGGGTGATTGCCGCTGCTGAAGAGCTGCAGTCCCCTGTTATTATTGGAACCGCAGAGATTTTGCTGCCTTTTGGCCCCTTAGAGGAATTATCTTATCTTTTAATTCCAATGGCTAAGAAGGCCAAAGTGCCGGTGGTGGTTCACTTAGACCACGGATTAAAGGCTGAAACCTGCAGGCAGGCTTTAGAGCTGGGATTTACCTCTGTTATGTATGACTGTTCCACAGAAGGGTACGAAGAGAATGTGCGCCGCGTTAAGGAAATCGCCTGTCTGGCCCACAGTCAGGGAGCCACAATAGAGGCAGAACTTGGCCATGTGGGAGATAATCCAAGCTCTGCAGAGGGAGATCACATTTTAGACGATGCTTCCAAGTATTATACTGACCCGAACCAGGCCAGAGATTTTGTAAACAGAACAGAGGCGGACGCTTTAGCTATTGCAGTAGGAACTGCCCACGGGGCATACAAGCTGCCGCCAAAGCTGGATTTTAACAGAATTCAGACAATTGGGGAAATGATAGATTGTCCTTTAGTTCTCCACGGCGGCTCCGGGCTGACAGATTATGATTTTCAGGAAGCTGTCAGAATGGGAATCAGCAAGGTAAACATATTTACAGACATGAATTTAGCCGGCGCCAAGGCTATGGCAGAGGCATATGGTCCTGGTAAGGGACTGACAGATTTAATTCCCTTTGGGGTGGAAGCCACAAAAGAAGCTGTAAAAGAAAAAATGAAGCTGTTTGGCTCAGCCGGAAAGGGCTGAGAAGGGGCGGCGCAAAATGGAAAAGCCGGGAGGGCCTATCATTTTGCGCCTTCTTTTTTTATGTTCCAGTAGATTAATTTTCAGGATAATGATAAAATAAGATTCTGACTGAAAATAGAGGGGATGCAAAGTTTATGAGAAAAACAGTAGATTTGCTCAATGGAAATATTGTCAAATCTTTGACAGAACTAGCTGTTCCTATTATGGCCACGTCTATGGTTCAGATGGCTTACAATTTGACGGATATGGCCTGGATTGGAAGAATCGGAAGCGCTGCTGTTACTTCCGTGGGAGCTGCGGGAATGTATACATGGCTGTCCCAGGGCGTTGTGATGCTGGCCAGAATGGGAGGTCAGGTGAAAGTAGCCCATTCTCTAGGAGAGGGCAAAAAGAAAAAGGCGGTGCAGTACGGAAGAGGGGCTATTCAGCTGGCGATTGTGCTGGCTGTAATATACGGAATTATTATGAATCTATTTACGCCTCAGCTGATTGGATTTTTTGGACTGCAGACAGACAAAATTGTGGGGGACGCAGTAATTTATTTAAGAATCGCCGGCGGATTAATTATATTTGCATATTTAAACCAGACTTTAACCGGCCTGTTTACAGCTATCGGAAACAGCAGGGCGCCTTTTACAGCCAACTGCGTAGGCTTATTGTGCAATATGGTTATGGACCCCATATTGATTTTTGGAATCGGGCCTTTTCCCAGAATGGAGGCTGCAGGAGCGGCCGCCGCTACTGTTATGGCCCAGGCTGTAGTTACTTTCGTAATGTTTTTAATGGCTAAAAAAGATCAAATATTATTTAATAAAATTAAGCTGTGGGAGAAAACGCCGTTCCCATATTTTGTAACAATGATCAAAATTGGTCTGCCTACTTCTGTGCAGGACATGCTGTACTGTACCATTTCCATGCTTTTAACCAGAATGGTAGCCTCCTGGGGAGATACGGCTGTGGCCGTGCAGAGAGTAGGAGGGCAGATTGAATCTATTTCCTGGATGACGGCAGAAGGCTTCGGAACTGCCTTAAATGCTTTTGTAGGTCAGAATTTCGGCGGAAAAAAGTATGACAGAATCAGAAAAGGTTATTTTACGGCGGCAGGACTGATTGCTGTCTGGGGATTATTTACAACAGGACTTTTAGTATTTTTAAGCGAGCCTATTTTTCGTATTTTTATCCATGAGCCGGATGTCATCCCTCATGGAGTCAGCTATTTAAAGATTATTGGATACGGTCAGCTGTTTATGTGCGTGGAGCTGATGACAGTAGGGGCGCTGGCCGGCCTTGGAAAAACATTTATCTGCTCTGCCATCAGCATCACTTTAACATCATCCAGAATTCCTTTGGCCTTATTGTTTGGAGCAACAGCCTTGGGCCTTAACGGTATTTGGTGGGCTTTAACTACATCCAGCATTTTAAAAGGAATTACATTCTTCCTGACATTTGTCTTTATTCTCAGCAGACTGCCGGATAAAAAGACAGAATAAGACAGAAAACCTGGAATATACTGGAAACAGCTGGAAAAAAAGCAAAAAAGGTATGGACGAAATCGACATTTTATGAGAAAATATAACCGAGTATGGCGTGAAATTTTCAATCATGCCAACTGGACAAATTACTTTTCGAAATTACATATTTGAAAGGAGTTTTAACATGATTTATTCACATGAAGTAGAAAAAATGTGTACAGTAGCACAGGGCGTTAATCATGGTGCTGCGCCAATCCCAGAAGAAGCAAAATGGGTACAGTCTAAACAGGTTTCCGATATTTCCGGTTTAACACACGGTGTAGGCTGGTGTGCTCCACAGCAGGGCGCCTGTAAGCTGACTCTGAATGTAAAGGAAGGTATCATTCAGGAAGCATTGGTTGAGACTTTAGGATGTTCAGGTATGACACACTCTGCAGCTATGGCAGCAGAAATTTTGCCAGGCAGAACTGTGTTAGAAGCTTTAAATACAGACCTTGTCTGTGATGCAATCAACACTGCTATGAGAGAATTATTCTTACAGATCGTTTACGGAAGAACACAGAGCGCTTTCTCTGAGGACGGACTTCCAATCGGCGCTGGTCTGGAGGATTTAGGAAAAGGACTTCGCTCTCAGGTTGGTACTATGTACGGTACATTAAAGAAAGGTCCTCGTTACCTGGAGATGGCAGAAGGCTATGTAACAGGTATTGCTCTTGACGCTGACGATCAGATCATTGGTTATCAGTATGTAAACCTTGGAAAGATGACAGATTTCATTAAGAAAGGCGACGACGCCAACACAGCTTATGAAAAAGCAAAAGGACAGTACGGCCGCGTTGCTGACGCTGTTAAGATCATTGACCCAAGAGAAGAATAATCACAGATATAACTGCTGATACATACAAGTAAAAGGTTAAGAGTTAATTGATAATTTAAGGAGGATAATAGAATCATGGCATTATTTGAATCTTATGAGAGAAGAATTGACAAAATCAATTCTGTATTAAATAGCTATGGAATTGCTTCCATTGAAGAAGCTGAAAAAATTACAAAAGACGCTGGTCTGGACGTATATGATATGGTTAAGAAAATCCAGCCAATCTGTTTTGAGAATGCTTGCTGGGCATACATTGTAGGCGCTGCAATCGCAATCAAAAAAGACTGCAAGAGAGCTGCTGACGCTGCTGCAGCTATCGGTGAAGGCCTTCAGGCTTTCTGTATCCCAGGTTCTGTTGCTGACCAGAGAAAGGTTGGTTTAGGACATGGAAACTTAGGAAAAATGCTTCTGGAAGAAGAGACAGACTGCTTCTGCTTCCTGGCAGGCCACGAGTCCTTTGCTGCTGCAGAGGGCGCTATCGGTATTGCAGAGAAGGCAAATAAGGTTCGTAAAAAACCTCTTCGCGTTATCCTGAACGGTTTAGGAAAAGACGCTGCTCAGATTATCGCAAGAATCAACGGATTTACATATGTTGAGACAGAGATGGATTACTATACAGGGGAAGTAAAAGAAGTATTCCGCAAGGCATATTCTGATGGACTTCGCGCAAAGGTTAACTGCTACGGCGCTAACGATGTACGTGAAGGCGTAGCTATCATGTGGAAAGAGGGCGTAGACGTTTCTATTACAGGTAACTCTACAAACCCAACTCGTTTCCAGCATCCAGTAGCAGGTACATACAAGAAGGAATGTGTAGAAGCAGGAAAGAAATACTTCTCCGTAGCTTCCGGCGGCGGTACAGGCCGTACACTTCACCCAGACAACATGGCAGCAGGTCCAGCTTCCTACGGTATGACAGATACATTAGGACGTATGCACTCTGACGCACAGTTCGCTGGTTCCTCTTCTGTTCCAGCTCATGTGGAGATGATGGGCCTGATCGGCGCAGGTAATAACCCGATGGTTGGTATGACTGTGGCAGTGGCAGTTGCCATTGAGGAGGCAGCTAAGGAAGGGAAGTTCTAAGAAAAACTGCTTAGAATAAGACTTTTTGAAGTTACTAAAAATTCTCGTGGAATAGGATTGGATTGCTGCAAGAAGAGTTGACATTTTCTTCTTTTTGCATTAATATAATATTAGCAGAGAAAAGCAGATGTGTTTCATTGGTGCACAAAGCGAAAGGGGCTGTAAAAAAACAGCTCTAAAAAAACGCTGAGGTCGTGAGATTTCAGCGTTTTTTTGGTATAATTAATTATGCGACTAACTAAAAATACCAATAATAATTATACTGTAAGACAATTAAAATTACCATTAGAAATTGAAAAATTAATTGATATTTCTGATCCTGTATATACTTTCTGCGAAGTAATGGATCACATTGACCTATCAGGATATTTTGTAGAGAAGGGATACAAAACAGGTCGTCCAAGATGTGATGAACAAAAACTCCTCAAAGTAATACTCTTTGCTTTTATGGAACACGGAATCTGTTCTCTGAGAAATATTGAAAAACTCTGTAGAAATGATATCCGATACATGTACCTGCTTGATGGCATGAGACCCCCTTCCTTTGTTACTTTCGGCAACATCATCCGAAATGAACTTACAGATTCAATCGAACAGATTTTTTTGGATGTGAATACTTATATTTTTGAAAAAAACCAGGTGGATCTGGAACATACTTATATCGATGGTACTAAAATAGAGGCGAATGCGAATCGATATACCTGGATATGGAAAAAATCTTGTACAAAAAATCGAGATAAGGTTTTTAAAAAGATTTCAATGCTGATCGAGGCCATGAACCAAAACGTGTTAAGCTATTTCGGTGTAAAGCTTCAAAAGAGGGAAGAGTATGCCATTGATTATGTTTGTGAACTGTTGGAAATGTACAAAAAAGAAACAGCTCTGAAGGAGTCCTCGTTTGTTTCCGGCTGTGGTCACAGAAAAAGTATTCAGCAAAAACAGTATCAGGAATTGCAGAGATATCTTGAACGCTTGAAAACATATGCACATCATATAGAAATCTGTGGAGATGAAAGAAACAGTTATTCCAAAACAGACCATGATGCCACATTTATGCGTTTAAAAAGAGATTACATGGGAAATGATCAGCTGCTTCCAGCGTATAATCTCCAGACTGCTGTCTGTGATGAATACATTGCGGCAGTAGATGTAAAACACTATGCATCAGATATGGAATGCTTTGTTCCGCTGATGGAGAAATTTAATGAAATGTACGGACATTACCCCAAATATCCAGTTGCCGATGCGGGATATGGTTCTTACAATAACGATCTTTATTGTGAAGAGCATGGGATGGAAAAGTATATGAAATTCACTATGTTCAAGAAAGAAACAACAGATAAGAAATATCATAAAGACCCATATCGTGCTGTAAACTTTGGAAGGGATGAATCTGGGAACCCGATCTGCCCAAATGGCAAGAGATTTTACTTTAAAGGCAAACGTCATGTTTATAAGAATAAATATGGAAGAACAGAAGAACTCTATGAATGTGAATCTTGAGATGGTTGCCAGCATAAAAAAGAATGCAGTTCAAAGGCCTCTGGTAATCGAACAATTCGCATGAATCAGGAATTGACAGCCATCCATCAGGAGGTGATCAAAAATCTTGAAACCACCCAAGGAAGTCTTTTAGGAATGAATCGAAGTATTCAGGCAGAAGGAACATTTGGGATTTTAAAGTGGGATAAATCTTACAAAAGATTATTTCGGAGAGGCGAGAAAAACGTAATACTCGAAGTCACATTGATTTCGTGTGGCTTTAACCTTTATAAATATCATAATAAAAAGCGGAGACAAGAAATGGTTGCTTAAAATGTAAAAGTTATACATATAGCTTTATTAAGTGTACGTTTTTTTACATATAAGATCAGAAATCATGTTCATATAACAGATATTGAAACAAGGAATCGCCAGAACCGGCATTTGCCGGAACTGGCAATTCCTAATTAAGGACTTATTTTACAGCCCCTTTCTTTTTCCTTTTGAAGAGGAATAACTTAGGTTGGCTGTTGGTTATTTATCTCCGTCCAACCATTTACAAATATAGTAGCAAACTATACCTGCCACAACAGAGATAAAAAAAGCAGATATGTAATCTATTGGTCGCACCTCCTTCCTGCTGGAAAGAGATAAGCCTCTCCCCTTTCCGCAAGACTCGGAACGGATAGAGAGCTGCCGCCTGTTCGGCTGCCCAGGCAAGTATATTATGTTGTCAGAGTGCGCCCCCTGGCTCGCTCCAAGGGGGAGTTTTTGCTGTTAAACTATCTTATTTGCTGTCACATATTCTGTGAAATCTATTTCTGTTTCATTGCCTTTTGATGTAAAAACGCCAATCCAATGACCGCACATGTTAGTATTTTCCATATCAAATTCCCAACGTTTATATGGTTCTACAGCAGTAACAGTAAATAGAGTAGCGTAATTTTTAATCACTTTGTATAACAGTTTTGATATTGGATGTGGCCATTGATATCACATCCCTTCATATTCCAAATTGTCTTTATGCACATTAGACTATGAGATGCTGCTAATATCAAATATGGTTTTTGTTTTTATCTTTTGTTTACTTATTTCCCGGTTTATCCTATAATGAAAAAAGGCAGCCGCTGAATGCAAAAAAAGGATAGCCTTATATATAAAAATAAGGCGGACAGCATATTGGGCAATCAGGGGGAATAGGCTTTTTCAGCGCCTTTTCCAGGCCTCCGCCTCTTCCAGATTTCTACAGCCATATTTTTCCACTGTATATTCCATGGTAAGTAAAACAAGGTTTTTTCCTGCGGCAGCCAGTTCTTTTATATAATCTAAATAGACGGAAAGTGTTTGGTGGGAATATGTGCAGAGCTCGCCCCAAAGGTAAGTTTCAAAGGAAGCATTTCCTGCGGCAGCCTGCTCTTTTTTTACAGCCCTGTTTCCTGACGAGACCTTAGGGTAGGCAGCTTTATATTCCTCCATCCAGGTTAGCTGGATTTGAAGAATTTGGTTAATTATAGATTGATTTTCCTCGGGAACAGCTGGCAGGAGATGACATATATTTTTAAATTGCTGTGGGGCGGTATCCTTCATCATCCAGGCATATTTTTCCATAACAGGATTTCTGCCTTCTGCTTTAGCCTTCTTCAGATCATTTAGGTAACAATTAATAAGAGTCTCCGGCCAGGCATCAAACTGGCTTTTCCTCATAATATAAAAGGTGTGTGGAGTATTTTGGCAGTCTGCTCTGCCGCCCTCATTTTGCACCTGCTGAAAAAAGTCCCATTCCAGCTGCACCATATAATTTCTTTTTTCTTCTAAAGTCATTTTATATTTCTCCTATCCTATTAAAATGTGAATTTCCCTAAGGAGAGGGTCCTGAATTTTTTGGATAATCTCTGTGGGATACAGATTCATAACATTTTCTATTTTTACAATAAGGTCTTGTTTCTCAAGCTCTTCCAGACACAGACGGCATATTTCTTCAATTAATCTTACCTTTTTGTCAACCAGATTTAAATAAGGGTTCCAATTTGTAAAATGTGTTTGCTGCCAGGCATATTTTTGTAGATCTGTTTCTGCAAGCTCCAGAATCAGCGCCCCTGCATCTCTTACAAGGGAAAGGCGTTCCAGTCCTTTGAATTTCCATTTGTAATATGGGCAATAAGTCCGGTTCAGCAAATATATCATGGAAATTGCATTGTCCAGAAATTCATTAAGGGCAAAGTTTGCCGCCACAATATCCTGGCGCTGCATACATCTGCCGTAATTATACTGTCCTGATTGGGCCATTTTGGCGGCCTTAGCCGCCAGCTTTTTTAAGCGGATATCCTCAGGATAATAGGAAAGCATTTGCTGCAGCCAGGTAAATGTACCTTTCGTATCCTCAAAATGCTTCCCGGATGTAAGGGCTGCCAGTTTTTCCTCCGGAAGACTTAGCCAGCGCTGTAAGGACTTTGGAGGCTGTTCGTCGCCGATATACCTGCTGAAAAATTCATGTATTTCCATAACGCCTACCCGGTCATTACCGTAGGGGGAGACACTGCGGGAGGAAAATCCAAGATATTCCTTTGGAAGCTGTGTATAAATAGTGTGAAGTTGTGCACCTGCCAAAATATAGTCTTCTTTATCCAGCCAAATACAAAACCCAGGGCCAAAATCGTGATCCTGGGATATATCATCGTCAAATTCCAGGCATTCAGAGCCGTCCCCAAACAGGCCTGTAGCCAAATGGGAGAGGATTTGTGGAAAGCGCTGCTTTAGGACGGGCCGCCCAATGTTCCAATAATAACTTTCAGCTAATTTAAGGCCTTTCATTGCTTGATTTTCTCCATGGCTGCCTGCAGGTTTAAACGGATCATTTTGCAGGCGTCATTTTCACCAAAGGTATTCAGCTCCGTTTCTAATGCCTGCTGAAAATATTGGGCTGCTAAAATGTAATCCTTCTGATTAAAAGCCAAATGTCCAAAGGCAGAAAGGAAAGCTGGGTAATGAGAGTCATTTTTTCCAGATGTTTGATAATACTCCATTGCTTCCTCTAATACTCTGCCGGCCTCCTCCAGTTTATTTAAGGCCATATAAGTATAGCTGATATTTATTTTTGTGGTGGCGATTTCACTTTGGCTGTTAGAAAAAGTTTCAATTAGATATAGAGCTTTTTCCTGATAATTCAGGGCGGCCTCATATTGGTTCATATCCAGATAAACCTGGCTTTTATTATTGTATAAGCTGGCCATATAGAAGCTGTTTTCCAGATTATTTTTTTGAAAAATTTCTGCCGCCTGCTGATACAGCATAAGAGACTGACTGTAATGTCCCGCCACCCGGTGAACAGAGGCAGCGTTTAAAAGCGTTGCTCCCTGCTGCGGTGTTTGGCATAAATTTAGCTTTTGAATCAAAAGAGCGGCTTCCTCTGCAATTAAAATTCCTTTTTCAGCCCGGCCTGTTTCTCTGTATAATCCTATTAATTCATTGAAGAGAAGGAGAAGTCCTTCCTCATCCTTTTGGCGGCGGCAGGATGAGATTTCCCGCTCTAAAAGTAATTCCGCCTCATCTCTGCGGCATATTTGGTACAAATCATCTAACTGCCTTAATACTTCTTTCACACCCATTTACCCTTCCCCTCGTTCCCTATTTTTTACTTTTATTATAAGAAAGTTGTCTATGAATGGAAATTAGGAAGGTTCCCTATTTTATGGGGAATAAAGCCTTGCGGTTACAATCAGATTCATGTAGAATGAAGTGAGAAAGATATCCAGATTAGGACAAGTGAATCAGGGTGTGTATAAGAAAAAGGAGAAAAATTACATTATGAAACGTGACGGTATTGATCCGGCAAGATTTTTTTCAGAGATGTCAGAATACCAGATTACAGCGCAGGAATTTTTCAGTTCTGTTTTGCTGGATTCTCTGAATCGGAATTTTGGGCTTAAAAAAGCAGTGATTTCATATTTTGATACAGAGGGACAGTTTCTTTCCTGGACAAGCTGGAAAGGAATTATGATGGATTGTGAAGATCATCCTTATCGAAAAATTGCGGCTCTTGATGTAGTGAGGAACTTAATCTACAGGGAGGCGGTGCGGGATCGCCTGACATATTTTGACGTGGAGCCCAGACTGTATAAGTCGGCTGAAATAGTGGGGGTGGACCGGTATGAAAAGTCTGCATATGTCCGCTTTATTGAAGAAAACTTTCAGCAGCACTACAGCGTAACCCTGGCCTTCGGAATTAATGCTTATATTCAGGTGGCTTTTTTCAAAAGCTGGGAGGAAGGTGA
Source organism: Lachnoclostridium edouardi (assembly GCF_900240245.1). Lineage (GTDB taxonomy): Bacteria > Bacillota > Clostridia > Lachnospirales > Lachnospiraceae > Lachnoclostridium_A > Lachnoclostridium_A edouardi. The sequence goes on from NZ_OESQ01000001.1 coordinate 2,711,482, forward strand.
CTTTACAGAGGATGAGATTCAAAGGCTGAATGAAATATATGTGTATATTGCTAATTCATACAAGAATTTTAAAAAGTATGAGCAGGCAAAAATCGTTGCTAATATTCAAAGTGAAATTATTGCCTCCGGAGAAAAGGCGTACTTTATTACAGATGATTTTATGCATGTTTTAAATTATAATAAGGCGGCTGTAGAATGTTTAAAGGATCTGCTGGGGGAAGCTGTAGGGGAGCAGATTAACAGCACAAATCCCTGCAGCTGGCTGCCTTTTCTCCTAAATGGAGAGGATGAAAAGACGGCGGAGAAACGTGTTTTGACACGGGTAATTAAAGAATATATTTTTAAGGTATATACATATGACCAGACGTATTCAAATGGAATTATAGACAGATATCATTGGATTACAATTTCAGGAAAGGGGGAGGAAAAAAGCCTGAATATTTCACAGGAGGAGGTGTCGTTAACACCTACAGAGCTTAGGGTGGCAAAATTAATGCAAAGCGGACTGACTTATCAGGCCATTGCAGACGAGCTGGTAGTCAGCTACCATACAGTGAAGAAGCATGTTCAGAATATATATACAAAATGTGGAGTAAACAGCCGTTATCAGCTATATCGGTGGCTGGAAAGGCGGGAAGAAGAGAAGATACAGGGGGGGGGGGTATAATGAAAATGTACCTTCCGCCGTATAGCTGTATCAATGGGAAAGGACCAGAGAGATCTGGTCTTTTTTTTGTGCGAATTTCCAAAAGTAATTCATAAACAAAAAAATAAGGTTGTATATAATGCTGTAATTTTGGCGGATTAAAAAAGGAATATAGGGAATATTCCCTATAAAGATAGTACCAACGGCCGATTTTATTTAAATATGGACTTTGTTACAATATTGACATAGAAATTGATCCGGACAATGAAACAAAACTGAGAGGAGGGAATGAATTGCCGCAGCAGGGAAATGTTTTTAATGTTCAGCGTTTTACTATCCACGATGGGCCGGGGCTGCGCACAGAATTGTTCCTAAAGGGCTGTCCCCTCAAGTGTCAGTGGTGCAGCAATCCTGAAGGGTTAAAAGGTTACATACAACCAGGAATTTATAAAAGCAAGTGTATTTCACGGAAAAAATGCGGTGCATGTGAAGAGGTATGCCCAGAACCGGGCGTATTAAAATTTACGCGGGGAAAAATCAGCTCCATTGACCGGGAAAAATGTATCAATTGTCTTGCATGTTCCGACGCCTGTCCGTCAGAAGCCATTAAGCAGTGGGGAAAGCTGATGTCAGTAGAGGAATGTATGAAAATAATACGAAAAGACAAGGGGTATTATGAGCGTTCCGGCGGGGGAGTCACTGTTTCCGGCGGGGAGCCGCTGCTGCAAAGCGATTTTGTGGCAGAACTATTTAGGGCATGTAAGGCAGAAGATATTTCTACCTGTTTTGAGTCTACGCTTCACGTAAACTGGGAGGAAATAGAAAAGGCGCTGCCTTACACAGACCTTGTAATTTCAGACATTAAACATATGGACCTGGAAATCCACAAAAAGTATACAGGGGTAACAAATCAGAGAATCTTAGAAAATATGAAAAGGCTGACAGATAAAAACAGGGAATTGGTTCTCAGGATTCCTGTTATCCCGGATGTAAATGACAATATGGAAAATATTGAAGCTACAGCGGACTTTATATTAAAGGATCTGGGCGGCCATGTGAGAACACTGCAGCTTTTAAGCTTTATGCGCCTGGGGGAGGAAAAATACCGCTCTCTGGATATGCCTTACAAAATGGAGGACGTTAAGATAAACAGAAAATCCTTCCAGAAGCATGTGGAAAAGCTTGCAGAATACTTTAACAGCCGAGGCATTCACTGCCTGGTGGGAACAAAGGAAAAAGAGTAATTGGCGGAGTAAAAATATAAATAAAATTCAGGAGGAATTGGAATGAGCGTGAATCATACAACCGCGTCAGGAACAGAAAGCTATGATAAAAATTATTGCCTGGGATATCAGGTTCATCACGAGGACTGGTCTCCATATCCACGTGTAAATCATCTGCGCCAGACATTTTTAGACAGAGAATATTATGTAGATGTAGAAAGATTAAGACTGGTTACGGAGTCTTATAAGGAACATGAGGGATGTCCAAGAAAGCTGCAGTGCGCATATGCATTTGAGAAAGTGCTTTTGAACACCACATTGTATATTTATGACGAGGATTTAATTCTGGGAGAAATTGCCGCTCCTGCGAAAGCTTCACCGATTTACCCGGAATTCTCAGTAAATTGGATTATTGACGAGATCCTGCATCACCCGTTTGAGGAGAGAGAGCACGATCAGTTTTATATAAGAAATGAGGAAGAAAGAAAAGAAATTGTAGAACTTTGCAGATGGTGGCAGGGAAGAACAATCGCCGATCAGGTAGAGTCCAGACTGGAGGATGAGCAGAAGAAGGGCTCACAGCTGGGAAAGAGAATTTTCCAGACTAACCTTTATCATTATGCCGGCGCAGGCCATTTAGCTATTGACTATGAAAAGCTGATGAAGGTTGGATATAACGGCCTGATTGAAGAGGCTAAGGAGAGAATGGCTGGCTTGAGCAAGAAAGATCCAGAATACATGGACAAAAAAGAGTTCTATCAGGCAATGATCATTATGCATGAGGCCACAAAGAAATATATTGAGCGTTATGCACAGCTGGCAGAAAAAATGGCGGCAAAGGAGCAGGACGAAAAGAGAAAGGCTGAGCTGAAGGCAATGGCAGTAAACTGTCACGCGATTGCAGGGGAGCCGCCAAAAACATTTTGGCAGGCAATGCAGCTTTTTAACATTGCCACAGCCTTAATTCAGGTAGAAAGTAACGGCCATTCTATTTCCTACGGACGTATGGACCAGTGGCTGTATCCATACTATGAAGCAGATATGAAAAACGGCACAATTTCCAAGGAATTTGCTTTGGAGCTGATTGAAGTAGAGTACGTTAAAATGAACAATCCTACAAAGCTGAAGGATTACGGCAGCATGGCTTTAAGAAACGGAAGAGGCTTTGGCGGAGAAAGTCTGACTATAGGCGGAATGGATAAAGACGGAAACGACGCTACCAATGATCTGACAATGCTGATGTTGGAAGCTTCTGCTCACACTCGCATGATGAATCCATGGGTTTGCGTGCGTATGCACGAAAATACGCCGTATGAGCTGAAGGTAAAAACCATTGAGTGTGTTCGCGCAGGCTATGGCCATCCAAAGATTTTCAACGACGGACCGGCAATTAAGGGCATGATGAGAAAAGGCATGACTTTGGAAGAGGCAAGAGATTACTGTGTCGTAGGATGTGTGGAAATTGACCTTCCTGGAAAAGAATATGGATGGCATGATGCAGCATATGTAAATACTCCAAAAATGTTAGAAATGGTATTAAACGGCGGACGCTGTTTAGACTGCGGACCGATTTGTCCAAGATGGGCTCAGTGCGGAGCCATTGGAGAGCATCTGGGCCCGGATACAGGAAGCCTGGAAACATATCAGACATTTGACGAAGTATTAGAGAGCGTAGACAAACAATTTGAATACTGGACAGATCAGATGTGCAGCAGCTTGTGTATTATTGATAATGCACACAGAGCTTTAAAACCGCTTCCATATGTTTCAGCATTTTATGAGGACTGCCTGGAAAGTGGAAAGGATTTGACAGAAGGCGGTGCAAAATATAATGGAACAGGACCTCAGGCAAGTGGTATGGCTACTTGTGCAGACTCCCTGTCCACAATTAAACAGCTGGTATTTGATGAGAAACGCTGTACTGGAGCTGAGCTGCTGCAGGCGGTAAAGGATAATTGGGTAGGACATGAAAAACTTTACGCCCTTGTTAACAGCTCCAAGGTTCATCACTATGGAAACGACGACGACTATGCAGATGAGTTATTTGAATTTATGTTTGAATGCTACTGCAAACATATTAGCGGAAGAGTTAACCCGAGAGGCGGAAAATTCAGCCCTGGTGTTTATTCTGTAAACGCCAACGTAGCAATGGGATTAAATACAAACGCTACAGTTGACGGAAGAAAAGCAGGAGAGGCTATTTCTGAAAATATGGGACCAGTTCACACCGACTGCTGTTCACACGATATTTTTGGACCTACAGCCCTTACAAACTCTCTGACAAAGGTAGATCACAGCCTGGCAAGCAACGGAACTCTGATGAACATGAGATTTCCACAGGATTCTGTAGCAGGAATAGAGGGAAGAGATAATCTGTTAAACTTTGTAGACGAATATCTTGCCAAGGGAGCAATGCATGTACAGTTTAATATTATGAGCGTGGAAACTATGAAGGCAGCTCAGAAAAAACCGGAAAATTACAAGGATATGCTTGTGCGTGTAGCTGGATACAGCGCATATTTTGTAGAGCTTGGAAAGCCTTTGCAGAAGGACCTTATTGGGCGTACAGAATTGCATTTCTAAAAAATAATTTTACATGAGGGAGAAAGATATGAATATGAAACGCTTACTTTATATTGTGTTAGGGCCGGTTCTGTTTGCAATCTGTACTTTTGCATTTCAGAATACCCTTTCGCTGGCAGGCGCAGAAGCAATCGGCGTATTAATTTGGATGATTTTCTGGTGGGTAACCCAGCCTGTAAACATAACTGTTACAGCATTTGTGCCTATTATGGCAAACGCATTATTTAATATTATACCAATGGAAAGTGTAACCTCAAGATATTTTTCAGACAGTATTATTTTGATTTTTGGCTCCTGTCTGCTTACGATACCGTGGAAGTCCACTGGACTGGACCGCCGGATTGCTCTGAAGGTGCTTTCTATTGTGGGACCTACTATTAAGTCGCAGATTATTGTATGGCTTTTGGCAAGTATGCTGTTTTCCACTGTACTGCCAAATATTGCAGTAGTCGCCCTGTTTTGTCCCATTGCTGTGGCTATGTTAAACGCAGCAGGATATGACGATATTTCAAAATCAGCTCCTGCAGTGCCGATTCTGCTTTGCATTGGATGGGGCGCCGGACTTGGCGGCGTAGGTTCTCCATTGGGAGGAGCTATGAACGTGGCCGCTATCTCTTTCCTTCAGGATTTAACAGGAAAAGAATTTATGTACATAGACTGGATTATCAGAATCCTTCCATTCTTCCTTGTATCTACAGTAGTTATGATGATGACAATGCTTTTTATGTACAGAGGAGCCGAGCCTTTAAACGGTACAAAAGATTATTTTGAACAAGAGCTGGAAAAACTGGGCAGGATGAAGCTGGAAGAAAAGATTATAGGAACATTATTTGTGCTTGCTATGATCGGTGCGTTTACACGCCCTCTTTATGCCTCTGTTCTGCCAGGACTGGCGCCTGCATATGTGTTTGTAATCCTGGGCAGCCTTTCCTTCTTTATTTCAGTAGCAGCCAAACCTTTACTTACATGGGAAACAGCGCAGCAGGGCACTCTTTGGGGCATGATGATGCTTTTTGGAGGCGGATTAGCTTTAGGAGAGCTGGTTAATAAATCAGGAGCCGGCGCAGGAATTGCACAGCTGGTTCAGGGAATGAATATGGACGGAGGATTTTTGACAGTAGTTGTATTTGCAGTGTTTGCAATTCTGATTTCCGAAGCTACCAACTCTACTGTATCAGCGGCGGTAACAATCCCTATTATTTTGTCCTTTACAACACAGATGGGATTAAACCCGGTTCCTTATTGGCTGTTAGGCATTATGGCTATGAACGCAGAGTTTTTACTTCCGGTCAGCGTCCGTGCCGTACCGGTTTCATATGGATTGGATGCTGGAGTGATGATGAAAAAAGGTTTCCCTATGCTGGTAATCAGATTCCTTGTAGTTTTGGCAGTGGGATATGTATGTATTAACTTCTGGCCGTATTTCAGCAATGTGTCCTATTTAAATTTCTAATATTTTCACATTTTAATATTTTCACAGGGTAAATGTAGATTTACCTCTATAGCGTCAGTGTGCGGGGACAGCAGTACCCTCTGTGCACTGACGTTATCCATATTACAAACATAGATAAAAAAATAACAGGAGGATTAAAAAATGGGTACAGTACAGGAATTAGTTGCCAGATCAAAGGCAGCTCAGAAACAGTTTGAATTTGCAACCCAGGAACAGGCCGACGCGGCGGCTAAGGTGATCTGCAAGGTGGTTTATGATAATGCACAGATGTTAGTCGCTATGGCGGTTGAGGAGTCCCGCATGGGAAATGTAGAGGACAAGATTGCCAAATGCCGGAATAAATCTATGTTAATCTGGCAGAGCCTGAAGGGAAAGAAAACAGTGGGAGTGATTAATCGTCTAAAGGACCGCCGTATGCTGGAGATTGCAAAACCTATGGGGGTTGTAGCGGCAATTATTCCTTCTACAAATCCTGTTGTTACGCCTATGGGAAATGCGGCCTCTGCTTTAAAAACGAGAAATTCCATTATTTTCGCCCCTCATCCCAGAGCAGTAAAATGTACAAAGCTGCTGGTGGAAATGTTTCAGCAGGAATTGGAAAAAATCGGCCTTCCAAAAGATCTTATATTAGGATTAGAGCAGGTATCTGTGGAGGACAGCGGCGCCTTAATGAGCATGGCGGATGTGGTTGTAGCCACCGGAGGTCCTGGAATGGTTAAGGCAGCATATTCCAGTGGAAAGCCTTCTCTTGGAGTAGGGCAGGGAAATGTACAGTGTATTGTAGACCGGGATGCAGATTTAGGCCAGGCTGCAGAGAAAATTCTTATTGGCCGCAGCTTTGACAACGGTTTAATTTGTCTGGGAGAGCAGACTGCCTTTGTCCCAGAAGAAAAATTTACAGAATTTGTGGAGGAAATGAAAAAACACGGCGGTTATTATGTAGACGGCCCAGAGCAGGTGGCAAAGCTGAGAGAAGGACTTTTCCCAGGCGGCGGCCCCATTAGCAGAGATGTAGTAGGATTGACGGCAGCTCAGGTGGGAGCGTTGATGGGCTTTAATGTTCCTGAGGGAGCCAAAGCTATTGTTGTAAAAGCGGATGGAATAGGCAGAGCAGACCACCTTTGCAGGGAAAAGCTTTGTCCTGTAATTACAGTATACCCTTACAAGACATTTGAAGAAGGGGTGGCTATGATGGTGGAAAATTTAGAGTATGAAGGCAAGGGACACAGTATTGCAGTTCACTCTAATACTCCTGACCATGTAGAGTATGCGGCAATAGAGTGCTCTGTTTCCAGAGTGATTGTAAATCAGCCGGCAGGCACAACAGGAGGGGGAAGCCCTACTAATGGATTTACTCCTACTACTACGCTGGGCTGCGGCTCCTGGGGCAATAACAGCTTCAGCGGAAACTTTAATTACGAACATTTGATGAATATTACGCGAGTAGGATATCCTTATGAAGAATCTTACCTTCCGGCCCCAGAACTTGTATGGCAGGAAGATTAAAAATAAGAGAGGAGCGGACTTATGGATTATTTGGAAATAGAGGGAAAAGCGCAGCTGAAACGTTTTGGGATTCCTGTAAATGAAAGCGTTCTTTTAACGGGAGACGAAATCCCGGACAGCATTACATATCCTTGTGTGCTGAAAGGACAGATCCTTTCTGGAAAACGAGGAAAGGCGGGAGCAGTCCGCGTTGTAAAATCCAGGGAAGAGCTGGAGGAAGCCAAAAAGATTATTGAGAAAATTACTATTAACGGCAGAAAAATGGAAGGCGTAATTGCCTGCGGCTTTCTGCCTATAGCAGAAGAGTATTATATAGGAATGACTTTGGATGTAAAAAACAGGGCCATGCTTATGCTGTTCACTCCTTATGGAGGGATGGAAATTGAAGAGCTGGCGGCAACTGCGCCGGAAAAGCTGATGAGATTTGACTGTACCTTAGGATTTAACAGAGAAAATTTTATAAAAGAAGCGGCTGTTTTTCATCTTCCGGAGGAACGTATAGAAAAAGTGGCAGATATCGGAGAGAAGTTATGCCATGCCTGCTTTCAACTGGACGCTACAACTATTGAAATTAACCCTTTGGCAGTGTTAAAGGACGGAAGTGTGCTGGCTATTGACTCTAAGCTGGTAATTGATGACAACAGTCTTTGCCGCCAGGGAGATTACACCATACTTCCCCGGTCAGCGCAGAAAAAATCGCCTGAGGAGGAAGACGCTGCAGCTCACGATCTGACATACGTGGAGCTGGATGCTGAGGGCGATATTGGAACTATGGCAGGAGGCGCCGGAATCGGCATGGCCACAATGGATACGATCCGCCATTACGGCGGCAGAGTAAACAATTTCCTGGATCTGGGCGGCGGAGTAACTGCGGAAAAAACATATCAGGCTATGCGGATTTTACTTCAGAATAAATCTACAAACTACATACTTGTAAATGTATTCGGCGGTATTAATAACTGCGCGGACATGGCTGAGGGAATTGCCAGAGCATATAAGGAGCTTGGAATTAAAAAGACAGTTGTAGTAAAAAGCAGAGGTTTTAACCAGGAACAGGGGTGGGCGATTTATGATGAGCTGGGATTTCCTCAGACTAAGTACGGCACCACGGACCAGGCGGTTCAGACATTGCTGAAAATAAAGGGGGAACAGTAATATGAGCATTCTCATTAATCAAGATACATCTATATTAATGATCGGCATCACAGGAAAGCAGGGACGTATTCACTGTAAACGTACCCTGGAGAGCGGAGCGAAGCTCCTTGCCGGCGTGGCGCCGGGAAAAGGGGGCCAGGAGGTAGAAGGAGTCCCGGTATTTGAAACTGTGGCAGAGGCCAGAGAAAAATTTCCTCAGATTCAGTCCGCTCTTTTGCTGGTGCCGCCTAAATTTGTAAAGGATGCTGCGTTGCAGGCTCTCCGTGAAGGAATTAAACTGCTTGTTATTGTAACAGAATTTGTGCCTGTATTAGACGCTCTGGAGGTAGTAAACGAGGCAAAGGCATTGGGAGCCCGTGTTGTGGGGCCAAATACAATCGGCGTGATTTCCCCCGGAAAATCTAAGCTGGGCATTATGCCGGACTATATTTACGGAAAAGGCCATATTGGCATTATTTCCAGAAGCGGCACCCTTACACATGAAACTGCTTCTAATTTGACCTTTAAAGGCTTTGGACTTTCTACCTGCGTAGGTATCGGCGGGGACTCTGTAATCGGTATGAATCATGGAGACGTGCTGGAGCTGTTTGCCCGGGACGACGAGACGGACGCTATTGTTATGATAGGAGAAATCGGCGGCACAAGCGAGGAGATGGCGGCGGCAAAGATTAAAGAGCTGGACCTGAAAAAGCCTGTTTATGCATATATTGCAGGGATGTACGCCCCGGAAAATAAAAGGATGGGTCATGCGGGAGCTATTGTAAGCGGAGGCATGGGAACTGTAAAGTCTAAGGTTGCAGCCTTGGAGGCAGCCGGCGTTACCGTTTGCCCTACACTTGGCAAGATTGTAGAATATATAGAAGAATACAATATAAAAACAGGCGGCCGATTAAAAACCTTAGAACCTCAGGCAGACTAAAAGTTGTTTTTGAACATACCAAAAAAGGAGCAGAAAAATGAAAGATTTTAGTTTTAGAATACCCCAGAATATTGAATTTGGTGTGGGAAGTTTAAAGAAGCTTCCTAAAATCCTGGAGGAGGCAGGTTCCGACCATGTATTTCTGGTGTCAGATCACGGGCTGGAAAGCATCGGCGTTGTAAAAAAAATTCAGGATATTATTGAAAACAGCGGAATTAAATGTACATCATATTTGGAGGTTATTCCAAATCCTACAGTAGAAATTGTAAATGAGGCTGCTGCTCTTTATAAAGAATGCGGGGCCACCAGCCTTGTTGCTTTAGGCGGCGGAAGCCCTATGGATGTGGCAAAAGCTGTAGGCGTACTAGTAAACTATGGGGGAAAAATTACAGATTATGAGGGACTTTATAAGGTTCCAGGTCCAATTGTGCCTATGATCGCCATTCCTACTACAGCCGGAACAGGAAGCGAGGTAACCGCCTCTTCTGTTATTACAGATGAATCCAGAAATTATAAATTGTCTGTTATCAGCTATGAAATTATTCCTAAATATGCAGTGCTGGACCCTGAGCTGATTATGACAGCGCCGGCCTCCATTGCCGCTTCCTGCGGAATCGACGCTTTAATTCATGCTATGGAGGCATATGTTTCCACAATGGCCACGCCGTTTTCAGATGCAATGGCTGAAAAGGCCATGGAGCTGATTGGAGGAAATATCCGCCGTTTTGTAGCTAACAGAAAAGATGAGGAAGCTGCCTGCGCTATGATGGCAGGCTGCAATTTTGCAGGAATTGCATTTGCCTGGGCAAAGCTTGGAAACGTTCATGCCATGAGCCATCCTGTCAGCGCATATTTCCATGTTCCTCACGGCGTGGCAAACGCAGTACTTCTGCCTACAGTTGTAGAATATAATGCTTTGGCTGACAATGGCCGTTATGAAGTTATGTACAGCTATATTTGCGGCAAAAAGCCGGCCGGGGAATTTAAGCCGGAAATGCTTTTGGAGGCAGTAAAGGAGCTGAACGCTCAGCTGGGAATCCCTAAATCGCTTTCAGAGGTCGGGGTGACAGAGGATAAAATTCCTCAAATGGCAGAGGACGCTATGAAAAGCGCCAATGTGCTGGCAAACCCAAGGCAGACAACTGTAAAGGATATGATTGAGCTTTACAAAAAAGCATTTTAATTTAAAAAATTAGTGGTATAATCACAGTATGAGAATAAGCAGATAAGGCTTAGAAAATACTGGGGCTGGTATTTTTCAACGCATATTCCGGAAAGGGAAAATGTATGTTAGATGAAATGTTGATTTATGAAATATTGTCTGTGGTGGAAGAAATTCCAGAAGGGCAGGTTGCCACCTACGGGCAGATTGCAAAGCTTATCGGCAGGGATAAAAATGCAAGACTTGTGGGAAAGGTGCTGAGTATGTCCCAGTTTTATGGGCAGTATCCCTGCCACAGGGTTGTAAATCACTGCGGCAGGCTTGTGCCTGGCTGGCATGAGCAAAGCTTTCTCCTTTGCCAGGAAGGAGTAGTTTTAAAAAGTAATCATCACGTAGATCTGAGAAAATACCAGTGGAATTGCTGAATCAAAAAAGGAGGCAGGAGAAAATGATATATACTATGGAATATGAATCCCCTGTAGGACGTCTTTTTATTGGAGAAAAAAACGGGGCCTTAACAGGTCTTTGGATAGAAGGACAAAAATATTTTCTGGGCGCTCATAAAAATGAGCAAATGGAAGAAGGTCAGACTCCGATTTTGATTCAGACAAAAAAATGGTTGGACAGTTATTTTGGCGGAGAAAAACCATCCATCACTCAGCTGAAGCTTTCCCCAGAGGGCAGTGAATTCCGCAGGGAAATATGGAAAATTCTATGTGAAATTCCTTATGGAAAGGTAATTACCTATGGGGAAATATCGCGTAAATATGCTGCCAGCCAAGGGCTTTCCACTATGTCGGCCCAGGCTGTAGGCGGAGCTGTAGGACATAATCCAATATCTATTATTATTCCCTGCCACAGAGTAGTGGGAACAGGGGGCAGTTTAACAGGATATGCCGGAGGTATTGATAAAAAGATTCAACTGCTGATCCATGAAGGGGTAAATATGGAAGGACTGTTTATGCCTAAGGGCTGATAAATAGAAAAATTCTAAAGAAAGAAGGATGGGAATTATGAATAAGGATGTACTAGAGTTTGCTGTTAAAAAAACCGGCGAATTAATCGCCTCTCCTACATGCAGCAGCGAGACAAAACAGTCAGCTGAAAAATGGCTGGCCGCTGTGGGAACAGAAAAGGAGGCAGAGGAAACCATTCAATATGTAAAAGAGCTGGAAGCAGACATTATGCCAATTGATAACTTAATCGGCTTTGCAGAATCTGACGGCGGCGCCCAGTATTTTGGAGCAGAAACCGCAAAAAATATTGCAGCTCACGGCAGAGAAATCAAGGCAGCAGGGGCAAAATACTGCGACTGCCCAGCCTGCGCAGCAGTAGAAGCAATCCTGGAGAAAAAGGAAGAGCTTTTGAAGTAAGAAAAAACCATACTATGTGAGGGCGAAAGCACTTGTTGCTTTCGCTCTTTTATTGTTAGGGCAAAGCCCTGTTTACCATTGTGGAGTTTTTCGTTGATCCGAAAAACGGAACTTTGGAAAACAAATAAACCACCTGTTATGCAGGTGAGTTAGAATTGCTTCAGCTTACAGCAAAAAACCTCCAGTGTTATAATTAATGTAAGGTTCGCCAACCGCATTAATAAACAAAGGAGGTATCCATATGGATAGTAACAGTTTATCACATACAAAATGGAATTGTAAGTATCATATTGTATTTGCACCAAAATATAGGAGAAAAATAGCATACGGAAAAATAAAACAGGATATAGCAAATATTTTAAGTATGTTATGCAAAAGAAAAGGTGTAAAAATTGTAGAAGCAGAGATATGTCCAGATCATGTACATAGGCTAGTAGAAATTCCGCCAAGCATTAGTGTATCGTATTTTGTAGGGTATTTGAAAGGAAAAAGTACACTTATGATATTTGAAAGACATACAAATTTGAAATATAAATATGGAAATAGACATTTTTGGTGTCGAGGATATTATGTAGATACGGTAGGGAAAAATGCAAAGAAAATACAGGAATATATAGCAAATCAGTTACAAGAAGATTTGGAATATGATCAGATGACACTGAAAGAGTATATTGACCCGTTTACGGGTGAGCCAGTAAAAGCAAACAAATAAAATAAGCCCTTTAGGGCTTAGTAGGTAAATGATGTTGCGCTTGGCGAACCTATTTCGGAGAGTCTNGAATATGATCAGATGACACTGAAAGAGTATATTGACCCGTTTACGGGTGAGCCAGTAAAAGCAAACAAATAAAATAAGCCCTTTAGGGCTTAGTAGGTAAATGATGTTGCGCTTGGCGAACCTATTTCGGTGAGTCTTTAGACTCCAGTGCCGGTAACAGACCCTTATAGGGTCAAAGCAAGCCACCGGCTTAGCCGGTGGTCTTGACTATCATAGAATGAGGAATATATGACGAATCACTGGCTGAGGTAAAGTATTCATTGAAGATTGAACCATAGGAAGCAGAAAGACCGATTGATAAGCGTAAAAAAATGGCAAATAAAATCAAGGGTTTCAGGTTACAAGGAAGTATATTTTCAATTTGGCGGTATAGCCCCGTTCAAGGGCTATGCCGTCTTTTCCTGTTTATTGGCTTCTTTCTGTTCTGTCTGCGGGTCAGTCGGCAAATAAATTTCTCCCACAAAGTTAAAGACAATATCTACTTTCTGAAAACGCTTGCCGTCTATCTTCTCCGGCGCATGGACAACGATTTTTTTAATAAATTCATTAACGATAGTGGGCGTTAATTCGGTTATTCCCACATATTTGCGGATAATGGCGGCAAAGCTGTCAAAGTCACTTTTATTCTGTTCGTAGGTATCGACTTCCTGTTGTTCTGCCTTTACCTTTTCTGTAAGTTCTTTCTGCTCTGCTTCATATTCTGCGGACAGCTTCAAAAACCGCTCATGGCTGATTGTGCCGTTGATGTCGTCCTCATAAATCCGCTTGAAAATCCGGTCAAGTTCTGCAATCCGTTTTCTTGCCTGCCCGACCTCACGCCGCTTGCGCTTCATGTCCTTTTCCGCTTCATCAAACCGCTGTTTCTGTATCAGTTCCATAAAAGCAGTAATGTCCTCATAGAACAGGGCAGTTACGGCAAATATCCGGTTAAGAACGATTTTCCGCAGGACTTCTTCTCTGATGAAGTGTGCTGTACAATCTCCTGTATTGCTTTTATATCTTGCACAGCGGTAGTTGTCTTGTGAACCGTCAAAGCTCTTGCAGGTGGCAAAGTGCAGTTTACTTCCACAATCCGCACAGAATACCAAGCCGGAAAACATTCCCTGCCGCTCTGCCTTTGTGGGGCGGCGTTTATTTGCCCTTAATTCCTGTACCCGTTCAAAGACAGCTTCTTCAACGATTGCTTCATGTGTATTGCGGAAAATCGCCTGCTGTTCCTTTGTTGTGGGAATACGCTTTTTCAGCTTGTGGGATTTGGAATAGCTTTTGAAGTTTACCGTATGCCCACAGTAGTCCATGCGTTCCAAAACTGTTACAATCGTGCTTTCATTCCAACTGTACGGATTATCGGGAAGTGGTTTCCCTTTCTGCTTTGCATAATAGGCGCGTGTTGTCAGCACTTTATCCGCTTTCAGAGTTTTCGCTATCCGCATAGGTCCGTTTCCAGCAACGCATAAATCAAAAATCCTCTTTACCACAACGGCGGCTTCTTCATCTACAATCCATTTCTTTCTGTCGTTTGGGTCTACCTTATAGCCGTAAGGCGGCTTAGTCAGATGTTCCCCTGCCATGCCCTGCGCTTTCTTGATTGCCCGTACCTTTTTACTGGTATCTTTGGCGTAGAAATCGTTAAACAGATTTCGGAAAGGGGTAAAATCATTGTCGCCCTTTGCACTGTCTACACCGTCATTGATTGCGATATAGCGCACATCTCTTTCAACGAAAAAGATTTCCGTATAGTAGCCGACTTTTAGATAGTCACGCCCCAAGCGGGACATATCCTTGACAATGACTGTCGCCACATTTCCGGCTTCAATCTCTGCAATCATGCGGTTAAAATTCGGGCGGTCAAAGGTCACACCGGAAACGCCGTCATCAATGAAAAATACCGGATTGGTAAAGCCATTATCCGAAGCGTATTTTGACAGAACTGCTTTCTGGAAAGAGATTTGTCAAGGGTGTTTTCTCCACGATATATCACCCTATATCAAAAAGCCAAATAAACATGCCAAAATATCGCTCAATATTACATCGTTCGCAAACATAATAATTGAGAAACCGACAAATTTCTGCTATACTTACTCTTATAACTGATTTTATTTGGACGGAGGATTTTTATGAAAGTCAGCTATAAGAAACTTTGGAAGCTATTGATAGACAAAGATATGAAAAAAAGAGATTTAGAAAGATGTGCTGGAATTAGTCATTATACCATCAACAAATTAAATCATGGTGAAAATGTTACAACCGATATTCTTGGGAAGATTTGCAAGGCATTAGGGTGTACAATGAACGATATTATGGAATTTATTGATGACGATTCTGCACAGTAAAAGCCTATTTTGTAAAAGCATTATGTGTGTGCGAAATGGCAGTAAAAGTCTTGTCGGAAAAACTGCTTTGATTCCAATTGATATGCCCAAGACAACATGGGGGGCATTTATGATGATTGTCCGGAGCAAACTAAATGACACATATATTTTTCACTATTTGAACAGTCAGATGTTCTTTTCTCAAGTCTTCAAAGATACGGGAACGGCAACGATCAACCAGATAACCAAAGGAATCCTGAACGAATGCAGGTTGCCGCTTCCACCCGTAGAGGAAAGAAAGAAAATCTCAAAAATGCTTTCTACCTTTGATGCCAAAATCTATAATGCTGAACGAACCTTATATGCACTGATGGAAACAAGGAAAGCCCTTCTGCAACAACTATTCATATAAAAAGCTGTTGCAGTAATGCCTTGCGATGAACTTGCAATAGTTCAAGTTCTCTCATGCTCTGATCAATTCTGGCTGTAATTGCGTCGAAGGTTTCAATCAGTTTCTTTTGTGAGATCAAATCAGGGTATGAGAGCCGATGCCCTGATTTCATAAGTCAATGAAGCTGAATTGGTTTTCATAAAGGTCAATATCGGCTGAATTTCCTGATTTTTAAGGGGCATGAATCTCCATGAAAAAACATGGTGCTCCATGCCGGTTTGGTACAGTAATGGTACAGTGATTTGGGTGCGCAATGAATGAAAACCCTGTGCAACAAATAATAGAGGCCGCTGCCTGCAATTTGCAGACAGCGGCCTTTTATATGTGGCAAAACCCTTTACTGCATCATTATATCATCCACATAACTCATCGCAAAATCCCGGAATTTCTTTGCAGCAGGTGATATGAGCATATCCGCCGGTGTTGCTATGCCGATTTCTACCATCTGCGGTGGATTTAATTCCATAAGGCAAACTTTTTTCCCGTCACTGCGTTCTTTGGATTCAATATAGTTGCTCAGACTCACACCCAGGCCAGCTTCGACCATTCTGTAGCTGGCATATGTGTCCTCTGTTTCGAACCTGACGTTGGGTTGTATACGGTTTCTTCTGAACATGCGGGCATTATCTGTATCCTGTCCTCTGAATGTCTCAATATATGATTCTGTTTCAAACATTTTTACAGGAAAGGAACCCAGTTTTACTATCTGACTTTCTGCCGAAACGATTGCAACCAGCGGATCATTAAATAAGTGATGCCAAGACACATCGCCGTCTCTTTTGCTGACAATGCAAAAATCCATTTCCTGCGCAGCAATCAATTTATACAATTCTGTGCTTTTGCCGGTAATAATCTTTACCTCGATTCCCGGATACTCATTGTTGAAAGCGGCAATGACATGAGAAAACCACCTGTAGTAAATGCTGTAGGCTGTTCCTACCATAACTGTGCCGGTTTGCGTTCCTAATACGTCCGACTTTATCTGTTTATATTTTTCATTAACTGCGATGAACTCTCTGTAAATAGGTATCATCATTTCACATTCTTTTGTGGCACGCACACCCTCTCGGCTGCGTATCAGCAAAGAGAATCCAGCATCGGTCTCCATAGAAGCCACCATGCGGCTGAGACCGGAAGGCGTATAGCCCAGTTTGTCAGCGGCAGCGGAAAAACTCCCACACTTCAATATTTCAAATAAAGCTTTGCATTTTTCTGTGTCCATCGGCGACCTCTTTGAGTTTTTTTCAAAATAAAAGTGATTTTATTTCGCTTTACTCAAAGTATATATCAATTTTATAATAAAGACAATAGGCGAAAGGATTGATCATGCCATGTCAGAAAAAAACGCAAAAGTTTTGTTAGCTTCTGTGATATTAGCAAGAAGTTCATCTTATGTTCTACAAAAAATCGGTCTTACAAATATTGATGTGTTCAATCTTATGGGCATCCGCTTTCTCTTGGCTTTTATTATCATGCTTTTGATTTTTAACAAGAAACTGCGCTATGCCGACAAATCCAGTGTGATTTCCGGTCTTATCGTTGGAACCATCTATTTTGTTGTTATGTCGTTCGAGGTATTCAGTCTTAAGACTTGTGAGTCTTCAACTACCGCCTTTCTTGAAAACACTGCTATAGTAATGGTGCCGCTTTTTGAAGCTCTCTTGCTAAAGAAAATGCCTCTGCCAAGGACAATAATCGGCTTTCTAATGGCCATAACTGGCGTTGCACTGATGACGTTGCGTGGAGCATCTATCTATTTCTCTGTTGGACATATTCTGGCGATAGGTGCTGCCGCTACTTATGCGGTGGCAATCATCATTACTGACCGTGTTTCTAAAAAAGCAAACGCTCTTGTTATTGGCATCGTCCAGCTTGGAACAATGGGAAGTTTATCTGTTATATCTTCTTTTTTGTTTGAAACTCCACACTTGCCGTCCGAGCCTATGTCTTGGTTTGCCATCGTTTTGCTGGCTCTTGTTTGTAGCTGTTTCGGTTTTACATTACAACCGGTTGCCCAGAAGTACACGTCTGCAGAAACTACAGGTCTCTACTGTGCTTTCGGTCCATTAGGTGCTGGGGTTCTCGGATGGATTTGCCTTGGTGAAGCCCTCAGCATCTTGGCGCTGATTGGAGCCGTTTTAATTCTTCTAAGCATTGTTCTAGTGCAGAAGGGCTAAAAGGTGCTATGCGGATTTGACGCAGCAAGGTTTTCAATTCTTATGAGCCCCTTTCTTTCTCTGGCTTGAGCGTATTCCAATAAGTTTCGTGCGTTGCTTGCAGGATGCCAGACGTAGTCAATCAGAAAATCACTGCTGTCAACCATGTATTTGTTCGCACGGACGATTGCCAGTTTTCGGGGGACTTTCTCCATGTCAGGAGGATAAAACGTATCATCATACCCATCGGGGGCGTTGACACTTCGCTTAGATGGGTGATAGGGCAAAAGGATAGATAGAGTTATGTTCGGATATTGGTATTCTTCCGTGTGACACGCTCTGCAAAATCTGAAAGTTTCTCAGCTTTCCATGGCTCATCGAAGCCCGGAAACCGGAGTTTCGGGCGCTTCTCAAGACCGTTACTTGAGGATGGAAATGCACATCTTCGTCCTCCACGTGATAATAATCGTGGAGGTGGTCAACATGACTAACAATACACAATTCAAGACGCTATTGAACACTTGGCTAAATCAAAAGAAGCCGATGATCACACCGTCAACCCATGCCAGTTTTACGCTGATAGCCGAAAATCACTTAATACCTCACTTCGGTAAGCGGAAGATCGGCAGCATTACCGAGCCGGACATTCAGAGCTACATATCGTATCTTTACGAGTACGGGCGGCTGGATAAGTCCGGCGGTCTCACTGTGAAGACCATACGAGATGTGATTCTCGTGCTGCGGCTTGCTATGGAATATGCCTACAAGGAAAGAGCGATACCACTGCTCAACTGGGACCTGATAGAATACCCCAAAGAGTTGGGAATAAAAAAGGTCGTTTCTCTGTCCAAGGATCAAGAGCAAGCTCTAATTCAGTGTATATACATCAACCTGAACCGGAAGACCGCCGGCATACTCATTGCACTGTTTACCGGTGTGCGGATTGGTGAACTCTGCGGCTTACAGATGAAGGACATTTCGTTGACAGATAAAACCATCAGCATCAACAAAACCGTTCAGCGCATCTATGACAAGAAAAAGGGAGAGTCCTATCTGCACATAGGGCCGCCGAAGACCAAGACATCAGCTCGAACAATTCCCGTACCGTCTTTGCTCATGAACATTATCAAGAAGTTTTATACGGAAAATCCCAACCATTACTTCTTGACTGGCAAAACAAAGCCGACAGAGCCTCGAACTTACAGGCAGTTCTTTTCCCGTTTTTTGAAACGAAATGGGCTGCAAAAGGTAAAGTTCCACGAGATACGGCATACATTTGCCGTAAGAGCCATTGAAATACCAGAGTTTGATGTGAAATCTCTCTCTGAAATTCTCGGACATAAAAATGTGTCTTTTACTCTCAATGTATATGGCAGTGCCAACTTGCAGCAAAAGGTAAAGTGTATGAATTTGTTAAATGATCTTTTATAAGGTCATCTTGGGTGAGCAGGAACGGTGGGTTACCGTTCCTGCTCACTCTTTTTCTTTTGAAGAGTCTGCTGCTCCTTCTGCGCCTGTCGCATCATTCTCCGTACCGCCTGTCGCTCCATATCCTCATGAAGCATACGGGAAACCGCCTTTTTGCTGTCAAACATCAGCAGCGGGCTGTACTTCTCGCCGTAGACCTGCTGTGCCCGGCTCTCCGCTTCCTGCTCCTTACCGGGGCGGATAGCCTGCCTTGCTTCATACAGCTGCACCGGATCAACGCTCTGTGCCTGCTCCCGAAGTCCGGCATACTCGTTCAGGGCAGCGTCCAACTCGGCAGAATATTTCTGTTCCTGTTCTTCCAACCGTTTTAGGCTCTGTTCCATAGCTACAATGTCTTTGGGAAATTTATCGGCGGCATCTTCCTCGGTATATGCCAGCGATGCCAGAAGCAGATTTTTCTCCGAACGCAGTTCCTCCAAATCCTCCGTCAGAGCCGCAATCTTAGCCGCCAGTTCCCGGTGCCGGAATACATGAACCGCAGAGAGTGCCTTTTTTTCGGAAAGCAGACTGCGGCGCTCCTTCGTCTTATCCCGAATGTCCTTTGCAAGCTGATTGTACTGTGCGAGGGCAGGGCGCAGTGTATTCAGCGAAGTGTTCAGGCGTTCCTTGCCTTTGCGGAGATACCCCAGCTGATAGCAGAACAGCAGTAGATTTTTACGCAGATTCTCCATGGCCTCAACAAGCGCCGGTAGGGTGCTTTTAACTGCCTGCGCCAGCTTTTTGACCTGTCCTCTCAGCTCCCGGAGCAGGACATTGTCGGCCTTGATCTGCCGGTTCAGTTCGCACCGGTCAGAGATAATGCCCTTTTTCTCCATGGCTCTGGCAACCACCCCCTCATGGACCGTAGGCCGCTCCAGCAGGCCACGTTCGGCATGGCTGCGGTGGTCGATGCGTTCTTCGTGCCCGGTGCGCTCCAGATAGTGGTTTGCCACATCCGCCCATGCAGCCCGCCACAAAACAAGCTGCTCGTCGCTGTTCCAGCGTTCTGTGATGGGATTTTGCCTGCCATATTTGGTGCTTTTAGGATATTTGGATACCCGTTCATAGCCCTGCGCCTGCGCTGCGGACGGGGCCATATACACCTTCTTTTTTCCCACTTTGTACTGGTACTGTTTCTCCCAGCCGTCGGCCTGTGCCTGTTT
Source organism: Lachnoclostridium edouardi (assembly GCF_900240245.1). Classification (GTDB taxonomy): domain Bacteria; phylum Bacillota; class Clostridia; order Lachnospirales; family Lachnospiraceae; genus Lachnoclostridium_A; species Lachnoclostridium_A edouardi. The sequence goes on from NZ_OESQ01000001.1 coordinate 2,731,829, forward strand.
GAACTCAGCGGCGGTAAAGCCCCGTTCTTCGCCGTCTTTGACGCAGAGATATTCTTTCTCGGTCTTGTACTGCCATTTTCCCTTTTCATCCAGCGGGCGCACCGTCAGCAGGATATGGGCATGGGGATTGTGTCCGGGAGGATACGGGTCATGGATAGCAGCATCCGCGCACATTCCGTCTGCCACAAACTGCTCCTTGATGAAATCTTGCAGAAGCTGGATTTGTTTCTCCCGGCTCAGTTCTATGGGAAGCGCCGCCACAAATTCACGTGCGAGGCGGCTGTCCTTTGCAGTTTCGGTTTCCTCCACGGCATTCCACAGGGTTTCCCGATCCTGCCACTCTGCGGGGGCGGTGGCTGGCAGAAAAACCTGCCGCCACCCAAGGCCCTGTTTGCGGGTGTAGTCGTGCTGCACCCCGTCATACTCGTTGTGCATCCGGGAACAGCTCAGATAGGCCGCAGCAGCTACGGCGGAGCGTCCGGCTCCACGGCTGACTATCTTAGCCTCCAAATGATAAATCGCCATAAATCACCTTGTCCTTTCTGAAAGGGGTGCCCGAAACAGGGCACCCTTGTTTTCGCTCAGTGCGTCGTGAAATACGACGCACCACCAGCAGGGGCGGAACGATTCGTTCCACCCCTGTATCTGTGTCAAGCTGCCGGTGGCAGGTTGACGCAGGCAGGCGGCGGGATGGGGTGGCAATATACCACCCCATGAACAGGGGCTTCCAAAACGGAAACCCCTGCGTCGACTGCATGGGCAAGGCTGGCAGTTTGGCAGAAATGCAGCCTTGTCCAGCGGCTCCCGCAGGAGTCGCAATCCCCCTCGGAGAGCGCACGTGCCCGACCAACGGGAGGGCTACCACCGCCTGCTTTAGCAGGTGGTGAGTAAGTGCGCCCTTCGGGAAAAAGAAAAAGCGACCGATAGCCGGTCGCTCATAAAAATCATCGGATTGGTTTGAATACTTCGCATAAAAAATCCTCCAACTGTTCCAAAGTCATCTGTGTTGTCTGCGGTAATGCTTTCTCTAAAATCGCACCTTCCTGAATCAGCCGCCGTGTCCGTGCTTTTCGCTCTTTCTGTCGGTCACGCATCTGTGCTTCTTCCAATCTATGCTTCGCCTGCAAAAGCTTCTTTTCATTTTCTGTCATAGGTTTATTCCTTTCTGCCGTATCCGGCTGAAAACGCAAAGAAGGCGGCTCATGAGATTTTATTCTCACAAGTCGCCTTCATCGTCATTTATTATGCTGTTTTCTCTTTGTTTTTATTTGTTGCCCTGAGTTCCTGCTGTCTTTTCTGATTTGCTTTTTTCATGCAGGACTCACAGCAATATTTCGCATTCTTTCTGTTTGTGATAAAAACAGTTCCACAGTTTTCACAAGTACATTTTCGTTCTCTTTTTTTCGCCGCTTCCTGCCGGTAATACTTCGCACGGCAGTTCTGGTCACAAAACATAGCATTGGACATTTTGGATTCAAATGTTTTTCCGCAGCACTTACAAATTAATTGAAACGGCTCTCCAATGATATGTTCTCCAGCTTTGATTTTCTGATAGCGCTCCCGACTCTTTATCCGGTGTCTCCGAAGCTGTTCCTGCCGTTTTATTTCTTCTTCCGTCAATTCTGGCTCAGGCAAATCAAAGCGTCCGATAAATTTCAAATAAATCTCAATCTCCTGCACCCGATCTCCATCAATCTTCTCCGGTGCATGAACAAGAACCTTGTCAACAAATTCATTGATCATTGGTGTAGTCAGTTCTGAAAAATCAGTATACTTTTTCGCAAGTGAAAGAAACTCCTCCATCCGAACGGTATCTTCTTCAAAAGCAGATAGCTGCTGTTCTGCACTTTCGACAGAAGAAAGAAGCTGTTTCTGCTCCGTTTCATATTCTTCCAGCAGGCTGTCAAATCTTTCTTCGGAGATGCGTCCGACTGCAAAGGATTCATAAAGCTTTTTTATAATGACATCCAATTCCTTTGCCCGCTTGCGCTCTCTGCTCAGCGTTCTTTTGATTTCTTTTGCCTCCTCTTTTTGTCTGAGCTTCGATGCCGCACGAACTTTTTCCATAAATTCCTGTTGATTGGAAATAGCAAATGTGCTGACCGCCTGAATGGTTTCCAAAATCAGTGTCCGTATTGATTTTGTTGAAATATAATGGCTGCAACAAACATCTTTATGCTTTCTGGATTCCAGTTTATAAGCGGAACACTCGTAAGAATCATAAGGATAATTTCCATTTTCCAAATCGCCTTTGAATCGGTGGTTATACATCTTCGCCCCACAATCAGCACAGAATACAAGTCCTGTCAGAGGATTGGCTTCCCCAAGAGTATCTTTGCGTCTTGGAGTTTTCCGCAATTTCTGTACCAGTTCCCATGTTTCCTTGTCAATAATCGCTTCATGGGTATTTTCAACAATCAACCATTCTTCCTGCGGATTAGGGACACTGCTCTTGTCCTTATAGGATTCTTTATGGGAACGGAAATTTACGGTATGACCGATATACTCCGGTTTAGATAAAATCTTCCCGACAATATGACCGCTCCAGTTATAAGGGCTTGAAAAATCTTCCTTGCTTTTCCAGAAACCAATTCCTTTTTTGCCCAAATAAACAGCAGGTGTTTCCACCTTGTCCTCATACAAAATTCGTGCAATCTCATAAGGACCAATGCCTTCCACATTCATGCGGAATATCCTGCGGACAACCGCAGCAGCTTCTTCATCGATCAGCCAGTGATACTTGTCTGCCGGATCTTTTTTATATCCATAAATGGCAATGTTGGTGGTTGGCTTTCCGGACTCGCCTTTGATGCGGATTGCTGTTTTTTGCTTGCGGCTTAGATCACGCAAATACCACTCGTTCATAATGTTAAGAAATGGGGCAAACTCATTGCTATTCTGGTCATTACTGTCTACACTGTTAGAAATTGCCACAAAATGGACTCCATGCTCACGAAACATAATTTCCGTATAAAATCCAGTTTGCAAATAATCTCTGCCGATTCGGCTCATGTCCTTTACTATCACATGAGCCACTTTTCCGGCTTCAATATCGGCAATCAGACGCTTCCATGCCGGGCGGTTAAAATTTCCACCGGAATAACCGTCGTCGGTATAATGGACAATATTAACGTAGCCCTGTTGCTCAGCGTAGCCTTCCAGATATTTCTTTTGATTGATGATTGAATTGCTGTCCCCAGCCAACTCATCATCACGGGACAGTCTTTCATATAAAGCTGTGATTTTTCCTTCAGTCTGTTTTACGCTCATGATGCGCTCCTTTCAGACTGTCGGCTCATTTGTGGTGAATCTATTATACTACAAGTTCCGCCAGTTGTAACCGTTTCATTGTGAATCATCCGTAAAATTTTATCCTCCATTGTTTCTTTCTCTGTATCGCTGAATACTACTTTAACTTTATAGGTGGTGCCGCCAATGCGGCGAGTCATATAAGAAAAATTATTGTTCTCGTTTTTTGCCATAGGCAGTTACCTCCGTGTTGAAATGTTCATTGTTTTTTCGTATAATAGGTTTAGTTCCGGCATGATGTAACCATTTGCATGGTTAAAATTGAACAAAAGGTATTAACACCCTGCCAATACAGAAATGCCCTCAAAAAAGCCTTGCGGCACAAGGCTTTCCGAGGGCAAAAGCGTTACATCTGTTGTTGTTTTTCTCGGTACTTACGCACCCTTGCTGCGGTCTGCTTACGGCGAGCTTCTTCGGCGCAGTGCTGTGAGCAGTACACCCGTTTTCCGTCAGTTGGGAACGGCTTGCCGCATTGTTTGCAATGAGTGGTCGGTATTTGCGTGAATACGGCTTCCAACCCTGCATCTTCCGGCAGGACAGACTTGCGGAAATATCTGCATAGTGCGCTGTTGGTAAAGCAGATACCCAACATTGGACAGTCACAGTCCAATGGCAGGCAGCCGTACTCTTTGTCGTAGTTGGCACAGAGAGAAGTAACCAGCTTCTTAATCCGTTGCTTCTCCCTGCCTGTCAGCTCACGAGAATTGTTTGACATAGTCGGTTTCCTCCTTTCATTCAGTGTCGAAAGTAATCTATTAACAGACAAAATAGATTACCTCCTCACTTATAGGAGAAATACAGGGTACTTAGCGGAACTGTTTTTACGAAGAATCCAAGAAATTTTCAAAAATATTTTTGAAGGGAGGTGTCTGCGGTGTTCGACGATCCCGAACGATATGAACATGACGGCTTTTATGAAGAAGATACTGACTATGAAGATGAATATGAAACGGACGATTCCGATTACATAGTCGATGACGAAGAAGATGAAAATACCCTTTGGGACGATGAGGAAGAAGCCGCTGACGATCTTCCCGAAAAGAAGCGAAGGAAGCGGAAGAAACAAGTTGTTCTTGCTGACAATGATATGGATACCGAAGAAACCGAATTATCCGAACAAGCCATGTGGCAAATCGCAAAAGAAGAACAGCTCATCGAAGAACTGGAAGTCGACGCCGAGGAACATCCCTTTGAGGATGGTACTGACGAGGAAGAACCGGAGCGTAAGAAGCTCAAACGAGAACTGCGGGCAGAAGCCCTTGCACGATTGGAGGATTCCGCCAGAACACAACGGGAGTTTGAAAATGTGATTGCATGGTGGGACAGGCTGGACGCTAATCAGGAACGCAGGGAACGCTATCACGAACTCAGCCGCAGCGGTGACGATGTCCCGCTTGACTATGGTGCATCTGCCAATGAATTCTTTTTCCCGAATACGCTGAACGATGTACTGGAAAAGCAGCTCCGAAAGGGAGATTTCATTGATGCCATTTTCTACTGTCCTTACGACATCCATGAACTTGTAACGGAAGAATACCTATCCAAAATCCTCTGGGAATTGAATGAGGAACACAAGGAGTTGCTCTTTCTCTGCGCTGTCCGGCTGTTTAGCTCAACAAGGATCGCTAAAATACGGAATCAAAGCGACCGGAACATCCGCAAGGTGCGTGGTACAATGCTCAAAAAGATACGAAAAAAGCTGCTTCCTGCACTGTTGGATAAGGCAGAAAGGCAGCAGCCAATGACCTTATTGGAAAAAGATTTTTTAGAAGAAAATATGACGGAGATTGATTCTGAAGAAAAGAAATCGTATAATTGGTAATATAAATTGAAGTTATTTGGATTACAATACATGACGGAGGGTTTTGTATATGAAGAACCTTTTTGAACGCACCAGTTCTAACTGGGTGCGGTATAGTGAATATGAATGGAGGGCGGCAGAGGACGGAACTCTGTATCTCACGCCCACCAAGACGGCGCAACCGAGTATTTATGACCCACTGGCAGAGTATCAGAAAATTGTATTGGATGCCATCAATATAGGACGCATGGGTATGAGCAAAAAGCCGGATGCCGAAATTCAGAAGGCTATCCAGCAATTTGCGGTGAAATACGGCTTGTTTGGACTGATGACTGCGCTACCTACCACTCCTAACTTTATGGAATACGAGGCGGTGTACCTGCCGAAAAACCACTTTATCAAAGAAGAAACCATGTCCACTAAAAAATATCTGGCACTGTTCTTTCCATTCGACAAATTGGATGTGATCAAGCGTGGTATCGAATCCATGTGGAACATCCAGAATGACCGTGTTATGATGGCACTGGCTTTGACCATGACAGACAAGCCGATGGCTGTCAACATGAGCTTTCAGCGGGAATATGCGGAGCGATATGAATGGATGAAACAGCAGTTCATTGACTGGGCGTTTACCTATATCAACAGTTTTCTTTATTATGAGGATTATGATACACTGAACGATGAAACCCGGCAGATGATGCAGCAGAGCATGGCAGCTTTTGGCGGCATCGCTCCAACCTATCATATAGCTCTTTTGGATAAGACGACCATCGTTTGGGATTTTCATTCCCTGCTGCTGGGCGTACAGATGATGTTCAGTTTTATGCTGACAGACAGCGAAAACCCGATTAAGCTTTGCAGGCATTGTACCAAAGCTTTTGTCGCAAGCAGACCAAGTGCTGTATTTTGCAGCCCTCAGTGCAAGAATAAGCATAATGTTTACAAAAGCAGAGCGAGAAACAAAAGTGAAGAATAGGAAGGGAATGGATATGAACGAAGAATATGGGCTAACTCCTTATGAAACAAGGGAAATACTGTTTTATAAAACCGATAATGGTGAAGTTCGGGTTGAAATCCTTTTATATCAGGAAAACTTGTGGCTGACGCAGGCAAAGATGGCAGAATTATTTGAAGTGCAAAAGGCGGCTATTTCAAAACATTTGAAAAATATTTTTGCATCTGGCGAATTGCAGGAAGAAGCAGTTGTTTCCAAAATGGAAACAACTGCGGCAGACGGCAAGCGGTACAATACAAGCTATTACAATCTGGATGCCATTATTGCTGTCGGATACCGTGTTAATTCTAAAAAGGCTACGATGTTCCGCATTTGGGCAAATCGAGTATTAAAAGAATTTATTATTAAAGGCTATGTGATGGACGATGCACGACTGCGAGAACCAGAAAACCTCTTTGGTAAGGACTATTTTGAGGAACAGTTGGAGCGTATTCGTGATATTCGCTCCAGCGAGCGCCGTTTTTATCAAAAAATCACGGACATTTACTCCCAGTGCAGTGCTGACTATGATGTGAACAGTCCTATTACAAAAGAGTTTTTTGCCACAGTACAGAATAAGCTTCATTACGCTGTCACTCATCATACGGCGGCTGAGATTGTTTATGGACGAGCCGATAGCACAAAACCAAACATGGGCTTGACAACTTGGAAAAATGCTCCGCAGGGGCGTATTCGCAAGTCGGATGTTTCAATCGCCAAAAACTACTTAAACGAAGAAGAAATGATAAATCTGAACGAGATCGTGACAATGTATCTGGACTATGCCGAAAGACAGGCACGGCGGGGAAATATCATGTATATGCAGGATTGGGTTAATCGTTTGGATGCGTTCCTCCAGTTCAACGAAGAAGATATTTTACATGACAAAGGCAAAGTGACCGCTGCCATCGCAAAGGCGTTTGCAGAAAGTGAATTTGAAAAATTCCGTGTTTTGCAGGACAGGACATATCAGAGTGATTTTGACCGTCTTGTGGCAAATATCGAAGAAAACAGTAAACAAACAAAATAAATCAGGAAACCCCACGCTTCCGATTTTATTGTCAGAAGTGTGGGGCTTTTGTATCAGGTTTACAGATCATATACCAATTCGTGCAGAACGATTTCTTCCGCACGGTTACGGATACTGTTCATACGGCGCACCCATTCTATTTGATCAGCCGCTTTGAGCGCTTCAGTTACGCCTTCCTGCTTTGCCATAGCGGAAACGATGTTTTCAATGCGCTCGTTGCAGGCTTGATCGATTTCAGCTAAATGCTTGAACAGCGTTCCCTCCAGCACATAGTTGTTGTAGAGGATTTTACGGTACTCTTTCAGATAGCTGCGGCGCATACGCCCGTATTTGCCTATCTGATATTCGCCGTTATCCGGCAAAGTAATGTTGGGAATGAAATAATCTCCCACTTGACGGTATGTACCGCCCATTTCTTCAAAGATAGTTTTCATAAAATTCAGCTCCTTTTGTGTTGATTTCCAGCGGTTATAAGGCTTTTTGACTCCTTTCTTACAACTGCTTTTCAATTCACCACAAATGAGCCGCAGTCATATGTATTAGATGGCAGAAACCACCCTTTACATATTAACTCTTGATTAACAATGCTGTTGCTGTCGCCGTCTAATGCGTCCTCTTGACTTAAACGGGCATATAATGCGGTTATCTGTTCGGGCTTATATGTATTTGCTGTCATGTTCATTCCTCCTGTAATGAACGCCCGACAGACAGGTTGCTATCTTCATTATAGCGGACTTTTTTTCCTTTGTCAGCAGGCGTTTTAAGATTTTCTGATTTTATGAGCCGCTTCATCTTTTCAAAAAGCGGTTCAGAGCCGCCACAAGAGGTAGACACTTCATAGAATGTACCGCCGATTTTATAAATCACCGTTTCATCTGCCGGATTACCCTGTTTCTGCCTATTATCTGTTATTTCCTGTTCCTGTTTCCGTTCCATTCCTTTCCCGTCCTTTCTTTGATTTGTAATGTGATAAGTTTCGTAGCAAGCATAGGAAAAGAGTACCCTTTTCCGAAAATGCGTTGCATTTTGCTTGTTGGGAAGTGTCCCAAACCCTCTTAATTTTCCTCTCACTACCTACAACACCGGACAGAGCGATTTTGCCGAAGTTTTGAGTAAAATTTTTCAAAAAGTTTTTCTTATCTCTTACTACGGGAAAGTTTCAAAAATGCCAAATGTGAGTAAAAGAAAAGCGCCGCAGATTGCGACGCTTTCCTCTCTTATAGTTGCTTTTTGTAGCTAATTCCCCATTCTTCCATAGCTTTGATAATAGGGCGCATGGATTGTCCTAAATCACTCAGAGCATATTCAACGCGGGGCGGAACTTCCGGGTAAACAGTCCGGGTAATAAGACCGTCTGCTTCCATAGAGCGCAGGCTGTCGGTCAGAACCTTTTGACTGATACCATCTATTGTTTTTTTCATTTCATTAAATCGCCATGGGCGTTGCAAGAGATTTCTTAAAATCAGTAACTTCCATTTACTTCCGATAAGCTGTACCGTTGTAGCCACCGGACATTCTGGTAATTCTTCTTTTGTAAGCATGATATAACTCCCTTCAAAAGTTCCTAAAAGAATGTTGCACTCAAATTATAATCTAACATTCAAATTCATTCAATAGGTAGGTTATAAAAAGGTAACTAGGTAATAGAATTGTGCGTACTTTTTTTAGTGTAAAGCGTATCGTACAATATAATCAAGGAACAGGAAATGTTCCAAAATACAAAATGGAGGTATGAAAAAAATGGCACTTTCAAATTTATCTGGTTGGAATGAAAAAGAGGTTGCTGCCGCTTGTGGTACAGCTTGTGGGGCTTCAGACAAGCCGGAAGAAAAACCTGCCGCTTGTGGTTCTGCCTGCGGAGCAGGCGATAAGCCGGAGGAAAAACCTACTGCTTGTGGTTCCGCTTGTGGGGCTTCGGATAAATAAGATATTTCATTTTCAACAATCTCCGGTAAGTCTGTCTGCTTTGCCGGAGATATTTTCAAATCAATCCGATACTATCGGTTTTTATATAGAGAGCGAGGAAACAAGATGAAACAATATTTTGCTTTTCAATGGCACATTACAGACGAGTGCGACCAACGCTGTAAGCATTGCTATATTTTTTCGGAAGATAATTGCAAAAAATTAGACGCAATGAGTTGGGAGCAAATGCAGGAAACCTTGTATAACTGCCTTGATTTTTGTGAAGTTTACGGACGCTTACCCTATTTCTATATTACGGGCGGCGACCCTATTTTGCACCCGGATTTTTGGCGATTGCTTGCCTTAATAAAAGAACATGAAATACCATTTACAATTTTAGGAAATCCGTTTCATTTGACAGATGAAATTTGCAGGAAATTAAAATCCTATGGTTGTCAGAAATATCAGCTTTCCCTTGACGGTATGAAAGAAACACATGACTGGTTTCGCAAATCAGGTTCTTTCGACTGTACGCTTGAGAAAATCAACTGTATAAAAAAAGCTGGTATTCGTTCTGTCATTATGACTACTGTATCTGGTACAAACATTAAGGAAATTCCCAATATTATTGATACAGTCGTTGCAGCGAAAGCAGATGTATTCGTTTTTGCCCGCTACTGTCCAACAAGTGAAGAAAAAGATACTGGGATTGCTCCGCAAGAGTACAGGGAACTACTGGATATTTGCTATCAGAAATTCCAAAAATACGAAGCGGCGGGCTGCTCCACTTATTTCAACAAAAAAGACCACCTTTGGACGCTTTATGAATACGAAAAAGGAATTTTCAAAATTCCGGAAAACATACAAGACGGTATGATATACGGCGGTTGTAACTGCGGTAACTGTCACATGACGATTTTACCGACAGGAGATGTATATGCCTGTCGTCGGGTACAAAACAGCAAAGTCGGGAATGTGTTGAATGACCGTCTTGCGGATATTTGGATTTGTCAAATGGAACAATACCGAGATTACACAAAATTTGAGAAATGCTCCAAATGTGAATTACTGGCATTTTGCCGGGGCTGCCCTGCGGTAGCAAGCGGCAGGGACGGAAATTTCTACGGGGCAGACCCGCAATGTTGGAAAGAGGTAATTTGATTATGAATGAAACAATTAAGACAATTTTACATCGTAGGACAATCAGACGCTTTGACACAAAGCAGATTGAAGAAGCAGTTTTACAACAGATTTTACAGGCGGGGCTTTGTGCTCCAAGTGCCGGAGGACGGCAAGGCGTTATCTTTGCCGTATGTCAAAACAAAGAAATCAATGAACGGTTAGGAAAAATCAAACGGGCAAATTCCAATCCCCGTATGGCAACGGCGACAAGCTATGTATCAAAAGAGCAGCCAAGCATCGCAGATGATGTAAACCTAAAAAATGCCTTTTATAATGCACCAACGGTCATTACAATGTTTGCACCGAAAAATTTTCTTTTTGCGGTAGAAGATTGTGCAGTTGCGGCTGAAAATATGATGTTAGCTGCCGACTCATTAGGTATTGGCTCTTGTTATATCGGGCAGGGGTGGACAGCCTTTGCAGATACTTACGGACAGGAAATTTTGCGTAAGTGGGAAATTCGTACAGATTATTATGCTGTTATGCAGCTTTTACTGGGCTACCCTAAGCCGGAAGATAACCACCCGACAGCAAAGCCGCGAAAGCATGACAGAATATTAAGATTTTAATTTTTGAAGAAAGCAGGGATAATATAGGGATGAAAGAAGTTGCAACAAAAGATATAGAATTAAATCCATTTATAACATTTGGGGAAAACTGGGCGGCTTTAGCGGCTGGAAATGTAGAGGACGGTTATAATGCTATGACGATTGCGTGGGGGCACTTCGGTACATTGTGGGAAAGGGATAGTCACTCAAACCGTTTACCCACTGTAATTTGTTATGTCAGACCAAGCAGGTACACGAAAAAATTTCTTGATAAAGAGCCTTATTTCACGATTTCCTGTTTTGACGGAACTCATAAAAAGGCGTTGGGATATTTAGGAAGTCATTCGGGGCGTGACGGCGATAAAATAAAAGCCACCGGATTAACACCGAAATTTGCAGACAAGACTGTATATTTCTCCGAAGCGCACACCATATATATTTGCCGGAAATTGTACCAAGCTCCATTGATAGAAAACGGATTTGTAGACCAAGAACTGATTGATTTTAATTATCCATCAAAGGATTTCCACGAGATGTATGTTGGTGAAATTGTAAAAGTGTTGAGTATAAAGGATTAAATTTTAACAACTAAAAATATTAAAAATAAGTCTGCCGGACGACGGCAAAGAAAAAAAGCCGTCGTTCAACAGACATACTCCTATGCTCTTAATGCGGCGGCTTAGATTAAGCCGCTGTTTTATTATGGCGGCGTTGGGAGGTAGCCGTCATGTTGATTACAGTTATCACGAATAGCAGATTATCAAAAAAATCCTGTTTTCTGCAACGGCATATTCCGGTCATAGAGATGAACTCACAAATCATCATAATTACTTAAATAACTCATATTACCAAACGCCTATGTGGTTTTACGCTGCATGGGCGTTTGTTGTAATAGCCCCCTACTGGGAAGAAAGGGGGTGAGTTATGATGAAATATTCTGAACAATTCATGGAACATATCGAGTACACCTTTGCGGCGTTCTGTAAAGTCGTTCTCCGCAACGCAGCACTCAGTGCATATCGCGATTTTGGACGGAAAGAAAAGCACGAAGTATCACTTGACTATCTGATTTCGGAAACGTCTTTTGAACCGTTTGTAACCGATAACTATTTTGAGCAATATGCTTATGAGAAGCCGACTATTTTTGTCGTGCAAGGGAAAGAAATTGTCGTTATAAGTAAACGGTTAGCCGACGCATTGGCTAATCTGTCAGAACAAAGGCGTACTGTTCTGCTGATGAATTTCTTCCTTGGTTACAGCGAAAGAAAAATCGGGAATGAATACGGAAGAAGCAGAAGTACAGTCAACTACTGGAAACTGGCGGCATTGAAGCAGTTAAGAAGAGAACTGGAGGAAACAAAACATGAGGAATAAGAAACTGATACCTTTTGAAACCATTGAAAAAGCTGTTGCCGGCGAGCCGGAAGCCATAGACGCGGTATTACGGCATTACACAGCGCGGATTAAATATCTGTCTACCTATCGCGGGCATATTAACGACGATATTCAAGACCGTCTGAAAGCACAGCTTATCAAAGCTATCCTGCAATTCCGTTTTGACAGGTAATAGCAAAGTCAGAAAAAGCCGTCAAGGATAAAATGCACGCTTGCGCGTCCTTGACGGCTTTCCCTGTCTTTGCTGTCGGGCAGCCAAGAGAGCGCAATCGGATAAACCGCTTACGCTCTCTATCCAGTATAGAATGTTATGCGATAGAATATGCTTCTCACTTGATTTAAGCGGCATTACAGCGGAGATAAGGGCAGGGGTAAGGGTTTTATACTCCAACCCTTAAAAATGAGGTTCTACTGCGTAACATAACAAACGATATTTTTATATTGCCGTTTCCGTTCCATTCCTTTCCATTCCGGCGGCTCTGCCGCTTTGCCACCAAAGGAGAGGGATTAGGGAAAGGATAGGAAGGGAATGGATATTTAATTAAATCCGTATTTGGTATTTCTTTAGTTATTTATATCTTTATTTAATTGCGTTGGATTTTCCAATGTCGGATAAACCGATGTCGGAAAATCCAATATCGGATAATCCAACACCGGAAGTTATGCGGTATTCAAAACTGTCTAATCCACCTGCTTTATAAAACTGCTGATTTTAGGATAGGTATGTTACGCAGTAGAGGGTAAAAAACGCTTGATTTATGCGGCTTGCAGAACATGAAAAACGCTTAGACGATATTTTATACTTCTACCCTCAAAAATGACGTTCTATTGCGTAACAAAGTGAAGATAGAAAAACAGAGAGCCGACCACTATTGAAAGTGATTAACTCTCTGTTTCTGTTTGCACCCTGTCTGTCAGCGTTAGTGATAAGTTGTTGTGAATACTTCCTTATCAGCGTAAAACTAAGTAATAATAACATTTCTCCTTTATAATGAACAATAGGACAATTAAATGAGGTGGAAAAATGTATGAATGGCAAAAACAAATTCAATAAAAATTATGATAGATTTGAAAAATATTCTGTAGTTCTGACGGGCGCTCAGTTTGAGCCCCCGTTAAGAAATAATATCAGAGCGCAGGGAAGCCAACATGCAGAAAGATATTATATGTCACTAACAACCCTTATTAATCGTAGATGAGGTATTGGAAATGGGGAAAGGGATTATATAGACAAAAAAACACTTATGCGTCTGAAATCACTGAAAACCATTGTGAAACCACTGAAAACCATTGTGGAACTGCATATCGGTACTTTAATGAAGAAAGGTTTACCATATAAGGAAGTTTATCAGGGAGTAAGGCAGTTTGTAGAAGCTTTATAATGAAAAGAGAATTTGTATTTCATTGCTTGATAAATATAACCATGCTATAATGTCATTGTTACCGCCCCGATACTGGCAACAGGAAGGGGGTGTTCCGGATTGGATGCGGCTTTATCTTTTATTATCGCTGTTGCGGCAGGTGTTGCCTGCCACCTCATCTGCAAATGGTTAGACGGCGATAAATAGTCGGTAACTGGCCTGTGGGCCTAAGCCTTCCCACAAAAAATAGGAATAGAAAATCCCCAGAGCTGCAATCTCTGGGGATTTTCATATGTGTCCGAACTGGACAGCTTTATCTTTTTGCCTACTGGCATTATAGCATATGCAGATTTTAAATGCAATATTCTTATGGTTTTTTATCCCGGCACAGCTTATCCAGAGTTCCCCCCAAAGCATCGGCCAATTTGATAGCAGTATGGACCCTACAACGGTTAAAACGCTCAATATCTTCAAGAGTACGCTGCGGAACTCCCGACAGCTCTGAAAGGGCGCGAATAGATAGGTGCTGTTGATTGCATATTAATTTTACGTTCATAAAGCCTCCTTAGGTAAAAAGAAGTATTAAACCAGTGACAATAATGACAAACCAAATCACTGAAATTATAAGGGAAATTACATTTTGAGTAGCTTTCTTCATATTGTATGGAAAATGGAGATATGTTATATTTTAGGTGGGGAGGTTTTGCCTCCCCGGTCTTTATTGGATACTTTCTATAATTATTTTTATGACGGCTAAGAGAGTTCCGATTTCTAAAGCGAGCTGGGTAAGTGCTGCTATTACTTTTCTCAGCTCTTTTATTTTACTCTCCACCTTCGTTTACTTCCTTCCATGCTTGAATTATACCACGATATAACATGGAAAAAACAAGTGTTTTTGCGCATTTTTAAAAATAAATAATGCTATTAGTTTAAACGCCCTTAGCATAAAGGCGTTTTTTTAATTTAAAAAAGAAGGAGAAAAAATAATGGATAATACAGTAAAAAAACTGATAGACCAGGCTAAACAATGGACAGGCTATCTGGAGAAGAAAAGCAATGCCCAGTTAGACCATTTTACTGCCAATGCAGGCAGCAGCAACTACACCTGCTTTGCCAGGGATTATAAAGTACATACAGGACTTAACCTGCAGGCCCAGCCTTGGTGCGCTATGTACGTGTCAGAGGTATTTGTACAGTCTTTTGGAGTAAACACTGCCTGCAAGCTATTAGGCGGCGCCTTGTATCACTACTGTCCAACAGGGGTAAATCAGTTTAAAAAGGCAGGCAGATGGAGCACACAGCCGGAACCGGGGGCAGTAATCTTTTTCACAAATGGCGTTAGGGCTTACCACACTGGAATTGTAACAGAGGTGACGGCCACAAAAGTAAAAACAATAGAAGGAAATACATCTGGAGCCAGCGGCGTTGTGGAAAACGGCGGAGGGGTATGCGAGAAATCTTATGATAAGAAATACACAAGAATTTTAGGTTATGGCCTGCCGGACTGGGGCCTGGTTAAGAAAGAAAATAAATCAGGATGGCAGCAGGAAGAGGGAGGATGGCGTTTTTATTTAGGAGACACAGGACAGCCCGTAAGAAACGACTGGTATCAGGACGGGGGAAAATGGTACTGGTTTGACGGAGCCGGAATGATGGTGAAAGATGTGTGGTATGAATATAAAGGCCACTGGTATTATTTAGGCAGTGACGGAGCAATGAAGAAAGGGCAGGTCACTGTAGACGGAAAATGGTATGTTTTAGACAATGAAGGCCGCATGATTACAGAACCAGTGACATTGACTCCAGATAAAAACGGTGCCCTGGAGTGGCCTGGACTGATAAACATGTAAATATAGTATTTTCATAAGCCAGCCGGATTCGCTGCTCTTTTGCACAGATCATATTATGGCTTTTTCTGCTTTATTTACAGAAACAGAGCAGGAGTTTTTATACAGCCCTTTGGAATAGCGCCAGCATTGAAAGAAATCCGGCTGCTTTTTATTATTGGCTGAGGTTAAAGGATAAGCTGGCGCCGCAGACGGAGGATTTTAAAAGCCATGAGGCCGATGTCTGCAGGCAGAAGGCTCTCTGGGTTTTCCGGGACTGTATTCTTTCTGAAAACGTCTTTGTATTGGGGGGCATTTCCAAAATATCAGGTTCCACCTGATGTTTTCCCTGAAAAGAAATATTGTTCCAGGTTACCTGTCCAATATAAAATTTGTTTGTCAGAATGTAGTGAACAGCAGGGCGGTCAAAAGGATTGCCTTTTTTCGTGTAAAAGCCATTTCATTTGCTTTTCGGGCTATTGCAGTCATACCCAGCTGGCAGGAGCCGTACTGGGAATATAAAAATCCGACAATATTATATTCTGACTGATAAACGTTTTTGAGTATCAGGGGAAATTTGCGAACACAGATATCAGAAGACTCCTTTATATTATGCATGATGATTCGCTGTAGTCTCCTTACTCTACTTTATAAGGGTCCTCAATTAACAGGAAGCGGTTTCTGTTGGTTTTCAGAAGCCCTTCTTTCTGCATTTTACTGATTTCATTAGACAAGGCGCTGCGGTCCACGCCCAGGTAATCAGCCAGCTGCTGTCTGTTAAAGGGGATGGAAAAATCATAGCTGCCCTGCCTTGCCGCCTGAAAGGAAAGATAGGAAAGAAGTTTTCCTTTAATAGATTTAGGGGAGGTATGGAAAATGCGGCGGGAAAGGTTTAAGTTTTTCTGAGCTGAAATAGTCAGCAGATTTCGTATAATTTTGCTGTGATGAGGGCATGTGCTTGAGCAGGTATCTAAAAGCCGCCCAGTATTTAAAAATAAAATAGTAGTTTCCTCAGCCGCCAGAACGCTGACCATCAGCGGTTCCCCTGGAACGCAGGAATAGGTTTCCGCAAAAACCTGACCAGGTCCTACACTGTCTAACACACTTCTATTTCCCCAAAAATCATTATTTTCAATATAAACGCTGCCTGAAATCACCATTCCCATTGATTGAGTTATATCGCCGGCGTGGTAAATCACCTGACCTTTGGAATAATGTCTTTCTTCAGCGGACAGACATTCCAGCATAGACTGAACCTGGTCAGGGGAGGTGCCTCTAAATAAAATTGTTTGAGCTAAAAAATTATAATCCATTTTCTCTCCTTTGTTGTGAAAACAACATACATGTTGTGATGATTGTATTATATTATGTTCAGAAAGTCAAGAATATAAACCACAGGAGGAAAATATATGATTCGTAGAATTATTCATATTGATGAGGAAAAATGTAATGGCTGCGGTCTTTGCGCAGCTGCTTGTCACGAGGGAGCAATAGGAATGGTGGACGGAAAAGCCAGACTGATGAGAGATGATTACTGCGACGGGTTAGGCGATTGTCTTCCTGCCTGTCCTACAGGGGCAATTACATTTGTAGAAAGAGAGGCTGCGACTTACGACGAGGCTGCTGTTATGGAAAATAAAAAGAAAAAAATGCAGACCGAGGGAGCTGTACTCCATGGCGGATGTCCGGGAAGCAGAGCCAGAGAATTAAACAGAAATGACCACAAACCTGTATCTGACCATGGTCATTTTCAGGGAAAAATAGAGTCAGAGCTTCGCCAGTGGCCTGTTCAGATTAAACTGGCTCCTATAAACGCTGCTTATTTTAACGGGGCTAATTTGTTAATTGCCGCAGACTGTACTGCATTTGCCTACGGAAACTTTCATCAGGATTTTATGAGAGGAAAAATTACCTTAATTGGCTGTCCAAAGCTGGACTCTGTAGATTATAGTGAAAAATTAACAGAAATTATCAGGCAGAATGATATTAAAAGCGTGACGGTTCTCCGCATGGAGGTGCCTTGCTGCGGAGGAATTCAAAATGCAGTTGTTACAGCATTAAAAAACAGCGGTAAATTTATTCCATGGCAGGTAGTAACTATTTCTACAGACGGCCGGATTTTAGATTAATAGCAGACAGATATAATTAAAAATAGTTGAGCACGGCGTGGGAAACTATTTGCTACCCAAACGAAGCGATAGCGGAGTTCGGGTTTCCCGTAGTTTTTTATGGAACGAGGGACGAGTGAAATAAAAAAACAGTAACACTCGTGAACTGTTTTTTATGTATCGCACGTAAGTGCCTAAAACACAGGCACTAAGTGCTCATAACAATAAAAAAGGAGATTGGCTCAATGGATCAGAAAATGTTTTGCTTTCAGTGTGAACAGACGGCAGGCTGCAGCGGATGTACAGGAAAGGCAGGAGTGTGCGGAAAATCTGCAGACACTGCAAATCTGCAGGATCAGCTGACAAGCGCCTTAATTGGCCTTGCTAAAGCCACCTATAATAATGTGAAAACAGAAAAAACAGATAAATTGATTTTAGAAGGATTATTTACAACAGTAACAAATGTAAGCTTTAATGACGAAACTTTAAAACTCCTTATTGACCGGATAAATCAGGAAAAGAGGGAAATTGCCCCAGGCTGCGTCAGCTGTCCTTCCCCTTGCGCCAATGGCGATCAGTACAGCATGGACCAGATTTGGAGCGCTGACGAGGATATTCGTTCACTGAAATCCTTAATTCTTTTTGGAATCAGAGGAATGGCCGCATATGCTTATCATGCTATGGTTTTAGGATATACAGATCCAGAAGTAAACCAGTTTTTCTATAAAGCTTTATTTGCTTTAGGGGAAAACTGGGGAATGGATCAGCTTTTGCCTGTTGTTATGGAAACAGGAGCAGTTAATTTAAAATGTATGGAGCTGTTAGATAAGGCGAATACAGAGACATTTGGCACTCCGGCGCCTGTGCAGGTGCCGTTGACTGTAGAAAAAGGCCCGTTTATTGTAATTACAGGCCATGACTTATACGATCTGAAGCTTTTGCTGGAGCAGACAGAGGGAAAAGGCATTAATATTTACACTCACGGGGAGATGCTGCCGGCTCACGCTTATCCGCAGCTGAAAAAATATTCTCATCTGAAAGGAAACTTTGGAACAGCATGGCAGAACCAGCAAAAGGAATTTGCCAATCTTCCGGCGCCTATTTTGTTTACAACCAACTGTCTTATGCCTGTAAAAGAAAGCTATAAGGACAGAGTATTTACAACAGAAGTAGTGTCATATCCGGAACTGGTTCATATCGGGGAAAATAAAGACTTTACTCCGGTTATTGAAAAAGCCCTGGAATTGGGAGGATATAAGCAGGATACAGTATTTACAGGTATTAACGGTGGAAATACAGTAACTACAGGCTTTGGCCACGGAACAGTATTAAGCGTTGCCGGTCAGGTTGTGGAGGCTGTAAAGGCAGGAGCTATCCGCCACTTCTTCCTGGTGGGAGGCTGCGACGGAGCCAGACCAGGAAGAAATTACTATACAGAATTTGTAAAACAGACTCCGGCGGACACGGTGATTTTAACGCTGGCCTGCGGAAAATACAGGTTTAACGACTTGGATTTAGGACAAATAGAAGGACTGCCCAGATTAATGGATATGGGACAGTGCAACGACGCTTACAGCGCCATCAAAGTAGCAATAGCATTGACGGAAGCCTTCCAGTGCGATGTAAATGAGCTGCCTCTGTCTATGGTACTGTCCTGGTATGAGCAGAAGGCAGTGTGCATTTTACTGACTTTACTTCATCTGGGAATTAAAAATATTCGTTTAGGCCCGACCCTGCCGGCCTTTGTTTCTCCTAATGTGTTAAACTTCCTGGTAGAAAACTATGGAATCAGCCCTATTACTACTCCTAAGGAGGATTTAAAGGCAATACTGGGAGAATAATACCCTGGGTTTTTGCTTTATTTTAAGTGTAGTGATATTTGTTTCTTTGTCCTATAAAAAATGAAATAGTGACTGTTAAAGCCATAATTTCAGCCGCTACAACTGCCAGCCATATACCGTTTAATCCTAAAATGGCTGGCAGAATCAGTACGGCGCCGATCTGGAATACCAGGGTTCTTAAAAATGCAATGGCTGCAGATATAAGGCCGTTGTTTAAAGCTGTAAAAAAGGCGGAGCCCCAAATATTAAAGCCGCACATTAAGAAAAAGATGGCGTAAAGGCGGAAACCTTTATATGTCATAGTAAACAGCTCCTGGTCGTAGCCTACAAATATATAAGTAAGAGGCATAGAAAGAATCTCGGCAGACAATGTAAGAATCCCCCCTGATATGCCTATAAGCACAAGACTTTTTTTAAACAGGCTTTTCAGCTCCTTGTGGTTTCCAGCTCCATAGTGGTAGCTGATTACAGGGCCGCTGCCCAGGGAATATCCAATGAAAATAGCTGCAAAAACAAAGTTGGCGTACATAATAACCCCGTAGGCGGCTATGCCGTTTTCACCTGCTATTTTTATCAGCTGGTAGTTGTATAAAACATTTACCAGAGAAGAAGAAATATTCGTCATTAGCTCAGAAGAGCCGTTAAAGCAGGTCTGGAGAAATACGCGGTGATTATATTTGGTTTTTGTAAATTGAAGAAGGCTTTTATTTTTCCTGGAAAAATAAATAACAGGAATCAGCCCTCCAGCCATTTGTCCCATTGCCGTAGCAATGGCGGCCCCGGCGATGCCCCAGTGAAATACTGCGATAAACAAGTAGTCAAACACAATGTTGGTGACTCCTGAAAGCACAGATATTTTCAGGCTGAGATCCGGTTTTTCCGCTGCAATAAAAAAGCTTTGGAATATATTCTGAAGAATGAAAAAGGTTTGAGCGGAAATTAAAATACGTCCGTAAATCACGCAGTAATCTACTAAATTTCCCTCAGCTCCTAAAGCCACAGATATAGGCCGGATAAAAATTAAGCCGATGACCGTTAAAATTAAGCTGATAATAACAGCCACGTAAATCAGCATAGTAAAGTACTGGTTTGCCAGATGTTTTTTACCTTCTCCTAAGGTTTTGGCCACAATGGCGCTTCCGCCTGTGCCGATCATAAAGCCTACAGTTCCCATTCCCATTAAAAGAGGCATAGTAAGATTTACAGCTGCAAAGGGAGTCGTCCCCGCGTAGTTGGACACAAAAAATCCGTCCACAATGCTGTATAAGGAAGTACATATCATCATAATTACAGAGGGCAGTACAAATCGTAAAAGACGTCTGTAAGTAAAATGGTCTGATAATTGAATTCTCATAAAATAACTCCTTAATTAATAATTTGCTGCAGGCCGATTACAGGGCATTATAGTCTGTAACCGTACTGATTGTCAACTTATTTCTGCTAGTAAAAAAATATTATAAGTTATATGGAAATCCTTGACAGAAGAAACTGTATCTGATAAAGTTACAGTTATGAAATTAGTTTGAAAACCATTGGAAAAAGGAGATGAATATATGGGATTTTCATTAGATATCAGCGTGCCGGCTATTACAGTATTTTTTCAGGGATTAATCAGCTTTTTTTCTCCCTGTGTGCTTCCTTTGATTCCGCTGTATATTGGATATTTGTCAGGGGGAACAGGCACAAAGGGGGAGGACGGAAGAATTTATTATAAACGCAGCAAGGTGATGCTTCACACAATCTGCTTTGTGGCAGGCGTCAGCTTTGCATTTTTCCTTTTAGGTCTGGGATTTTCAGCTATGGGCAGCTTTTTCAAGGATAATCAGCTGATGTTTGCCAGAATCGGCGGTATTTTAGTAATTATGTTTGGGCTTTATCAGCTAGGTCTTTTTGGAACCAGCTCTGTGCTGGGAAAGGAAAGAAGACTGCCCTTTCATTTAGACGTGCTGGCTATGTCGCCTGTTACGGCGCTGATTATGGGCTTTACCTTTAGCTTTGCCTGGACTCCATGTGTAGGGCCGGCTCTTGCCAGCGTGCTGTTAATGGCCGCTTCTGCAGCTACAAAAACCACAGGTTTTATGCTGATTGGCGTATATACGGCCGGCTTTGTGCTTCCGTTTTTGGCAGTAGGCTTATTTACTACATCCTTGCTGGAATTTTTCAAAAGCCATATGAACGTAGTAAAGTATACAGTTAAAATCGGCGGTATTCTCATGGTATTTATGGGAGTTTTAATGTTTACCGGCAAGATGAACGCAGTGACAGGATATTTGTCCAGGATTTCCCCTCAGTCTGTAGAATCAGAGCAGCCTGGAGAAAGCACAGAAGCAGAGACAAAGGAATCTGAATCTGCTGTAAAAGAAACTAAGGAAGCAGAGGCGGAAACAGCAGAGACAGAAGAGACTGAGATAGAAGAGACTGAGGCAGAGGAGCTTGTACTGCCTCCTGCAATAGACTTTACACTAAAAGATCAGTTTGGCAATATCCATACATTGTCTGATTATAAAGGAAAAACTGTTTTCTTAAATTTCTGGGCTACATGGTGCCCTCCGTGCAGAAGAGAGATGCCGGATATTCAGAATATTTATGAAACATATGATACAGAGGGGGAGGACGGCTTAATTGTTTTAGGAATCGCCGCGCCTAATATGGGAAGTGAAGGCTCAGAGGAAGAGATTACACAGTTCCTTGAGGAAAACGGATATACTTATCCTGTTGTGATGGATACTACAGGAGAAATATTTTCCGCTTATGGCATCACATCATTCCCCACCACATTTATGATAGACAGAGACGGAAATGTATTTGGATATGCCAGCGGTCAGCTGAGCCAGTCTATGATGGAAAGTATTATTCAACAGACTATGGACGGAAAAAGACAGTAAAACCAGGTTGAAAAACAGGAGATGGAAGATAAATGACAAGTGAATTTACAGTTGCAGTTCACGGGCTGGTTTTTCTGGCTCACAAAAAAACAGTATTTTCCAGTCAAGCCTTGGCAAAAAATGTATGTACAAATCCAGCCAGGATTCGTAAAGTCATGTCTAAACTGAAAAATGCACATTTAGTGGAGACAAAGGAAGGGGCTGAGGGAGGATACTGGTTTTCAGGGGATACAAGGAAAATTACTCTTAAAATGGTGGCGGACAGCCTGCAGGTATCCTTTGTTAATTCGTCCTGGAAAAGCGGGGGAGATTGTGAGGACTGTTTGATTGCTTCTGGAATGGCAGATGTGATGACAGACCTGTACAGCCAGCTGGACCAGGGCTGCAGAGATCAGCTGGACAAAATTACTATCGCCCAAATTGAAGAAAGGATTTTTAAAAAGGTTTAGGACAGGCATATGAAAAAAGTAAATTATAAGTCTTTGCCGGAAAAAACTGCAGATGTGCTTTCTGATATGCTTTACAGGGAGAATTACAGGGTAGGGATGAAGCTGCCTAATGAGCTGGAATTAGCGGAGCGTTTGGAGGTCAGCAGAAATACTGTCAGAAAGGCAGTTCATATTTTAGAAGAAAGACAGCTGTTAGAGGTGAGAAGGGGCTCCGGAACCTTTGTATCCGCCAGGCTGGGAATGAGCGACGATCCCTTAGGATTTTCCGCTGTCTGCGATAAGAACAAACTTGTACGCGATCTTTTAGATATTCGTCTGATGATTGAGCCCAGAATCGCTTCTCTGGCTGCAGAATACGCTTCAGGCAGTGAAATTGAACATCTGCGGAGCATTTGCCGTGAAATGGAAATTTTAATGGACAAAGGGGATAAGTATTACGAAAAAGATATGGAATTTCATATTTTCATTGCAGGATGCAGCAAAAATCTGGTGGTGCACAATCTGCTGCCTTATATTCACCAGGCCATTATTCTGCAGGAAAATGTGGACAGCCGGAGAATGGGGAAAAAAACTATGGACGCGCACTGGAGAATATTTAAGGCTATTGAGGGGCGCCACTGCAGCGAGGCGGAGGAAGCTATGAGAGCCCATTTAATTCAAAACAGAGAGAGAATATTAAGAGTTCAGGAAGAAACAGAGAAAAAGAACAAATTTGTATAAAATTATAAAAAACTCAGGGAAGCAGTTCCTTTTGTGCACATCATATTGAAGAGAAGAAAATGCCATGGTAAAAAATAACTATGGCGGAAGGTTCCGCAAGGGGCACACTTTTTTAACTTACACAAAAAAGGAGAGAATTTTAGATGAAACAATATGATGTGGCAGTAATAGGAGCAGGCGTGGTAGGATGTGCAGTGGCCAGGGAGCTGAGCAGATATTGTCTGAAAACTGCAGTTTTAGAAAAAGAACTGGATGTGGCCTGCGGCAACTCCAGCAGAAATACAGGAATGCTTCACGCAGGATTTACTTATAAGCCGGGGACCTTAAAGGCTGAGTGCGCAGTGGAGGGAAACCAGGAATTTGATCAGGTGGCAGAGGAATTAAATATTCCTTTTAAAAGAACAGGAAAACTGGTAGTTGGATTTGACGACCACGACAGAGAAAATATTTTAAAATTTAAAGGCATTGGAGAAACAAATGGGGTAAAAGGCCTGAAAATGATTGACAAAGAAGAGATGAACCGCATCGACCCCAGCGCAGGCGGGGAATTTGCTATGTACGTGCCTTCCTCAGGTATTTTAGATCCTATGCAGTATACCATTGCCCTGGCGGAAAATGCCTGTGAAAACGGGGTGGAGTTTTTATTTAGCCATAAAGTAGAAAATATTGTAAGAAAAGACCAGGCTTATGTAATTGAAACAGAAAAAGAAGAGGTACAGGCTAAGTGGGTGATTAACTGCGCAGGCATGTTTGCCCCGGAGATTTCACAAATGTTAGGGTATCCTTATTATGAGACAAAGGGCTTTAAGGGAGAGTACTTTATTTTAGACAAAAAAGCAGGAAAGCATATTAGAATTCCCATTTATCCTGCTCCTAACGACAAGGGCGGATTCGCCACCCACGCGACGCCCACTGTGGACGGAAACGTGTTGGTAGGACCTGACTCTTATGTGACAGAGGACAGAGAAGATTATAAGGCTACAAAAGAACATTTAGACGGACTGATTGCAGACGGACAGAAAATGTTCAAGCATATGAAAAGAGAATATTTTATCAGGAATTTTGCCGGAATCAGGTGGAAACGGTATAATCCTGAAACAGGAGAAATTTTAGATTTTCTTTTAGAGGCTGACCAGAAAAATCCTAACACAGTAAACCTGGTAGGTATAGAATCTCCTGGAGTAACCTGCGCTTTGCCTTTAGCCAGAAGGGCGGTAAAGCTTTTGGTTGAAAAAGAGAATCCAAAGAGAAATCCAGACTTTAATCCGGTGAGAAAGGGCATACCAAGATTTTCAGAAATGACTTTGGAGGAGCAGAAGGCTGCTGTCAGGGAAAATCCAGATTACGGTGAAATTGTATGCCGCTGTGAAACAGTGACAAGGGGAGAGATTTTAAAGGCAATTCACAATCCGTTAGGGGTACATACAGTAACAGGAATTAAAAACAGAACCAGAGCCACCATGGGCAGATGCCAGGGCGGATACTGTGAAACCAGAATAACAAAAATGATTGAGGAAGAGTTAGGCATTTCTCCGGAGGATGTAAGATTTTCCAAAGAAGGCGGTTATATGTTTACAGGGAAGGTGAGGGAAGACTAATGAGACATACAGATGTTGTGATTATTGGAGGCGGCCCGGCAGGCTTAGCAGCAGCAGTAAAATTGTGGGAGCAGGGGATTAGAGATATTCTGATTTTAGAGAGAGAACATCACCTGGGAGGGATTTTAAGACAATGTATTCACGACGGATTTGGCCTTACCAGATTTGGAGAAACATTAAGCGGCCCAGAATACGCCCAGCGTTTTATAGATCAGGTGGAAAAATATAAAATCCCTTACATAACAGATGTAACAGTAATCGGTTTAGATAAAGAAAAAAAGGTGACGGCTGCCCATAAAGAGGGAATTCTGGAAATTCAGGCTAAGGCAGTAGTTTTAGCAATGGGCTGCAGAGAAAGAACAAGAGGAGCCATCAGCATACCAGGAGAGAGACCGGCGGGAGTGTACACGGCAGGTGTGGCTCAGGCATATATGAACCTGCAGAATATAATGGTGGGAAAAGAAGTTATAATTTTAGGTTCCGGCGATATTGGAATGATTATGGCCAGAAGAATGACATTAGAGGGAGCTCATGTGAAAGGCGTTTTTGAGGTTCAGCCATATGCCAGCGGCCTTCCCAGAAACGTAGAGCAGTGTTTAAACGATTATGGAATTCCCCTTAAATTAAGCCATACAGTTACAGACATTAAAGGCAGAGACAGGCTGGAATCAGTGGTGATTTCCCAGGTAGATGAGAAAATGCAGCCGGTGCTGGGAACAGAAGAAGAATACCCATGCGATACTTTGATTTTGTCCGTAGGACTGATTCCGGAAAACGAGCTGTCCTTGATGGCAGGGGTAAAGCTGGATGAAAGGACAAAGGGGCCTGAGGTAAATGAGAAACATGAAACGACTGTGCCGGGAATTTTTGCAGCGGGAAATGTGCTTCAGGTTCACGATTTAGTAGACTTTGTGTCCATGGAAGCTGAGGAGCTGGCAGATTCTGTGGCAGAATATATAAAGAAGGATGAAAAAGCAGAGACAGAGCATACACAAGGGGAAGAGGCTGAAGAATATATGGCGGACGTGGTGACAGATGGAAATGTCAGCCATACAGTACCTCAGAAAATCAGTGGGAAAAAGGATATCCGTCTATGTATGAGAGTCCGCAGACCTATGAAGAACTGTGCAATACAGCTGATTCAGGGCGGAAAAGTAATACAGGAGAAAAAAATGAAAAAAGCAATTCCCGCTGAAATGATTCAGATTCCGGTAAAAGCAGGGATTCTGAAGGAAAAGGAAAATCTGGAGGTAAAAGTAATATGGTAAGAGAATTTACATGTATTATGTGCCCTATGGGATGTGATATAATAGCAGAGTACGAGGGAAAAGAAATCTTGTCAATTACAGGTCAGACATGTAAAAGAGGAGAAGAGTATGTAAGACAGGAAATGACCAGTCCCATGAGAAATATTGCTTCTTCAGTTTTAGTGGAAAACGGGGAACTGCCTTTAACCAGCGTCCGCCTGACAAAGGCGATTCCCAGGGACATGATTTTTCAGGTTATGGAGGAAATCAAAAAGCAAAAATTGCAGGCCCCTGTGGCCGCAGGCCAGGTGATTATTCAAAATGTGCTGGATCTGGGAAGCGATGTAATTGCCACAAAAAATGTAAAAGCAATGTGACAGCTTTATAAGGGGGAATTTACATGGCTAATATTGGGCTGCTGCTGCCTAAATACACTATACTGGAATATGCAAAAGAGGTACTGCAGGAAAGCGGTGAAAATGTAAAGGTATTAAAGGTTATAGACGACGCCAACGCAGCGCTGGAGGCCGGAAAAGCCATTCAGGAAGGGGCGGAGGTAATAATCGCCAGAGGTTTTCAGGCTTATTGTATAAAAAAAGAAGTGAATGTTCCTGTTATAGATATGACCTTAACCACACAAGAAATTGGCATGATGATCTTAAAAGCCAAAAAGCAGCTGAAAAAGGAATGCCCGGTGATTGCCATTATTGGATGGGAGAACATGTTTGGCAATGTGGACCATTTGGAAGAACTGTTTCACATCCGTCTGCATATGTATTATTTAAAGGGCATGGACGAGCCTTACGGAAAGGTGGAGCAGGCCATAGAAGAAGGGGCGGACCTGATTATAGGCGGAGTTCGTGTAAATCAGATTACATTTGAAAAAAGGTTTCCCTCTTTGTTTATAGAAAGTAAGCAGGATTCTGTAAGAGAGGCGCTAAAGGTAGCAAAAAGCGTAGCCAATGTAATTGATCTGGAAAAGCGGAACAACGCTCAGTTAGAAACTGTGTTCGACACCTCCTTTAACGGGATTATGAAAATCAATTCTTACAGGGAAATTGTGGCTGTAAATAAAATGATGGAGGATATTCTGGGGAAAAAGGCAAAGGAGGTAATCAGCTTTCCTGTGGAAAAGGTATTAAAAGGCATCAGTACAGGAGAAATTGACAGGCTGATTGCCGGAGAGCAGGGGATGTACTCCAGTTCCATTTTAGTAAATAATCAGTTTCTTATGTTGGTAGGCGCTCCTATTCAGCCGGATGAAAGTATAAACGGTGCCATTATTACGTGTCACAGAGTCAAAGGGCCAGGAAAAACAGATGAGGAGCAAAGGCAGCAGCTGTTTATGAACGGATATGTAGCCAGGCATAATTATGAAGATATTATGAGAACCTCTCCGGCAATGAAGCGCTGCATAGAATTGTCCAGGGCTTATGCCCCCTCGTCGGCTCCGATTTTAATACGGGGAGAAGTAGGGACGGAAAAAGAAATTCTGGCAGAGGCCATTCACAATAACAGCGTGGCAAAAGACGGCCCATTTATTACATTTAATTGCAGCGCTATTCCAAAAGAAAAGCAAAGACGGTTTTTGTTTGGAGACGAGACGGCGGATAAGGACAAAGAGGACCAGGAAAGAGGGGCATTTGAAAAGGGCCTTTACGGAACGATTCTGCTCCAGGAAATCGAAAACATATCCTTGGAATGTCAATATCTTTTATATAAAGCTATTTATGAAAAAATGTTTTTGTATCACGATGTGTGGGTAAAGAGAAGAATGCCGGTTCGGATTATTGCCACCACCTCCCTGGAGCTTTTGAATTTAACAGAGCAGGGAAGGTTCAGGGAGGACCTGTATTATCTTTTAAGTACCTTAAAGCTGGAGGTGCCTTCGGTGAGAAACGAGATGGATTACATGAAGGCTACAGCAAAGCGTTTTATACAGAAATATATGGAAAAGTACTCCAGATATATGGAAATAACAGAGGAGGCATACCAGGTTTTAGAGGAGCATCCCTGGAAGGGAAATATGATTCAGCTGGAGGCTTTTTGTGAAAAAATTATTTTGCTGGCTCAAAAGAAAAGGGTGGACGCAGGATTTGTGAGAACACTTATATATGACACATACCCTGGCGTCCAGGTGATAAACGGGGAGGAACGCCTTGTTATTTATAATAATCCGGAGGCAGTAAAAATAGGAGAATTAATGGAGGAGTGTAAGGGAAACAGAACATTGGTGGCAGAAAAAATGGGCATCAGCACTACTACCTTGTGGAGAAGAATTAAAAAATATGGGATTGCCCAGAAGTACGGATTTTAATTACATATTTAAAATCTGTTTTGCCAGGAGAATTTCCTGATCAAACAGGCGGACAAGAAGGCTGCAGGCTTCATCGTATGCAGCCTTATCTTTGTTTTTTAGGGCAGCTTTGTAAAACCCGCTTTTCACAGCCTGCCATTGGCTGTAATATGATCTGGAGTAAAATAGGCCGGCGTTATCCGGCTCTATTTGTCTGGCCTTCAGAAATTGTTTATACATATAACGTCCTGTCATCAACCCGTCTATATACTTAGCTGGCAAAACCTTGGTATCTTCAGAACCGCCGATCCATATTTTCGCCTGACAAAGAAAGTGGTCCAGGGTTTTTTTGTGGGTCTTTAATACCTCCAGGGCCTGATCTGATAAATCTGTTGTTTCTTCTAAAAATGCAGGGGATGCCTTTATTTTTTTCACAGGAATCAGGGCATAAGAAAGAGAGACCAGCAGGTGAGCAGAATATTTCTGGCCGTATAAGCCATAAGTGGGATCAAAACAGGTTTGCTGTTCCCCATCTCCTTTTTCGGCAATAAAATAATGAGGACCGTGATGCAGTTTATAAAGGGGATTCCATGGAATGTGGTAAGCGTCCATGCCTGCAATGATATAGCAGCCGTTTTGAGTATTTTCAAAGCCATTTTCCTTATCTGACATTAAAATACACGGGGATTCTAATTTCATTCCCATAGCTTCCAGGGTATCCGGCATTCTGCAGGTCAAAAACACCTGGCAAATAAGATCATATCTTAAATTTCCTTCAGACCAAAGGGTAGAAAAAGCTTTGGTATAATCTAATCCAAAGGCGTTAGCCAGCGTAACTATGCAGTCGTGATAACAGTTAAGACCTTGAAAATGAATCAGCTCCAATGCATTACTCCTTCTTAATACGTTGATTTTTACCTGTAGACGTTTTCTTTAAAGATTCCTTCAGATTAATGATTTTTGGGCATTTATAATCTGCCAGGTGGCCGGAACACCAGTCCTGAATCATTTCAGGCGCAACATCAGGCCCTGACGGAACAATATCAGCACATACAATTTCTATTTCACTTCCCGGCTCAGGAACTTTACTGTAAACAAAACAGTCCTTTATTAAGGGGCAGCTTAACAGCCTGGTTTCCACCTCCTCCGGATATACGTTAAATCCCCGAACAAGAATCATATTCTTTTTTCTCCCGCAGATATAAAGATAGCCGTCATTGTCAAAGTATCCAATATCTCCGGTGTGCAGCCAGCCCTCCAGAAGAATTTCCTCAGTAGCTTTTTTATTTTCATAATATCCCAGCATAATATTGGGACCTTGAGCCACGATTTCTCCAGACTGATTTGGCTGATCTGTCCGCCCCTTTTCCGTTTCTATCATCACCTTTACTCCAGGAAGGGGAATCCCTACAGAATCCAGTTTATCCGGGGGCAGCCCCTGGTAAGGCTGCGCAATAAGAGGGGAGGCTTCAGTCATCCCGTAACCTGACCAAAATCTGACCTCAGGAAATGCACGGCTGAGCCGTTTTAATGTACCCCAGGGGGCCTTACTTCCTCCAAATCCCAAATATCTTAATGCAGAAAGGTCATAGGGAATGGTACGGCCTAAGGTGCGTTCCATAAGAATTGCAACTAAGGTCCCGCCGTCATAATGGCTGATTTTATGTTTTTGTACAGCCTGATAAAAGGTGTTTAAGGTAAAATTTTCCGCCATAGGAATCATAGGAAATCCCTGAAGGATGCAGGAGAATGTTACCAGCAGACCGTAAATTCCAAAAAGAGGGGTGCCTAAAGCGTAACGGGGGTCAGGGTCCTGAAATTTTTCATATCCCATATGTTTGATATAAGCGCGAACTGTAAAAGCCACATTATTTTCAGACAGCTGAACAAGTTTTATGCGGCCTGTAGTTCCTGAAGATGACAGAAGCAGCATTGGCGTATCAGGCGGTGGGGATTCTACTTCAGGAGCGGGATGAGAAAGCGCAGGCAAATGATCTGCAGTAAGTACAGCCGGCTCAGTTTGACAGTAAGAGGCTGCTGCGTCGCAAAGCGGCCGCAGCTGACTGGAGGTTATAATTAAGGTGACAGGCATCTGCCTCAGCAAATCGGAAAGCTCATCTGCACTAAGGCGGTGATTGATTGGGAAAGCTGTCCATCCCGCCTGGAGGACTGCAAATAAAGCGGCCAGAAAATCAGCCCCGTCATTGAGGAAAATTACGGCAATAGGCCGCCTGTTTTTTGTTTCGTTTTCCTTTGGAAATAAGGCTTGTATTTGCGCGGCCTGCCCGGCTAATTGACTATAAGAAATCCACTGTTCATCTTGAAGAATGGCAGGAGTATTCTGATCTTTTCTTTTCTGTAAAGCCTCCCTGATCATAGATGTTCCTCTCTGGCTTTCAATTCTATTTTCTGATTCACCAAATCTATAATACGCCCTACTACCAGGCAGTCCTCCATTTCCAACAGCTGAATTGTAATGCCAAAATGGTCTTCCAAAGTTAATAAAAGGCTGACATAGGACAAAGAATCCATGTGAAGATCTTTATAAAGGTCAGTTGTCTCCGTTATAGAGACAGGCAGCGGAGTTTCCTGGCGTATAAGATGAATAATTTCATTTTGTACAGACATGAGGCTGCTCCTTTCTATATGATTATTGCGGCGTATGTAAACAGGGGATTTTTAAAGTGGCAAAAGCTGTGCTGCAGATCCCCTGTTTTATTTTAAGCTATATTGATCTACAAAAATGCCTCCGCTGATAGACGCGGTCATATATTGCTCTGTTGTTGTCCCTTCTGCAGTCATGCCGGTAATTATGGTGATTAATGTGCCTGCGGAAATTGGGATGGACGCTCCTGTTAAGTTAGTTCTCCGAACTGTGTATTTAGGAATTTCGGCTCCGCTTACATAAGGCGGAAAATATACAATGCTTTCTGGAATAACAGTAAATGTTAAGCTGTTTTCAGCTCCTGTGGCCAGACACATAAAAGGCCGGAGAATAACGCCGGGATCCAGATTTAAGGATTGCCGGTTGGCAAATACTCCATAAAAATTCTGCACAGTGCCGTTAAAAGGCATTACAAAGGAGGCCGGGTAAGATTTATTTTCCGTGATAGTAATAACTCCTGAAGCCCACTCTCCAGGATCTAAATACATTTCGTAACCGTTTTCACTGCCAAAGCCTACATAGATAATTCGGTTGGGAGCTCCTGTGTTATCAGTGCTTAACTCAGCTCCTGAAGAGTTTCTGTTGGACAAGGAAAAGGGGATCGTGGCGGCGGTAGGTCCTCTATCTCCCTGAGGTCCCACAGCTCCTGTTTCACCTTTTAGTCCGGTAGCTCCGGTGGCGCCTTGCGGCCCGGCAGCCCCTGTTTCACCTTTTAGCCCGGTAGCTCCGGTAGGGCCTTGCGGCCCGACGGCTCCCTGGGCCCCCTGAGGTCCCATAGGTCCGGTAGCCCCCTGAGGTCCTGCTGGTCCCCGTTCTCCCTGCAGTCCGGCAAGTCCTTGTATCCCTTGAAGCCCTTGAGACCCGGTAGCTCCTGCCAGTCCTTGCAGTCCCTGTATGCCCTGAGGCCCTGAAATTCCCCTGGCGCCCTGAGGTCCTGGTATACCTGGAGTTCCTGCGATTCCCTGGGGTCCCATAGGCCCCATAGGTCCTGGTATTCCTTGAGGTCCTGCAGGTCCCTGTTCTCCCTGAGGTCCCATAGGCCCAGGTATGCCCTGAGGCCCTGTAGGTCCCGGTATGCCCTGTTCTCCGGCAGGTCCTGGAATTCCTCCCCAGCACTGGGGACAGCGGCATTGAGGACAGCATCCGCGTTGAGGCAAACGGCAGGTATTCATAGGGCAAGTCGGCTGGTATATTGGCTGATACGTGGGCTGATAGGGATGATAACAGCCGTCAGGCCAATAGTTATATGACATGAGATTACCTCCTGTTCTGGAAATAAACATACTAAAAATCCTTGTATATTCCTATATAAGATATGTACATCCAGACAAAAATGTGACTGAGTATAAATTTCACCAGAAATATATACAAGATATATTTTGGCTGATTTTTGCGGGGGGAGGAAAAAATGATAGTGAAATAATTGAAATAAAAAGTGAATGAAATATTTCAAATAATGAAATAAAAGCGGAAAAGTAGAAAATCACTAATAAATTCTATATTTTATGTCAATAGATATCCAAATTGCACAAATATATAATAAGATTAAAAATAATTACTGAAAAGGAGGACGGTTTATGATGTACGCAGCTTTTTCTCTTCCCAAGGTTCCGATTATTTATTCTACCAGCCATATGCTTGTGCCTAAAATTATGGGGGTAGTTATTGCAGCCCTGCTGGCGCTGATTTTAATAACTGAGACGGCTGCCAAAAAAAGGAGAGGAGAAAAACTAAAACCTGAAAGAAAAAAGTTTTTTCTGCCAGGTTATGATAAGAAAAAGTTTTGGGGCGTTGTAGTTTTATCTGCAGTTTATGTAGTTCTTTTAAAAGTAATTCGCTTTGTACCGGCCAGTATGATCTGCATCTTTTTGTACGGAGTTTTATTTGAGGGAAAACGAGAAAAAATATCTCTGGCAGTGTCCGGCATATCAGCAGTTGGTTTTACAGTTGTAGTCTGGTTTGTATTTGGGTACATGTTTAATATTACTTTGCCTTAGAGAGGGGGGAAAAGCGATGTTTGAAATAGGAATTTTTCAGGTTTTAGTCTGTATTTTCGGCGTTGTAATGGGAATTATTTTCGGCGCGCTGCCAGGTATGACGTCTACAATGGCGGTGGCGATTTTCCTGCCGTTAACTTATGCCTATGACATGGGCACTGCCTTATATCTTTTGCTGGGATTATATGTAGGAGGAATCTCTGGCGGGTTAATTCCGGCGGTTCTGATTAACATTCCCGGCACGCCTTCCTCTATTACAACATGTTTTGACGGATACCCAATGGCTAAAAGAGGGGAGGGAGAAAAAGCGCTGAAAATCGGTATTGTTTCATCCTTATTTGGAGGGATATTCAGCTTAATTGTGCTTTGGCTGTTTACGCCTGTATTGTCCTCTATTGCCATTAAATTTTCCGCAGTAGAAAAATTTCTCCTGATTGTATTTGCCTTAACTGTAATTGCGGCCCTGTCTAAGGGCAATATGCTCAGGGGAATTTTTGCAGGATGTCTTGGGGTGATGGTGTCTTTGGTGGGAGTATTTTCAGACAACAACATGGTGCGCATGGTGCCTGGACCTTTTACTATTTCTCTGAGAAACGGATTTTCCCTGCTGCCGGTGATTATCGGTCTTTTTGCTATTTCTCAGATTTTAGAGGAGGCTGAAATGGGGATGAAAAAGGCAAATTACAGCTTGTCAGACGAAAAAGGCAGCAGATTTTCCCTGTCCCTATTTAAAGGCCAGTTTATAAATTTAATCCGCTCCGCAGGTATAGGAACATTTATGGGAATCCTGCCTGGAGTGGGAGGAAGCGCGGCTTCTATTTTGGCTTATTCCCAGGCCAAAAGCTTTTCAAAGCACCCGGAAAAGATGGGCACAGGGGCAGTAGAAGGTTTAGTGGCCAGCGAAACCTCCAACAACGGTCTCACAGGCGGAGCTTTAATTCCCTTGCTTTCACTGGGAATTCCAGGAGATTCAACAACTGCAGTTTTAATTGGGGCTTTTATGCTTCAGGGAGTGGCGGTAGGACCTTTATTTATTAAACAAAATCCTGTTACGTGGAATACAGTGCTGGTAGCTTTGCTGCTGTCTAATATAATCATGTTCCTGATTATGTTTTTTGCTATTAAATATATATCTAAAATTATATATATACCTAAAACCAGACTGTACCCTGTAATTATTTTAATGTGCGTAGTAGGCGCTTATGCGGCTAACAACGGAATTATGTTTGACATCTGGGCTATGTTTATATTTGGAGCAGTAGGTTACATATTTAATAAAATCAATATTCCAAACGCGCCGTTTTTAATTGGATTTATTTTAGGAAAAGACTTTGAAAGATATTTTATTGATTCCCTGAAAGGCTCTGACGGCAACCTGGCAATTTTCTTTACAAGGGGTCCCCTTGCCTGGGCCTTGTGGCTGATGATATTGGCCTCAGTGGTATATGCGGTGTTAGACAATAAAAAAAATAGTTGAGCCCTGTGTGCGAAACTATTTGCTGCCTAAAGTCAGTGTTGGCAGAGTTTGGGGTTCCCATAAATTTTATGGAACAAGAAACAAGTGAAATCAAAATAATGGAAGGAGATTTTTTATGAAAAAAACAGTAAAACGTATGGCGGCTTTAGCAATGGCAGGACTTATGGCATTTTCTGCGGCAGGCTGCAGCAAATCCTCTAACAATTCTATTGAGGGGCAGAGAGTCAGATTTATAATAGGGGCGGGTTCCACCAGCGGGGATACTTACCTGGCGGCTAATGTGGCTGTAAATTATTTAAATAATAAATTAGATTTAAAAGGGAAAATTGATCCAATTGGACAGGCCAACGCTCTCCAGGAAATTACTACAGCTAAATTTAAAGATAATAATACTATGATGATTTTCCATGATAATACGTGGCTTAGCGTTGTACTGGGAGTTTACGGGGAGGAATATGCTCTTGAAAACATGATTGTAGGTCCAAGGATTGCGGAAAGTAAAGGTTCCTGCTTTGTGGTCAGCAAAAAAGCGCCGTATTCAACATTGACAGAGCTGGCTGACTGGATGGCAGAAAATCCTAATGAAATTGTAAAGGTGGCCTGCGAGTCAGGCGGAAGCTCTCACTTAGCATTTATCGGGGTATATCATTGGCTGAAGGAGGAATTTGGAGAAGATGTGGCAGGCCGCCTAAAGGTATTTGTGGCCGGCTCTACAGAAACAAAGTATCAGGCCCTGTGGGACGGAAACTGCCAAATGATTTTCGTGGACCTTTCTACAGCAGAACAGTATACGAAGGAGGAGGTAGAGGACCAGATTGCTGTAAAGGTGGCAGGCCTTCTGACCGGAGAAAGAATAGAGGGAAAGGATTACCCTACCTTTGCAGAGCAGGGGATAAAAATGGGAGATGAGCCGTTTGATTTTACAAAAGAATACAGTATTTTTTTCACAAAAGACACACCGGAGGAAATCATAAATCAAGTAAGTCAAGCAATGGAAGAAATAGGGAAAGATGAAAATTACATAAAAGAATTAAGGGATCAAGGCTATGAGGTAAATGTTATTTCAGCAGAGGAAAATAAAGCTCACATGTACGAAAAACGAGAAGTGTTTAAAGAGGTATTAAAGGACGCCCCGTCCTTGGACACATTAACAGCACAGTAAATAATTTTGAATTAGGAGAGCAGGTATGGATTTGTATTACAATCAGGTAAAGGCAAAGCTGAAAAGAAAAGAACAGGTGTCGGCGGCATGGCTGCACATGGCCAGCAATGTGTCCGCAGAAATTATGGCTAACGCAGGATTTGACGCGGTAGTAATTGATGTGGAGCATTCGCCGGTAGATTATCAGACAATATTGTCTATGTGTCAGGCAGTAAAGGGGACGGGAACAGTTCCGTTTGCCAGGGCGCCGTGGAATGATTTAATTGCTCTAAAGCGGATCAGCGACTGCGGCGTTATGGGAATTTCTGTGCCTTATGTAAATACAAGGAAGGAAGCAGAGGAGGCGGTGGCCAGATGCAAATATCCGGTGCAGGGGGTAAGAGGAATTGCAGGAAGCCCGAGAGCGGCAGGATACGGCATGAATCTGGGACAGTACTTAAACAGGGCCAATGAGGAAAATCTGGTGATGATAGCTATTGAAACTGTGGAGGGAATTAAAAATCTGCCTGAAATTATGAAGGTGGAGGGCCTGGACGGAATATTTATCGGTCCTATGGATTTATCGGCCTCTATGGGTATGACAGGCCAGATAGGAAGTCCTGAGGTACAGGCTAAAATAAAGGAAATTGAGGATATTGTAATTCCTTCCGAAAAATTTTTGGCAACAGTGGCAAATGATGCCCAGCAGGCGAAAACCTTATATGATAAGGGATATAATATGCTGGTAATGATGTCGGACGCCATAGACCTAGCCAAGGCCGCCCAAAGAACAGTAAATGCATTTAAGGAATATATAAACGCAAAAATGAATTAAAGGGGAGATTACCTATGGGAGAGAGAAGGAAATATGTGAAAATAAATAGCATAGATAATGTGGTCATTGCAGTAGATGACATCCCCAAAGGAACAGAAATTATGCCTGGATTAATTACAGCAGACAACATTCCCCAGGCCCATAAGATAGCCTTGCAGGACATTCCAAAAGGCGGAAAGGTGGTCCGTTATGGAGTTACTTTAGGCTATGCTGTCAATCCTATTAAAAAAGGAGGCTGGATTAATGAATTTATGCTGAAGCTTCCTGTGTCTCCCAGCCTGGATCAAATGGAATTCGGAACAAATCTGGAAACGCAGCTGCCAAAGGCGCCTGCAAAAACTTTTTGGGGCTACAAAAATCCCAAAGGGGGATTTGCCGGCACCAGAAACATTCTGGGAATCAGCACTACAGTTCAATGTGTAACAGGAGTTTTAAATGTGGCTGTAGAAAAAATTAAGAAAGAAATTCTGCCTAAATATCCTTATGTAGACGACGTAGTGGCGATCAACCATGCTTATGGCTGCGGCGTGGCCATTAATGCTCCAGAAGCTAAGGTACCAGTACGAATCCTTAGAAACATGGCGTGGCATCCTAATTTTGGAGGAGAACTGATGGTAGTAGCCTTAGGCTGCGAGAAGCTGACAGTAGAAAAGCTTATAGATCAGGAATACATTACCCCGGAAAATGTAATTGTACTTCAGGAAATAAATGGATTTGAAAATATGGTTTCAGCAATTACAGAAATGGCTGAAAGAAAGCTGAAAAAATTAAATATGAGGAGAAGGGAGGAGCTGCCTTTATCTCAGCTGTTTGTAGGAATGCAGTGCGGAGGCAGCGACGCTTTTTCAGGGGTTTCAGCAAATCCGGCGGCAGGGTATGCGGCGGATTTGCTGGTGGAAGCAGGGGCTACAGTAATGTTTTCTGAGGTGACAGAGGTGAGAGACGGAGTTTATCTACTGGCGGCCAGATGCGCGGACAAGCAGGTGGGAAAACGGCTGGCAGAGGAAATGGGCTGGTATGACAATTATTTGGAAAAGGGAGAGGTAGACAGAAGCGCCAACCCGTCCCCGGGAAATAAAAAAGGAGGTCTGGCCAACATTGTGGAAAAGGCCATGGGCTCTATTGCCAAATCAGGAACCTCCCCTATTGTGGAAGTTTTGTCCCCGGGAGAAATGCCTGAAAAACATGGGCTGATTTATGGGGCAACACCTGCCAGCGATATTGTGTGCGGCCCTTGCCAGCTGGCCAGCGGCATTGGTCTCCAGGTATTTATGACAGGCAGAGGAACCCCTTACGGTCTGGCGGCGGCGCCTGTAATTAAAGTCTGCTCCAGAAATGAAATGCAGGAAAAATGGCCTGATTTAATTGATATTAACGCCGGACCCGCCGCCACAGGAGAAGCAGAAATTCAAGACATTGGTCTGGCTTTATTTCAGGAAATTATGGATGTGGCAAGCGGCAGAAAGAAAAGCCTGGCAGAACAACATAAAATTTACAACGATTTTTGTATCTTTAACCCTGCGCCTATTACATAATTAAACTTATGGCGTACTTCAGGCTGTTTATTAAAAGAGCCGGGATTTTCCAAAATAGCTCTTGAAAAATTCTTTATTTTATGATTTAACTATAATAAAAGATGTTCAATGAACTTTCATTGGGACATCTTTTATTTTGCCATTTGCAGAATAAAAGGCAGTGAAGTAAAAATAGTGAAACAAAGGAGAATGAAAAATGTTAGCAGTTTGTTTATTATTTGTAGGTATTGTTTTAATACAAAACGGCGTGTGCAGCCTGTCCGGGGTAGATAAAAAATCTGCAGCAGTAATGAATATTTTTACAGGAGGCTTGTCGTTATTTATTAACGGGGTAAATCTGGCGCAGGGAAATTATTATGCGGCAGGCACAGGGCTGCTGTTTGGTTTTACATATTTATTTGTAGCTGCAAATGGAATATTTAACTTAAATCCAGTTCCGTTTGCATGGTTTTCTATTTTCGTGGCAGTCAATGCAGTGATCTTCGGAACATTTGAAGGCTTTTTAGGAATACCGGAATGGGGCATACAGCCTGATATCCGCTGGGCAGGAATCTGGTACTTGTGGGCAATTTTGTGGGCAACTGCTTTTATAGAAGACATTTTGGGGAAAAAGCTGGGAAAAGCAGTGCCGGTTCTCCAGGTAGCAGAGGGAATCATTACCGCCTGGGTGCCTGGAGTATTAATGTTAGTAGGAAAATGGTAATAAAAAGAGGCCTTATATTGGGAAATGAAAGCTTTCCAAATATAGGATTTTATATTACCTGACTTTGGTATCAGAGATTAAAAAATAGTGCAAACTTTAAGGTTTAGAAGGACTGCTAGCGGCAGTCCTTCTGTGTTTGTTATTATAGTTTATAATTAAAAATGGTGTTTATTTGAGTTTCAGATAGAAAGTAATTCGTTAAAGGAAGATGAAATTTATCAGCTAGGTCATTTATAAAAGTACAATCCCTTGTGGTGTTTATATATTTATGTTCGCCTTTTGTTACCCTGAAATCTTTAATGAATCTAAATATATCTGAAGTTGAATATTTTTCATCCAGTATCTTAAATTGAAAAATCCTCTCTAAGAGAACTGTTAAATAGCAAATCAAAAAGTGGCCTTTAATCGTATTTTCTTTTTGAAGAAATACCGGCCGTGCATCCAGGTCTGATTTCATAATCTTAAAGGATTCTTCAATTCTCCACAGATTATGGTAAGTACAGTAAATATCCTGATCTGTCATCTGGGTTTCGGATGTGACCAGAAGATTGTATCCGGCAAGTTCGAGGTCCTTATCGATGGCAGCCTGATTAATCCTTGTTTTTGCTTTATTTCCTGTTTTATCTGTGAAATCCACATATTTTCCTGCTTCTCCAAAGTCATTCCTTTTGGCTTGTGACAGGGTAAGTGCTTTTGCTTTTTCTACAAGGCGGTTTATTTCATATCTTTTTTTTGCAGCAAGGGAAGGATTGTAGGTAACCAGGCGTTTCTCTGTAAGCATAATGGTCTGTTTT
The DNA here is from genome assembly GCF_900240245.1 of Lachnoclostridium edouardi. Lineage (GTDB taxonomy): Bacteria > Bacillota > Clostridia > Lachnospirales > Lachnospiraceae > Lachnoclostridium_A > Lachnoclostridium_A edouardi. The sequence goes on from NZ_OESQ01000001.1 coordinate 2,771,471, forward strand.
TTTCCGTTATACTCTATGGAATAAGGAAAAGTATCAATACAGCTTTTATAGCGGTATAAAAGTTTTCCGCTTTTATCTTTGACATCTTTGTAATCCTGTTCTAATAATACCCAGGTTTTTTCTGTCGAAGGCAAGGTTTTTACAGATTTTGAAAACAGATAACCATCTCCATTCTGTTTTGAAAACGCAATGTTTTGTGCACAATTAAGTCCTTTGTCTGCGACATGGATGGTTTTTCCCATGATATTGTTCCTATTTTTAAGTCCATCAATCACATCACGTAGAATGGGTTTTTCTGACTCATTTCCCGGATACATCTTCATACCGACCGGAATCTGGTTCCGATCCAAAAGGAGCCCAAGACCGATGATGGGTTCCTTTTTGTTTTCTTTGCTCGGTCCTTTTTTTCTGAAATCATCCTCCCTGTCTATTTCAAAATAGAAATTCGTACAATCAAAGTAAGAGTTTGAAGTATCCAGTCCATAAACAGCCGCAGTTTGTACAGTAAAGATCTCGATAAACTTTTCATAGTTTTCTCCCAAAAAGGCAAGACCATCAAGAAGCTGATCATAGGAATAATGCGACGAATGGTACAGATTGGGAAGCACATCGTGGAATGTCCTGTTTTTACTGCATGGGCATACACCTCTTGCGTAGACTAATGTAGAAATCAATTCATAAAGATCGAACTGAAAATCATATGTAAGATGAAAATAATTCACATACTTTTGGATTTTTAATTTCTCAAGGATTGCTTTCAGTGGAAAGTATCCAAGATAAAGAGTTGGAGAAATGTCAGAAATTTTGCGGACACCTTCTTCTTTTCGTTGCTGGTTTAAGAGAGCTACTTCTTGTTGGTAAAAAGAGATTGGATCTTCCATGCCGTTCTTTTTCAGTGTTTCTACAGAGCCAAGGGATTTGTAGCATTTGTGAGCTGCCCCCTTTTTTTCCTGATTATAAAAACTGTCATAAATCGCAAGATAAGTTCTGCCTTTTAAAGTTGTCTTTTTTAAAAAATATGCCATAGAATCCCTCCTCAAAAAGATAGCACCACTAACACTATTAGTATATCGCAAAAAAAGAATTTTGAAAAGTTTTTTTGCAATAAAAAAAGCCTTATTTAAAGGCATTTGTGAGGCTTCAGAGCAGAAAATACTCCTAAAGATTTCTAGTGCTAACTTCTAAAGACGGGTATATTGGGAAATGAAAGCTTTCCAAATATAGGATTTTATATTATAATGAAAAATAGTAAAATGCAAAGCGCGAAACTATTTGCTGCCCAAAGTTCGCCATAGCGAAGTTTGGGGTTCCCGTCCGTTTTTATGGAACGAGGAACCAGTGAAGTAAAAAATAGTAATGCCCGTGAAGGACCGGGCAAACTATTTTTCATGTATCGCACGTAAGTGCCTAAAACACAGGCACTAAGTGCTCATAACAATAAAAAATAGTTGAGCGTTGCGGATAATGTAATTTGCCCTCAAATTACATTGAAAGGTTTAATGAGAAACTAATTTTCAAAAGAAAACAGGAGAAAGCGCCATGAAACAAGATATGATTGTAATTCTGGACTTGGGAAGTACAGAAAATACGGTGATTGCCCGTGAAATTCGTGATATGGGAGTTTACAGTGAAATTCATCCCCATGATATTACAGTAGACCAGCTGAACAGTTTGGAAAACGTAAAGGGAATTATTTTAAACGGCGGGGAAAACAGAATAGTGGACGGAGCAGCAGTTGATATTGATCCGGCTATTTATCAGTGCGGATATCCTATAATGGCCATAGATCATCCAAGTGCTCAGTGCAGTCAAATACTGGATAAGCTGCCGGGGGCAGAAGTATTAAAAGAATTTGTATTCGGCCAGTGCAAGGCAGAGCCCAACTGGAATATGAAAAATTTTATTGAAGATCAGGTGGAGCTTATTAAACGCCAGGTAGGAGACAGAAAAGTACTGTTAGCATTGTCTGGCGGAGTAGATTCTTCTGTGGTAGCGGCCCTGCTGTTAAAAGCAATCGGAAATCAGTTAGTGTGCGTTCACGTAAACCACGGTTTAATGAGAAAAAATGAGTCAGAAAGCGTTGTAGAAGTTTTCCAGAATCAGCTTCACGCTAACTTAATTTATGTAGATGCAGTAGAGCGTTTCCTGGGCAAGCTGGAAAATGTAGCTGATCCAGAAGAAAAGAGAAAGATTATTGGCGGTGAGTTTATCCGTGTCTTTGAGGAGGAGGCCAGAAAGTTAGACGGCATTGACTTCTTAGGCCAGGGCACCATTTACCCTGATATTATTGAAAGCGGAACAAAAACAGCGAAAATGGTAAAATCCCACCACAATGTAGGCGGATTGCCTGAAGATTTACAATTTGAGCTGGTAGAGCCGTTAAAGCAGCTGTTTAAAGACGAAGTGCGGGCCTGCGGCGTAGAGCTGGGACTGCCTCACAATATGGTTTACCGTCAGCCTTTCCCAGGTCCAGGACTTGGAGTGCGCTGCCTGGGCGCTATTACAAGAGACCGTTTGGAGGCTGTAAGAGAATCTGACGCAATTCTCAGAGAAGAATTCGCCAAAGCCGGACTTGACAAAAAGGTATGGCAGTATTTCACTGTAGTGCCGGATTTCAAATCTGTAGGCGTGAAAAATAACGCCAGATGTTTTGAATATATGGTTATCATCCGCGCAGTGAACACAATTGACGCTATGTGCGCAACAATCGAGAGAGTGGACTGGGATGTTCTGCAGACTGTAACAGACAGAATACTGAAGGAAGTAGAAAACGTTAACAGAGTGTGTTACGATATGTCGCCAAAGCCGCCTGCAACGATTGAGTTTGAATAGTAAACAGGGAGCCGGGAAGCCGCTTAAACAGCGGACTTCCCGGCTCTTAGTGTGTGGTGTGATACCTTTTTGATACCTATATAGAGAATTGTATTATTTTGCTATAACATAAAAGAGAGCCACAGAGTGACTCTCTCAGTGCAGTCCGAAAACATACACCTTTTCCAATGTCTATATTATACACGATAGCCTTGAAATATGCAACTAAAATTAGAATATTTTCAGTAATCTAGATACGGTAGGGAAAAATGCAAAGAAAATACAGGAATATATAGCAAATCAGTTACAAGAAGATTTGGAATATGATCAGATGACACTGAAAGAGTATATTGACCCGTTTACGGGTGAGCCAGTAAAAGCAAACAAATAAAATAAGCCCTTTAGGGCTTAGTAGGTAAATGATGTTGCGCTTGGCGAACCTATTTCGGTGAGTCTTTAGACTCCAGTGCCGGTAACAGACCCTTATAGGGTCAAAGCAAGCCACCGGCTTAGCCGATGGTCTTGACTATTGTGAAAGTCCGGCGGAGCAGCTGTGAATCAGCCGTGAATTTTATGTAAAAATATTGTTAAAAAATGCACATAAAAATGAAGGAAAAGTAAGAGTATAACTAAGAGATTCTAATTTAAACAGAGGTAAAAAAAATATATGTTATCATTATTTCCTATTCAGGTCAATAAATTCAAGAAAAATAGGAATATTAATCGTAATAGGTAACTTTTTAAATAAAAATGATGGACTGAGGAAATTGTGCAATGCATTTGATATCGTTAAAATTAAGACGAACTTGAGGATAAGACAAAAAAGAAAAGGAGAGACGACATGTTGGAAACAAAGGTTGAACAACAGGGAATCACCGACGACTATTTGAAAAAGATGGATGCCTATTGGCGTGCAGTGAATTATCTGGGCGCAGCACAGCTGTATCTTTTAGATAATCCACTTCTCCGTGAGCCTTTAACAATGGATCACGTAAAGAAAAAAATTGTAGGCCATTGGGGTACTGTTCCAGGACAGAACTTTATTTATGTACATTTAAACAGAGTTATTAAGAAATATGATCAGGATATGATCCTGATTTCCGGTCCAGGCCACGGCGGAAACTTTTTTGTTGCCAATACATATTTAGAGGGAACATACAGCGAAGTATATCCAAATATTGGAGAAGATATGGAAGGCTTGAAGAAGCTGTGCAAGCAGTTCTCATTCCCAGGAGGCATTTCCAGCCACGTAGCGCCTGAAACTCCAGGCTCTATTAACGAGGGAGGCGAGCTGGGATATTCTATGGCCCATGCATTTGGAGCTGTATTTGACAACCCGGATTTAGTTGCAGCCTGCGTAGTAGGAGACGGAGAGGCCGAGACAGGACCTTTAGCAACCTCCTGGCAGTGCAATAAGTTCCTGAATCCGGAAAATGACGGCGCTGTGCTTCCTATTCTTCATTTAAATGGCTATAAAATCAGCAACCCTACAATTTTAGCCCGTATTTCCCATGAGGAGCTGGAGCATTTCTTTGACGGCTGCGGCTGGAAGCCATATTTTGTAGAAGGCAGCGAGCCTATGGATATGCACAGAAAAATGGCGGAAGCATTAGATCAGGCAATGGATGAAATTAAGGCCATTCAGAAAAATGCACGGGAAAACCATGACACAACAAGACCTAAGTGGCCTATGATTGTGCTGCGCACTCCAAAGGGCTGGACAGGACCAAAGGTAGTGGACGGAAATCAGATTGAAGATTCCTTCCGTGCTCATCAGGTGCCGATTACAATGGAAAAACCAGAGCATCTGGAGCTTTTAAAGAACTGGCTTATGAGCTACCGCCCAGAGGAATTGTTTGATGAAAACGGCAAATTAATTCCTGAGCTGAAAGAGTTAGCTCCAAAGGGCGACAGAAGAATCGGTTCTAATCCTCACGCCAACGGCGGAAAGATTTTAAGAGATCTGCGCCTGCCAGATTTTAAGGATTATGCAGTAGACGTACCTGCTCCGGGAGCTGTAGAAGCACAGGATATGATCGAACTGGGCGGCTTTGTACGCGACATTTTCAAAATGAATGAGGAGGCTAAAAACTTCCGTATTTTTGGACCTGACGAGACTATGTCCAACCGTCTTGGAAAGGTATTTGAAGTAACAAACCGTGACTGGAATAATGAAACCTTTGACACTGACGAATTTTTAGCTTCTGACGGACGTGTTATGGATTCTATGCTCAGCGAGCATATGTGCGAGGGATGGCTGGAAGGATATCTGCTTACAGGACGCCACGGCTTCTTTGCCAGCTATGAAGCATTTATCAGAGTAGTAGACTCTATGTGCGCTCAGCACGCAAAATGGCTGAAGGTTTGCAATCAGCTTCCATGGAGACAGTCTATTGCCTCCCTGAACCTGATTCTGTCCTCCAATGTTTGGCAGCAGGATCACAACGGATTTACTCATCAGGACCCAGGCTTCTTAGACCATATTGCCAACAAAAAGGCAGACGTAGTACGCCTCTATCTGCCGCCAGACAGCAACTGCCTTCTGTCAGTATTTGACCACTGTATCAGAAGCAGAGATTATGTTAACGTAATTATTTCCTCCAAACATCCAAGACAGCAGTGGCTGACCATGGAGCAGGCTGTAAAGCACTGTACTCAGGGAATTGGTATCTGGGAGTGGGCAAGCAACGACCAGGGCGGAGAGCCGGACGTAGTTATGGCCTGCTGCGGCGATACACCTACCTTAGAGACCTTAGCTGCAGTAACAATTCTCAGAGAAGCTATGCCTGAATTAAAGATCAGAGTTGTAAACGTAGTGGATCTGATGAAGCTGGAGCCTCAGTCAAAGCATCCTCACGGTTTAAGCGATGTAGAGTACGACGCTTTATTTACAAAAGATAAACCAATTATTTTTGCTTTCCACGGCTATCACACATTAATCCATGAGCTGACATACCGCCGCGCAAACAGAAATATTCACGTTTACGGCTACAAAGAAGAGGGAACCATTACAACTCCATTTGATATGAGAGTTCAGAACGAAATTGACCGTTTCCATCTGGTAAAGAATGTAATCCGCTTCCTTCCTCAGCTGGGCAATAAAGGCTCCTATCTGGTGCAGAAAATGAACGATAAACTGGTTGAGCACAAACAGTATATCCACGAATATGGCATTGATCTCCCAGAGATCCGCGACTGGCAGTGGAAAACGCCAGAAGAGAAATAAACAGGCGCTAAATGCTCATAACAATAGAAAAAACAGAGAGTTTATCACTTTCAAAGTGACAGGCTCTCTGTTTTTTATCTGAACGGCTTACAGCCCGGCCAGCTCCTCAGTTTTGTAGACGTAATACCCTTCATAATAATAACTGTGGTCAATGCCCTTCATATAAATTTCCCGGTCATAAATATTATGGGTCAGAGCATTTTTAAGAAGAAATTTGATTTCAATATCCTTAACTGGACTGCGCTCCATAGCAAGTAAATAATCCTCTTTATCAACCTTGCTCCAATCCACTACATAGCCAATCTCTTTCTTTAAAATTAAATCAAGCCATATCCTTGTGCTTCTTCCATTGCCTTCTCTAAATGGATGGGCGACATTCATTTCTACATATTTTTCAACGATTTCATCAAAAGTTGATTGAGGCATTTTATCGATGCTGTGTAAAGCCGCTTCCAGATACATAAGTGGGGCAAATCTGAAATTTCCTTTTGAAATATTGACCTTGCGAAGTTCACCGGCAGAATCATAAATTTCATCAAAAAGATATTTATGAATCATGGCCAGGCTTTTATATGTTCCAGGTTCCAGTTTCTCTAAAAATCCAGTTTCAAACATTGCAATGGCTTTTTGCTTACTGATTTTTTCCTCTGCTCTCGCCAATTCTGTTGAATCTGTTATACCTAATTTATTTTCAAGCATATCCTTACCTCATATTCCATACAATCTGCCTTTTATTATAACTTCATTTTAATAAGTATACCACATGATCAGTAATTCTAATGCATTTTACAACAGCCTTTTCCGGAATTTTGCCGGCGTTGTTTGGTGGCGCTCTGAAAATATTTTATAAAAATATCCTTTATTGTGGTAGCCTACTGCCTCTGTAATCTGATCTATAGTTAAATCTGTGTTTTTCAGCAGAAATTCAGCCTTTTCCAGCCTCATATTTTGAAGGTATTCTGTATATGTCATGCCTGTTTTAGCTTTTAACAGGCGGTTAAAATAATCGTCCTGGAAGTGGAAATGACGGACCATTTTCTGAATGGAAATATTATTTAAATGTCCCTCCATATAGCTGGTTATTTCTTCAAAAAGAGGCCAGTCCTTTTCCCGGCGCACCTCTCTGGAAAGCAAAAAATCGTATTCAGAGCTTAGGAGTGAGAATACCCGAAGAAGCAGGCCAAAACAAATATAAAAGGAACCCTGGTCATATTGGGCCAGTTCCTGCAGCAGAGTGGAAATCACAGCGTCCATTTTTTCATCTCCATTTTGCCTGGGAGTGAAATGGAGATATTGCTGCAGGCCATTGTGCTTTAAAAGAGAGGAGCGGAGGAAGGATACGATGCGCTCAGTGGCGGCGTGACATCCCATAATATCGTTAATAGCGGCGTTGGAAATTCCAAAAAATAAAATAGTAGAGGGGGTGTCGCTGAAATAATCCTGGTGAAGGCAGTTTTTATCAATCAGGCACAGATCCCCTTTGTGAAAGATTACGTCTCTGCCGGAAATTTTCTGGCGGAAGCTGCCGTGGACCACATAAGCCAGCTCTAAATATTCGTGGGTGTGCAGCTGTGTTCTGGCGCCGGGCTTTAAGGTGCAGGAGCAGGAAAAAGGCTGTTTCCAGGGCAGCATAGTAGCCTGAAACCTGCCTTTGGGAAGAAAGATCCAGCACAAGGCAAAAATCCGTTCATTGCCCTCCATAGGATAGGACTTTACATCCTCCAGAAGGGGCGAATATTCCTGGCACATAATGCGGGAAGCCACAGGGTCTGTTTCATCTATTATATTAGATTTAATACAACAAAGCTGATGGCATAAAAGTTTTAAGTTCATATAGGGTTATTCTCCTGAGATTCATATTTTCTGCTGTCAAAGTAAGGAAACCTGTTAATGGCATCTAAAATGTCCTTAAAATCTTCTCTGGGAGCCGCCTGAATATAAGCCTTTAATAATTCCTGTTCTTTGTCCTTAAATGGTCCGTAAAAAATATCATATAAGTTGTGGCCTCTCATATAAATCCGTATTTCCTCCATGTGATCTTTCATATCCTCAGGGGAGGAAAAATCTCTGCCCAGAATCTGAATTAAATGCTGCCCGCTGCGAAGGCGGTGAAGGTATTCCTTCCATTTTTCATATAAAGTATTGTAAAAAGATGCCTCGCTTTCCACGATTCCCAGAGAAGCCATAACCTTAGGGTTTAAAAAATAGTTTTCAAAAGAATAGTATTTTAAAATCAGCACGTTCTGCCTGGTAACTCTGGGCAGCCGGTCAATATCCTCCAGACTGCGCTCATCATAATATCTGCACAGCTGGGAGGCCAATTCCTCCGGATTCTTGCCGTCCCCGTCGCGTATCATAAGAAATTGATCTCTGATATAAACCTGGTTCATATATTTTAAGTTGGCGTATGTTTTAATATTTGTGCAGCTGTTAGTAGTAATAATGGAAATTCGTGAAAGGCTGCCGCGGCTGTCGTACAGCTCAGAGTAATACTGCTCTAAAAGTAAAGGCAGGCGGCACTTGTCCTGTTTTCCCTCTACAATAAAAACAAAGCTGACATTTAAAAGATCATTGGCCCCATAACCTAAATCATCTAAAATCCGCCCCATATCTGTTTTAGGAGGAACTACAGAATAACGCTCTTCGTCTAAAACTACCTGTTTAATCTGACGGACTGTAAAATTAAATAAAAGATCAGGAGAATGGGTTTTAAAAATCACCTGATTTTTCTTGGAAAGGCGGTATAAAAGCTCGCTGCAGGATTTTTGAAGCTGTGGGTGAAGATAGATTTCAGGGTCCTCCACCACAATGATGCTGGGGATTCTCCCCTGGTCGCTAATATATGTTTCCAAAAGAGAAAGCATATAAATACTTCTCATGCCTTTTCCCATAAGCTCCACCGGCTTTACGCTGCCTCTCTGCGTATTATAGGCGCCAGCCTCCACAGAAAACATCTGGTCAGTGTCGCAGCGCAGGGTGTAAAGAATTTTTTCGTAGCCGCCGTTTTTGAAAAAGTTTTCATTTACTTTTCTGGAAAAATCATTTAAATTCAGCTGGTAAATTTTATATTCTAAAAGGCGGGCAGTTTCAACAGCTGTTAAATCCTCAGGCTGCTTTTGATTAATCAGGCCAATACACTGGAAACAGTGGTTGCAGGCCTTAGACTGCTGAAAAACACAGGCGCTGGAGCGGAGAAGCCTAAGCTGCTTATCCTCCTGAAACATTAAAAGATCGTTTTGCAGCTGATTTAACTCCCTTTCCGCGTTAATCCTGTAAATACGGGGAAGAACGGCAGGTATGTAGGGATTGTTCTTTTTATATGTATCCTCATAGCGCACAGCTCCGTTTTTATTTACATGTAAGGTAAAGGAAAGAAGGCCCCGGGAAAAAGAAGGCAGGCGCTGAAGAAAGGTTTTCAGCCACACCTCATATCGTTTATATTGGCTGACCATGCCCATGGAAAAAAACAGCTGCAAATCTTCTTCTGCAATGGAAAAGGCAGCCTCAATACGGATGGCCTGCTGTTTTTCATTAAAATCAGACTCCTGAAACTGATAACAGCCGCACAAAGCGCAGACTGCGTCTAACACTGAGGTCTTTCCAGTATTATTTTTTCCTATTAATATGAGGGCCTTGTCAATATCAGTAATCTCCATGTCCCTGATAGATTTAAAATTATGTATGCGAAGATAAGTAAGCTGCATATTGCTTCCTCCAAACTTTCTAAATCCCCTGGTTTGTTTTATTCATTCTAAAGTACAGTTTACAAGGGACTACACAGAGTAGGTATCTGACGGGAGGGGTTCCACCCGTCAGATTTTCCATGTGATATTCAAGCTGTCGCTTGTGGCGGCTATGGTGGTAATCATCAAATCCATCACCCGCCGCTTGTCGTCAAAGGATACATTCTCCCAAGTGTCGAGGTAGCCGGAAATCTGGCTGACCTGTTCCGGGCTAATGGCTTCCACCGTCAGTTCCGCTATCCTCGCCAGAAGTTCCTGCTTGCGCCCGTCCAGTTCTGCTATCTTCACATTCACATAGGAGAGCAGGACATTGTTTGCACCCGTCAGACTGTCCGCCAGCTTTTCAATCTCGCTGTCCACATGGGCAAGCTCCACTTGCAGTGCTGCAATTTTCGGGTTTGCCTTTGCCGCTTTCTTTCTGCCTGTCAGCGTCTTGTAGCTTGCCAGTTTCTTTACCATCTGCTGATAAACAACCGCTTCCAGTTCCGAAGTAATGATTTTCCCGCACCCGGCACAGCTTTTATTGTCCAGCCGTTTTGTGCAGCGGAGATATTGCTTTCCCACAGGATTGTTAATGCTCATAAGCGCATACCCGCAATTCCCGCATTTGATTTTTCCCGCGAGCCATGTATGGGTAGCTTTTCGGGCAGACTGGATTTTCATGTTGTTCATCAGCTTCTTACGGCAGGTCAGCCAGATGTCGGAGGGAACAATGCCCTCATGGGGAGCCAGTACCAGCATTTGGTCTTTCAAGTCGTTCTTTTTGCTGGGCTTCACATCCCGCCCTTGATACAGATAGCAGCCGTTCATGCCTGTAAAATCGGCAGCGTCATTGATGAAGTGACCCCCAAAAGTTGCACAAGAGTTATGCGGCAAAGCCGTTTTGAATTCTGTATTGGACAGGACTTAATCCATTCAATTTTTCTTTGATTCGGTTGTAGTTATAGTATTCAAGATAAGCGACCAGTTCCTGGCAGAACTCGTCTAATGATTGGAACGTCCGCAGGTATAGCAATTCCGATTTTAACAGTCCGAAAAAGTTTTCCATAACCGCATTGTCCAGACAGTTTCCCTTTCTGGACATACTTTGCCGAATGCCTTTTTCTAACAGTCTTTTTTGATACCTAACGTTCTGATATTGCCAGCCCTGATCCGAATGAAGGATCAGCCCGCTGCTGTCCGGGAGCCGGGAGAACGCTTTATCCAGCATCTCATCCACCTGGCGGTAATTAGCCCGTTCACTGATGGCATAGCTGATGATCTCACCATTATACAGGTCAAGCACAGGAGAGAGATAAAGTTTGCTTCCAAACAGGGAAAACTCAGTCACATCAGTTACCCATTTCTGATTCGGCCTTTCCGCATGGAAATCTCTAGCCAGTAGATTTGGTGCAATCTTGCCGACTTCTCCACGGTAAGAACGATACTTTTTCATTCGTACCATATATTTCAGGCCTGATTCCTTCATCAGCTTTTGTACCGTCTTGTGGTTCAGACAAAAGCCCCTGTTGCGTAATTCCATACCAATCCGCCGATACCCGTACCGGCCTTGATTCTCCTGATAAATTGCTATGATTTCCGCCCTTTCTTTTGCGTATTTATCCACAGCATTGGCTTTCCGGGAATAGTAGTAGTATGTACTTCGGGGAATGCCGGCCAGTTTAAGTAATGCTGCCAGAGGATAATCACGCCTTAATTCTGTAACAGCAGCCACAACATCGCTTATTCGGGTTTTTCCCGCTTCTGAATTAAGGCGTTTAATTTTTTTAGGTAATCATTCTCCATTCTTAACCGGTAATTTTCTTCTGACAGCCGCTTGTTTTCCTGTTGCAGCTCCGACTGTTCCTGCTTCTTTTGTCGCTTTTCGCTGCCTTTTGTCGCCTGCTTTTTCATAAGTCCCTGTGCACCTTCCTTTTGGAATTTCTTCTCCCACCGGCACACTGTTACAACATCAAGGAAAAAGTGCATAGCTGTCTGTGTACAGGATAAGTGATGTTCCTGCTTGTATTGTAACACTTTTAGGCGAAACTCGCCATCAAAGCCTTTTTGTCGGCCAACCAGATTTCTGCTTAGAAGTCCTTTTGTACCATGCAGCTTATACAAGTTTACCCATTTTTCAATTGGCGTACAGGATACGCAAAATTTCTCGGATGCCTCTTTGCGTGTATGCCCTTCCAGTACATACTGAACAACCGCTAATTTTAATTCCTCACTGAACAATTCTTTTCCCATAGATTTCTGCATCCCTTTCGTTGACTTTCTTGTCCAACTTTTGGGGTGCAGTTCATCATTGACAATGACTGTCCCTTGACTTTTGAAAAATTCGTACACATCAAGGTCTGCCTGCACATAGACGGGATTGCGTAACATCTGCGCCAGCGTGGGGCGTATCAGTTCTTTACCGTTGAATAAAATCCCCTGTTCGGCAAAGTACCGGGTAATGTCCCCGTAGGAGGTTGTGGGCTGGGCGTACATCTCAAACATGAGCCGGATATTTGCCGCTTCGTCCGGGTTTACCACCAGCTTCTTTGTGTTGATGCCGTCCATTTTGATAGGTTCGGTGTGGAAGCCGTAGGGAGCCTTGCCGCCCATTTTGAAGCCCCGCTGACTGCGGGAATAGTAAGCGTCCGTCACCCGCTTCTGTATCGTTTCCNCTACCAGCTTCTTTGTGTTGATGCCGTCCATTTTGATAGGTTCGGTGTGGAAGCCGTAGGGAGCCTTGCCGCCCATTTTGAAGCCCCGCTGACTGCGGGAATAGTAAGCGTCCGTCACCCGCTTCTGTATCGTTTCCCGTTCAAGCTGGGCGAACACGATACAGATATTCAGCATCGCCCGCCCCATTGGTGTAGAGGTGTCAAACTTCTCCGTAGAGGACACAAACTCCACATTGTACTGCTGGAACAGTTCCATCATATTAGCGAAATCCAGAATGGAACGGCTGATCCGGTCAAGCTTGTAAACCACGACCTTTGCAATCAAGCCCCGCTTGATGTCCCGCACCAGTTCTTGAAACTTCGGACGGTCTGTGTTCTTGCCGCTGTACCCTTTGTTTGTGTATTCCTTGCAGTTACCGCCTTTCAACTCGTATTTGCAAAATTCAATCTGGCTTTCAATGGAAATGCTGTCCTTTTTGTCTACCGATTGTCTTGCATAGATTGCGTCTATTAGATTGTTCATATTGTCGCTCCTTTTCTTAAAAGAGAAACGGAGCTGCTGACACCTTTATTATACCGTCAGCAGCCCCGCAAATCAACGATGGCTTCGGAAAACCTTATGCCCCGGCTTCCTCACTCTGCCGTTTGTCGGCATACTTGCGGAACACCTCATAAAGCTGCTGTTCCAGCTCCCGGCGTTTTGCCGCTTCCTGCTCCGGCGTGAACACCGGGGAGAGATTTTCCAGCGTGATTTCCTTTCCCTGAAAAGTCACGACTTCGGTTTCTTTCTTGTATCTGATATGCTCCATAGTACCTCCGTATTTAATTTTCAAAGTGCAGTGCCGCCATGCTGCGGCGTGAAATGTTTTCTGTCATCAATCACCGTTCCCTTGTGTGCCGCTGTTGCCGTTTCAGCTCTGCCAGCACTTCCGGCGGGATACGGTCTACCAGCCGCTGAATGTCTTTCAGCTCGCTTTCCAGCTTTGCCCGTTCCATCGTATCTTTCATCTTGCCTTTTTCACTGGCTTTGGCTCTGGCTTCCAACTGTTCATTTTCTGCCAAAAGGTCGTTGATCGTGACCTTATATTTTTTGAGCTGACCGGAGAAGTTCTCCATCTGCGGAAACCACTTTTTCAGCAGGGAGAGGGCTTCCTCTTTCTTCTTTCCGGCATTGAACGGGGTAATACCGTCCAGTGTGGCTTCAATGGCTCTTGCCTGTTTGGAGAGATTGACCGCCTGCTTGAACAGACGGGTAGGGATATGCTTCCTGCCTGTCTTGCTGGCACTTTCCCCACGCTCCAAGTCGGGATATTTCTCCACCATATAAGCGTGAAAATCGTCCTGCCATTTTGTGAGGCTGGCTCTGTTCCCGATAATCTCCTTTGCACACAGGCGGTTGTCCTCTGTCAGAGGGACAAAGACCAAATGCAGGTGGGGCGTTTTCTCGTCCATGTGTACCACCGCCGACACGATATTTTCTTTCCCTACCCGTCCGATTAAGAAATCAGCCGCCCTCTGGAAAAATTCCTGTATCTCCTTTGGGGACTTCTTCTTAAAAAATTCCGGGCTGGCGGTAATCAGCGTATCCACAAACCGGGTGCTGTCCCTGCGGGTGCGGCAGCCAGCTTGTTCAATGCGGCTTTTAATGAAGTGGTAGTACCTGCCCTCTGGCTTAACGATATGGAAGTTGTACTTGCTCCGGCTGGTGTCAATGTCGGGATTGCTGGCGTACTGTTCCTTTTTCCGTTCGTGATGGGCTTCCAGCGGTCTTGCCGGATTGCCCTTGTGTTTTTCAAATCGCAAAATTGCGTGTTGTGCCATGAAACTCCTTTCCCCATTCCATTCCTTTCCGGGACTTTTCCACAGGAAAATCCCGCAGAAAATATCTCAGATCGGATAGGAATGGATAAGATATAAATAAAATCGTTTTAATCTCTGTATTTCTATATACCGTCCGATTTTCGTACTTCAAGAGGATTGATTATCGTACTTGTGGAGTGCGGTTTTCAGTCCTCCGGCGTTCCATAACCGTATTTCTTGAAGTCGGTGTTTGGAACCGCTTCGTAGGATTTTGGGTAAATGCGATTGGGTTTTCCACAGCCCTGCTTCTGGATTTCCACCAGTCCGGCGTATTGCAGTTCCCGCAGGGTGTTGACCGCTTTCTGCCGCCCGCAGTGGAGCAGCTCCACTACCTCGTTGATGGGATAGTAGAGGTAAATCCGCCCGTATTCGTCCACCCACCCGTTTTTTCGGGACAGGTCTGTCCGGCGCAGGATAAAGGCATACAGTACCTTTGCTTCGTTGGACAGGGGCATGAATGTGGGGGCTTCAAAAAGGAAATTGGGAAGCCGGGTAAAGCTGACCGCTTTTTCCGGCTGATGGATATAAATGGTGTTTGTCATATTGTGTTTTGTGGACGGTTAGAAGTCCGTTTTCGGAGGCAGACGGTAGTTTCTATTGCCTGCCCCTGTTCTGTGCTTGCAAAGCCTTGAAAATCAAGGGCTTTTCAGCCCCTAACTGTCCACAGTAGACCTCCTTTTCCGTTCACTTTCTGTTTTCTGTCGCCTGTGAACTCTGGCGGCACAGCCGGGACAGTATTTCGCTCGGTTGGACTTTGGGACGAACACTCTGCCGCAGACCGCACAGCGTTTTAGCTCCTTATCCCGGAAAATCTCCGCTTCCAGCGTTCCGACTTGCGGCAAAACCGACCAGCGGAACCACTTACAGCAGACCGAGAAAGAAACCGTCTGCGGACAGGTGCAGGTGTCCCCATCGTCAAGGAACATACAGTTCCCGTCCTCATAACAGCAGCACTCCCGGCGGATCAGGGCGTTTGCCTGTTTCCGCTGCGCTGGGGTCATGCGGTAAAGGGAACCGTCTTGCTTGCGCTCTATGGGCGGCAGTCGTTTATATGGGTTCTCTCTCATGTGTTTCCTCCATTTTGCTTTCCGTTGCCGCTCTCTCCGAAAAGGCTTCCTGCCCCATTTCTGCGGCGTGTTCCGGCGTTGGCACGCTCCCCACAGCTTCGGGACAAGTTGTCCCGAAGTGACCTCTGGACAAAGTGTCCAGAAGTTGGCTCCTTGCGGTGCTTCCCCTGCCGGGGTATTCCCTTTCGGACGGTCATTCGTTTTTCAAGGTGCAGCTCATCGATGAACTACCCTAAGTCTACACCTAAAAGACAGCCCGTCCCGTATATCCGAAAGGTAGGAAATCCGCCAAAAAAACTGCCTATTTCCACGCTCTCGGAATTGTGGTAGAATGATAAGTGGAAAGTGATAAATCGGGATTTTGGAGGAGGAACTAAATATGTTTGATAACTTTGATTTTACAAACTTTTGGAAGGACAGTGCGTATGCCTTGAAAGAATATGTCAGTGAATCGCCTTCTGATGAACTGATTGCCAGTGTTGAGCAGGAATTAGGCTATAAGTTACCAGCTTCTTATATTTGGTTGATGAAACAACATAACGGAGGCATTCCTTTCAATACTTGTTTCCCTACGGATAAACCTACCAGTTGGGCAGATGACCATGTAGCTATTACAGGAATTTTTGGTATCGGGAGAGAGAAACCCAACTCTTTGTGTGGAGAGTTGGGAAGCCAATTTATGATTGATGAATGGGAGTACCCTGCTATTGGGGTAGCTATTTGTGACTGTCCCAGTGCTGGACATGATATGATTTTTTTAGATTACCGGGAGTGTGGCCCACACGGGGAGCCTAAAGTAGTGCATATTGACCAAGAAGGAAATTACGAAATCACTCCTTTAGCAGATAGTTTTGAGGATTTTATTCGTGGTCTTGTAAACGAAGATGATTTTGAGTTAGAAGATTAACAACTTCCAATTTATCGAGCAGACAAGGAGGGAGAGCATGGAACTATCCATACAAGAACGATTGAAAGACCTGCGTGTGGAGCGTGGGCTGACGCTGGAACAGCTTGCGGAGCAGACGCACCTCTCCAAGTCTGCGTTGGGCAGTTATGAGGGGGATAATTTCAAGGACATCAGCCATTATGCCCTTATTGAGTTGGCAAAGTTTTATGAAGTGACTGTTGATTATCTGCTGGGGCGTTCTCAAACAAAAAATCACCCAAACGCCGATCTTGCAGACCTGCGTTTGAGTGATGATATGATTGAACTCTTGAAAAGCGGGTTGGTGGATAATTCCCTCTTGTGTGAACTGGCGGTACACCCGGATTTCCCCCGGCTGATGGCTGACCTCGAAATCTATGTAAACGGTATCGCTGGCAAACAGGTGCAGAGTGCAAATGCCATTATAGACGCTGTGAGCGCAACCATTATGAAGCAGCACAATCCCAGCTTGTCCGACCCGCAGTTAAGACAGCTTATCGCCGCCCATATTGATGATGACAGCTTTTGCTGCTATGTGATACAGCAGGACATAAACAAGATAGCTCTTGACCTACGGGAAGCACATAAGGACGATTTTTTCAGCGTCCCGGAGGATAACCCATTGGAAGATTTCTTGCAGACCGTTGACGAAGCTGCCAGCCCAGACAGCGACCCGGAGCAAGCGGCTTTGGCGTTTATCTGTAAGCGGCTCAAACTGAATTACAAGAAGTTGTCCGAGGAAGAAAAGAAGTGGCTGAAAAAGATTGCACAGAAGTCGGACTTGCTGAAAAATCCAAAGCCACAGCGAGGAAAAAAGTAAAAGAACGACAAAATTGAGAGTTTGTCATGGGGGATGTTTGAACTGCTATTAGGGTTTATTGCATTGCTAAGAAAAGCATGACTGTTACCACTCATTTTGGGAAAGTGAGGACACTATGAACTGGATAGGAATTATAAGTCTTGGATTTTTCCTGTTGCTTCTTGCTGCGTTGTTCTGCGGTTTTTTAACGACAGTTCTCATTGGACTGTCGATTCTGAAAAATGGAAGCATTGTCTTTGGTCGGACTTTTATCGTTGCAGGAATCTTGCTGATGGCGATTGTTTCTTATATTGCCCTTGCGAAATATTCAAAAGGTGCCTACTCAGTTCTGGGCTATTTTGAAAGTTATTTTTACACCGGAGTCACTTACGAGCCAGCACTGGAAATACGGCAAAACAAAGATGGTCTCTATTTGGCTTATGACAAGGATGGGAACCTTTACACTGGCTTCAGAAAATCGTTCTATGATAAGCTCCGGTTATAGTTATATATATAACAAATATGTGTCACTAAGTTGTCACTTTAATTTGCTCTTACTTTTAGTATAATGAGAAAATAGCAGACATGAGTAAGTGATTAAAGATTTTGACATTTTCTTTTTAGAAAGGGGAGGGAATTCGTTGGATAAAAAGTTAGTTTTATATGCCGTTCTATCTGCGATGTTAATTTCGGGTTGCTATCAGGCTGGGGATCGTTTAACTGGTGAGGAAACAGGAGGAGATCCTATACCAAAAGAGACCAGTATAAGTGGGCCGGAGGAAGAAATAACCATAGGTGAATCTGAAAATATTTCTGAAGCAGATCAGATGGAAGAAGAAAGCCTTACAGACCAGGCCATTTTAAACAATACACATAATATTTATCGCGGTTATATTGGAGATACAGAAATCAGGATGAAAATCAGCCGTCAGGATGACCTTCTGACAGCCGCCTTTATTACCAGGGCGGATGAGGAATGGGATTTTGAAGGGGAGATAGTAAATGACGCGGAGTTTGAGCTGAGAAATGCAAACGGGGACTTTATGGATGGGGCTGTCAAAGAGCAGGATGGGTTCATTGTATTAAGCGGAAATGGGGCTATCTCCGGGCGGGAGACAGTGTTTTCTATGACAGAAGAAACTTATATGCCGATAGGAGAAGATTTCGATAATTATTACAGTGGGGGAATAGGGGGATGCCCGGAAGAAATAGAGGCGTTTGCCAGAAAGATAAAGGGCTCTGTAAATAACAAGGAGAAGTTTATAAAATTATTTGAATATCCTATCACAATTTATATAAACGGAGAACCAATCCCAATACAGGGAGAAGAAGAAATGGGGATTCAATATGACTGGCTGATTACAGAAGATACTTTCTGCGAGTCCATTGAAAATATGTTCACAAAGTATTTGTTTAAAAATTATTTGGGCGTATGCGTGGAATATGGGATTATTTGGTTCAACGACAATAGGATTACCGCATTAAATTTTCATAGTTATTAGTTTAAATCCGTTCAAAGCAAAAGCAAATGGATTTGAATATTATTTTGAGGGTCAGTTGATCGGGCACACACAGGCGCCTGACGAGCCGCTGGCGGTAACCTATTCCAGCCCCTCATCGCTGCTTGGAGCAGACGACATCCAAAACGCCGGCATCGCCATCCCAATTCATCAGAATTATGAAAAAGTTTTGAGGGAAGAAACACAGACCTGGGGAGATTATGTAGTATTGGATACCCTTTATACAGCGTTCAATCAAAACTATAAAATCCAATATGCAGTTTGTGTTTGCGATGGCGAGATCATCAAAAGAGAAATTTCCTTTCACAAGAACGGAATCATCGCCTCCATAACGCCCTATTATCCAGACCAGTTCGACCAGTGGAATACCGGAAAGGGAAATTATCTTACCTTTGACAGTTTAGGCTATCTGATCAAAAGGGAGCCTTGGAACGCAGATGGAACTGTTGACGATCAAAGTAGGCAGAGTGAAGATTGGTCGCCGGAAAATTTTGTTTTTACAGATTCGTATAGGGATGTATTATTTGAAAATGAATGTCGGGACATGGATTTAAGAAAAAAACTCCTGTCCCCTGACAGACCTGATTTTTTGGAACATTCAGACAGGTGGCAGGAAGAGAATAGAAATTTTGATAATTTCTATCTCCTGTTCGGCGGAACGCCGGATTATAAAACACCTGTTGGCATAATGCTTTATTATGATGGGGACTTTTATCCGCTCAGCAAAGAACAGGGGGAGATTTTTGCTTCGGCTCTTGCTGCGGGCAAGCTCATTTCAACAGCCAATGAAGCCGTGATTGATTATCGTGAGGAAAAAATTAAGTTCGTACTTCTTTTGGATGGACAGGAAGTGTGCAGTTTTCTCTTGAAAAACGATAAGTTCTATATGGATAATGGACTTTATGCTGTTTCCCTGATTCCTAAAGATGGGGAAAATGAGGAACAGCAATTCTATATGGGGCAGGAGAGGAAAAAAATCCATCGTATGCTGGAGGAAATCACAGGTGAATCCAGCGAAACATATTACATCGAAGGCTGCGATCCGGCAGAATGAATGTAAAAGCCACATTTTCATATACGCCCTGTCTGCTGACGAAACCAGCCCTGCTTTCCTGCTGCTTCAAATACCCTTGCCCTCCCGGTTGGCAACCTCATTTTCGCAGCAACGCCGACAGAGCGTATAACACACTACACTTTGCAAGCAAAGTCGTGTGCCAAGGGGCAAGCCCCTTTGGAAACCCCAAACAACAAAACAGGCTGAATATCTCGCACTTTCCCGGTGCCTGATACTCAGCCTTTATTTGTTGTCAGCAGCCCCTGTTTCGTGGTCTGCGTGTAGTTCCTTGTAAACTGACCTAAATAAAAGTATAAAACACACCGACACAGGCAACAAGAAGATTTTTATAAAATTTTTATAACAAGTCATCAGCAGGGCCGTTGCTTAATAAAGGTCCAAATGGTAAAATCAACAAAAGACAGGGAAGGAAAAAGGCTTAACAATAGGAGGAAAACATTTGAAAATCATCCATTTATCGGATTTACATATAGGAAAACAATTAAACGGTTACAGCTTAAAAGAAAACCAGCAAAAGATTTTAAGACAAGCTGTAGACGTAATCAGAAAAGAGCAGCCGGATGTTATTTTATTGTGCGGAGATATTTATGATAAGGCGGTACCGTCCGGGGAGGCATTTGCTGTATTTAACCAGTTTTTAAATGATTTAAATAGCCTGGAAAGGCAGATTCCGGTGCTGATTATAGCAGGAAACCACGATTCTCCTCAAAGACTGAGCTTTGCCAGCGGATTTTTAGAAAAACATCACATCTATATGTCTGTGCTGCCTCCCCAAAAACCGGAGGAGCGGTTAAAGAAAATCGTGGTGGAGGATGAATTTGGGCCGGTGAATTTTTATTTGCTGCCTTTTATGAAGCCAGGGTATGTAAGGGGGCTGTTTGAAAAGGAGGGGGCAAAGGATATTCCCGGAACATATGAGGAGGCAGTGAGGGCCGTTTTGGCCAGAGAGACTGTAAACCCCAAAGAAAGAAACGTAATTTTATCTCATCAATTTTATACCTCAAAAAGCGGGGAGCCGGAGACATGCGGCTCAGAACAAGTATCATTATCCGTAGGCGGTGTAGATAAAATAGACGTGTCTGTGCTGGATGAATTTGATTACGCCGCATTAGGACATTTACATAAGGCCCAGCAGTCAGGGCGGAGGGAGGCCAGATACTGCGGCACTTTGCTGAAATATTCTGTAAGTGAGGAAAAGCATAAAAAATCTATTACCTTAGTGACCATGGAGGAAAAGGGAAAGCCGGTTATTATGAAAGAGATTCCCGTAACAGGCATTCAGGACGTGCGCAGGGAAAAAGGAAGTCTGGAGGAAATTTTAAGCAGAGTAACAGAAAATAACCGCCATGATTTTGTCAGCGTTACAATTACTGACAATCAAGAGCCATATCATTTTCGGGAAAAGCTACAGGAAACCTTTGATTTTCTGCTGGAGATTAAGGTGGACAATGAAAGAACCAGAAAAAGATTGGAGGAAACAGCCTGCCAGGCGCCTTTATCAACCCCTTTTGAGGCGTTCTGCAGCTTTTATGAGACAGTGTGCCGTCAGCCTTTGACAGAAGAGGAGGAAAAGGAAATAAAAAAAGTACTGGCAAAAGCAGAGGAGGAGCAAATATGAGGCCGGAAAAATTGATATTATCCGCTTTTGGCTCATATGGAGGCAGAGAAACAGTAGATTTAGAAAAAATAGGACGTGGGATTTTTCTTATAACAGGAGATACAGGAGCAGGGAAAACTACAATCTTTGACGGTATTGTTTATGCTCTTTACGGGGAAACCAGCGGAGGCAGGCGGGACGGGACCATGATGAGAAGCCAGTATGCGGCTTCTGATGAGGAAACGTATGTAGAGCTGGAGTTTTCTCAAAGAGGAAAGCGCTATTATATAAAAAGAAGTCCGGCCTACGAAAGGGTGGGCAGAAGGAAAAATAAGGACGGAGAGTATCCTATGGTCCAGGTGGGGGCCAAGGTGTGCCTTATAATGCCCGACGGCACAGAATATCCGGGAAATATTAGAGATGTAAATGAAAAAATTCAGGAGATTATAGGAATTGACAAAAATCAGTTTGCCCAGACAGGAATGATTGCCCAGGGAGAATATTTAAAGCTTTTACTGGCCTCCTCCAGGGAAAGAAAAGAAATATTTTCTAAGATTTTTAACACAGGGATCTACGGGAAAATCCAGAGAATTTTAAAAGACCAGGCCGGGGAAATGTTTAAACAGCTGGAGGAGAAGGAAAAGCTTTGGCTCCATGAGGCGCGCCAGGTGGAGCCCTTAGAAAACAGCAGTCAGGCAGAGCTGTGGAGAGAAGTAATTCAGTTCCCCGAAACGAAATCAGGGGAAGGGGAAAAAATTTTAAATGAGATATTAAAGGAAACAGAAGCTGATGAAAAGCTGTGGAGGCAAAAGGTTGAGGAAGGCAGAAGGATATCAGGACAGTTAAAATTACAAATTCAGACAGGAGAAGAAAACAATTATTTGCTGGACCAGAAAAATCAGGCGAAGGCCCGGCTTACTATGCTGCAGGAAAAAAGAAGCTGGTGGGAGGAAATAAATAAAAGGCTTGGCCTGGCGGAAAAAGCAGAGGCCGTAAAGCAGCTGGAAAATATTCTGGATAAGGAAAAGCAGGAATTTTTTCTGGCAGCAGGAAGAAATGAAAAAACAGTCAAAGAGCTGGAAGAGTTAAAAGGAGAAAAGGAGGAGGCAGAAAAGACGGCGGCTGTCTGGGAGAAAGCAGAAAAAGAGGAAGCCCCAAAGCTTTATGGGGATATTGCCAGGTTAAAAGAAATTATGCCTCTTTATGAGATGGCAGACCAGGCGAAGTTTACGGAAAGTAGGCTGGCTGGTGAAAGAAAGCAGCTGGATGTGAAAAAAAGTGAGACGGAGGCAGAGATAAGCGAAATTAAGGGCCGTATAGAAAGCTTAAACCAGAGAGAGGAGCAGGGAAAGGATAGTCCTAAAAGGCTGATAGAGTGTCAGCTGAAAATAGAGCGGTTAGAAAATAGTCTGGAGGAATTAGGCCAGCTGGAAAAGTCGGTGTTTCAGGCGGAGGAGGGAAAAAATAAGGCTGAGGAAAGCCAGAAAAATACTGTGCAGCTTCAGGAAAAGTATAATAACGCCGTCAGAGAATATGAAAGGAAATACAAACTTTTTATTGCGGCTCAGGCAAGTCTTATGGCTGCAGATTTAAGGGAGGGGGAGCCGTGTCCTGTGTGCGGCTCAGTTTCCCATCCTAAAAAAGCAGAGCCCTGGACAGAGGCTGTAACAGAGGACCAGCTGAACAGGGAAAAAGAAAATAGAGATTACCTGGAAAAAACGCTGAGGGAAGCTGCAAAAAACAGCGGAAAGGCAGTGCAGGAGGCCGGTTATCTGGCGGAAAAAGTAAGGGAGCTGGAAAATAAACTGCAGCCTTTTCTGCCTCAAAGCGACAACAGCTGTGAAGAAAAGGTAAAGGCAGGGCTTGCTTTGTGCAGGGACAGGCTGAAAGAAGCCAAAAAAGAGGAGCTTTTGCAAAAGCAGCAGGAAGAAGAGCTGGAGCAGGGAAGAGAAGAAAAAAAGAAATTGTCTCTTTCTTTAGAAAACAAACAAAAAGAAGCAGAAGGTCTGGAGAAAAGGATTCAGGAAATCGCCGCCGCCCAGGGGGAAAATAAGGTAAAGCTTCAGGAGATTTCCAGCCGTCTTCCTGAAATGTTAAAGGAGGAGGCAGATAAACAGCTTAAAAGTTTGTCGGACAGACTATCTGATATAGAAAAATTTAAAATAGAAGCCAGGGAAAAGCTGCAGCACATAGAAAATCAGCTGCAGCAGGCTGCAGGGCGGCTAAAAGCAGGGCGACAGGAAGAAAAAAACTGCAGCTTAAAAGCCAAAAACGCAGAAATAGCTTATTTAGAGGGACTGGAAAAAACAGGCTTTTTCACAGAGGCAGAGTATAAAAAAGCTGTATTGCCAGACTCCCAGATAAAACAGGAAAAAAGAGAAAGAGATGAATATAGGGAAAAGCTTCTGGAAGCTGAAACTGTTTATAAACAATATGAAAAATTAGCCGGAGATAAACAGATCATAGATATAAAGGCCCTGGAGGAAATGAAAAAAGCAGCAGATGAGGAGGTAGAAAAGCTGGATAAGGAAGCGGCTATAGCAATTGCCAGACATGGGGGAAATCTGGCTGCCAGAAAGGCGATGAAGCAGCTGGAGGAGGGCCATGAAAAAATCAGAGGCCATTATCAGGTCATACAAAGGCTGAACCAGGCGGCCAACGGAAAGCTGGGAGGAACTGCAGGTCTGGATTTTCAGACATATGTGCAAAGACAGTATTTTACTCAAATGATTCAGGCAGCCAACCACAGATTATACTATATGACAGGGGGACAATTTATTCTGCAGTGCAGAACCATGGACGCCCTGGGAAAACAGGGGGAGGTTGGACTGGACCTGGACGTGTACAGTATGGTGACAGACACTGTGCGGGATGTAAAAAGCCTGTCTGGAGGAGAGTCCTTTATGGCCGCATTAGCCATGGCTCTTGGAATGGCTGACATTATCCAGCAGACAGCTGGAAATGTAAGAATGGAAGCCATGTTTATTGATGAAGGATTTGGCTCATTAGACGAAGAATCCAGATACAGGGCAGTAGAGATTTTAAGAGAGCTGGCAGGGGAAAAACAGGTAATCGGCATTATATCCCATGTGGCAGAGCTGAAGGAGCAGATAGACAAAAGATTGGTTGTAAGAAAAACGGAAAGAGGCAGCAGAATCGAAGCATAAAGAAAAAAATAAAGGGGATAACTGCTATCTTCTTAAATATTCTTTGTATTTTGACCTGAGCTGCTCTAAATAAGACATTCTTTCTACAGGA
Source organism: Lachnoclostridium edouardi (assembly GCF_900240245.1). Lineage (GTDB taxonomy): Bacteria > Bacillota > Clostridia > Lachnospirales > Lachnospiraceae > Lachnoclostridium_A > Lachnoclostridium_A edouardi. The sequence goes on from NZ_OESQ01000001.1 coordinate 2,796,006, forward strand.
CCGAAATTAGATTGGGTCAGAGCCAGAATAACAAGGTCCAGCACAGTCATAGGCATGATCATAGAGTGGTACATATCAGGCTCCCCTCTGTAGGTGTAGCAGATTAAATCAGCTTTTTCCAAATCAGGGTCTGCCAAAAGGTCGGTAAATAAAATAGTTTTGCAGTGAACCTCCCTGCTGTGGCGCAGCAGAACACGAATTTCTGAAACCAGGCGGGAATAGCCAAACATAAGAATTAAATCCCGGCCGCCTATATTAATCATGTACTCATATAAAGCAGAGCCTGAGGGCAGGAGAACGCACTGGCAGCCTAACCGTCTGGCCCGGTAGCAGAAAATATGGGCTAAGCCGGCGGAGGCGTCAGGGGCTAAAATGTAAATAGTTTTTGCTTTTTCAATCATAGAAGCGCAGCGGGAAATATGATCCTCTTTTAAGTGCTGCATAGTTTTCTCTGCATTTATAAGAAAAGCTTCTGTTAAAGCAGAGGAGGAAAGGAGACGGCCCTGTTCCATAGCCCCTGAAATGCGGGAGGAGGGGGAGGACATATTCTGAGTCCTTAAATAATATTTAAAATCTTTCATATTGGAGAAATTTAATTTCCCCCAAAAGCGGGACAAGGTGGAGGGGCTGACGTTTAAAGCAGACGCCAGCTCCTTTGTGGTTATATATTGAAGGTCTGTTTGATTTCTCAAAAGAAACTCCATAATTTTAAAATCTGATTTAGAAAAATTCTTTTTATATTGTTCGTACAAATCTTGAAGCATTCTAATTGCCCTTTCTAAATATATCTTGATGGTATGATTATTTTTATCAAAAAAACACCAATTTTGCAACTAAAATTTCATTTACAAAAATAGTGAAATATTTTACTCATACTTTACAGATTTATGATAGAGCCTTCACACAGATTTTTATATAATGCAGCCATAAGTGAAATAAAGAGGTGATTTTATGGCAGATATAGGAGTTTCATCATGTATGATGTGGAACGCTCAGCTGGAAGAAATGTTTCGCATATTATACGAAAATGGAATTGATGAAATGGAACTGTGGGCTCAGCATTTTCAGCACAGAAGATTTTCAGTGGAGGAGTATGTAAAACTGTCTGCTCTTTATCCCATTAAGTCTTGTGTACATAGCTATAGCTGGGATTTAAACCTGGCTTCTATGAATGAGGGAATCAGACAGGCTTCGGTGGAGGAAGTGAAAAAAGCAGTGCGCCTGGCTTATGATATTGGGGCCATTGAGGTAACTGTTCATCCGGGAAGGGAAACCATGAAAGGGGACAGACAGATTTATCTGGATTATATGAGGGAATCTTTAAAACAGATTATGGATTATGCCGGACAATATCATATAGATATTTCCCTGGAGATTATGGAAAAAATTCCAAAGGAAATATTCACCAGCCTGGAGGAGATGGAAAAGGTAACTCAGGGATTTCCCTGCTTTTATACATTAGATGTGGCCCACTGCGACAGCGTGGAGGAGGTAAGGCATATATTAAAGTCAGCTGTCCATCTTTCCAAAATTCATATAAGCAACAGAAAAGGAAATCAGCTGCACACGCCTTTAGATAAAGGAGATTATGATTTTACAACACTATTAAAAGAATTAGAAGCAGCAGAGATACCTATTATTATTGAAGGCTTTGACCAGGATGAAAAGCTTTCTGTATTACATGAAAATTTAGAATTCATTAAAAAAATCGGAGGTAAGAAATAATGAAAAAACAATTGGCGGTTTTATTGGCAGCAGGATTGGCTGTATCAGCGGCAGGATGTTCAAAGACAGCAAACACAAATGAAACAGATGTTACGGCAGCAGATACAACAGAAGCAGACGCAAAAGAGGAGGGTACAGAAGAATCAGCCCGGGAAACCTTGACAGGTCATATTACTTTGTATACATCCCAGCCGGAGGAGGACGCTGAAAAATTAATCAATGGATTTAATAAAGAATATCCGGATATTACAGTAGATGTATTTCGCTCAGGAACAGAAGAGGTGGTCAGCAAGGTGCTGGCGGAAAAACAAGTAGGCGCTCTCCAGGCAGATGTACTTTTAGTCGCTGATAATGTTACATATGAGGGGCTGAAAGCAGAGGATCTTTTGTTGGCTTATCAGTCTCCTGAATTAGAAGGAATTCCTGCTGAATATGTAGATACAGATTATATGTATACAGGCACAAAGGTAATTACAACAGGAATTGTTTATAATACAGACCTGGTAAAGGAACAGATTACATCTTTTGCTGATCTGACGAGAGATGATTTAAAAGACGGAGGAATTATGCCAAGTCCTTTATATTCTGGGGCGGCTGCATATAACCTGGGGGTAATGACCAGAAATTCCAGTTTGGGATGGGAGTTTTATGAGGATTTAAAGTCCGGCGGAATTACTGTAGACAAGGGAAACGGAGCGATTCAGAAGGCAGTTGTGGCAGGAGAAAAATCATGGGGTATTTTAGTAGATTACATGGCAGTCCGCTCTAAAAATCAGGGAGCCCCGGTGGAGTTTGTTTATCCTGCTGAAGGGTCCCCGGCAGTTACAGAGCCTATTGGAATTTTAAAAGACAGCAAAATGCAGGATCAGGCAAAGGCCTTTGTGGATTTTGTGTTGTCAGAGGAAGGGCAGAAGCTGGCGGCAGAGATGGGATATACTCCGGTAAAGGAAGGCGTTGCTTCTCCAGAAGGCTTAAAAGGAATCAGCCAGTTAAAGCAGATGTCCGCAGACCCAAAGGAGTTATATGCAGACAGAGAAGCAGATAAAGAAAAATTCAGCCAAATGTTCCAGTAGATGCCGGACGCCTTATTTCTATGAGAAATCTTAGGAGAATCTTATGAAACCAAAAATGAAAAAAATTAACAGCAGCTGTTTTACTGTATTATTTTACGCCGCAGTAGCGCTTATATTTATTGCCCCTGTTTTCCGCCTTTTGTTAATGAGTTTGAAAACAGATTCCGGCTACAGTCTAAATAATTATATAAAGCTGCTCCAGGACGGCAGAACAGGAAAAGCGGTGGCCAATACGATTATAATTGCCTTATCCTCCACTGCCATTGCAACAGTGGCAGGCAGTATTCTGGCTTTTATTATGGCTTATACCAATGTAAAAAGAAAATGGTTTTTACAGCTGCTTATATTATTTCCTTTTATTATTCCTTCTTATATTATTACCCTTTCCTGGACAACATTGCTGGGAAAAAGAGGAACAATTAATCAGTTTCTGGGAAAATTTGGAATAGGACCTATAGACTTATATTCTATTGAGGGAATTATATTAGTTATGGGAATCTGCAGCATCCCGGTGGTTTATATGAGCGTTATTCACATGCTGCGGAAAATCCCTAAAGATTTAGAATGGGCCTCCAGAGCCTGCGGCTATAATTTGTGGCAGACAATTTGGAAGGTAAATCTGCCCCAGGCCCTGCCGGCTATAATGGCGGGAGCAGTTTTAGCGTTCCTGGCAGCTATTGACAATTTCTCCGTGCCTGCCTTTTTAGGAATTTCCTCAGGCGTGCCGGTGCTCAGCACTTATATTTACGAAAAATCCATAAGTTTTGGACCTAACTCCTTTCCCATAGCCGCCGCTCTTTCTGTAGTGCTTTCCGTAATCGCTGTGGCGGGTACACTGGCCGAAAGTATGGTTTCCAGAAAAGCTACTTATATGGAAAGTATTAAAGAAGATTATTCTGTCAGGATATCCTTGAGTAAAGGGTACAGGAGACTGACAGAGTGGGCCTGCCTTGGAATGCTTTGCCTGTTTAATATTGTACCTTTAATCTCCATGCTTACCAGCTCTGTGGCGAAAAACTATGGAATGAAGCTGACAAAGGACAATTTTACATTAGATAATTTTACCTTTGTTTTTCAAAACAGAGGCGTACTTCAGGCTATCCGCAACAGCTTAATCCTGGCTGTTGTCACCTGTACAGTCTGTATTCTGGCGGGAACCGCTATTGCCTATATAAAGGTAAGAAAAGGCAGCAGGGCTATGAAGCTGGTGGAAAAAAGCGCCTCCCTTACATACGCCATACCGGGAATTGTGCTGGCTTTGTCCATGATCTTCCACTGGGTACAGCCCTTGCCGGGAGTTCGTCCAGGCTTTTACGGCACAATCAGTATTTTGGTTATAGCCTACATTACCAGATATTTAATTCTACAGATTAAAGGCAGCACTACAGCTGTTTTAGCAATTCACCCGTCCCTGGAGGAAGCTTCTAAAGCCAGCGGAAGATCAGGGATAGTAATGTGGATTCAAATTTTAATTCCCCTGCTGGCGGCCCCTGTGCTTTCTGGTTCCTTTTTGATTTTTGTGTCAGCTTTAACAGAGCTTACATTGTCCTCTATGCTGGCGGCGGCAGGCACAAAAACCATTGGGTTAACTATATTTAATTTTCAGCAGGCAGGAGATTATAATTTAGCCGCGGCTATGTCCGCAGTGATTGTAGCGCTTATTTTAACCGGATATTGTCTGCTTCACGCCGGTGAAACAGATCCGGGACGTTTGGAGGAAAAAATTAATGAGTCTGTTAATAAAAAATGTAACGCAGAAATTCAAAAATACCCAGGCCCTCAGCCAAATTAATCTGGAAATACAAGAGTCGGAGTTTATTGCCATTTTAGGTCCCTCCGGCTGCGGGAAAACTACGCTTCTCCGCCTGATTGGAGGATTCTTAGAGCCTACAGAAGGGGAAATTTATATGGGAGATCAGCTGTACTCAGGAAAGGGAGCTATGGTGCCTGTAGAGGAAAGAGATTTGGGCATGGTATTTCAGTCCTTTGCTTTGTGGCCTCATATGACTGTTCGGCAGCATGTAGAATTCCCTATGAAAAGCAAACGCCAGAAAAACTTAACAAGCCGGGAAAAGGAGGAGGCGGTAAATAACGCCCTGGAATGTACAGGAATGACATTTTACCAAAACCGGCTGCCTGGAGAATTGTCGGGAGGGCAAAGGCAAAGAGTGGCTTTAGCCAGAGCAATTGTAGGAAAACCGTCTATTCTGCTTATGGACGAGCCATTAAGCGCATTAGACGCGGAACTGAAAATAGAAATGAGAAAAGAAATTCAGGACATTCACAAAATTACCGGGGCCACTATTATTTATGTGACTCACGACCAAAGTGAAGCTTTGGCAATGGCGGACAGAATTATTATTATGAAGGACGGACATATTGAGCAGGTAGGAACCCCTAAGGAAATTTACATGGAGCCTAAAACCAGCTTTGCGGCTACATTTGTAAGTAAATGTAATTTGCTGGAGGGAAGCTGGATGGGAAGCCGCTTTAAAGTAGCCGGGGAAGACTTATTTTTTGAAAAGGAAAATGTAGCTCAGGCTTTTCTGACCCAGGGAGTATACCCTATCAGGCCGGAGCAGTTTCATATGGAAAAAGAAGGATTAGGATTAAAGGCTGTTGTAACCAACAAGCAGTATAACGGCAGGGAAATTCACTACACAGTTAATTATAAAAATCAGCTGTTCACTGTGTATGCAGGGGCCGGGGAGGAATATGAACCAGGGGAGGAAGTAAGGCTGATATTAAGCGCCTGAAAATAGATTATGATACCGTTATTTGATTTACATACACATACAATCGCCAGCGGCCACGCCTTTAGCACCATAAAAGAAAACGTGACGGAGGCGGCCAAAAAAGGAATGAAGGTTATGGGCACTTCAGACCATTTCTGCGCTATGCCTGAAACAGCGGGACGTATTTTTTTTACTAATTACAGGGTTCTCCAGAATGAAATAGAGGGAGTCCGGCTGTTAAAGGGAGTAGAAGCTAATATTATGGATTTTCGGGGAAAGCTGGACGCAGAAGATCAGGTGCTGGAGAAAATGGACTATGTAATTGCCAGCCTTCACGTGCCCTGTATAAAATCAGGAACTGCAGAAGAAAATACAAATGCCTTAATAGGGGCCATGAAAAATCCGTATGTTAAAATCATAGGCCATCCCGACGACGACAGATTTCCTTTAGAATATGAAAGACTTGTAAAAGCCGCAAAAGCGGAAAAAGCAGTATTGGAGGTAAATAATTCTTCCTTCCGCCCTGCTTCCGGCAGACAGAACGCGGAAAAAAATGTATCTGTATTTTTAGACTTATGCCGGATTTACCACGTGCCGGTGATTCTTGGCAGCGACGCCCATATTTATTATGATGTAGGAGAAATGGATTATGGGTTAAAAGCAATCAGAGAAAATCATTTTCCGGAGGAGCTGGTAGTTAATTTTCACATGGATCGCCTTTCATGGGTTCTAAATCAAAAATAACAGAGCTATTTAAGGGAGATCAGCCCGTTGTAAACATATTTGCCCTATGATATAATGAGAAAATCCGAAAAACAGGAGGACTTATAGCTATGTGCGGCAGATATCATTTCAGCAATACAGTTTGGGATAAAATAAAAAAGGATTTCAGTCTGTCTTATATACATGACAGAGTGGAGTCCTTTTCCTGTGCAGAAAACTATAACACAGGAGATATTTGTCCCTCCCAAACAGGAGAAGTGCTGTGCTTAGGAGAAAGAGGAACAGGGCAAAGGATAAAATCACCTTTTTAAGGAAGGACGGCATAGCGCTTTATATAGCTGGTTTTTACAGCTGGTTTCAGGACAAACCCTGCTTTGTAATACTGACCACAAGGGCCAACAGCTCTATGAAGTCTACCCACAGCCGTATGCCTTTAATTTTGGAGCCGGACCAGGTAAGGGAATGGCTGGAAAACAATGAGAAAACGAAAGACATATTAAATCAGGAAAGCTGTATGCTGAAAAAAGAGGCAGAGTATGAGCAGCAGCGTCTGCCTTTTTTCTGAAACAGTGATTCCGGGGAAATTTTATGTAAAAGAAAGGAAGGAAAACAACATGTTATTTGTAGAATATCCAAAATGCAGCACATGCCAGAAGGCAAAAAAATGGTTGACAGGAAAGGGCGCGCAGTTTACTGACCGCCATATTGTAGAGGAGCGGCCTACAGAGGAGGAACTGAAAATGTGGGCAGAGAAAAGCGGGCTGCCTTTGAAAAAGTTTTTTAATACCAGCGGAATGAAGTATAAAGAGCTGGGGCTTAAAGACAAGCTAAAAGATATGACGGAGGAAGAGCAGTTTAAGCTGCTGGCCTCTGACGGAATGTTAGTAAAGCGCCCTTTAGTCGTTGGGGACGACTTTGTTTTAACAGGCTTTAAAGAGGCTAAATGGGAAGAAAAAATAGGAAAATTGCTTTAAATCAGTGTAAAAAATGCGTAAAAACCAGGTTGGATTTGTAAAGTTTTTGTGTAATACCTCCAAAAGAGTGCGGATTTTCCCACAAAAATGCCGGATTGCCTCATGGTAAAGAAGGAAAATATAGGTTATAGTAAACATATGTAACAAAATTCTTAATTTTTAAGGAGGAACCTATGAAAAAAGTGTGGAAAAAGCTGGCGGCAGCCGGTATGGCGGCAGCACTTGGGGCAACTGCTCTCACAGGATGCAGCGGCGGAGGCAGCACAAATGAACAGCCGGCGGAAAGTGGAGCTGAGACAACAAAAGAGCCTATTGAAATCACATTCTGGCACGTTTATTCAGAGAACTTCGGAGCACCTGTTATTAAGGAAATGGTGGAGGAATTTAACAACACCCACGACGACATTAAGGTAAAGGAAGTATATAATCCAGACATGTACCCAGGCCTGATGCAGAACCTTCAGGCGGAAGTAGCGGCAGGAAATCCTCCTTCTATCTGTATGATCGGCTATAACTACATTAAATACTTTGCAGCAAACTTTAATTACATCAGTCCTCAGGATCTGGTTGACCAGTATGTGCCGGAGGACAAGGATTATCTGAGCACTACCTTTTTAGACAACGTACTTAGTCTGGCTCAGGTAGACGGAGAGCAGATCGGCCTTCCATATTGTATCAGCGCTCCTATTTTGTGCTATAACCCAGACTTATTTCAGCAGGCCGGCTTAGATCCTGAAAAAGGACCGGAGAGCTGGGCAGAGGTACAGGAGTACGCAAAACAGATTACAGAAAAAACAGGAGAATACGGCTTCTATATGCAGGAATACGCAGACAACTGGGCAGTTCAGGGTCTGTTAGAAAGCAATGGAGCCAGTATGCTGCAGGATGATAAGGCGGCGTTTGCCACACCAGAAGGCGTAGAAGCATATCAGATTCTGGCAGACATGGTACTGAAGGATAAAAGCGCTCTCCACATTACTGCTGATGAGGGAATCCAGGCATTCTGCAACGGCAAGGTGGGAATCGCATGTATTTCCAGTGCAAAAATCGGAACTGTTACACAGGCAGCTCAGTTTGACGTAAAGGGAGCGGCATTCCCTGGATTTGAAGGAAAAGAGAAAAAGCTTCCTACAGGAGGAAACTTCCTTCCTATTACAGCTCAGACAGAAGAAGAGCAGAAAGCAGCATGGGAATTTATTAAGTTCGTTATGCAGCCGGAATGGCTTGCAAAATGGACTGAGAACACAGGTTATCTGCCTCCAAGACAGGAAGTAAAAGAGGAAGAAGGACTGAAAGCATATATTGAAGAAAACCAGATGCTGAAAGTTGCATTTGACGAGATGGAAGATCTTCAGCCATGGGCAGCTTACCCAGGCGACATGGGAACTCAGGCAGAGCAGCTGCTGGCAGATACAAGGGACAAAATCCTGGATGGAAGCCAGACGCCGGAGGAAGCTCTGAAAGAAGCGCAGGATACGCTGAATAAGATGTTGGAAGAGCAGTAAGCCGGATCAGAAAATGAAACAGAGGCGTTGCAGAATAAGAATCCCATTAAAATGGCGCAATATTCTGCAGCGCCTTTTCGTTTACGCAGACAGCAACAGAAGGAAATGGAAGGAGAAATAAAATGAAAAACTGGAATCAAAAAAGGCGGGATACAGCAATCGCATGGCTGTTTGTTTTTCCGGCCACCTTTGCCTTTGTGATTTTTATGTTCTGGCCCCTGGCATATACAGTATATTTAAGCTTTCTGAAGTGGAATATGGTGGCGCCGGTTAAAAAATTTGTAGGATTTAAAAATTATATTGACATTATTAAGGACAAGGATACAGTTCAGATTGTAGTAAATACTTTACTGTACATCTGCATCCTGGTGCTGATAAACTTTGCAGTTCCATATGTACTGGCCTTTGTAAATACATTTGTAATGAAAAAGGGAAAAGGGATTTATAAAACCTTACTGTTTATTCCCAGCTTAATTTCCCTGGTAGTAGGAGCTATTGTACTGCAGTGGATTTTCAACCCTATTTCCGGACCGATTGCAGGAGTTTTAGGAAAATTTGGCTTGACTATGCCTACCTGGTCTAAAACAAAGGGACTTGTAATCTTTGTTATTTCCCTGGCAGCTGTATTAAAAAGCTTTGGATACAACTTCCTGGTGCTGCTTTCAGGAATGGGAAGCGTGTCAGAGGAGCTGATTGAGGCGGCCAGACTGGAGAAAACGCCGGACCACACAATTTTCAGAAAAATTGTTATGCCTCTTACATCATCTACTGCTATTTACGTTTTAATTATCAGTATTGTACAAGGTATGCAGTATGTATTTACTCCAATTAAAGTATTAACACAAGGCGGCCCAAACAACGCCAGCTCCAATATTATTTACGGAGTATACCAGCAGGGATTTGGATTTTTCAATACCGGAAAAGCGTCGGCCCTGTCTATTATGACTATGGTGATTTTCCTGGTGCTCCTGTTTTTAGAGTTTAAATATGTAGAGAGAGGGGTTTACTATGAAAACTAGAAAGCGGACAGAAATATTCTGGCATGTAGTGCTGATTATTATTGTAATCTTATCCCTGTACCCTATTTTCTTTGCAGTGTCCACTTCCTTTAAAACATTGACAGAGGCTTTTAACAGCTCTTCCCTGATTCCAAAGGAATTTACAACAGCTGCTTACACCAATGTACTGGAAAAGATTCCATTTGTAAAAATTACGGCAAATACCTTTATTATCGCCTTTGTAGTAACTATTTTTAAGCTGGTTACAGGAGTTTTGGCAGCTTACAGCTTTGTATTTTTTAATTACAAGGGAAAAAATGTAATGTATTTCATATTAGTAAGCACAATTTTCATTCCTTTTACAGTAACTATGATTCCAAACTTTATTACAATTTCAAATATTGGACTGAGGGATAATATTTTTGGCGTGGCCCTGCCTCAGTTGGCAGACGCCACAGGCATATTCCTGTTAAGACAGCATATGAGAGGAATTCCTAAGTCCCTGGTAGAGGTGGCGAAGCTGGAAAAGGCTTCTCATTTTAACATTCTGCGCACCATAGTAGTTCCTATGGTAAAGCCGGCGATTTTGTCTATTGGAATTATTTTCTTTATTAATTCCTGGAACGAGTTTGTGTGGCCGTCTTTGATTTTAAAATCCGAAGAAAATTACACCTTATCTCTGGCTCTTCAAATGTTTGTCAGCGCAGAGGGAGGTACAGATATTCCTGTGGCTATGGCTATTTCCGTACTTACTATGGCGCTGCCGTTGGCCATTTACGCAGTATGTCAGAAATATATTATTAACACATTTGCACAGTCAGGCATTAAAGGATAAAAAGGAGAACTGTTATGGATAGCATTCGTTTTGAAAATGTAAGCAAATCTTTTGGAAAGACAAAAGTTATAAATAATCTGAACCTGTCAATTGAAAAGGGAGAAAGATTGATTCTTTTAGGCCCCTCCGGCTGTGGAAAATCTACTATTTTAAGAATGATCAGCGGCCTGGAATCTGTCAGCACAGGAAATCTTTACTTAAATGGAAAGCTGGCCAACAATATAGACAGCGGCGACAGAGATATTGCCATGGTATTTCAGAATTACGCCTTATATCCTCACATGACCATTGAGGAAAATGTAGGCTACGGCCTGAAAATCCACAAGGAGAAAAAAGATGTAATTAAGTCCAGAGTGGCGGAGGCCATTGGGATTTTAGGACTGACTGGCCTGGAGGGCAGATATCCAAGAGAGCTGTCCGGCGGCCAGAGACAAAGGGTGGCTTTAGCCAGAGCCATTGTAAAGCACTCTGATTTCTTCCTTTTGGACGAGCCTTTATCTAACCTGGACGCCCAGTTAAGAGGGCAGGCCAGAAAAGAGCTGGTAAAAATCCACGAAATGTACGGACAGACATTTATTTACGTTACTCACGACCAGATTGAGGCTATGACAGTGGGACAGAGAATCGCCTTAGTCAGCGAAGGGGACCTTCAGATGTTAGATACGCCTCACAACGTTTATCACCGCCCGGCTAATATTTTTGTGGCCAAGTTTATCGGCTCCCCGTCAATGAACATTATTAATGTAAAATTAGAAGGCAGAGAGCTGGTTTTAGGAGATCAGAAGGTAGAGCTGCCTGAAATGTGGCTGAATCAGATTCAAAAAGAGGAGCACTCTCAGTTAAAATTGGGAATCAGGCCTGAAAATGTATTATTTACCAGGGAAAAAACAAAATATTCTATAGAAGTGGACATTAAGTATGTGGAGAACTACGGAAACAGAGTAGGCTTTTACACTGAAATTGGAGGAGAGGAAATGATCTCCATTATGCCTGAGGACGAATTTACAGTAGGAGAAAAGGTTTACTGGAACATTCTTCCTGAAAGACTGCATTTCTTTGACGGAAACACTACCCAGTCTGTAGGATATCCAGAGGAAATGGGCAGATAAATAAGGGACAAAGTTGGATTTTAAGAAAGAAGGAAAGCGCATGAGCATTTTTGTCAGTTCCCTGATTAAGGGATTTCCCCAGATGGAGGAAATTGCACATTGGGTGAATAAAAAAGAGGACAGAAATTTAGGGGTGGAGCTGATTGCATTTACCCACGATAAAGAGTATTGGGACAGATTAAACCGTCTGCTTCCGGAAATGAGATGCCCTCTTACTTTTCACGGCCCTTATATTGGGGTGGAAGGCACAAGTGAAAAAGGCACAAAAGAGTACGATCACCTTTTGGACAGCTATAAAAGAGTAAGCAGCCTGGCGGCAGAATATAAAGTGAATCACATTGTATTCCACTATACCCAAAAAGGGGTGCTGCCGGAGAATAAGGAAAGGGTGAAGGAAGTCAGCCTGGAAAATATCAGAACGATTCTGGATATTGGAAGACAGTACGGGGCGGAAATTGTGGTGGAAAACCTGCCTCTGCCTCCAAGTGGTATGCCTTTGTACACCAACGAAGAGTACATGGAGCTGTATCAGCAGTTTCCTGATATGCCGGGAATTATTGATATGGGCCATGCCTGCCTGACAGGATTAAACTTAGAGCAGCTGTTAAAGGCTGAGAAAAGCAGGATTCATGCCTACCATTTCCACAATAATGACGGCAAAAAGGACTGCCACAACGGAATTCACAATGGGATAATAGATTATTCTAAATTTGCCGCTTTATTTAAAACATATACTAAAAGCGCCAGAATCGTGCTGGAGTACGAGCCTCACGCCTGGGTTTCAGAGGAAAGCCTACAGGAGGATATTGACTTTGTTAACAAATTGTACTTTCTTTAGAAGTTTGGTACAATAACTCAGGGTGAAAAGTCTAAGTGAAAAGAAAATATTTTAAACGATTATTTATTGCATTTTTATTTGCTGCAATTTTCCCTATTTGTCTTTGCGTTATTGCCATTTCTATTGGAAATTACAGAATGTCCAGAGAGCGGTACAGCAGCAAAGCCAGAGATTTAGCGGCGGTCAGCTCCGGCAATGTGGAGAAGCTGATGGAGGAGTACAGTCAGGTTTTAGACAGTCTTTCTTCAGATTCTGCGGTGGCCCGGTATATGGCCGGGGATCAGGATATGGACCCGGAGGAGCTGTTAAAGCCTTTGCAGACAGGCAGAGACAACAGAATCCGCCTTCATATTGTACGGCTGAAGGATATGAAAATCTATCCGGGAGCGGCCACCTCCCTGTACCAGCCGTCTATTTATTATGGATGGGGAGTTATAGACAGAATGAACAGGTTTCCCGGAGAAATGGCCATATTTCCCAACTGCACTGCCAAAGGAGAGGGGTATAGTATCTGCCTGAATCTGGGCAAGGCTGTTATGGGGAAGGACGGAAGCATTACAGGGTATATTGTTTTAGATCTGTACAGGGATACTTTTTTTAATGCTGTGAGAAATGTGGAGGACGGAGAAATTGCCTTTACTGTGGCTGACAGAGAAGGCCGGGTGATTCTGGACACTACAGGACAGTTTGAAGAGGGGAAAACCGCCGGGGAAACAGAAGCTCTGAAAGGGTATATTTTAGAGCAGAAAAGCGATTCCTATGGACTGCAGCTGAATGCATACTATAATATTTCTGACTTTTATGAAAGTACCAGAATGCTTTTAACAGTCACGGCAATAGTATTTACAGTGACAGTTACCATCAGCTTTATTTTAGCCCGTATTTTTGCCAACAGAATGTACCGCCCCATTGACACTCTTGTAAAGTCTATGAATGATGTGACTGAGGGAAAGCTGGATATTAAAATTGATATTCATAAACATGACAGTGATGAAATGAAGCTGGTAAGCTCTGTGTTTAACTGGATGATTAACAGAATTCACATGCTGATCGAGGACGCGAAAGAAGAAAGCGAGAGGAAGAAAAACGCCCAGCTAAAGGCTTTGCAGGCCCAGATCAGCCCTCATTTTCTTTACAATATGTTAAACGAGATTAAGGCTCTGGCAAAGCTGGGCAGAACTGAGGATATTGCAGAATTTGTGATTCATCTGGGAAAGCTGTTAAGGAGAAGCATTACTTTTCAGGACGATTTTGTTTTGCTGAGAGATGATCTGAAATTTGTAGATGATTACGTCCGCCTGCAGCAGATCAGGTACGATCAGTTATTTGCTGTAAATATTTCCATGGACGAGGACGTGCTGGACTGCCGCATTCCAAACCTGGTGATTCAGCCTTTGGCGGAAAACGCCATTATCCACGGATTTACAGCCGACAGGGACGACTATATTTTAAGCATTCGAGGCTATAGGGACAAGGACAATCTTCACATAGAAATTTATGATAACGGAATCGGCGTAGAAAAGGAATATCTGAAGTATATTAACAATGTGGAAAAGGGCGTGGGAATATACGGAGGCTTAGGAGTGGAAAATGTGCAGAAAAGATTGGTTCTGATTTACGGGATGCAGTACGGCCTAAAAATGGAAAGTGAAAAGGGCAGGTATACAAAGGTAATTATTACTTTGCCTTATAATGTGGAATGTAATGAAGAAGAAAACCATAATTAAAGCAGGGATTTTTATATTTGCAGCAGCAGTTATTCTGTCTGCAGTTTATAAAACAGGGTTGGATAACAGAATAAAGAAAAATGCAGACGCAGAAGAGATTGCAGATATCAGCATTTTGATCTCCACAGGCGGGGACCATTTAAGAGAAGAATATGTGTCCAGGGAGATAGAAGCTTTTCAGGCTGAGCATGAAAGATACAGGGTGCAGGTTACTTTTGTAGAGTCAGATACCCTGGCCTTTTTAAAGCTTTTGTATTCCAATGGGGAGCAGGTTTATGATATTGTCAGCTTAGGAGGAGAGTCTGTAGTCTCCGCTGCAGAACAAAAGCTGGTTTATCCGTTAGACCAGTTTGTATTAAGAGATTACGGGCTTTCATGGCTGAATCAAATTCCGCCAATGTTTATGGAAAATACTTCCTTCAGAGGAAAATTGTATGCGCTTCCCTATGTAAAAAGCAGGCTGTATTACTACACCAGAAAAGAGGAGGCTTTGCCGGAAGCCATTACTATTTGGGAGGTTATGAACCGGTCATCGGAAAATAATGTAACCGGGATTCCTATTAACGTGGTGCTGAAGGACATGATGCTGTCCAGGCCTGCCGGACACTGGGAAGCAGATCACAGCCAGATTCCCTACGAGGTAAATACCAGGTTTAAGGAGGAGCTGCTAAACAGTTTGAAAACAAGAGACAGCAGCAGTATTCTTTTCGCAGAAAGCTATGATAAGGAAATAGAAGAATTCCTGCAGGGAGTAACAGACAGCCTGGTGTTAGACGAGTATTATGAGGACAGGCTAGAGAGTGCAGACCACCTGAAAAAAAGCAGGCTGTATATAAATAACTCTGCCTCCTGGAGCCTTCAGGGCGGCAATTTATTTCTGGTAAATAGAGGATCGTCCCACGATTATGAAGACGGGTGGCAGGTGATCCGGTATTTATGCGATAAAAATGCAGGAAAACAGAAAGAAGAAGAGGAAAAAAACGGGGAGCCGATTTATTACAGAAAAATCAGTTCCAGATATAACACAAAGGTACAGCTGATTACAGACAGAATGATTTCTGAATTTCTCCATGGGAGCCAGACAGCAGAAGAGCTTTTGCTGGATCTGCAGGCTCAGATTGAAAATATTCAGAGTCAGTAAGGACAGAGATAGGAGATTTGCATGTATCAGGTTTATATTGTAGATGACGCAGTTCTTACCAGAAAAGCGCTTGTGATGACAGTGCCCTGGGAGCAATGGGACTGCGTGGTAGTAGGATCGGCGGACGACGGGGAAAAGGCGTTTGAGGAGATTGTAAAGCTGTCCCCTGATATTGTTATTACAGATATCCGCATGGTGCGCATGAGCGGTCTGGAGATGATTGAAAAGTGCAGAGAAGCAAATATAAAGGTGCAGTTTATTATTATTTCCGGGTACAATGAATTTGAATATGCCAAAAAAGCTATGAAAATGGAGGTGCTGGATTATATTTTAAAGCCTATTGACGACCAGGAGCTTTATCAGGCTATTTTAAGGGCCATACACAGGCTGGAGGAGCAAAATGTAAAGAAAAGCGGACATTTGGAGGGGGAAAGCCGCCAGCCTCTTATTGATTATGATGAAAATAACTTAAACGCCTATTTAAGGCAGGCTTTAAAATATGTAAGGGAAAATTACAGCTCTGATTTATCAGTGCGCTCAGTGGCAGGGTATTTAAATATCAGCGAAAGCTATCTGGCAAAATTGTTTAAAACAGAGATTAATATTACGTTTCTGGAATATCTTACAAGAGTAAGGCTGAGGAAATCCATGGAGCTTATGAAGGATAAAAACATGCCTATTTATGAGATTGCTCAAAGAGTGGGGTATAAGGATTACAGGTATTTCAGCGGAACATTTAAAAAGTATATAGGAATTGGGCCGAAAGAGTATCAGATGAGAACTTAAATCGAAGAACACTTGCATTGGAGACTGGATTTGGATTTTTAGGAGAGGTGATAGACTTGGAAGAATGGGTGCTTGTAGAATTAGGATATTTAGGGAGAATTGTGCTGGCAGGCATTTGCGGAGGCGTAATTGGATACGAAAGGCAGAGCAAAAGAAAAATTGCAGGTTTAAGGACCCATGTGATTGTAGCCGTGTCTTCTGCTTTAATGATTATTCTTTCTAAATATGGGTTCCAGGATGTGCTGGATGAATATGTGAAGCTGGACCCTTCCAGGGTGGCTTCAGGAATTGTAACAGCCATTGGATTTTTAGGCTCAGGTATGATATTTTTCAGAAATAACAGCGTCAGCGGTTTAACTACGTCGGCAGGAGTGTGGGCTACAGTAGGAGTGGGGATGGCAGTGGGAGCAGGAATGTATGCAGTAGGAGTGGCAACTACAATTATTGTGCTTTTGGTGGAACTGTTTCTGGGCAGAAAAGGAGTGCTTTCAGGAAAGGGAAAAGAGCTTAGAGATATTGTAGCTGAATGTAAACAGGAAGATGAAAGGCCTGGAAGGGCTTTGGCAGATCTGCGCAAGGCTGTGGAGGAATGCGGAGGAAAAATTACACGGATTACAGTAAAGAAAAAAGAAGACGGAATTATGAAGGTATACATGCAGGCGGAGACAGAGGACAACTGGGATGCAGCCAGCTTTACAGCCGCGGCTGTTTCCAGAACAGAGATTATAAAAATTACTGTGTAATTGTTATAAGGCCTTACCTGGCCCTCCTATTTGCTTGACAAAAGGCAGAAAATGTGAGACAACAGAACACAGCGAAACATAAAGATAAAAGCTGCAGGAGGACGCTGTAACTGTGAAAACTCAAAACATTGCAAAATACGGGATGTTAATTGCCCTTGCGTTTATTTTCAGCTATATAGAAGCTATGATTCCAGTGCCTATGCCGGCGCCGGGGATGAAGCTGGGCCTGGCCAATTTAGTGTCGGTAGTGGGACTTTATACAGTAGGCGTCTTAGGCACCATGGGTGTGGCTCTTATCCGCATTGTGCTGGTAGGCTTTACCTTTGGAAATGCATTCAGTATGTGGTATGGACTGGCGGGAGGCATAACTAGTTTGGTATTAATGCTTCTGTGTAAACGGACTGGATGGTTCAGTATTTTAGGGGTCAGCGTTGTGGGAGGCATTGGACATAATTTAGGGCAGCTGCTCTTTGCATCCTGGACCTTGAACCAAAAAGATATTATGTATTATTTTCCAGTACTTGCCATAGGAGGCCTGGCGGCGGGAGCTGTAATAGGAATTCTGGGAGGCCTGGTAACTGAGAGAATAAAAAAGGGAATTGGCAGGTTAAAAAAATCTTGACAACAGAAAAAACAGGTGGTATACTGTGAAAAAATTTAAGATTGTAAACCGTTGAAGTGGAGATAAAAACAGATGTGCACTTACAGAGAGTGAGGGAAGGTGAAAGCCTCATAGAACGCAGTTTGTTAAATGGACCACTGAGGGCATAGTCAAAAGTTTCTTGGGAAGCCTAGTATTCTATGACGTGTTGGCATACGTTAGTTGCCGGGAATATGTTAGTATTTCGCAGAGAGTGTGAGTTGTTCACAAAACCAGGTGGCACCGCGGGCAGTGTATATTTATTTCCATCAGTGATAAATATAAAAGGCTCGTCCTTGGCAGAAGTTTATTCTGTCATGGGCGGGCCTTTTTTTATTGTTTCATAGGAAATTGCGTCCCATGAAACAATAAAGCTCCGGCGCCAGCGTGCGCTTTGGCGCATACTTTTTCTGCGTAGGAAATTCAGAAAGGAGACATCAGTTATGGCAATTTACAGACCATCAGAAGAAGAGTACAAAAAGTTATCTTCAGACAGCAGCTTTAAAGTGATTCCTGTCAGCAGGGAGATTTTCTCAGACATCAGAACTCCCCTGGAGGTGCTTAGAATATTAAAGCAGGTCAGCAATCACTGTTACATTCTGGAAAGCATAGAGGATTCTGAAAAATGGGGCAGATATACATTTTTAGGGTATGACCCTAAATTGGAGCTGGTATGTGAAAACGGAAAAATAAGAATTACCTCCGCCGCTGTTATGGAGGCGGAGACAAAAAATCCAAGAGAATATATTGAGAAGGTGCTGGAGGAATACAAAAGCCCCAGGCTCCCCTATCTTCCCACATTTACAGGCGGTCTGGTGGGGTACTTTTCCTATGATTATATAAAATACGGCGAGCCTTCCTTAGGATTTTTAGGGGAAGATCAGGAACATTTTAAAGATATAGACTTAATGTTGTTTGACAAGGTAATAGCTTTTGATAACTTCAGGCAGAAGATGATTTTAATTGTAAACGCTAAAATTTCAGAAGGTCAGGCAGGATACAAGAATGCAGTGATGGAGTTAGACCATATGGCTCATATGTTAAAAAGCATGGAGCCAGGCATATGTCCTCCTGGAAAAATGAAAACTCAGATCAAGCCTTTATTTGAAAAAGAGGAGTACTGTCAAATGGTGGAAAAGGCAAAAAAATATATTTATGAGGGAGATATTTTCCAGGTAGTGTTGTCCAACAGGCTGGAGGCTGAATTTGAAGGCAGCCTGATGAATACATACAGAGTGTTAAGAACAACCAACCCGTCCCCCTATATGTTTTACTTTTCCAGCCATGATATAGAGCTGGCAGGGGCTTCCCCGGAAACCCTGGTAAAAGTGGAAAATGGAACAGTTCATACATTCCCTTTAGCAGGCACAAGGCCCAGAGGCAAAACAGAGGAGGAGGACCAAAGGCTGGAAAAGGAGCTTTTGGCAGATGAAAAGGAGTTGGCAGAGCATAATATGCTGGTGGACTTAGGGAGAAATGATCTTGGAAAAATCAGCAGATTCGGCACTGTAAAGGTGGAATCCTACATGAGCATTCAAAAGTTTTCCCATGTTATGCACATTGGGTCCACTGTTCAGGGAGAGCTGGAAAAAGGAAAAACAGCTTTAGACGCAGTGGAAGCAGTGCTGCCTGCGGGAACTTTATCAGGGGCGCCGAAAATCAGAGCCTGCCAGATTATAGAGGAGCTGGAAAATAATAAAAGAGGGGTGTACGGTGGAGCCGTTGGATATTTAGACTTTACGGGAAATATGGATTTGTGTATCGCCATTCGCCTGGCCTATAAAAAGAAGGGAAAGGTTTATGTCAGATCAGGAGCAGGAATTGTGGCTGACAGCGTGGCAGAAAAAGAATTTGAGGAGTGTATGAACAAGGCCAAGGCTGTGCTGAACGCTTTAAAAACAGCAGAGGAGGGAGGAGAATTATGATACTTTTAATAGATAATTACGACAGCTTTTCCTACAATTTATATCAGCTGGCAGGCAGCTTGTACGGAGAAATCAAAGTAATCCGAAATGATGAAATGACAGTGGAGGAAATTAAAAGCCTGGCGCCAGAAGGTATTATATTATCTCCGGGCCCTGGAAGGCCCTCTGAGGCAGGGTGCTGTCAGCAGGTAGTGAAGGAGCTGGGAGGAAAAATCCCTATTTTAGGAGTGTGCTTAGGTCACCAGGCTATTTGCCAGGCATACGGAGGGAAAATTACTTATGCCAAACAGCTGATGCACGGAAAACAATCTGTGGTAAAGGGGCAGGGAAGACTTTTTTTAGGACTGTCGGATTCCTTTCCGGTTGCCAGATACCACTCTTTAGCGGCTGAGGAGGAAAGCCTTCCAAAAGAGCTGATTATTTCGGCCAGAACAGAGGACGGAGAAGTTATGGCAGTGGAGCACAAGGAATATGCTGTATATGGATTGCAGTTCCATCCGGAATCTATTTTAACCCCAGATGGAAAAAAGATAATAGAAAATTTTCTGGAGGTAGTAAGAAATGATTAAAGAAGCAATTATGAAATTGGCAAGGGGCGAAGATTTATCATATGAAGCGGCAGAAATGGTAATGGATGAAATTATGGGAGGAAAGGCCACTCCTGTGCAGATGAGCGCGTTTTTAGTAGCTATGAGCATGAAGGGGGAAACTATTGATGAGATTACAGCCTGCGCGGCAGGAATGAGAAAGCACTGTATCCGCCTTCTACACCATATGGATGTGCTGGAGATTGTAGGAACAGGAGGAGACGGGGCTAATTCCTTTAATATTTCTACTGTATCCTCCCTGGTAATTTCTGCGGCAGGCGTGCCGGTGGCAAAGCACGGCAACAGAGCCGCCTCCAGCAAATGCGGGGCGGCGGACGTATTAGAAGCTCTTGGGGTAAATATTACAGTGCCTCCGGAAAAAAGCACTGAAATATTAAATGAAATTGGAATTTGCTTCTTATTTGCCCAAAACTACCATATTTCCATGAAATATGTGGCGCCTGTGAGAAGAGAGCTTAGCATCAGAACTATTTTTAATATTTTAGGCCCTTTGGCAAATCCGGCGGGAGCAAATATGGAGCTGCTGGGAGTATATGATGAAAGCCTGGTTAAACCTTTGGCAGAGGTGTTAAAAAACCTGGGAGTGAATAATGCAATGGTTGTATACGGGCAGGACAGATTAGATGAGATTTCTATAAGCGCTCCGACTTCTGTGTGCGAGATCAGGGACGGAGCTATGAAATCCTACGTTTTACTTCCAGAGGAATTTGGCATGAGCCGCTGTTCTAAAGAGGAGCTGGAAGGCGGAACTCCAGAGGAAAACGCGGTGATTGCTCTTAATATTTTAAAGGGAGAAAAAGGGCCTAAAAGAGATGCGGTGCTGTTAAATTCCGGAGCAGCTTTATATATTGCGAAAAGGGCGGCTTCAATAGAAGAAGGAATAAACATTGCCAGAGAAATTATTGATTCCGGAGCGGCTTTAAAACAGCTGGAAAAATTTATACAGCTTTCTAATGAAAAGCAATAAAGGAGGCGCCCTATGATATTAGATGAAATCGCCGCATATGCCAGATACAGGGTGGAGAATAGAAAAAGGGAGGTTTCCCTGGAAGAAGTAAAAATAAAAGGGCTGGAGCTTGCCGGACAGGAGGGGAAAAAAACATTTCCTTTTGAAAAGGCTTTAAAAAATCCGGGGCTTTCTTTTATCTGCGAGGTAAAAAAAGCCTCCCCCTCTAAAGGTCTGATCGTACAGGAATTTCCTTATCTGGAAATCGCCAAAGCTTATGAACGGGCAGGGGCGGCGGCCATATCTGTGCTGACAGAGCCTAAGTATTTTCTGGGAGACGATAAATATTTAAAGGAGATTGCAGCCACAGTAAAAATCCCTGTGCTGCGAAAAGACTTTGTAGTAGATGAATACCAAATATATGAGGCCAAGGTTTTGGGGGCGTCGGCAGTGCTTCTGATCTGCGCTATTTTAGATAAAGAAACCTTATTAAAATATAAAACCATTGCGGACACATTAGGACTTTCTGCTTTAGTGGAGGCTCACACAGAGGAAGAAATAGAAACAGCTTTAAGTATAGGAGCCAGAATCATAGGCGTAAATAACAGAAATTTAAAAACCTTCCAGGTGGACAACAGCCTTAGCCTTCACCTTAGAAAAATGATACCCGACCATTTGTGTTATGTTTCAGAAAGCGGAGTTAGGGGAAGAGAAGATGTAATAGCGGCTGAAAAAGCAGGGGCAGACGGAATTTTAGTGGGAGAGGCGTTAATGAGAAGCAGAAATAAGGAAGAGATGTTAGCTAAGCTGCAGGGAAGAAATTAACAAAAGGAGGCTGCAAAGCTATGGAAAAGCCACAGCATGTAAAGGTGAAAATCTGCGGCCTTACCAGGATGGAGGACATTAAGGCAGTCAATGAATATTGTCCTGATTTTATTGGTTTTGTATTTGCTAAGTCCAGCCGGCGGTATGTAAATCCAGAACAGGCAGGTCTCCTTGCCCTTCAGGCGAGAAAGGAAATCTGCAGGGTGGGAGTTTTTGTAAATTCTCCGGAAAAGCAGATTTTAGATCTGGTAAAAAAAGGAGTAATTCAAATCATCCAGCTTCACGGGGATGAGGATGAAAATTACATAGCCAGGCTGAGGGAAAATCTAAAAAGCTGCGGCCAGGCGGGAGAAGAAGCGAAAATCATAAAAGCCTTTTCTGTGAAAAATCAGGATGATATAAAGACAGCAGGCCTAAGTAAGGCAGATTATGCGCTGTTTGACAACGGCTCTGGAGGAACAGGAAAAATGTTTAACTGGTCCTTTTTAAAAGAAATAAAAAAGCCTTATTTTCTGGCAGGAGGAATCAGTCTGGACAATATAAAAGAGGCTTTAAACCTGGGAGAAGAAACAGGCTGTCCTCCCTTTGCCTTAGATATCAGCAGCGGGGCAGAGACAGAGGGCGTAAAAGACAGAAATAAAATAGAGAAGATAATTAGGAGGATTAGAGAATGAAAAAAGGCAGATACGGCATTCACGGAGGACAATATATTCCGGAAACGCTGATGAATGAAATCATTAAGCTGGAGGAGGCTTATGAGTATTACAAAAATGATCCGGAGTTTAATCAGGAACTGGATTTTCTCCTGAAGGAGTATGCAGGGCGGCCGTCTCTTTTGTACTATGCGGAAAAAATGACAAAGGACCTGGGCGGGGCTAAAATATATTTAAAAAGAGAAGACTTAAATCACACCGGCTCCCACAAAATCAACAATGTGTTAGGACAGGTGCTGCTGGCGAAGAAAATGGGAAAAACCAGAATTATAGCTGAGACGGGAGCTGGACAGCACGGGGTAGCCACGGCTACAGCGGCTGCACTTTTAGATATGGAATGTGAGATTTTTATGGGCAAGGAGGACACAGACAGGCAGGCATTAAATGTTTACCGTATGGAGCTTTTAGGGGCCAAGGTGCATCCCGTTGTCAGCGGAACTCAGACATTAAAGGATGCAGTAAATGAAACCATGAGAGAGTGGGCGTCCAGGGTTTACGATACCCACTATGTATTAGGGTCTGTAATGGGACCTCACCCATTTCCCATGATTGTCAGAGATTTCCAAAGTATTATCAGCAAGGAAGCCAGGGAGCAGATTTTAGAGAAAGAGGGGAAGCTTCCTTCAGCAGTAGTGGCATGTGTTGGCGGCGGCAGCAACGCAATGGGCACATTCTATAATTTTATTCAGGATAAGGAAGTAAAGCTTATTGGCTGCGAGGCTGCGGGAAAGGGAATTCATACAGAGAAACATGCGGCCACCATTGCAAAAGGCCAGCTGGGAGTATTCCACGGAATGAAATCTTATTTCTGCCAGGACGACCACGGACAGATTGCTCAGGTATATTCTATTTCAGCAGGGCTGGATTACCCGGGAATCGGGCCGGAGCACGCCTATCTTCACGATTGTAAAAGGGCTGAATATGTGCCGGTAACAGATGACGAGGCGGTGGAAGCTTTTGAATACCTGGCCAGAACAGAGGGAATTATCTGTGCCATTGAAAGCGCTCACGCTGTGGCTCATGTGAAAAAAATCGCCCCTAAAATGGGCAAGGATGAAATTATAATTGTATGCCTGTCAGGCAGAGGAGATAAAGACGTAGCGGCAATCGCGCGGTACAGAGGAGTGAACATATATGAGTAAAATTCAAAACGCATTTAAAAATGGTAAAGCATTTATCGGATTTCTTACAGCAGGAGATCCTGATTTGGAAACTACAGAAAAGCTGATTCTTTCTATGGACAGAGGCGGCGCAGACTTAATTGAAATAGGAATCCCCTTTTCCGACCCCATTGCAGAGGGAGAGGTTATTCAGGAGGCTAATATTAGGGCCCTGGCGGCAGGGACCACTACAGATAAGGTATTTTCCATGGTGGAAAATGTAAGAAAAAAAATTCAGACGCCTATTGTGTTTCTCACATATTTAAATCCTGTGTTTTTCTACGGCTATGAAAGGTTTTTTAAACGGTGCCAGGAAGCTTTTGTAGACGGAATTATTATTCCTGATCTGCCATATGAGGAGAAGCAGGAGGTGTGTGAAATTGCAGAGGCCTATGGGGTAGACGTGATTTCTATGATCGCCCCCACCTCAGAAGAGAGAATACAGAGAATTACAAAAGATGCAAAGGGATTTCTCTATGTAGTTTCCTCCATGGGAGTGACAGGGGTGCGGTCAGAAATAAATACAGATCTGTCCTCCATGGCCGCGGCTATCAGAAAGGCCTCCAATGTGCCGGCGGCAGTAGGCTTTGGCATCAGCACTCCAAAGCAGGCTGCAGACTTAGGAGTGGATTTTGACGGAGTAATTGTAGGAAGCGCCATTGTAAAGCTGATCAGTCAATATGGAAGGGAGGCGGAGGAGCCTGTTTATGAATATGTGAAGAAAATGAAAGAGGCTACTTGTGTTCCTTCTGTGAAATAGATATAATGGTATCATTGCAGGCTGCAGATTTCTTGTGAAAAACAGGTGAAAAGAAGGCTGCAAAAATCTGATAATCAAACAGGGGGCAGGATTATGGTATATAAGGCTGTTAAAAATCTGGTTCAGTATGGTTTAGATACAGGTCTGATAAAGGAAAGAGATAAGAATTACGCTGTAAATCAGATTCTTTCTGTGCTGGAAATGGACGAGTACCAGGAACCGCAGGAAGAGGCAGACAGTGCAGATCTGGAGGAAATTTTAAAGGAGCTGTTAGATTACGCCCAGTCAGCCGGACTTTTAAAGGAGGACAGCATAGTTTACAGAGACCTTTTTGATACTAAGCTGATGAATTGTCTTATGCCCAGGCCTTCTGAGGTGGCGGAAAAGTTCTGGCAGCTTTATAAGGGAGAATCTTCAAAGGCGGCTACAGATTATTACTATAAATTAAGCCAGGATTCTGACTACATCCGCCGTTATAGAATTAAAAAGGACGTTAGGTGGGTGACATCCACAAAGTATGGAGATTTAGACATTACTATTAACTTGTCAAAGCCGGAAAAGGACCCTAAGGCCATAGCCGCGGCTAAGCTTATGAAACAGAGCGGTTATCCTAAGTGCCAGCTGTGCATGGAAAATGAAGGCTATGCAGGCAGGGCCAACCATCCGGCCAGAAATAATCACAGAATTATTCCTCTGACAATGAACGGCTCCTTGTGGGGATTCCAGTATTCCCCTTATGTATATTACAACGAGCACTGCATTGTGTTTAACGGACAACATGTGCCTATGAAAATTGAAAAAGCTACTTTTGTAAAGCTGTTGGATTTTGTGAAGCAGTTTCCCCATTATTTCCTGGGCTCTAATGCAGACCTTCCTATTGTAGGCGGCTCAATTCTCACCCACGACCATTTTCAGGGAGGAAATTATACCTTTGCCATGGCAAAGGCGCCTATAGAAGAAAATATTACCTTCCCCGGTTTTCCTCAGGTGGAGGCGGGAATTGTAAAGTGGCCTATGTCTGTAATCAGAACCAGATCCAGGGAAATTAAGCCGTTAGTGGAGCTGGGGGATAAGATTTTAAAGGCGTGGAGAGACTATACAGATGAGCAGGCCTTTATATTTGCCTGTACGGAAGGGGAGCCTCACAACACAATTACCCCTATTGCCAGGAAAAACGGCCAGTTCTATGAGCTGGATTTAGTGCTGAGAAATAATATTACTACAGAAGAATTTCCTTTGGGAGTTTACCATCCTCATCAGAACCTGCACCATATAAAAAAGGAAAATATTGGCCTGATTGAAGTAATGGGGCTGGCAGTTCTGCCTTCCAGACTGAAGGAGGAGCTAAGCCTTTTAGGCCAATATATTATAGAGAAAAAGGATATTCGTTCCAACCTTGATTTGGAAAAGCACAGCCACTGGGTAGAAGAATTTCTTCCAAAGTATGAGGCAGTCACTGAGGAAAATGTGGATGAGATTTTAAAGGAAGAGGTAGGTCTTGTGTTTGAAAAGGTACTGGAGGACGCAGGCGTTTACAAATGTACCCCTAAAGGCCGTCAGGCATTTAAAAGATTCATAGAAAGTGTAAAGTAAATCAGGGCAGTGAATATGGAAAATACATTATATATAGTAGTTCCCTGCTACAATGAGGAGGAGGTTTTGTTTGAAACCTCCAGCCGCCTTAGGGAAAAGGTAAGGGCAATGATAAAGCAGGGAAAGGTATCAGAGGACAGCAGGATTATATTTGTAAATGACGGTTCTAAGGATAAAACATGGGAGATTATATATAAGCTTCACAAGGAAGATCCTATATTTGGAGGCGTTAATTTAAGCTGCAACAGAGGACATCAAAATGCGCTTTTAGCCGGACTGATGACAGTGAAGGATCTGTGCAGTATGGCTGTATCTATGGACGCAGATCTTCAGGACGATATTGACGCAGTGGAACAAATGGTAGACCGCTATCTGGACGGCTGTGATATTGTGTACGGAGTGCGCAGCAAGAGAGAGACAGACACATTTTTCAAAAAAGCTACGGCAGAGGGATTTTATAAATTTATGAATCTGCTGGGGGCGAATACAGTGTACAACCATGCAGACTACAGGCTGATGAGCAGAAGAGCCTTAAATGGGCTGGCAGAATTTAAGGAGGTAAATTTATTCCTGAGAGGCATTGTGCCTATGATCGGCTATAAAAGCGACGTGGTTTACTATGAAAGACATGAACGGTTTGCAGGAACCAGCAAGTATCCTTTAAAAAAGATGATATCCTTTGCCATGGAGGGAATTACCTCGTTAAGTATTAAGCCTATGCGCATGATTACAGGAGTGGGAATGGCAGTAGTCGGAATCAGTATTCTTATGCTGGCATATTCTGTAATTCAGTATTTTCGCGGCAATACAGTTCCGGGATGGAGCAGCCTTATGGTTTCCGTATGGGTTGTGGGAGGAATGATTTTAGTTTCCCTTGGAATTGTAGGCGAGTATGTAGGCAAGATTTATATGGAAACAAAGGGACGGCCCAGATATTTAATTCAGGAATTTCTCAATGAGAAGGGAGAAAAAAATGAAGAAGAATAAGCTGACATGGGGAGAATGGGCCTTTGTGCTGTTCTGCTTTCTGTTTTATTTATCATGGAGTCTGGTTCAGCCTTATACATATGGACCGGACGAAGAGATGCGGTTTCAGATTCCTGAGTTTATTTATTTGTACGGCAGTCTGCCAAACGGATTTGACGAAAGACTGATATCACCTAACTGGGGCTTTTCCTATGCCTTTTACCCCTGCTGGCTGGGGCCATTGTGCAGCGCCCTGTTTATGAAAATAACCAGTATATTTTCCCAGGATTTTTTTCATCTGCTATGCGCCGCCAGATTTACAAGTGTAATCAGCGGCGCTTTGACAGTGTATTTTGCAATGAAAAGCGGAAAGCTGTTATTTAAAGGGCCGGGCCGGTGGATATTCCCGGGGCTTATTGGGATGCTGCCTCAGTTTGCTTTTTTGTCCAGCTATGTAAATAACGATGTTATAGCCATTATGGGCTCCTCTGTAATATTTTACGGGTGGTGCCTGGGAAAAGAAGACTGGAATATAAAAAATTGCCTGATACTGGCCGGAGGAGTTATTATTGTAGCTCTTTCTTATTACAACGCTTACGGCTGGATTTTAGGCAGTATGATTTTATTTATTTTTAACTTTTTGTGGGAATCCGGAAAAAACAAGGGCATGGCTGTAATGTGGAAGCGGGCCGGCTTTACTGCGGTGATTGTACTTTTATTTATTTCCTTTTTCTTCATCAGAAACGCAGTGCTGTATGAGGGAGATATTCTGGGAATGAGCACTTTAACAAAAGCCGGGGAAATGTATGGCATTCCGCAGCTGAAACCGTCTATGAGAAGAACTCCCTACAATTTGGGAATGACCTTGGGGGAGATGATGGAAAGCGTAGATTTTACAGGCAGACCATGGTATAAAATGACATACGAAAGCTTAATAGGAGTTTTTGGATGTATGAATGTGTTTGCAGGTCCTTTTACCTACCGGGTGTACACTGTGATTTTCATTTTGGGCCTGGCAGGGCTTTTGGTCTCAGTTTTTGTGAGAAAAAGGGACAGACATCAGTGGGTATTTGAGGCAGTGCTGCTGTTTTGTTTTGTAATTCCCATATTATTAAGCATTTACTACAGCTATTATACAGATTACCAGGCTCAGGGCCGGTACTGCGCCACTATGCTGGTGGCTCTCATGTATTTTACAGCTTTTGGCATGGAAACTCTCTTAGAGGGCGCGGGAAGGCTTGTGGGAAAAAGGCTGGAAAACCTGGCGAGAGCAGTGTTTTTAGCAGGTTTAATAGGACTTTCTTTAAAAATATATTTTCTTACCTATCTGCCTTCAGTGAAGATTTAGAGAAAACTTGTCAATTTTCTTAATAATATGTAATAAAATTGTTATTGAATGGAAGAACTGGATGGGGTATTATATGGAAATACAGAATAGAAACTGGCGTACCAGGAAAATTAGGAGCGCCGGAGGCATCATCAGAATTCATGGAGGTAAATGAATGGTAAGAAAAAAACTAATCAGAAGGGCAGCGGCAGTATTTTCAGCTTGTTTCCTTACCCTTGCCGGAGCTTCTGTGTGCTGGGCAGATACAGGAAGCCAGCAGACTGCAGTTCAGGCAACAGCACAGATTACATCCTGTAAAATCGGCTCCGATAAAAATACAGTTACAATCACAGCCAGCACAGGCGGAGATATGACAGGCACAGACGGAAAGTTTTATTTGTTTGAGATGAAGCCCTATGAGGATGAGTTAGGAAGCAGAAGAGATTTTCTGGCTTCCGGTGAGGGAAGGAGTCTTACCTGGAATACTACTTTAGATTACGGAACGTCTGCAGATAAGCTGTACAGCAGATTTGCGGTGGCAGCCTACAATGGCACGGACTTTGTCAGAATCAGCGAGCCTTATTACATTACAAACCCGGAAGCAGTGGCAAAGAATACAGACCCATTTTTAGACCCTTTAACAAAAAAGGGATTGGGAATTGAAATTGATATGCTGGATGACGCTTTTGATTTAGGGGTAAAGCATGTGGGAACTAACATTGCTTTCCATCAGATCTTAGGCAGCGGAATTGATTATACATATGACGGAAAGACGTATCATTTTAATAAAGCTGTAATTGAGGATTACGACGAGACCATCAGCGCCCTGTCGGGAAAAGGCATGACTGTTACGGCAGTTATTTTAAACGGCTGGAACGACGCCACCCCGGATCTGATTTATCCAGGTACTCAAAAGTCCTCCAACGCTTTCTACTATTTGTTTAATGTGGCCACCCCGGAGGGCTTTGAGCAGACGAGAGCGATTATTGCATTTTTGGCGGACAGATACGACGGTTCAGACCCAAACCACGGAAAAATTTCTAACTGGGTAGTTGGCAACGAGATCAACAACCAGCAGTGGAATTACACAGGAGAGTGGGATATTACAAGCTATGTAAAGGCTTATCAAAAAGCTTTCCGGGTATTCTACACAGCAATTAAAAGTACCAGTGCCAACGACAGAGTATATTTCTCCTTAGATTACAATTGGAATGCGGAGATAGACGGAAAGCTGAAATACGGCGGAAAAAATATTGTAGATTACTTTAATTCCATAGCTAATAATTGGGGACAATTTGACTGGGGCTTAGCCTACCATTCTTATCCCTGCCCTATGACAGATCCTAACTTCTGGGACGACGACAAAACAGGCTTAGTTACAAATGATATTAACTCCCCAGTAGTTAACTTTAAAAATATTAATGTGCTGACAGATTACTTTGCAGGAGTTCAGCTAAGGGCCCCGTCAGGAGATGTACGCCATATTATTTTAACAGAACAGGGCTTTACAGCTATGAATCAGGCAGGGCAGGATATTCAGGAGCTGCAGGCGGCTGCCTTTGCGTACTCCTACTATCTGGTGGACAGTAATCCTTATATAGAAGCATATATTTTAAGCCGTCAGGTGGACGCCCCGTCGGAAATTAATACAAATAAGCTGGCCTTCGGTCTTTGGAGCTGCGATATGAGTCAGCCAAATAAAATTGTCAGCGTTCAGAGAAGAAAAATTTGGCAGGTATTCAGGGACATCGACAAGAAAAAGGATACCTTGGCTGCTACTGAGTTTGCAAAATCTATTATAGGTATTAACAAGTGGAGCGATATTGTACCTAACTTTAAATGGAGAGCCCAGGAGAAATAAAATAAGCTTTAACTACTACCCTTAGACAGGACAGAATGAAAACCTGTTTAAGGGTAGTTCTTTTATTTATTTCCATTCTATTACCTGGCTGGGGGAAACTGCAGAAGAGTAGGTAAAGGTCACTGTGTCCCCTGGCTTTATAAATGGAAGCTTTTCATTGGAAGTAATAGACGCAGTGTAAATATTTTCATCCCCTGTAAGTGTAAAATAGTAAACTGTGTTTCCGGAGACTACTACATCTATAATTTCATTAATTGTTCCGGTTACAGGCTCCTGATTGCTCTCTAAGGCGATTTCTGTATCTTCCAGATTTAAAGCCTGCCTGTAATTTCTCTTCGCCTCGTCGATAGTCTGCCCTGTACCTACAATCTGGTACTGCTCCACATCTACAAAAGCATACATTTTCACAAGTCCGGCCGCGTCTTTTAAAGATAAAAAGTAAGTGGGCCTGTTGGAAATATTAAGAAGCAGAGGGAAGGTGGCAGTATAATTCAGATGCTGCACCTGTCCTTTTGCCGATTCCATAGCAGAATATTCTGTGGCGCCGGGAACAGTGTAAAACTTAGTTTCCTTTGTTCTCAGATTTACAAGTACAAAGCCAATGTTAGATTCATCTGCCGTCACAGAGGACATGCCTGTATATAAATAAACATCATCATTAATAGCCAGATAATTGTAGCCGTAAGTTGTTCTTCTAACATTTCTCTGACCAAAAATAGAGTTAAAAAATCCGTTTTGGTATTTTCCGTTGTCGTCCAGCTGGGTAATAATTAAGTCTGAGGTGTACAGCTGGTCAATCCACTGGGGCACCTGGTCTTTTGGATAATAAGCAGACTCTCCAGTTACAGCATTTACCAGAACTGCTCCGTTAATGTCCTTGCCGTCCCACCAGCCGATTTTGTAGGAAATAGTGGGCGCCACCCAGTATGGAGTGCCGTTGTCGTCAATTTCAAAAGAAACCTGGTCAAACATTTTAGTAGGATAACGGAAACGAAGATATCTGTGAATATTTCTGAAAAAATATTCGCCGGGAGAGTATTTCATGCCGGATTCCAGCCAAACCAAATTGGTTTCCTGAGTTACCATATCCACAGTAATATATGCCGGAAGGCCTTTTTTCATATTAAAAAGCCATTTTACAGGATCAGCGTAAGTAAGAGGAGTAACTCTGTACGGCGATCCCTTGTAGTTAATCTGAGTGTAATTGTTGGCAATCTCAAACTGGGAAACCAGGTCTGTCATTTCTCCCAGCTTTCTGCTGCCTAAGCGTGAAGCAGTATCCTTATCCACAACAGGGATCTGGGACATATTTAACTCTGCAACGTCTGTAGAAAAATCACCGTCAGTAATTGTAATCAAATCCCTGTAGCGTGAAGCGTTAAATATAGGAATTCCTATTACACTAGCGATCACAGAAAGGAGAAGGAGAAGTCCTACCACAATTAGACCATATTTTAAAGGGCGCTCCACTCCGTTGCGGAAAGAAACGCTGCGGTTTCCAATTTGATTTAGTAAAGTGGAAACATAGGAGAAAAAGTTTACAACTAAAATAATACCTGCAGAAATAATAATAAAGGTTATAAAAGATTTATCTTTTAAATTTATGGCAGGCAGCATGGTGTAAAACAGCAGAAAAATCAGTACCACAGAAATGAGAATTCTGCTGATTGGAGAAGATAAAAATTTATGTTTCAT
Source organism: Lachnoclostridium edouardi (assembly GCF_900240245.1). Classification (GTDB taxonomy): domain Bacteria; phylum Bacillota; class Clostridia; order Lachnospirales; family Lachnospiraceae; genus Lachnoclostridium_A; species Lachnoclostridium_A edouardi. Next base: position 2,827,937 of record NZ_OESQ01000001.1, read on the forward strand.
GTGTCTAACCTCCTAAGCTAAGATTTCACTATTCTATCATTATTTCCTATATAAGGCAAGACCATCCACAGATAGGGCTAAAATATGACCTGCAGTTATACTTAAAAATATATTTGGAGGAAAATGTAAGAAAGTTTAAATAAAAAAAATGAAATCATGTGTTATAATATAAAAGATCAGCGTTATTGTACAGCTGCGTTGAAGAATGAAAAGATGGAAAAATAACCGGGAGATAAAATAATGAAAAAATACAGAATATTGCCTATATTAACGCTTGTAGTTTGTCTGACGGCAGGACAGACAGTTTATGGAGCTCCTTCACCTACAGATTTTGGCAGCAATGTTACTATTGTGTCAGAGGGACCGGGAGAGAGAGCTTCATCTGCCGCAGAAACTGAAACTCAGGTACAGCCTCAGACATCAGTGAAAAGCGATTCATCTGCAGTGACAGCTCCTGAAATTCAGTCAGAAGGCGCAGTGCTTTTAGACGCTGCTACAGGAAAAGTACTTTACGGAAAAAATGAAAATGAAAAATTTTATCCTGCCAGTATAACAAAGCTGATGACAGGCCTGCTGGTAGTAGAAAAATGCAGCCTGGATGACACAGTAACATTTTCCTCCACAGCCACCACCAATCTGGAATCAGGGGCGGTTTCCTTAAATCTGACAGAAGGAGATAAGCTTACTGTAAAAGATTGCATGTACGCTTTAATGTTAAAATCAGCCAACGAGGTGGCCAATGGGCTGGCCGAGCATGTGGCAGGCAGCAACAGTAAATTTGCAGATATGATGAATGAAAGAGCGGCAGCCTTAGGATGTAAGAATACTCATTTTACAAACCCTCATGGTTTAAATGACACAAATCATTATTCTACTCCTTATGATATGGCCTTAATTGCAAGAGCGGCATTTAATAATGAAACCTTCAGGAAAATTGACTCTACTCTTAGCTACCAGATTCCAGCTACAAAAAAGGTAAGCACTCCCAGAACAGTAACCATGGGACATAAAATGTTTTACAGCACAGACTCCAGATATTATCCTGGAATTATAGGCGGAAAAACAGGCTACACCTCTAAGGCAGGCAACACCTTAGTTACTGGAGTAGATAAAGACGGGGTTCGTTTAATTGCAGTTATCATGAAAAGCAAATCTACTCATTATCAGGATACAAAGGCGCTGTTAGACTTTGGATTTGAAAACAGGGAACAGCTTTTATCAGGAACAGCTTCAGGTCCTGCCTCAAGCCCTGCTTCAGAGAGCGGTCCTGCCTCAGAGGAAACCAGCTCTAATTCTGGATGGCAGAAGGCGGGAGAAAAGTGGAATTATATAAAAGAAGACGGCTCTAAAGCCGCTAATGAATGGCTGACTATAGGCGGAGAAGAATACTGGTTTGATTCTGATACATACATGGCTACAGGCTGGAGACAGTATTCCGACAATTCCTGGTATTATTTCCGTTCCAGCGGCGCTATGGCAAAAAATTATTGGGTGAAAAATAACGGCAAATGGTTTTACCTTGGCTCAGACGGAGCTATGATGAAAAACACAATCACTCCGGACGGATATGTGTTAGATGAAACTGGAGCCTGGGTGCAGTAATCTGCACCCAGGACATAAGGGATATAAGGCTAGATAAGTCCAATAAAGCTGAGAGCCATAAGGAGAATCATGCCTACAATTCCTCCCAGGGCAGCCATAGGGCTGACATATTTTAAATACTGAGATAAATCTACGTTAAAAACCTCCTGGCACATCCAGCAGCCGGAGTCATTTACATGGCCGAATAAAACTGTGCCTAAGCCGATAGCCAAGGTGACAGCTACAGGGGAAAGTCCCAGGGTATTCATAATAGGCAGACATATGCCTGCGGCAGCCATGGAAGCAGTTGCCATAGAGCCTGCGGCGGCGCGCATAACAGCGGCAATAATAAAGGGAATCAGAATCATAGGAATACCGGAGCCGGCTACAACCTGGGCGATTTCAGCTACTACAGGCTGGCTGGACAAAACAGAAGCAAAGGCGGCGCCCATAGCAGTGACCACTAAAACCATGGCTGAAACGTCAATGGCCCTGGTAACCCAGTTTCCCATACCTAGTTCTAATAAAGATGCTTTTGGGCTGATGGCCTCAGTGCGGCTGGCGTTTACAAGCATCTTGTCTTTAATTTTTCCGTTTGTCAATATAAGTATAATAATTCCAATCAGCATAGCTACTGCTTTGTCTCCCCAAAAGCCGGAGGCGGATACAATCAGGCTGTCCTTTGGCAGTACCATGGAGCAGACAGAAGAGATTGCAATTAAGGCTGCCGGCACAATGAGAGGCAGGAAAGCCACAAAAGCATTAGGAATATCCGCCTCTTTAATAATCAGATCCTCCACAGTAGCCTGATCTGTCACCGGTTCAATGCCAACAGTATATTCCGGCTTAGGCTCTGCATAGGAGGCGTGGCGGGTCATCCATCCAATAGTAAGAAAATATACAATTAAAAGAGCAGCCAGGCAGATAATCAGTCCCCATAAAATACACATTCCCACGTCGGCGCCCAGCAAAACAGCTACAGCCAAAATAGCCGCTGAGGGAGGCACTACGCCGTGGGTGAACCAGACGGCAGTAATGACGTAAGCAGTTACTACAGACATGTTTAAGTTTCTGCGCTTTGCAATAGTAGCTGCAATAGGAGCCGTGAGAAGCTGAGAAATATCTCCAAAAACAGAAATAGCCATAATAAAAGCAGTTAACGCAGGAGCCAGCTCTAAATGTTTTCCCCTGAAAAGCTTTACAAAGAAATTACTTATGGCTACGGCGGCGCCGGAGTCCTGAACGCCCATAGCTAAAATAGCTCCAAAAAGCACTGGAAGCCCGATGCTTCCCAGGCTGCTGCCAAATGCGGCAGTAATAGTATTTAAGCCGTCCTGAGGAGAGGCTCCGAAAAATACTGCCAGTCCCATGGCAGTGAAAAATAGGGCCATAAAGCTGTTGACTTTTAGTTTCAAGGTTAGAAGCAGCAAAATGGCAATAGAAATTACTAAGGAAATCATATAAATTGCAGGCGTCATAAATTATCTTCCTTCTTTCTCTTATAAATTAGCAGTACATTTTTTCAAAGCCGGTTTAAAAAACTCTAAGAGGCTCTGCCTTATCCCAATCAATTTCAATACCGAGACCAGGCAAATCCGGCACATAAAAATTCATATCCTTGTCATATTCAAAAGGCGTTTTTAAAACACCTGTTTTTAAGAAGTTTTCATTTTCCTCGCTTTCCATAGCCTCCACATTAGGCAGGCAGGCGGAAAGCTGAAGGCTGGCTGCAAAATGAACGCAGGAGCCAAAGGAGTGAAGGGATACAAGCTTGGAAAAACCTTCTGCTGCCAGTCCGATTTTTTTAAGCTCAGAAATACCTCCGCTCCAGCCTATATCAGGCTGTACAATATCCATGACGTTTGCTTTCATTAAACGGGTAAAATTCTGGCAGCCCTGAACTGTTTCATAGCCCATAAGCAGAATGGGGGACAGCTTTTCTCTAATCTGTTTTAACCCCTCTTCGTCCTCAAAAAGAATAGGCTCCTCCAGCCAGTTTAAGCCAGCTTCTTTAAAATCCCTGGCAGCAAAAAGAACTGCGTTAGCCGGCCAGGCTGCGTTAATATCAGCCGCCAGACGGCCTTTATTCCCCATTAGCCTGCGGACAGCTTCTATTCGCCTGATATCTTCCTCATAGGCCACTGAAAAATCTGTATTTCCCGTGTAATTTACTGCATTTCTCTCCAGCTTGGGATTGCGGCCGATTTTAATTTTAATGTCCTTATACCCCTTTTCTAAATATTTTTCTGTTTCCTGCTTTAAGCCGTCAATACTTTTTCCTGGGGCGTAAAAGCCGCCGCTGGCATATGCGGGAATACGGTCGGAGTGTCTGCCTAAAAGCTTAGATATAGACAGCCCGGCTGTTTTTCCCAGAATATCCCAAAGGGCAATATCAATGCCGCTGATACATCCCATCACAAGACCGGTGCGGCCGTTGGGAACATTTTTCCAATACATTTTCTGCCACAGCCACTGAATATTTTCAGGATTTTCCCCAATAATGGCAGAGGCCAGCTGATCCTCCACAATGTGGCGGGCAATGATTAACGGGCTGCCATAACAAAACGCCTCGCCGATTCCGTAAACGCCGGAGTCTGTTTCCACCTTTACCCATAAAGCCTGACGGGCTTTGCACACTGACATGGCATCGCTCATAACAGGACATTCCCACCTGAGTCCTATGGCCTTTACTGAAGTAATTTTCATATTCTACCTCCTTTATGTAAAAAAAATTTATTCTGATATCAGTGTACAGGATGCAGATCAATTACACAAATTGTTAAAATTAAATCCTGGAATTAATAAAAACGAATAGTTAGAAAGGAGAATATTATGTATAATTGTTTATAAAGAAAAAAACGCTGCAAAATAGAAAATCTGAGGGTTAAGGGGGGGGGACAGCAATATGGATCTGCATCATTTAGAATACATTATTGAAATTGCCGACATGCGGGGGATTTCACGGGCAGCGGACAATCTGCATATTACACAATCTACATTAAGCCAATATTTAAGCAAGCTGGAGTCGGAATTAGGGATACGCTTGTTTGACCGCCGAAGAAATGAGATGGCTTTAACTGCTGCCGGCCAGCTGTATGTAAAGGCCTGCCGGCAGATGCTGAAGGAGAAAAAAGAATTATATAATCAACTGTCTGACTTAACAGAATCAAAAATCGGAAGTTTTTCTGTAGGCTTAACTCCCCAGTGGGGAGCAGTAGCTTATTCTCACATTATCGGAGAATTTAACAAGCTTTACCCTAATGTAAAGGTGACTGTAAGGGAAGAAACGGCTGTGCCTTTGATGCAGATGCTTTCTGCCAGCCAGATTGATATGGCTATTATCCCTTTGGCCGACGATGTTTCTCTGCCCCAGGAAAGTATGCTTTTACACGGCGAGGAGCTGATTTTAGCAATTCCCAAAAGCCATGCCTCTGCTTTGCCTTTTACTTACATGGAAAAAGGCCTGCCTGCCGTTGACGTGGCGGCCTTGAAAAACGAACCTATGATTTTTTCTCAAAATAAGACCACAATACGAAAGTTGGAGGATCAATGTTTTGCAGCCCAGGGAATTTTCCCTAAAGTTGTGGCGGAGATTAACAGTCATCCGGCCAGCCTGATTATGGTGGAGCAGGAAATAGGAAGCACCTTTGTTCCAGTTTCCTGCTCCATGGCTTCAGACGCTATTGTATACGCCCATGCTATCCCCTTAGTTCAGTGGTTTGTGGTAGTTGCTTTCCGGAAAGACTTTACCCCCAGACAAAGTGAAAGATATTTTATTAAGCTGGCTAAAAATTATTTTGACAGTAAAAAATAATTTGTTTTTGTCATACTATGTCGAAAGATGCGGTGAAATCCCGGCCCGGCAGTATTGCTTGTTACCCGGATATGGATTACACTATAAGAAAAAGAACGGAGGTTGACGGATGAAAAGGTTCGGAGGTATACTATTTAAAATTTTTGGTTTTACTGCCATGGCAGGAATTGCATATTCTGTGGCGATGACACATCCTCCACTCCCAGGGGAGCCTAACTATAATATTTACAGGCTGCTGAGTATTGTGCTGGCCGTAGTGTACGGGATCGTCTTTGTGCTGGCGGCCATTGGAGCTGATCACCTGCCAGATGAATAGAATAAAGAAAAAAACGAAAATAATGGAATAATGGAAGTTTCTGGGGTATAAGATTTCTGTAATGTGGAACATTAATTATGTATAAACAAATGGTATTCACATTACAGGAGGTACAAGAATGGATTTTAAGACAAGCGAGACAGCCAAAAACCTGATGAGAGCTTTTGCAGGAGAAAGTCAGGCCAGAAACCGTTATACATTTGCAGCCGGCCAGGCAAAAAAGGAGAAGCTGCCGGTGATCCAGGCAGTTTTTACATTTACGGCAGACCAGGAAAAAGAACACGGAGAAATATTTTATAATTATTTAGGAGAGATGGCAGGTCAGACAATTCATATTGACGGAGGGTATCCGGTGGATATCTACAATAGGAGTCTTGACCTTTTAAAGGCGGCAAGGCACAATGAATACGAGGAGCACGATATTGTATACAGCAGCTTTGCCAAAACAGCGGCAGAAGAAGGATTTCTTCAGATCAGCAAAACATTTGAAATGATCGCTGCAATTGAAAAGGTTCACGGAGACAGATTCCAGCTGTTTGCAGATTATCTGGAGAAAAATCAGCTGTTTGTCTCTGATGTGGAGACAGGGTGGATGTGCTTAAACTGCGGCCATATTCACACTGGACTTCAGGCGCCGGCAGCCTGCCCTGTATGTCACCATGAGCAGGGATATTTTATCAGACTGGAGCTGGCTCCTTATATTAAGGCATAAGGAAAAATACGGAGATTACACATGTGGAAAATAATAATGGAGGCGGCGGTTCTGACAGGAATTGCAGGGCTGCTGCGCTCTGAATATGAGAAACGCCATTTTAAAGTTGAATATTATCAAACAGTTTCAGAAAAGATTAAAAAGAACAGGACAGTTGTGTTCCTGTCCGACTTACATAGTCAGGAATTTGGGAAGGATAATAAAAAGCTTTTAAAGGCCATTGACCAGGTAAGGCCTGATCTGATTTTGTCAGGCGGCGATATGATGATCTGCAAAGGAAAGCGGGATGTAAAAGCTGCAAAAAAGCTTTTGGAGGCTTTGGCTGACAGGTATCCTGTGTACTGCGCCAACGGAAATCACGAGTGCAGAATGCGGGAGGAAAAGGAAATTTACGGGGATTTGTACGAAGAATATGTACAGGCCTTAAAATCAGCCGGCGTAACAGTGCTTTCTAATGAAACTGTTTTAGTAGATGAGGATTTAGCCATTACCGGATATGATTTAGACAAAAAGTATTATAAAAAATTTAAAACAGAAGAGTTAAGGTCGGAGGAAATCAAGAAAGAGGCAGGGCCGGCCCATAAAAAAAGATATGAAATTTTGCTGGCTCATTCCCCTTTGTTTTTTTCTGCCTATAAAGCCTGGGGAGCAGATCTTTCTCTGGCAGGCCATTTTCACGGGGGCACAATCCGTCTGCCTTTGGTGGGAGGAGTAATGACGCCTCAATTCCAGTTTTTTCTGCCCTGGTGCGCAGGAAAATTCCAGGAAAATGAGAAAACCATGATTGTCAGCCGGGGGCTGGGCACTCATTCTATTAGAATCAGACTGTTTAATAAACCACAAGTAGTAGTGGTGAGACTGAAAAATAAAACTATATTTTGATGTATTAATGTTTACAGAGGAGGAAAAGTTTGCTATACTGTGTGAGAATACGAAACACAGAAAGCGAACAAAAACATGGGAATCTCATATAAGCTGGAAAAGTTCGAGGGGCCTTTAGATCTGCTCCTTCATTTAATTGAAAAAAGTAAGGTCAGTATCTATGATATTCCTATTGTGGATATTACGGAGCAATATTTAGATTATGTCAGCCATATGGATACAGAGGATTTAAATATTGTCAGCGAGTTTCTGGTGATGGCGGCCACTTTAATTGAAATTAAGGCTAAAATGCTTCTCCCTGCAGAAGAGGGCCAGGACGGGGAGGAGGAAGATCCAAGAGCAGAACTGGTGGCCAGATTGCTGGAATATAAGATGTACAAGTACATGGCCGGGGAGCTGAAGGACATGGAGGTAGATGCAGAGAAGCTGTTGTACAGGGAGCCTGCAGTGCCGGCAGAGGTGTTAAAGTTCGAGGAGCCGGTAGATTTGGACCAGCTGTTAGACGGGTTAAGTCTGGCCAGGCTGCAGCGGATTTTCCAGTCGGTGATGAAGCGGAGAGAGGATAAGGTAGACCCTATCCGAAGCAGCTTCGGCGTTATTAAAAAAGAGCCGGTAAGCCTGGAACAAAAAGTGATTTCTGTAATGTCATATGCCAGGGCCCACAGAAAATTCAGCTTTCGGGCTATGTTAGAGAAGCAGGCGGACAAGGTGGAGATAGTGGTTTCCTTTCTGGCTGTTTTGGAATTAATGAAAATCGGAAAAATTCATTTAACTCAGGAAAATACTTTTGACGATATGTACATAGAAATCCTGGAGGAGGAAGGCCAGGAGGAACTGGATCTTCGTGATCTGGAGGATTTTGCAGTTTAATGGGAGAAGGAAATGGAAGACGTGTTTGAAGAGGAGAGCTGTGACCTGGAGGAGGTTATGGCCCGTCACCAGGCGATGGAGGAAGAACTGGAAAGAGAAGAGCTGCGCCAGATGGAGCTTAACATACTTCCGGAGCATGAAAATGAGGCGGAGGCCGTTGTGGAGGCCGTGCTTTTTACCATGGGAGGCTCTGTTACATTAAAGCAGCTGGCCACAGCATTGGATTGTGACACAAAAGAAGCGTGGCAGGCGGTGCAGATGTTAAAAAAACGGTATGAAACGGAAAACAGGGGGATGCAGATTATAGAGCTGGACAACAGCTTTCAAATGTGCACCAGATCTTGTTTTTATGAAAATTTAATCCGGGTAGCGGCAGCGCCGAAAAAACATATTCTCACTGATGTAATGTTGGAAACCTTATCCATTATTGCTTATAAACAGCCGGTTACTAAGATGGAGATTGAAAAAATCCGAGGAGTAAAGTCAGATCATGCAGTAAATCGCCTCATAGAATATGGATTAGTATTTGAGGCAGGCAGGCTGGACGCCCCAGGGCGTCCGGCTCTTTTTGCCACTACTGAAGAATTTTTGCGCCGGTTTGGAGTGGGAAGCACAGACAACCTTCCCCAGATAAATCCGGAGCAGGCGGCAGAATTTAAACAGGAAGCAGAGGAAGAGCTGCAGTACATAAATACAGAAACAGACCAGCGCAGGACAGAAGATATAGGAGGTAAGGAAAGTTGAAGTGCAGTGAAATCAGAGTGGTAAAAAAGGATGGAACAAGAGAAGATTTTAATGTAAAAAAGGTAGTTGTGGCGGTGAACAAATCAGCAGAAAGAGCCATGATTCACTTTTCACAGGCAGAGCTTAATTTTATCTGTCAGTTTGTACAGGAAAAAGCAGAGGAGCTTTGCGTGGCGGAGATTCCTATTGCCAGTATGCATAATCTGGTGGAGGGAGCTTTAGAAAAGGTAAATCCTTTAGTGGCCAAAAGCTATAGAGATTACAGAAACTACAAGCAGGACTTTGTTCAGATGCTGGATGACGTATACAAAAAAAGCCAGTCTATTATGTACATTGGAGACAAGGAAAACAGCAACACAGACAGCGCCCTGGTATCTACAAAGCGCAGCCTGATTTTTAACGAGCTGAATAAATCTCTGTACCAGAAATTCTTTATGACTGTGGAAGAACTTCAGGCCTGCAGAGACGGATATCTGTACATTCACGATATGTCTGCAAGGCGGGACACCATGAACTGCTGCCTTTTTGACGTGAAAAATGTGCTTACAGGCGGCTTTGAAATGGGCAACCTGTGGTATAATGAGCCAAAGACTTTGGATGTGGCATTTGATGTAATCGGAGATATTGTTTTAAGCGCTGCCAGCCAGCAGTACGGCGGCTTTACAGTGCCAAGCGTAGAAGAAATCCTGGCTCCTTATGCTGAAAAATCATATGAAAAATACATTGAAAAATATATAGACCTGGGCCTTCCCCAGGAAAGGGCGGAGGAGGTTGCCTGGAAGGACGTGCAAAGGGAAATGGAGCAGGGCTTCCAGGGCTGGGAATACAAATTTAATTCTGTATCCTCCAGCAGAGGCGATTATCCGTTTATCACTATGACGGCAGGCACAGGCACCAGCCGCTTTGCCAAAATGGCTACAATTACTATGCTGAACGTGCGCAAAGGCGGAGAGGGGAAAAAAGGCCACAAAAAGCCTGTGCTGTTCCCTAAGCTGGTATTTTTGTATGATGAAAAGCTGCACGGACCTGGAGGAGAGTTGGAGGATGTATTTGAAGCCGGAATCCAGTGTTCCAGAAAAACCATGTATCCAGACTGGCTGTCCTTAACAGGAAAAGGTTATATTGCCAGCATGTACAAACAGTATGGAAAGATTATTTCCCCTATGGGCTGCCGCGCGTTCTTGTCTCCATGGTATGAAAGAGGAGGCATGTACCCTGCAGACGCCAAGGATTCTCCTGTGTTCGTAGGCCGCTTTAATATTGGAGTAGTCAGCCTTCACCTGCCTATGATTCTGGCTAAGGCCAGACAGGAAAGCAAAGATTTCTATGAGGTATTAGATTATTACCTGGAATTAATCCGGAAAATCCACATTAGAACATATGCTTATCTGGGGGAGATGCGGGCTTCCACCAATCCTTTAGCATACTGCGAAGGAGGATTTTACGGGGGAAATCTGGGATTGCATGATAAGATTAAGCCTCTTTTAAAGACAGCTACCGCTTCTTTTGGAATTACAGCCTTTAATGAGCTGCAGCAGCTTTACAACGGAAAGTCCTTAGTGGAGGACGGCCGGTTTGCCATTGAGGTTTTAGAGCATATTAATAAAAAGGTGGAAGAGTTTAAGCAGGAGGACGGCAATCTTTACGCGATTTACGCCACTCCTGCAGAAAATCTCTGCGGTTTGCAGGTAAAACAATTTAGAAAAAAATATGGCATTGTGGAAAATGTTTCTGACAGAGAATACGTAAGCAACGGCTTCCACTGCCATGTAACAGAAGATATTACGCCTATTGAAAAACAGGATTTAGAATACAGATTCTGGGAGTTATCTAACGGCGGAAAAATCCAGTATGTAAAATATCCTATTGATTATAATACAGAGGCAATTAAAACTCTGGTGCGCAGAGCTATGGACATGGGATTTTACGAGGGAGTGAACCTTTCCCTGTCTTATTGCGACGACTGCGGCCATCAGGAGCTGGAAATGGATGTGTGTCCAAAGTGCGGCAGCAGAAATCTGACAAAAATCGACCGTATGAACGGATATCTTAGCTATTCCAGAGTAAAAGGCGATACCAGGCTGAACGAGGCCAAAATGGCGGAAATCGCAGAACGGAAATCTATGTAGTAAAGGAAGGACAAAAGGATGCGTTACCACAACATTACAAAGGATGATATGCTGAATGGGGACGGGCTGCGGGTGGTGCTGTGGGTGGCCGGCTGTAATCACAACTGCCGGGAATGCCATAATCCAGTAACCTGGGATATTAGAGGAGGAATCCCTTTTGACCAGGCGGCTAAGGAGGAGTTGTTTGTGCAGCTGGAAAAACCTTATGTAACCGGTATCACTCTCAGCGGAGGAGATCCTCTACATCCGTCCAACAGGGAGGATATTGGAAAGCTAATCAGTGAAATATATGAAAAATATCCTCATAAAACCATTTGGCTTTACACAGGCTATGATTGGGAACAGATCTGCGGCCTTCCATTTATAAAAAAAGTAGACGTAGTTGTAGACGGAGAATTTATTGTAGAAAAAAAAGATACAAAGCTGTACTGGAGAGGAAGCTCTAACCAGAGAGTCATTGACGTGCAGAGAACCTTAATCAGCGGGGGCGTAGTCCTTCACTGCAGATAAAAAATAGTAAAGGAATGAACAACAGATGAAAAAAATCGCTAAGTTTGAAAAAGTAAGCCTGGATCAGTTTACAAAGGATTGGGCAGGAGAATTTTTAGAAGCCTCAGAGGCAGAAATAAAAGAAATTTACGACAGTATAAAGCTGCCTAAAAGAGCTACCTGTGGATCTGCCGGCTATGATTTTTATGTGCCTGTGAATATTACTTTAGCTCCCGGGGAGGAGAAAAAGATTCCTACAGGAATCAGATGCTGGATGGAAGAGGGATGGGTTCTGAAAATTTACCCCAGAAGCGGTTTAGGCTTTAAATTCCGCCTGCAGTTAAACAACACAGTAGGAATTATAGACAGCGATTACTATGGCTCTGACAATGAAGGACATATTCAGATAAAGGTGACTAACGACGGCCGCCAGGGCAAGGATGTAGTTTTAGAGGCAGGCACAGGGTTTGCCCAGGGAATTTTTCTGGAATATGGAATTACAATAGACGACGATACTGAGGAGATCAGAAACGGAGGCTTTGGAAGCACCACAAGATAAAGGAGAATAAATGAGCAGGGGAATAAAACGATTTCTGGCGGGAACAGGGGTTTTTTGTATTCTTCTTATTTCCGGCTGCGGCAGAAGCCAGGAAGAAAAACAGTTAAGGCTTGCTGGAATTGAACAGCTGGATCAGGGAAATTACGAAGAAGCCATTGTTTCCTTTGAGCAGGCTTTAAAGGCTGCAGACGGAAAAGTAGGAAATATGGAGCTGGACATATTAAAATACAGGGGAGAAGCTGAATATAAAAGCGGAGATTTCCTGGCCGCCGCTCATACCTATGACGTGTTGATTCAGGTAGATGGACAATTGCCGGAATACCTTTATGGCAGAAGTATATGTTATGCAGGCGCAGGGCAGTTAGAGGAGGCCGGCGCAGATTATACCCAGGCCCGGAACATGGATGTTCAGATGGACAGGGAGGTATCCTGGAATATGGAAGCTCTTCTGGCTTTGGGGAAAGGGTATCAGGCTGCAGGAGAAAACCAGAAGGCGGCAGATTTGTACGATTCAGCCATAGCAGGGGGAGCAATAGCCAGCGCGGAAATGTATAATGTGCTGGGAGCGGCCCAGATAGAGGCGGGAATGTACGACAAGGCGTTACAGCTGTTAGATCAGGGAATAGCCCTGGGAGATCAGGCGGCTATGGGAGATTTAATGTACAACAAGGCCGTGGCTTTAGAGTACAGCGGAGAGTTTTCTAGGGCCTTAGATTTATTTTTGCAATATAAGGCCTCATATGGGTCTGATGAGAAGCTGGAGAAAGAAATCGCTTTTCTCAGCACCAGATAAAAGGAAAACAGGAGGTTTCATGGCAGAAACATTTGAAGTAAAAGATATAGAAGAAAAGGTGATTCTGGCCGGCGTCAGCACAGGGGAAGCCGACGATACAGAAAATTCTTTAAAAGAGCTGGAGGAGCTGGTAAAGACTGCAGGGGCGGCAACCTTGGCAAAGGTAATCCAAAACAGAGAAAGAGTTCATCCAGGCACATATTTGGGCAAGGGCAAAATTGAAGAGGTAAGAGAAATGGCTTTAGAGCTGGGAGCCACAGGCATTGTATGTGATGATGAGCTGTCGCCTGTCCAGATGAGAAATTTAGAGGACGCCTTAGGGATGAAGGTAATGGACAGAACAATGGTGATTCTGGACATTTTTGCCGACAGAGCCACTACCAGGGAAGGAAAGATACAGGTGGAGCTGGCCCAGCTGAAATACAGAGCCGTCAGGCTGGTGGGACTGCGCAATTCTCTGTCCCGTTTAGGCGGAGGAATCGGCACCAGAGGCCCTGGAGAAACAAAGCTGGAGGTAGACAGAAGGCGGATTCACGACAGAATCGGACAGCTGAAGGCAGAGCTTGCAGACGTAAAGCGCCACAGGGAGGTTGCCAGACAGCAGAGAAGCAGAAATCATGTAGTGGTAGCCGCTATTGTAGGCTACACCAATGCGGGAAAGTCCACCTTATTAAACCATTTAACGGATGCAGGAATCTTGGCAGAGGATAAATTGTTTGCCACCTTAGATCCTACAACCAGAAATTTAAAGCTGCCAAGCGGTCAGGAAATTCTTCTGACAGACACAGTAGGCTTTATTAGAAAGCTGCCTCATCATTTAATTGAGGCTTTTAAAAGCACTTTGGAAGAGGCAAAGTATGCAGATATTATTCTTCACGTAGTAGACTGCTCCAACCCTCAAATGGACATGCAGATGTATGTGGTGTACGATACATTAAGACAGCTGGAGGTAAAGGACAAGGAGATTGTTACAGTATTTAATAAAATAGACAGTGTGGAAGAGGGAATGATATTAAAAGATCTGACCTCAGATTACCAGGTAAAGCTGTCTGCCAAAACAGGGGAAAATGTGGAGGAGCTGATAGACATTCTGGAAAAAATACTGCGCAGCAGAAAGGTGTATCTGGAGCAGCTTTATCCCTACAGCCAGGCGGGAAAAATTCAGCTGATCCGCAAATATGGAGAGCTGTTAGAGGAAGAATACAGGGAAGACGGCATATATGTAAAGGCCTATGTGGCGGCGGAATCCTATGGAAATGTGCTGCCTGAAAAGTAAAAAAATTTTTGAATATTTCCAGAAAATAGATTTATTAGATTTTATAATAAAACACAATATATGGGATAAAATTAAAATCATTCCCAGATATTGTGTTTTTTGGTTTACTCTGCTATAATGAATCCTATGTCGTTGTCATCCGGCCCAGGCAGTAAACTGCCTGATTAAAGATGCCGGGGAATAGGAGAAAGGGGCTCTACCATGATAAGTGTTATTAAACGTGACGGTGAAATTGCAGATTTTAGTCTGATAAAGATTACAGAGGCCATTAAAAAGGCTTTTAAGGCTACGGGGAAGGAATTTAACAATGAAATTCTGGAACTGCTGTCCCTGCGTGTAACTGCAGATTTCCAGGGAAAAATGAGCGAGGGGAAGATTTCTGTAGAAGAGATTCAGGACAGCGTGGAGCATGTGCTGGAGCAGACAGGCTACACAGAGGTGGCAAAGGCCTATATTTTATACAGGAAGCAGCGGGAAAAAATCCGCAATATGAAAAATACTATTCTGGATTACAAGGATGTAGTGAACAGTTACGTTAAGGTAGAAGACTGGCGCGTAAAAGAGAATTCCACAGTTACCTATTCAGTAGGCGGACTGATTCTCAGCAACTCAGGAGCAGTTACGGCTAATTATTGGCTGTCTGAAATATATGACAGCGAGATTGCCAGCGCCCACAGAAACGCAGACATTCATCTCCACGATTTGTCCATGCTGACAGGCTACTGCGCCGGATGGTCTTTAAAGCAGCTGCTGATGGAAGGACTGGGAGGAATTCCGGGAAAAATAACTTCCTCTCCGGCCAAGCATCTTTCTGTGCTGTGCAACCAGATGGTAAACTTTTTAGGAATTATGCAGAATGAGTGGGCCGGAGCTCAGGCCTTCTCCTCTTTTGACACATATTTGGCGCCCTTTGTTAAGGTAGATCATCTTACATATCCGGAGGTCAAAAAGTGTATTGAATCCTTTATTTACGGGGTAAATACTCCTAGCCGCTGGGGAACTCAGGCTCCTTTCTCAAATATTACTTTAGATTGGACTGTGCCGGATGATATGGCTGAAATGAACGCCATAGTAGGCGGCAAAGAGATGGACTTTAAGTATAAAGACTGTAAAAAAGAAATGGACATGGTAAATAAGGCGTTTATTGAGACAATGATCGACGGGGACGCCAACGGAAGAGGCTTCCAGTATCCTATTCCTACCTACTCCATTACAAATGACTTTGACTGGTCAGACACAGAGAATAACAGACTGCTGTTTGAAATGACAGCTAAGTATGGCACCCCTTATTTTTCCAATTATATTAACAGCGATATGAAGCCCAGCGACGTGCGCAGCATGTGCTGCCGCCTGCGCCTGGATTTAAGAGAGCTGCGGAAGAAAACAGGCGGTTTCTTCGGCTCAGGAGAAAGCACAGGCTCTATTGGCGTAGTAACTATTAACATGCCAAGGATTGCATATCAGTCCAGAACTGCCGATGAGTTTTACGCCAGACTGGACAGAATGATGGACATTGCCGCCCGCTCCTTAAAGGTAAAAAGAGAGGTTATTACAAAGCTTTTAGACGGCGGACTTTATCCATATACAAAAAGGTACTTAGGCACATTTGAGAACCATTTTTCCACCATTGGCCTGGTGGGCATGAACGAGGCCGGCTTAAACGCCAGATGGATTGGCAAGGATATGACTCACCCTGAGACTCAGGAATTTACAAAAAATGTTTTAAACCATATGAGAGAAAGGCTGTCCGAATATCAGGTGCAGTACGGGGACCTGTACAATTTAGAGGCTACGCCTGCAGAATCCACCTCTTATCGTCTGGCAAAGCACGACGTAAAAAGATTCCCAGGCATCAAGACGGCTTCCGGAGACTGCGGTTCTCCTTATTATACAAACAGTTCCCACCTGCCGGTAGGCTACACATCAGATGTATTTGACGCCCTGGACGTGCAGGATGAGCTGCAGACCCTTTATACTTCAGGTACAGTATTCCACGCATTTTTAGGAGAAAAGCTGCCTGACTGGAAGGCTGCCGCTAAGCTGGTGCGCACAATTGCAGAAAACTATAAGCTGCCCTACTATACCATCTCTCCTACATACTCAATTTGTAAGGAACACGGCTATTTGATCGGTGAGCATTTTACTTGCCCTGTGTGCGGGGAGGAGGCGGAAGTTTACAGCCGGATTACCGGTTACTACCGACCTGTGAAAAACTGGAACGAGGGTAAATTAGAGGAATATAAAAACAGAAAAACATATGATGTGTCCCATTCCAACTGGAGAGAAGCAGTTGCAGGCAGGGAAGAGAAGGAGGAGACAGTTTCAGCCTCAGAAGGTCTGCCTGCAGGAGCATATTTATTTACCACAAAAACATGCCCCAACTGCCGTGTGGCAAAGCAGTTTTTAAACGGAGTGGAGTATCAGACGATTGATGCGGAGGAAAATCCGGAGCTGGTAACTAGTTTAGGCGTAATGCAGGCCCCCACTTTAGTGCTGGTGACAGACGGAAAAATTCAGAAGTATGTAAACGCTTCCAATATTAGAAAATTTACTGAAGAATTGAAAAAATAAATGCTGCTTTCCAAATCTCCAGGTTTTTGTTATAATGTTAAAAGATATCCTAACAGTCAGGAGGAGATTATTGTGGCAAATACAGAAATCAGAGAGTCTCACAAATTGTACGAAAAAGATAAAATCGGAGAAGTGCAGATTGCCGACGAGGTAGTGGCGATTATTGCAGGCTTGGCTTCCACAGAGGTGGAGGGAGTAGCGTCTATGGCCGGCAACATTACAAATGAATTAGTCAGCAGGCTGGGTATGAAAAATCTGTCCAAGGGAGTAAAGGTAGAGGTTACAGAGGAGCATGTGTCTGTGGAATTATCCTTGAATATCCAATACGGTTACAATATTCCCCAGGTCAGCGCCCAGGTACAGGAAAAGGTTAAAACAGCCATTGAAAATATGACAGGGCTGACTGTACTGGATGTAAATATTAAAATTGCAGGGGTAGAGATGGAGGCGGGGGTCTGACCGCCTAAGCTTTAAGACCTGTCAAAAAGAAAAGAGGATGCTGGAAAATAGTCAAAATAAAAAGGCTGTTTCCCCAGCGTCCTCTTTTTTCAGGTCTGAGTTTTAGTTTTTTCTATTGTGGAAATTTCCATAGTACGTTATAATTAGAAACTAGTTTAGTATGCCTGAAGGCCAGGCCCAAAAAGTACAATGATAACTTATTAAAGGAAATAAAGATACCAGGAGGAATAAACATGACCAGAAGAGAACTGCGGGAACATTGCTTTAAAATGTTGTTTTGCGCTGATTTTTATAATACAGAGGAGGCCAAAATGCAGTTAGAACAGTATTTCCAGGCTCCAGAGGAAGATGAAACTACGCCGGAGGGAAATACAAAAATTCTGCACCAGGTAGAGCTGAATGACACCTACAGAGAGTATATCCAAAACCGGGTGGAGGATATTATGGCTCATTTAGAGATTTTGGACGAAAAGATTAATGAGGTGGCGGAAGGCTGGAAAACAAAGCGGATGGGAAAGGTGGAGTTGACGATCCTTAGGCTGGCTGTTTATGAGCTTCAGTTTGACGATGAAATTCCTGAAAGAGTGGCTATTAACGAGGCTGTGGAGCTGGCTAAAAAGTTCGGCGGCAGCGAGGCCCCTGGATTTGTCAACGGAATTTTGGCTAAATTGGTGGGATAAATGGCCAGCGTTTATTCAGTATCCCAGGTAAATGCATATATTAAAAATTTGTTCCAGCAGGACTTTGCTCTGGCCAGAATTTCTGTAAAAGGGGAAATCTCCAACTGCAAATACCACTCCTCAGGCCATATTTATTTTACTTTAAAGGACAAAGGAGGAACTCTGGCGGCAGTTATGTTTGCAGGCCAGAGAAAGGGACTGGATTTTCAGCTGCAGGAAGGCCAGCAGGTAGTTGTAGCCGGAACGGTGGACGTTTATGAACGGGACGGAAGATATCAGCTGTATGCCAGGGAAATTACTCTGGACGGAGCAGGGGATTTGTTTCGCAGATTTGAGAAGCTTAGGGACCAGCTGGAGGAAATGGGCATGTTTGCCCCGGAATACAAGCAGAGAATCCCTAAATATGCTGAAACTGTAGGCGTGGTGACAGCCCCCACAGGAGCTGCCGTAAGAGATATTATGAATATTTCACACAGAAGAAATCCCTACGTACAGCTGGTGCTGTACCCTGCTTTGGTGCAGGGGGCGGAAGCTTCAAAAAGTATTGCCGCAGGAATTCACGCCTTAGATCAAATGGGGTTAGATGTAATTATTGTAGGGCGAGGCGGCGGATCTATTGAAGATTTGTGGGCCTTTAATGAAGAAATTGTAGCCAGGGCTATTTTTGACTGCTCCACCCCCGTGATTTCAGCAGTAGGCCACGAGACAGACGTGACTATTGCCGACTATGTGGCAGATATGAGGGCGCCTACACCTTCAGCCGCAGCAGAGCTGGCAGTTTTTGACTGGAGACAATTTGAAGAGGATATAAGAATTTACGAGACAAGTCTGATCCGGTCTATGGAAAGATGTGTGGAAAAGAGAAAAAGTCTGTTAAGCCAGTATGAGCTGAGGTTGAAGCTGCATCATCCTGGACGTCAGCTAAATGATAAACGTCAAAGGCTGGCAGATATTCAGGACAGAATGGAAAGGCTGATTCAGCAAAAAATAGAGAGAGCCAGACATAAGCTGGCCCTTTTGTCCGGCAGACTGTCCGCCCAATCTCCCTTAGACAAAATCAGCAGAGGATTTGGGTTTATTACTGATGAAGAGGAGAGAAAAATTGTTTCTGTAGATCAGACTGCTCCCGGCAGAAGCTTTCACGTACAGCTGTCAGACGGAAAAATAACAGGGGAAGTGAAGGCTGTAGAAAAGCAGGAGGCAGCTGGGAAAATATAGATAAATGGAAAGGACCGCACAGAACATGGCCAGAAAAAAAGATGAAGCAAGTATAGAAGAAACATTTGCCGTGCTGGAGGAAATTCTGGAAAAAATGGAAGGGGACGACTGTTCCCTGGAAGAATCCTTCCGCCAGTATCAGACAGGCATGAAGCTGGTAAAATCCTGCCATGATAAAATAGATAAAGTAGAAAAGCAGATGATTGTTTTAAATGGGGAGGAGGAAGAAGAATGAATGAAAAAGAACAGCTGAAACTGTATACAGAAGAAGTAGAAAAGGTTGTTATGTCCTATCTTCCGGCAGAAGAGGGACACCAGAAAACTGTGCTGGAGGCAATGAATTACAGCGTAAAAGCAGGAGGAAAGCGGCTGCGCCCTATGCTGATGAGGGAAACCTACAGGCTGTTTGGGGGAGCTTCAAAAGAGATTGAGCCTTTTATGGCGGCAATAGAAATGATTCACACATCTTCCTTAATCCATGACGACCTTCCGTGTATGGACAATGATACATTAAGAAGAGGAATGCCTACTGTGTGGGTTAAATACGGGTACGATATGGCAGTTTTGGCTGGGGATGCTTTAATGATCTACGCCTTTGAGACTGCTGCAAAATCATTTGCCTTGGGCGCGGACCCGGCCCTGGCAGGCAGATGTATAGGACTGCTGGCTGAAAAGACGGGGATTTACGGCATGATCGGCGGTCAGACGGTAGATGTGGAGCTGACAAATAAGCCTATTCCAGAGGACAAGCTGGACTTTATTTACAGACTGAAAACAGGGGCCCTTTTAGAGGCCTCCATGATGATTGGAGCTATTTTAGCAGGAGCTTCAGAAGAAGATATAAGAAAAATAGAAAAAATTGCATCTGCAATAGGTTTGGCCTTCCAGATTCAGGATGATATTCTGGATGTAACCAGCAGCCCTGAGGTGCTTGGAAAGCCGGTTCTCAGCGATGAGAAAAATAACAAGACTACATACGTAACCTTAGAAGGCCTAAAGAAGGCAAAAGAAGATGTAGAAAAAATTTCCGGGGAAGCAGTGGAAGGTCTTTGGGCACTGCCTTATAAGAATCAGTTTTTGGAGACTCTTGTAAAGATGCTGGTAAAAAGAGAAAGCTAAAAAGATTTTGTGTGTCAGACACAGTAAGGAAGCGGTATCAATATGATTTTGGAACGATTGCAGAATCCAGAAGATATAAAATCATTAAACAGTCAAGAGCTGGAGCAGCTGGCGGCGGAAATAAGAAACTTTCTTATTGAAAAAATCAGCTGCACAGGCGGTCATTTGGCCTCTAACCTGGGGGTGGTGGAGCTGACAATAGCCATGTTTTGCAGCTTCCATCTGCCGGAGGATAAGATTATCTGGGATGTAGGCCATCAGGCATATACTCACAAAATTTTAAGCGGCAGGCGGGAGTTATTTGACGAGCTGCGCCAGTACGGAGGGATAAGCGGTTTTCCCAAAAGAAAGGAAAGTCCTTACGACGCCTTTGATACAGGCCACAGCTCTACATCTATTTCCGCAGGCCTGGGAATGGCTCAGGGACGGGATATACAGGGGCAGAACCACTTTGTAGTGTCTGTAATCGGCGACGGAGCGCTTACTGGAGGCATGGCTTATGAAGCCTTAAACAATGCGGCCAGAATGAATAAAAACTTTATTATAGTTTTAAATGACAATAACATGTCCATTTCCGAAAATGTGGGAGGCATGTCTAATTATTTAAACGGAATCCGTACAGGCACAGGATATAATGATTTAAAGCGTTTTGTAGAAGGCGCTTTAGACAAGGTGCCGGTATTGGGAAAGCCTTTAATTGATAAAATCAGCAAGACAAAAAACGGAATTAAGCAGCTTTTAATTCCTGGAATGCTGTTTGAAAATATGGGAATCACATACTTAGGCCCTGTGGACGGCCACAATATAAAGGCCCTGCGCAAGGTGTTTAAGGAGGCCAAAAAGCTGGATCACGCAGTGCTGATTCACGTCAGGACGAAGAAGGGAAAGGGCTATGGGCCGGCGGAGGTAAATCCTTCTCGTTTTCACGGCATTGTGCCCTTTGATCCAGTAACGGGAAAGCCGAAAAAGGAAAAAGAACGGCCGGATTATACTGACGTTTTTGCAAAGAAAATTTGTCAGCTGGCAGAAGAAAATGAAAAAATTGTGGCTGTAACTGCAGCTATGCCTGACGGCACAGGGTTAAAACGGTTTGCAAGAATGTTTCCGGAAAGATTTTTTGACGTGGGGATTGCGGAAGAACATGCAATTACCTCGGCGGCAGGTATGGCGGCGGCAGGCTTAAAACCAGTAGTGGCCATGTACTCCTCATTTCTGCAGAGAGGGTATGACCAGGTGATACATGATGTGTGCATTCAAAATCTGCCGGTGCTGTTTTGTATTGACAGAGCCGGTCTTGTAGGCAGCGACGGGGAAACCCATCAGGGGATTTTCGATTATTCCTTGCTGACCTCTGTGCCTAATATGACGGTATTTGCGCCTAAAAATCTGTGGGAGCTTAAAAGCGCCCTGGAATTTGCAGTAACATATCAGGGGCCTATGGCTATCAGGTATCCAAGGGGAGAGGCTTACAGAGGCTTAAAAGAGTTTCACCAGCCTATTGAGTACGGCAGAGGAGAGATGATTTACCAGGAGTCGGATTACGCCCTTTTGGCAGTGGGAAGCATGGTCAGCACTGCGGAGCACATCAGAGAAAAATGGAAGGCAGAGGGACATGCCTGTTCTCTTGCCAACGGACGCTTTGTAAAGCCTGTAGATACACAGCTTATAGACAGATTGGCAGAAAATCACAATAAAATTATCACTTTGGAGGAAAACGTGCTCCAGGGAGGCTATGGACTGGCTGTAACAGCTTATATTCACAGCCATTATCCTCATATACAGGTATTAAATATTGCTCTTCCCGACGCTTATGTAGAGCATGGAAATGTGTCCAGGCTGAGAGAAGCTTTGGGAATTGACAGTGATTCTATTGTGAAAAAAATGAAAGAATATTTCAGAGGATAGAATATGAAGGAACGATTAGATGTACTTCTGGTAAAAAGAAACCTGGCAGAATCCAGAGAAAAGGCAAAAGCTATTATTATGTCAGGAATTATATATGTAGACGGACAGAAGGAAGACAAGGCGGGGACAAGCTTTGAGGATACTGTAAACATTGAAGTGAGAGGCAGCACTCTTCCTTATGTAAGCCGTGGCGGTCTGAAGCTGGAAAAGGCGGTAAATAATTTCGGCCTGCAGCTGGCGGGAAAGACTTGCATGGACGTAGGCGCGTCCACCGGAGGATTTACAGATTGTATGCTTCAGAACGGAGCTGTAAAAGTGTATTCTGTAGACGTGGGACATGGACAGCTGGACTGGAAGCTGCGCAATGATCCCAGAGTGGTCTGTATGGAAAAGAC
This sequence comes from Lachnoclostridium edouardi, assembly GCF_900240245.1. Lineage (GTDB taxonomy): Bacteria > Bacillota > Clostridia > Lachnospirales > Lachnospiraceae > Lachnoclostridium_A > Lachnoclostridium_A edouardi. The sequence continues at coordinate 2,850,449 of NZ_OESQ01000001.1, forward strand.
CAATATCCGGTACGTAAAGCCTGAGGATATTAAAGACCAGCTGGACTTTGCCTCTATAGACGTGTCTTTTATTTCTCTGACAAAGGTGTTAGGCCCTGTAAAGGAGCTTTTGAAAGAAGACGGACAAGTAGTTTGCCTGATTAAGCCTCAATTTGAAGCCGGGAGAGAGAAGGTAGGAAAAAAGGGAGTGGTAAGGGAAAAATCAGTTCATCTGGAAGTGATTCAGAAGGTGATTTCCTTTGCCGCGTCCATAGGTTTTCAGATTTTGAACCTGGAGTTTTCCCCAATTAAAGGGCCGGAAGGCAATATAGAGTATTTATTATACCTTCAAAAGGGTCAAAATGGGGAAAACAGCGCTGTTGTACCCATAAGCCCGGAAAGAATTGTGGATGAAGCCCACAGCAGCTTGTAGTTTTGTGGATAGCAGCCGGGAAAGGGAAAGCGGATGAAAAACTTTTATGTAATTGTAAACCTGGACAAAAAATTTGCCAGGGAGACAGGAAGAGGAATTAAGGAATATCTGGAGGATAAGGGAGCTGTCTGTATTCTGAAGGAGGAAAAGAGACCAAAGGAGTCAGGCAGATATACAGATGTGTCTGAGGTGCCTTTGGAGATGGAGTGTGTCATTACTCTGGGAGGAGACGGAACCTTAATCCAGGCGGCCAGAGATCTGGCGGCCTTGCAGATTCCCTTAATTGGAATTAATTTAGGCCACTTAGGATATTTAACTCAGATCAGCAGGGAAGAAGACATTAACAGTATGCTGGACTGTCTTCTTACAGACTCTTATCACATAGAAGAGCGGATGATGTTAGACGGGACCATAATAAGAGATGAAAAAATATTCTTTCAGGATATTTCCTTAAATGAAATTCTGCTTACCAGAACCGGAACTCCCAGAGTTCTCCATTTCCGTATTTTTGTAAATCAGGAATTTTTAAATGAGTACACGGCCGACGGCATGATTATCGCCACGCCTACCGGCTCCACAGCCTACAATTTGTCTGCAGGAGGCCCTATAGCGGTGCCTCACGCTCATATGATTGTTATGACGCCTGTTTGTTCTCACGCTTTAAACGCCAGAAGTATTGTGCTGCCTGAGGAGGACAGGCTTTCCATAGAAATACTGGGAAACGAGCAGTGCGTAACCTACGACGGAGATATGATGAAGCAGCTGCGCTGCGGGGACAGAATTGAAATCAGAAAATCCCAGTGTTTTACCAGACTTATAAAGTTAAATAGTATATCGTTTTTAGAAAATCTGCGCAATAAAATGTCAGGAATTTAAGGGGGAATGTTAAAATGAAGCTGGAACGCCACAGCAAAATTGTGGAACTGATTGGAAAATTTGAAATTGGAACCCAGGAAGAACTGGCAGAATATCTTAACAAGGAAGGATATAATGTAACACAGGCAACTGTATCCAGGGACATCAGGGAGCTGAAGCTAAGCAAGGTGCAGATGGAAAACGGCCGTCAAAGATATGTGGTTTTCCAAAGTCAGGAGAATTTTAATGATAAATATACCAGAATTTTAAAGGACGGGTTTTTGTCTATGGACATGGCTCAGAATATTCTGGTAATAAAAACTGTATCGGGAATGGCCATGGCTGTGGCCGCTGCCTTAGACGAGCTGCACTTTCACGAAATAGTAGGATGTGTGGCGGGGGACAACACGATTATGTGCGCTATCCGCAGCGTGGACGATACAATTATTTTAATGGATAAGCTGAAAAAACTGCTGAATAGCTGAGAAGAGGGGTGACAAAATGCTGTTGGAGCTGCATGTAAGAAATCTGGCCCTGATTGAGCGGGCGGATGTAGAATTTGGCCAAGGGTTAAATATTTTAACTGGAGAAACAGGAGCGGGAAAGTCTATAATTCTAGGGTCAGTAAATCTGGCTTTAGGAAAAAAGGCCTCCCGGGATATGATTCGTCAGGGGGAAGAGTACGCTTATATTGAACTGCTGTTTTCTGTTACTGAGCCTGAAAAGGTACAGGCGTTAAAGGAGCTGGAGGTATATCTTCCAGAGGACGGGACCCTGATTATTTCCAGGAAAATTATGGGAACCCGCAGCATCAGCAGATTAAATGACGAGACAGTTACAGCGGCCAGGCTGAAAAACATCACCAGCCTGCTTTTAGATATTCACGGTCAGCACGACCATCAGTCCCTGCTTTACAAATCAAAACATCTGGAAATTCTTGACGATTATCTGAGACATGATACCCAGCCTGTGAAACAGAAAATTGCAGATATGTACAGCTCCTATACTAAGCTGCAGAAGAAAATGCAGTCCTTTTATGAAGATGAGGAAAGCAGAATCAGAGAAGCAGATTTTCTCAGATTTGAGGTTGAGGAAATTGAAAACGCCGGTTTAAAAGAAGGGGAGGAGGAGGAACTGGCAGTTTCTCACCGCCGCTTTGTAAACGGACAGAAAATTATAGAGGCTCTTTCCAAGGCATATGAGGCAGTTCAAGTGACAGATTTAGGAGACGCCTTAAAGCATGTGGCCCAGGCTGCAGAATATGAAGAAGGACTGGGACCCATTAGAGATCAATTATTTGATGCAGAGGCAATTTTGTCTGACGCGGCCAGGGAAATCTCCTCCTATATGGACAATCTGAATTTTGATGAGGAGGAGTTTGCAAGAATTGAATCCAGGCTGGATCAGATCAGGAATCTTCAGGCTAAATACGGCGGTACAGTTTCCCAGGTATTAAAAAGCCTGGAGGAAAAGAAAAAGCGATTAGAGGTTTTAGAAAATTTTGATTTTTTAAAACAGGAAACGGAAAAACAGATGGAAATTGCCAGGAATCAATTAGAGTCCTATTGTGAACAATTATCTGAAATGAGAAAATCAGCCTCAGAAAAGCTTGTAAAAGAAATAAAGGAAAGCTTATTAGATTTAAACTTTATAGATGTAGAATTTGAAATGGAGTTTAAACGTCTGGACCATTATACTCCGGAAGGTTACGACGAGGCAGAATTTATGATTTCCACAAATCCTGGAGAGCCTGTTAAGCCTTTAGGCATGGTGGCTTCAGGCGGCGAGCTGTCCAGAATTATGTTGGCCATTAAAACAGTGCTGGCAGATTCAGACGACATTCCTACTTTGATTTTTGACGAAATTGATACGGGAATCAGCGGAAGAACTGCCCAGAAGGTATCGGAGAAGCTTCGTTATATTGCCCGCCTAAGACAAGTAATCTGTATTACGCATCTGCCTCAAATTGCAGCCATGGCGGACTGTCATTTTGAAATTGCGAAAAAAGCAAAGGACAACAGAACATCTACAGTCATCAGAAGGCTGTCAGAAGAAGAAATGGTTATGGAGCTGGCCAGACTTCTTGGAGGCGTAAAGATTACAGATGCTGTTTTAAAAAATGCAAAAGAGATGAAAAAAATGGCAAAAAAATCTAATTAAACCTATCTTCAAGGTAAGACGAGATCATGCCAAAATCTCACAGATTGTTTTCAACTGAATCATCACATACTACTTGAGGAGCATGAAAATTGCTCCTTTTTCCTTACTTAAAAATTCAGAGGAGGTATGTGTAAAATGGCAGGAAAAGCGAGAATTCGGGGGAAAATAATTCTTCTTTTCTGGGTCAGTCTGTGTTTCTCCATAGGCTTTTCATACTACTATGTAGAAAGAATGATTCCAGATAAACTAAGTGTGGTGGAAAATGAGCAGGAGTATTTCCATTTTCCTGGAATTTTTGATGCAACATTACTTAGCGACAGTGAAGAGGTAGTTCTGGGAAATGGATCTAATATTCCTGCAAATGAAATACACATAACATCCGGAGACACCTTTTCTATTCACGCCAAAAGCCAGGGAAGTTATCAGCTGGGGCTGAACCTGTTTGGTTTAATTCATTTTAAGGATATTCAGGTAGACGTAGTAGATGAGAAATATGCGGTGCCCTGCGGACTTCCTGTGGGAATCTATTTAAAATCCAAGGGCATTATGGTAATTGGAACAGGTGAAATTACAGGGGAAGACGGGATCAATGTAGAGCCGGCAGCAGGCATTTTAAAATCAGGAGATTATATAGAGGCAGTAAACGGCAAGGCCATTGTATCAAAAGAAGGGCTGATTAAAGAGGTAAACCAGATTCAGGATGGGGAAGCTGTACTTTCTGTGCGCCGAGGCGGAGAGGAAATTGAAGTGAAAATGAATCCGGTGTACACTGCCGACGGCGATTACAAGCTGGGAGCCTGGGTGAGAGACGACACTCAGGGCATTGGAACCATGACATATGTGGATATGAACGGAAGCTTTGGAGCCTTAGGCCATGGAATCAGCGACAGCGACACAGGAACTATTATGGAAATAGGGGACGGAAGTCTTTACGATACTGAGATTATTGGAATTGAAAAGGGAAGCGCAGGTAAGCCTGGAGTCATGTCGGGAGTTATCTATTATGGGCCAGGCTCCTCCCTGGGAACTATAGAGGCCAACACAGAAGAAGGAATATTCGGAACAGTTAACGACCGGTTTATAAAGAAAATGTCCCAGGAGGCAATTAAGATCGGGTATCGACAGGACGTTCATAAAGGTCCTGCAGTGATCCGCAGCAGCGTATCTGGACAGCTGGAGGAATATGATATTGAAATTCAGAAAGTAGATTATTCCACCTCCCATACCAGCAAAGGAATGGTTATAAAGGTCACAGATCCCAGACTTTTAGAGATTACAGGCGGAATTGTCCAGGGTATGAGCGGAAGTCCTATTATTCAGGACGGCAAGTTAGTGGGAGCTGTGACCCATGTATTTCTTCAGGATTCCACAAAAGGATATGGAATATTTATAGAAAATATGCTTCAGCATTAAATTCTGATAAAAATCAGGTAAAAAATACTCATTTCCCCGCAGGCTTGTTGAATTTGCCTCATAAATGTGCTATATTGCGAATTAGGCGATGAAAGTAAGCCTGGAAAAGGGGGAAAGTTATGATCACCTGTGAAAATACAAAAACAATATACGATCTGGTGCAGAATGCCGCTAAGGAGTACAAAGATAAGGTATTTCTGCGCTATGAGGAAAACGACGTAGTGTACCAGGTCAGCTACAGAGAATTTGCCTCTCAGTGTGAGGCAGTTGCAGCGTGGACAAAAGCACATATGAAAAAAGAGGGACGCAAAATAAAGGTAGGCTTATTTGGAGGCAGCAGCTATCACTATCTGGCTGTGCTGTTAGGGGTAATGAGCAGCGGCAGCACCGGAGTGCCTTTAGACATTCAAATGAATGTGTCTTCTTTAAAAGACTGTTTAAACCGCTCTGACATAGATATTTTATTTTATGACTGGGAGCACAGAGCTTTAATAGATGGAGTCAGGGAATTATGTCCTGATGTAAAAGAGTATATTTCTCTTCAGCATGGAAAGCATGTTCCCTGCTCCCACAATATTTTAAAAGAGTTTGCAGGACAAAAATCAGAAACAAAAGCAGAGGAAAATGACTGCGCCATGATTTTATTTACCTCCGGCACAACAGGCAGAGGCAAAGGAGTTATGCTGTCCAATAAAAACTTAATCCACAACACATTCTGCACTACAGACACAGATCACCCGGAAAGGGAAACTTATCTGAACATCTTACCGATTCATCATGTATTCTGCTTAAATGGAGACATTTTTATCGTTATGCGCTATGGCAGCACATTGTGCCTGAATCAGGACATGTCTAAATTAGCGGCTCACATCCAGTTATTTCAGCCTTCAGTAATTCGCATGGTACCCATGGTGGCAAAAGCCCTTTACAACAAAATAAGAATATTAAAACAGCAGAAGCCATACCGTCCAATAGATGAAATTTGTGAGGAGGTTTTGGGAAAGCGCCTTCACAAAATAATCAGCGGAGGAGGATATTTGGCTCCGGATTTAGCTGAAAACTACAGGGAGCTGGGAATTTCCATTGCCCAGGGATATGGAATGTCAGAATGTTCTCCTAAAATTTCCGCTCCAGACTGGTCCAGGCTTGATAAAATTAAATCAGTGGGAAAGGTTGTGGATGGCTGCCAGGTGCGTATAGTAGACGGCGAAATACAGGTGAAAAGCCCCTCTGTAATGATGGGATATTATAAGGAGCCTGAGAAAACAGCTGAGGTTTTGTCAGAGGACGGCTGGCTGAGTACAGGGGATCTGGGGTATATAGATGAGGAAAACTTTCTTTACCTTACAGGCAGAAAGAAGAATTTAATTATATTAAGCAACGGTGAAAATGTGGCGCCGGAGCAGCTGGAAAATATGTTTGAGGATGAAGGCTTAATTGAAGATATTTTAGTATTTGGCCAGAATGACATGATAACGGCGGAAATTTATCCCAGATTTCAATATGCAGAGGCGGCAGAAATACAGAATATTGAGGAAGCTGTAGGAGAGATTATAAAAAAACATAATCAGGATCTGCCCTCTTATAAAAGGATTATGAAGTGGAGTGTAAGAGATACTCCTTTTGAGAAAACATCTTCTAAAAAAATTATCCGAAGCAAGTATTTTGACGAGAAAAAGCAGGAGGAAGAATTGCTTTTAAAAATGCGTATGCCGGAAAATGAGCTGCAGCAAAAGATTTATGACAGCGCCTCTGAAGCTTTGGGACACAGCCGTTTTGGAATTGACACAGATCTTTATGAAGCCGGGCTGGATTCACTGGGCAGCGTTATGTTTTTAGCAGATCTTTATGAAAAGCTGAAAATGTCTATGAGTTTAAATGACTTAATGTTAAATTCAACAATAGAAAAGCTGGAAAATTTATTTTTGAAGGGACAAAACACAAGACAGAAGGATTTTACTGTGAGAAAAACATATCCTTTAACTAATCTGCAGTTGTTTTTTGCTTATGTAATGCGGGGAAATACTACGGCCAATCTGCCATTTTTGTTCCGCCTTCACAGCGGCGTAGATTTAAATAAGCTGAAAAAGGCGGTGGAGGATGTTTTTGACGCCCATCCAGGATTAAAAGCAGTTGTTCAGATGGAGGAGGGAGCGTACAAAAATTTCAGATATGATGAAAAAAGAATTAATTTCCCTATTATCTATTTAAGCGACGAACAGTGGAGGACACAGCAGAAAAGCCTGCTGAAGCCATATACCTATGAAGAAAATGAGCCCCTTTATCACGGAGGCATCTATGTGACGGAGTCCGCCAACTATTTCTTTTTAGATATAGCTCATATTATGGGGGACGGCATGACAATGAACATTATATTTGAAGATATTAATAAGTGTTATGGCGGGCAGCAGGTGGAAAAGGAAGAATATACATTTTTTGAATATATATTAGATGAAAAAGATAAAGATAAGCAGGGGCTGAGAAAAGAAAATGAACAGTACTTTAAGGAACTGATGCAGGGCTTTAAAATCAAGAAAAGTATTCTTAACAGAAAAGAGTGTTTCGATTTAACTAAGGGCCATAACGCAGTTTTAAAGGAGAGATTTCAAAAGCTAAACAGGAAAAAAATCACTGCTTTTTGTAAAAAATACGGGGTGTCAGAAAATGTAATGTTTCTTACTGCATTTAATTATTGTATTGGTATTTTCAGCAATGAAATGGATACAGTAAGCACAAGTATACACAGCGGAAGAACAGACAGCAGATGGAACAGACTGGCAGGCCCCTTGTTCCTTACATATTATTTCCGCTGCCGGAGAATTCCCCACGAGACAGTGCCTCAGCTGCTTCAAAGGTCGGGAAAACAGATTATGGACACAATGAGATGCTATATTTCTAATCTCCATGCTGATGAAATGTTTTTCCAGTACCAGGGAGATATTCTCAACATTAATCAAATAGGAGGAATGCCGGCGGAGAAGGTAAAAATACAGCTGGATTCCCTGCCTTTTCATCTTCAGGTTATGTCAGATGAAAAAGGATATTATTATGAACTGCGATACTGGGAAAACAGATTTGACAAAGATCAGCTGAAAATCTTTATGATTTGTCTGGAAACCATTTTACAGGCTATGCTGGAGGAACCCTCCGCCCGCAGACTGAAAAAATACCTGCCGGAAAATGTTTTTCCTAAACATTATTTTATAAAGGCAAAGGATGTAAATTTGGAGGCAGGCAGCAGGCTGATTCCTAATATAGACGAAAATACAAAGGTAAAGGCGTATATATTTGACGAAAGCTGCAGAAAACAGCCCTTTGGAGCATGGGGCAGCCTGTATATTATGGATTGTGAAACCCACGGATATACAGATAAAATTACAAACCCTTATGGGCCTGGAATATTATACCAGACGGGAAAAACAGCCAGAATTTTACCGGATGGTTCCATTGATATGCTGGAAAAGGGAGGCAGGACAATTATGTCAGAGGGAATTGCAGGGCGGTATTTTTTAGATCTGCATAAGCTGGAAAAAGCCCTGCTTTCCTTTAACGGCATAGAGAAAGCAGAGGCTTATATTTACTATGGAGAAAATAATAAACTGATCTTAACAGCAGATATTTTTGGCTCCCAGAAGCCGGATATGGAAAAAGTAAAAATACATTTAGAAAACTACTGTGAGAAATGGCTGATTCCCGGTGAAATTAGACTTTTTACAGCCTTTTACTGATTCTTCACTAAAATTTTTTCAATGGCCCCAATATACATGGTGTGGTAGTCTTTATTGGGATACCATTTAGAATCATTTTCTTTATCAATAAAGTTTTCGGCGGGCATCTGGTCCTGGTACATTTTTCTGCATATAAAAATCATGTCCGCCTCCAAAAAGGCAACTGTTTTGTCTGTGAAATAAGGAGTTAAACCTGCTTTTTCCGTTTTATCTACATCTCTCCCTGACAATGAGCCGCAGATTTTTAAAGCCTCTTTATATTTGGGGCCATAAAAGGAAATGGTGAATAAATCCCTGCTGTCCACAAATTCTTTTGTGTAGCGCTGAGGACGAATATAAACTGTAGCCGCATATTTGCCCCAAATAACTCCCAGGCCGCCCCAGCTGGCTGTCATAGTATTAAAGCCTGTTTTGTCTCCTGCTGTAATTAACATCCATTCAGAACCGATTTTTGTAAAAGGATTTATCTGCAGCTGATCTGCTGTTATTTCTTTAAAATTCATAATAAAAAGCCTCCTGTCTTGTAAAAAAATAGTGAATAAGGTAAAATAATGGAATGTAAAATATGTCAATTCCTCCTAAATTATATCACAATTTCACAGGGAGGCAAATGGTTATAGGACGAAAGGAGCCATACATATATTGACATATAAATTAAATAAAGGATAAATACAATGCAAAGTGGAGAAATTATTAAACAGCGGTATAAAATAATGGCGCCCAGAATTATAAAAGCGCTGCAGGACAGAAATTTTGAGGCATATTTTTGTGAAACAGCAGAGGAGGGGGCCAAGAAGGCCTTATCCTTCATACCGGAAGGAGAAACTGTTTCCTGGGGCGGCTCCTTAACCATCCATGAAATAGGCTTGACAAAGCTTATAAAAGAGGGAAATTATCAGGTTATTGACAGAGATCTGGCTGAAACAGAAGAAGAGAGAATCAAAATGATGAGGCAGGCTCTCACATGCCATACGTTTCTTTCCAGCGTAAATGCTGTCAGCGAAGACGGAATTATGATTAATATTGACGGCATGGGAAACAGAATCGCAGCCATTGCCTTTGGGCCGGAAAGCGTGATTTTGCTGGTGGGAATGAATAAAATATGCAGAGACAGAGACGCCGCCGTCACAAGGGCCAGAACAGAGACGGCGCCTGCGAATGCATTGCGCCTGGGATTAGATTTACCCTGTACAAATACAGGCTGCTGTTTTGACTGCAGCAAAAAAGAATGCACATGCTCTCAGATTGTGGAGATGCGTTGCAACAGGGTGCCTGGAAGAATTAAGGTCATTCTCATAGGAGAGGCTTTTGGCCTGTAAAAGTAAAAACAGGTTGCCTATTTACAGTAAATCGTAGTAAAGTAATAGGGAAGCATGAAACTGCTTAGGAAGCAGATTTTACAAAATACAGAAGGGGATTAGAAATGGCAATAGATAATACATTTGTTATTAAAAAAATACAGAAAATGGAGAAAGTATACTCCGTGTTTTCACCGCTGACAAAAATGCCATATGTGGAATGCGACCAGGAGACTGCGGACGACCAGGTGTATATTTTTGACTCAGAAGAGAGAATAAGGGAGTTTGGAAAAGCATATGCTGAGCAGAAAATTCCTGTAGCGGCAGTGCAGATTAACCAGGACCAGAAGCAGGCATTTTTTAACAGCCTTTATGCCATGGCTGTCAATATGGTAGTTTATGTGGACGGCACCGGGGAGACCAGAATTGATTTAGATCAGCTTGCCAAGGCGCCTGATTTAGATCCTGTTAAAAATGAGGCAGTTCCGGCTATGAATCCTCTGTTAACCTTGACAGTGGCTTATTTTATGCAGGAACTGCGCCGCCAGACAGAGCGGGATGTAAACAAAATGAGAGACATGGAAGAGGAGATGATTGCCAATCTGGTTAAATCTAAATTTATTCTGGCTCTTGAGACTCCCCAGGCGGAAGATGGAAAGCAGGTTGGAAATATAAGCAGCGATCAGGTAAGGGTTCCACTTTTAAAGACAAATGAGGGGGATATGTATGAGCCGATCTACTCTTCTTTACCTGAATTCCGCAAATATGCGGGAAAAAATGTGCAGAATCTGAGAATTACAACAATAACTTTTCAGCAGCTTTTGCAGTATCTGACAAAAGATGCCAAGGGTTATGTAATGGACCCTGGCAGTTTCAATTTGGTGCTGACCAGGGAGAAAATACAGGAAATTACTAAGAATTTTTAATTTTTTCAGCAACAATCCTTCCTACAAAACGTTACAAAGTATATGAGACTAGTGTCGAAACTTGCGACTGAATCTCGTTGCAAGATAAGAATCGAGAGGACTATAATACTTTTGCAACAGGAAAAAAGAGGAGGAAGGAACAATGGGAGAATTAAATATAGCGATTGCTGATGATAATCCACAGACTTTGCGTCTGCTTGGCGATATTCTGGAGGGAGAAGAAGGATTTCGTGTAGTCGGAAGGGCGGAAAATGGGGAAGACGCCTACAATATGATTGTAAAAACATGTCCTGACGTAGTGCTTTTAGATATTATTATGCCGCGTTTGGACGGAATTTCCGTAATGGAAAAGGTCAAAAATAATAAGGAAATGGCAAAAAGCCCGTCGTTTATTATGGTAACGGCTGCAGGCAGCGAAAATATAACAGAGGAAGCTTTCAGCCAGGGAGCCAATTATTATATTATGAAACCTTTCCGCAGAGAGGTAATTGTAGATAAGGTGCGCAGAATCGGCAGCATCCGTCAAAAGTCCGCGGCAGTTGCAATGTCGGGAACCAGAAAGGTTAAGCCTTATGTAAATAAAGAGGAGTATATGGAGCAGAATCTGGAGCATGACGTAACTCAGATGCTTCACGAAATAGGAATTCCGGCTCACATAAAAGGATATCAGTATTTAAGGGATGCCATCGCCATCTCTGTGGAGGAGCAGGACATGCTGACCTCAGTAACTAAAATATTATATCCAACTATTGCCAAACGTCATCAGACCACTCCAAGCAGAGTAGAAAGAGCTATCAGACATGCCATTGAGGTGGCGTGGAGCAGAGGCAAGATGGACACCATCAACGAAATTTTCGGATATACAGTAAGCAACGGCAAAGGGAAGCCTACTAATTCAGAGTTTATAGCCTTGATTGCCGATAAAATCAGGCTGGATTATAAGCGTTTGTAAAAGAAATGTAAAGCCCCTAAAAAAGGCAGAATAAAAAGTTTGGCCAGATGTGAAAACAACATAAAAATACAAGAATAATGCTTCCTAATTTCATAGAATTATTGTATACTTATACCATGAGAGTTCTCGGACGAAAAGGCCGAAGGCTGTGGCGAGATAACAAGGAGGGGTTATTTATGAAGAAGATTTTATTTGTGGCATCTGAGGCTGTGCCGTTTATTAAAACAGGAGGACTTGCGGATGTAGTCGGCTCCCTGCCTAAATGTTTTGACAAAGAATATTTTGACGTTAGAGTTATGATTCCAAAGTACCTTTGCATAAAAGAAGAGTGGCGCAGCCAGATGACATATGTAAATCACTTCTATATGGACTATCTGGGACAAAGCCGGTATGTAGGCATTCTCCAGTATGTATATGAGGGGATTACATTTTATTTTATTGATAATGAAAGCTATTTCTGCGGACCAAAGCCGTACGGCGACTGGTATTTTGACTTGGAGAAGTTTTCATTCTTCTGTCAGGCAGCCTTATCCGCCCTGCCGGTAATTGGCTTCCAGCCTGACGTAGTACACTGCCACGACTGGCAGACAGGCCTGATTCCTGTTTACTTAAAAGACAGGTTCAGAGGGGGAGAATTTTTCTGCAATATGAAGTCTGTCATCACCATTCACAACTTAAAGTTCCAGGGAGTGTGGGATGTAAAGACTATTCAAAGATTCTCCGGCCTTCCGGATTACTATTTTACTCCGGATAAGCTGGAGGCATATAAAGACGGAAATATGCTGAAGGGAGGCATTGTTTACGCAGATGCCATTACTACAGTGAGCAATACCTATGCAGAAGAGATTAAACTGCCATTTTACGGAGAAGGTTTGGACGGACTTATGAGAGCTCGTTCAGGAAGTCTGAGAGGCATTGTAAATGGAATCGACTATGATGAATTTAACCCTGAGACAGATAAATATATTACCCAGCAGTACAATGCAAAGAATTTCCGCAAGGAAAAAGTGAAGAATAAAAAGTCTCTTCAGGAAGAGCTGGGTCTGCCTGTAGATGAAAAGAAGTTTGTAGTGGGAATTGTATCACGTCTTACAGACCAGAAAGGCTTTGACCTGATTCAGTGCGTCATGGATGAAATGTGTACAGACGACATGCAGTTAGTGATTTTAGGAACTGGCGATGAGAAATATGAAAACATGTTCCGTCACTACGACTGGAAGTACCATGACAGAGTTTCAGCTAATATTTACTATTCAGAGCCAATGTCCCACAAAATTTATGCAGGCTGCGACGCATTTCTCATGCCGTCCTTATTTGAGCCCTGCGGCCTCAGCCAGCTGATGGCTCTCCGCTACGGCACAGTGCCTATTGTCAGGGAAACAGGAGGGTTAAAGGATACTGTTCAGCCTTACAATGAATACGAAAGCACAGGCACAGGATTTTCCTTTGCAAACTACAACGCCCATGAAATGTTAGGAAGTCTGCAGTATGCAAAGTATATTTATTACAATAAAAAACGTGAGTGGAACAAAATTATTGACAGAGCAATGGCTACAGATTATTCCTGGAATACTTCAGCAATGAAATATCAGGAGCTGTACGACTGGCTTATTGGATAAAAGCTTCATTCACATCATCCAGGTGAGCAAATATGAAAATAACAGAAAATGTCCGGAAAAAAGAAACCTCTTTCCATGATTGGAAGGAGAGGGACCTTTGGACAGGGGAGTATGAAAAGGATGAGGAATATGTGTCATATGTGAAGGATATTTTAGAGCATCCTGTCTTTAAGTCTATGGATCATTTTATTCAGCACGGACATACTACCTGCAAAATGCATTGTATTCAGGTTTCATATCTGAGTTACAAAATATGCAAAAAACATGGATGGGATTTTATAGCAGCAGCCCGTGGAGGGCTGCTGCATGATTTGTTTTTATACGACTGGCATACTCATGCCAGAGATACGGGAAATCATTTTCATGGCTTTACCCATCCCAGAACTGCCATGAACAATGCAATTTTGTACTTTAATATTAATAAAAAAGAACAGGAGATTATTCTCCGCCACATGTGGCCTCTGACGCCTACGCCGCCTACAACTATGGCTGGTATGGCCATTGTGTTTGCAGACAAGTATTGCAGTCTGGCTGAGGTAGGTGGACGCATCAGACAATGGTGCACATTTAATCTGAAGTTTAGAAAGGTTGCATAAAAGAAAAATGACGTTTTGGGAAGAAGTTGCCAGGAACCAGGTCCTTGTCAGCGCTATTATCGGTTGGACAGTGGCCCAGGTTTTAAAGACACTGATAGATTTTGGCCTGAATAAAAGCTTTTCTGCGGAAAGACTGGTAGGATCAGGAGGTATGCCCAGTTCTCATTCCGCCACAGTGTGCGCTCTTACTACTGCAGCAGGTTTAGAATATGGAATCAGTTCCTTTGAATTTGCCGTTAGTTTTGTATTGTCTGCAGTGGTTATGTATGACGCTATGGGAGTCCGCAGGGAGACGGGAAAGCAGGCCAAGCTTTTAAACATGCTTATGGAGCAGGATTTTTTTAAATTTGACAATGAGGCCTTTCAGCAAAGACTGAAGGAGTTTGTGGGCCACACGCCTTTGCAGGTGTTGGCCGGGGCCATTTTAGGTATAGTTTTAGCATTTTATGTAAATGGATATTACAGGTAAGAAAGCTTTACAGAAATCGTAAGAAATTCTTGTTTGTAATCTGAGGGGATTAGTATTATACTAGATGACATTAACAAAATCTTAACGGAGGTGCTTTATGACCGTTTATCAGAAAGTCATCTGGTTTTTTATATTAAGCTTTTTCGGATATTTGCTGGAATGTGCAGTTTTAAGTTATGAAAATAAGTCGGCAGTGCTGAACCGTGGCTTTGTAAAAGGACCGTTTTGTATTATTTACGGCTTTGGAGGCCTAGGGGCCTGCGCCATATTAGCGTCTGTAGCCGATCAACCGTTCCGTCTGTTTTTTGCATCTGCGGCAATGGCCACCAGCATGGAACTGATTACGGCTTATATTATGATTCGTCTTTTTGGAGCTTTCTGGTGGGATTACAGCCAGAAGGCGTTTAACTATAAAGGAATAATCTGCCTGGAAAGCAGCATTGGCTGGGGTATTTTGGGAATATTGTTTTTCCATTTTTTAGACGGCTTTGTTTACAGTTTAGTGTATCGCGTTCCGGACAGTATGGTAAAGTGGCTGGCAATAGCTTTAGTATGCTATTATGCGGTGGATTTTACATATAGCCTGTGGTTAGAAAAAAACAGTGAAGAGGATGACGGGCCAATGGTGGGAAGGCTGAAAATAAATTAGTGGTTTGGGAGTGTTGCAGATAAGTTAATTATGATGCGGCACTCTTTTTTTGCTTCATACAGGAAGTTTTTTACAATATGGGAAGAGATATAGAATAATATTTTTGGATAAATAGTGTGGGAGAAAAATTATGCGTATAATATTAGCATCTGCGTCTCCAAGAAGAAAAATGTTATTAGAACAAATTGGAATACAGGCAGAAGTAATACCCAGCAATGGGGAGGAAACTATAAGGGAGACAGATCCTTATAAAGCAGTGGAAGCGCTTTCCAGAGATAAGGCGGTTTCTGTAGGGGAGAGAATTCACATACAGGACCAGAGGGAAAAGATTGTAATTATTGGAGCAGACACTGTAGTGGCTTTTGGAAATACAATTTTAGGAAAGCCTGAGAACCAGCAGGAGGCTGTGAATATGATCAGCCGGCTTCAGGGAAAAGTTCACCAGGTTTACACAGGCGTAACCTTAATTTTAGGAGGATTGGGGGAGGAAAGGCAGATTACTTTTTCGGAAAAAACAGACGTTTCAGTTTATCCTATGAGCGAACAGGAGATTCAGGATTACGTAAATACAGGGGAACCTATGGATAAGGCGGGAGCTTATGGAATCCAGGGGCTTTTCGCCGCTTATATTCAGGAAATCCACGGAGATTACAATAACGTAGTAGGGCTGCCGGCAGGCAGAGTATTTCAGGAATTAAAAAGGCTGACCCACGGAGGAAAAGATAATGATTAAACTGATTGTATCTGATATAGACGGCACATTGCTTGAGGAGGGCACAAATAAGCTGAATCCGGAGCTGTTAGAGACAATTCTTATGCTGAGAAAGAAAGGGATTCAATTTGCAGCTGCTTCTGGCCGCCATCAGACAAGTGTGAGAAAAACCTTTGATCCAATTTTAGAAAAAATTTTTATTGTAGCAGATAACGGAGCATATTTAGGATGTCAAAACAGACATTTATTCCTTTACCCTTTAAATAGAGCTATGGTATTTCAAATGATAGAGGATGTGAGGGCCATGTCTGATCTTAGCATTGTAATCAGCGGGGCGGATATTGCCTATATGGAAAAGGGAAGCGACCCTTATCTGGAAGACTGGGTGGTAAACGGATACCAGTATGATTTAAAGCTATTGGAGAATTTTCATCAGATTCAGGAGGATATATTAAAGGTAGCTTTATACAGAAAAGAGGGGGTGGACGCCCAGTATGAAAGCTTCTATAAAAAATACGGCGGCCAGGTAAAGCTGGCTATTTCCGGCCGGTCATGGCTGGATGTAATCGGGCTGAATGTAAATAAAGGGGAGGCTGTGAAAACCCTGCAGGAAAGTCTGGGGATCGCCCCTGAGGAAACTATGGTATTTGGAGATCAGATGAATGATCTGGAGATGATGAAGCAGGCTTATTACAGCTTTGCCGTTGGAAATGCCAGAGAGGAAGTAAAAAAGGCGGCCAGATTTCAGGCTGACACAAGTGGAAATAATGGAGTCCTGAAAGTGCTGAAACAATTATTATAGCCAATGAAAGAGGAGTTTTTAAATTATGAATAGTTTCTGGAAAAGGAAACAAAAAGCAGTGACGACAGCAATCGCCGGGGCTATCCTTCTTTCTGGCTGCAGCGGGATTCCCTTAATGTCAGAAGTAAAAGAGACAAAAGGCTATTCTCAGGCCCAGACCATGATTCTGGTAGCAACGGAAAGAAACAGGTATGAAAGCTTATATACAAATAAAATTTGGGATGTAAAAATGGAAGAAAACGGTCCTGACTTTGAAGAATATCTTTTAGAGCAGATTAAGCTGTTTTTAGAGGAACTGAAAACAGTAACTCTTTTGGCAAAAGAACAAGGGGTAACTTTAAGCTCGGCAGAAAGAGAAAAAGTAGAGCGCCTGGCAGAAGACTATTACAGTCAGCTTACATCAGAGGACCTTTCATATATAAAAGCAGACAAAGAAGACGTACTGTTTATGTATGAGGAATACTGTCTGGCTAACAAAATGGTAACAGAAGTAACAAAGGATATGGATTTGGAAATCAGCGACAGCGAGGCCAAGGTAATTACTATTCAGCAGATTGAGGTTTGGAACCAGGAGACAGCTCAGACTGTGTGGGCCAAAACTCAGGAGGAGGGAGCGGACTTTGCATCTATTGCAAAAGAATATTCGTTAAATCCTGATTTAGAGAGAAAACTGGGCCGGGGAGAGGACGATAAAGGTCTGGAGGAAGCTGCCTTTGCTTTGAAAGAGGGAGAAATCAGCCAGGTTATTCCTGTGGGACAAAGCTATTACATTGTAAAATGCCTGGACGATTATGACCCGGAGGCTACTCAGGAAAGAAAAAATAAATTAGTAATCAGCAAAAAAGATCAGATTTTTCGGGAGATTTATAATGAATTTGCGGAAAAGAATCCTGTAGTGTTTGAGGAGGAGATGTGGGACAGCATCCAATTTTCGCCAGATGATAAGTCTGATACAGAAAATTTTTTTCAGCTTTATAAAGAATACTTTCCTGAGTAAATAAAGGCTTAGGGAAATAAACAGGAGAATATATGGTTTCATTAAAAGTAGAAGATATAAAGACCTTTACTACTCAGCTGTTTGTCAGAGACACATTTGACCGGTTTCTGGTAAGAGATGTGAAAATTGTTACATATAACACATTTTCTATTGACGGCCATATAAAGCAGGGATATTTTTCAGAAGAGGAGAAGGAAGCCCAGGGATTTAAAGAGTTATCAGCCTGGGAAATGGTCCGGCCTGTGTGCTTTACTCTGATTAAGGGGAAACGGCTGCCTGGCAGCTTTCACATTGTACTGCAGCTAAGCCAAAAAGACACGATTGAGTTTTTAGGACGGGCCGGAACATCTTTAAAAGAGGATCAGGTAAAAGGATTATTTGTGAATATTAGATATGAAAATCAAAATCTTCACTGCGTAACAGGAATTCTTTTAAATTTTTTTACTATGGATAAATCATTGGAAAATGAGTGGGATAAAGAGTTTGGGGAGTTTTTAAAGAAAAATGAAATCCCCTGGTCTCAGGAATAGAGAAGAAAACGGTTCTGGCATAGAAAAACACGTAAGAAAAGCGTAAGTATTATTTTTTCAACAGTACTTGACATTACATAGTACTAGATATAATATGATAATATAAAGAAGGTGAGAAGCATGAATGCTCAGTTTAAAAAAGGCGTGCTGGAGCTAATAGTCCTGCTTTCTGTAACAAAAAGAGATATGTACGGATATGAGCTGGTCAGCGAGGTTTCTAAAGCAATAGACGTAAATGAAGGCACTATTTATCCTTTGTTAAAGCGGCTGACTAATGAACATTACTTTGAAACATATTTAAGAGAGTCTACAGAAGGGCCCCCCAGAAAATATTATCATCTGACGGCGGCAGGGATTTTGTACAAGGATGGTTTGAAAAAAGAGTGGAAGGAATTTTGCAGCCAGGTAAATGAGTTTATTGAGGAGAGTGATTAAGGTGAATAAAAGTGAATTCCTGAAAAAGCTGGAGGACAGGCTTTTTGTGTTAAATCAAAAGGAACGGGAGGACATTATAAGCGAATACAGGCAGCATATTGAATTCAGGGTTCAAAGCGGCCTTACAGAGGAGGAAGCCATTCAGGATTTTGGAGATTTAGAGGAGCTTACTGCAGAGATTTTGGACGCTTACAATTTAAACCCGGATTATGGAAAAAAGCCAAAACTGGTGGACGCGAAAAAAGTGGGAGAAGAAGTGACGAAAAGCGCCTCCGCTGCAGCCAGATTTTTCCAGAAATGCTGGGGGAAGATTATTTCTGGCTTGTCTAAAGCAGGAAAGCTTCTGAAAAAAGGATTTCTTTGGCTGGTAAGCTTATCCTGGCTCAGGCAGGGAAAAGGAAAGAGAGAAAAAATAGTCCGGGAAAAAAATACAGAGCTAATAAAAAAGGCAGAAAATCTTGCAGGCAGCTGTAAAAAAACAGTAGCGGCAGGAACCTTTGGAATTTGGAGAATTATCAGATTTTGTATTAGGCTGGGGCTTTTGGCAGGGGCGGTTATTGTTTTAAGTCCTTTATTGATAGGAGATATTTTTCTGATTTCAACCTTAGGGTTTTTAGTAGTTTTACTGTTTCAGGGCTATCCTGTGGTGGGGATTACAATTATTTCCCTGGGAGGCGTGTTAAGCTGCAGCGCTATTTTGGCAGCTGCAGTAATGTTAATATTTCCTGGAAAAAGGAAAAACAGAGAAGTATTTACTGAGAAACAGGAGGAATTGGCATGAAAAAGTATAAAGCGGCGGCGTTAATATTTGCAGCAGGTCTTTTCCTTATGGGAATCGGAGGAGGGGTGGCATTTGCAGAATATTCTTCCTTTGAATACGGAGGAAAAAGGATAGTGGACGCCGGACCTGAACAGATAAAAAGGCTGGAGGTAGACAGAGAGGCGGGAGTGCCTTTTGTGATTCCTGATCACACATGGACATACTGGGAAACAGAAATCATTGTAGATGACTCTCTTCCTGAAACAAAATTAATATTTGAAGCTGTATTTAATGAAAATCAGCTGGGGCCGGAAATGAATTTATTGGAAGAAGAAAATGAGGAAGGGGAGCGCAGACAGATATTTGAGGTAAACTGGATTTACAAAGGCCAGGACAGCAACCAGATGGAACAGTTTTGGAAATTAAAGGACGACTTTTTAAATGCAATGAAGGAGCATAAGGTATATGATTACCAGTCCAATGCAGTGAAAAAATTGAAAGTTTATATGTCCCAGGAAGCGAAAAAGGATCTGGAAAATATGATTTGGCAGTAACATAATAAGATTATTAGCACTCATTTAAAATGAGTGCTAATTTTCTGTTGACTTTTTAAAAAAGTGGTATTAAAATAATAGGAAAATGCGAAGGAGTGATATAAAATGGCAACAAAAACAGGAAGCTTATCTATTAACAGCGAAAATATATTTCCAATTATTAAAAAGTGGCTGTACTCTGACCACGATATTTTTTACAGAGAGTTGATCAGCAACGGCTGCGACGCTATTACAAAGCTGAAAAAGCTGGCTTTAATGGGCGAATATGAAGAGCCTGATCAGGCAGAGTACAAGATTTTAGTAACAGTAAATTCTAATGATAAAACAATTACTATTACAGATAACGGTCTGGGCATGACAGCAGAAGAGGTGGATGAATATATTAACCAGATTGCTTTTTCAGGAGCTCAGGATTTCCTGGAAAAATATAAAGATAAGGCCAATGAAGACCAGATTATCGGACATTTTGGATTAGGATTTTACTCTGCATTTATGGTAGCTGATAAAGTGACCATTGATACTCTTTCTTATAAAGAAGGAGCTTTGCCTGTACACTGGGAGTCAGAAGGCGGCACTGAGTACGAGATGAGCGAAGGCGCAAAGGAAGGCCAAGGCACTAAGATCACATTGTATTTAAACGAGGACAGCGTAGAGTTTTCCAATGAGTACAGAGCCAAAGAGGTGATTGAAAAATATTGTTCCTTTATGCCAGTGCCGATTTACCTGGAGAACGCTGCGGCTGAGCCAGAGTATGAGACCATTGAAAAAGATCAGCTGACAGAAAAGGATACAATCGTAGAGACTATTGTAGAGGAAGCTAAAACTGAGGAAAAAGAAAATGAAAATGGAGAGAAGGAAGTAGTAGAGATTTCTCCTGCTGCAGAAAAATATAAAATTCTTAAACGCCCGGTGCCTTTAAACGACGTAACTCCATTGTGGAACAAGCATCCAAATGAGTGTACAGAAGAAGAGTATAAAGAGTTTTACAGAAAAGTATTTATGGACTTTAAGGAGCCTTTGTTCTGGATTCATTTAAATATGGATTATCCGTTTAACTTAAAAGGTATTCTTTACTTCCCTAAAATTAATACAGAGTACGACACCATTGAGGGGACAATTAAGCTGTACAACAACCAGGTATTTATTGCAGACAATATTAAAGAGGTAATTCCTGAGTATTTACTGCTTTTAAAGGGAGCTATTGATTGTCCTGATCTGCCTTTAAATGTTTCCAGAAGCGCTTTGCAGAACGACGGATTTGTAAAGAAAATCTCTGATTATATCAGTAAAAAGGTGGCTGATAAGCTGTCCGGCATGTGTAAAACAGACAGAGAAAATTATGAAAAATACTGGGACGACATTAGCCCGTTTATTAAATTCGGCTGCATTAAGGATGAGAAATTCTCAGAAAAAATGAACGACTATATTCTCTTTAAAAATCTGGACGGCAAGTATTTAACATTAAAAGATTGTCTGGAGGAAAATAAAGAGAAGCATGAGAATCAGATTTTCTATGTAACAGATGAAAAAGAGCAAAGTCAGTATATTAATATGTTCAGAAAGGAAGGCCTGGACGCTGTAATTTTGAAGCATAATATTGACAGCCCATTTATCAGTCATTTAGAGCAGAAAAACGATAAGCTGAAATTCCTGCGCATTGACGGAGACTTAAACGACACCTTTAAGGAAGAGGTAAAGGAAGAGGATAAGGAAGCTGTAAAGGCAGATACAGAGAAGCTGGAAAAGGTATTTAAGACGGCATTGTCCATGGACAAGCTGGAAATAAAGGCAGAAAAGCTGAAGGATGAAACTACTGCTTCCATGATTACTGTGTCTGAGGAATCCAGAAGAATGCAGGAAATGATGAAAATGTACGGTATGTATGGTATGGACCCGTCTATGTTCGGAAGTACAGGGGAGACATTGATTTTAAACCTGAACCATCCTTTAGTACAGTATGTGCTGCAGCATGAAGAGGGAGAGCAGACAAATAAAATCTGTGAGCAGCTGTATGACCTGGCGTGTCTGGGCCATGGCAGCCTGACGCCTGAAAGAATGACTCATTTTATTCAGCGTAGCAATGAAATAATGATGATCATGGCAAAATAAATGATTTTGTTTCTTTCTTAATTAAATAGAAGGCGCTGCAAAGGGGCGATGTCCCCGGCTTTGCAGCGCCTTTATAAATTAGCGCTTTTCTGTTTATGTTCAGCCTTCGTCTAACAGCTTGTCAATTTCTTCCCAAAGTTTATTAATTTCTGTTAAGGACTCACAGCGTGTACGCTTATTTTCTAAAAGCTGCTCCATGTTGTCAATCGCTGCGTCAAAGTTCTTTTCTTTTACTGCAGTCTTAGTTTCCTGTCTCAGCTCTTTGGCATTTATTTTTTTCATATCCTTGCGTATTTCTACAATTTTGCTGTGAAGCTGTTTGGCCTCTTTCCAGGCGTCTTTACTAATATTTAATGATCCGTTCTCCTTTTTAGTAAGGCGCACTGCTTTATAACGGGCTGCTGTTTCTTTATTTTCCTCCCACATAGGTTTCATCTGTGCTTCCAGCTCTTTCATTTCTGCTTTAATAGGCACCACGGCCTCCTTGTACTCAGCTTTTGTCTCAGCGGCAAAAGCGGGAAATGACATAAGACATGCACATAGAGAGGCTGTAAACAATGTTCTGAATTTTTTCATTTTATTCTCCTTTCATAATAACAAATAGGTAAGTCTGTATCTTTTTCTATAGTAATATTATAATCAAAGGAGAGAGCAGATTTATAGAGTGTAGATGTGGCAAATTTGTGGCAGCCGTTTACGATTTTTTTATAAAATGTTATGATGAACTTGGAACAAGGAACCGTTGAAATATACAGGTATAAAATGGAAAAAGTAATTTATATAGCTGATGATGAACAAAATATCAGAGCAATGATGAAAACCTTTCTGGAGAATGAGGGATATATAGTGGAAGCTTTTGGGGACGGATATAGTATTAGGCAGGCTGTGGAAAAGCGTATGCCGGATATGATTATTTTGGACGTTATGATGCCAGGTGAAGACGGTCTGAGTCTTTGCGCTTCCTTCAGGAAGAAAAGCGGGGTTCCAATTATTATTGTGTCTGCAAAGGACAGTCCTTTAGACCGGGTAACAGGGATTACTTTAGGAAGCGATGATTATATAACGAAACCGTTTCTCCCTTTGGAATTAATCGCCCGTGTAAAGTCCTTATTCCGGAGAGCAGAAATTTCCGCCTTGTCAAATACAGAGGAACATAATCAGCAGGAGCTGTATGAATGCGGCAACCTGCTTCTGTATCAAAAGGAAAGAAAAATTCTTATAAATCAGGAGACTATTTCTACAACGCCTACAGAATTTGAATTTCTCTTATATTTAATTCGTCAAAAGGAAACTGCGGTTTCTAAAAAGGAGTTATTGAAACATGTGTGGGGGTACAGTGGAGATCAGGAGGAGCAGCGGATGCCTGATGATTTGGTAAAACGTTTTCGGAAAAAATTAAAGCTGAATCATTCTACTGCTGTGATTGAAACAGTTTGGGGCTATGGCTATAGATTAACTGAAAAAAGCAATTTGAAAATGGAGCTGTAGGCTATGGGAAAAAAGATACATACGCGGATTTTCTGTACCAGTCTTTTTATTATCCTGTTTTTGTCTGCCGCCGCCTGGACGGCTTTTTCTGTTTCCTCTAAATGGTATGTAAAATATATGACTCAGAAAAATACAGAAAAAACAATCCAAATGGTAGAGGAACTGGCAGAAGAAACGTACAAAAATGCTCCGTTGCCGGAGGCAATGACCGGGGCAGAAAGCAGAGAGTATTCCAGGGAGCTGTTAAAAAAGGTAAAGAATCAGGTAAAACATATGAATAACGCAAGCGATCTGCTGGTGTTTAACACAAAGTTTAAACAGGTGTACCCAGACGCTGAAGAATTAGATTTAATTTCTCCAGGTATTATACTGGCATGTACAGATATATTAAGGTCAGGGGATTTTCAGACTGCTTAGGGAAACGAGGTGGAGGTAAACGGGGAGCGCTGGTTTATACGATGCTTTCAGATTCCTTCAGTTAAAAATATAAGGGCTCAGTATTTTGTGGCTGCAGAGCAGATTCCGGACGCCCTTGTTTTGTGGAAGTACAGCGGAAGGCTGCTGGCCATTATTGTGGCAGTTTGCATGGGAATTGCAGCCGTGCTTGTGTGGCTGGTGGCCAAAAGTATTTCCCGGCCTTTAGAACAGCTGTGCAGTCAGGCAAAGGAAATAGGGAAGGGAAAAGCGGTTCAGAATGAAGAAAGCTATGGTCTGTATGAATTAGATCAGTTAAAAGAAGCTTATAATCAAATGAGTTTTCAGATCAGGCAGAAGGAGGAGGAAAAAAATCGTTTTTTCCAAAATGTATCCCATGATTTGCGCACGCCTTTGGCCTCCATTATCGGCTATGCCCAGGGAATTCAGTGTCATGTTATAAAAGCCCCGGGGAAGGCTGCCGGAATTATTTCATCAGAAAGTATACGCATGACGAATCTGGTGGAAAGTATTTTGATGCTTACTAAAATGGATAACCGCCAGCTGAAGCTAAACAGCGTCAGAATTGATTTGGAAGAATTTTTGGAGGAGCGTATTGAGGCGCTGGAAGGAATTTCCGGAAATTGCAGAATTCTTTTAGAGGTTGATTCTGAGGAGATTTTTGTGAAAGCAGATCCGGAGCTTCTTGGAAGAATTATACAAAATATTATTTCAAATTGTGTTCGGTATGCAGAAAGCAAGGTGACAGTCCGCCTTTACAGAACAGATGACAATGCTGTTATTTTTGTTGAGGATGACGGGGCGGGGTTTACGGACGAAGATCTTTTACATGGGTTTGAAAGGTTTTACCTGGGAGATCAGGGAGAATTCGGCATAGGTCTTTCTGTAGTTGAAACCGGCGTAGAATATTTAGGAGGGAAAGTAGAAATAGGAAATTTGAAACAGCCTGCCTGCGGGGCTTTTTACAAGGTGATTTTCCCGGTTTTTAAATAGTAAAATCAACGGGGCCAAAGTTAATAGAAAGTGAATATAGAAATTACGATTTTGTATATTCATATTGAAATGCAACCAATATAATGTTATACTAAGTAGTAATGAATACTACATTAGATAACATTTGTTCGGGAGGCATATTATGACCTATAAAATTATCGGCGACAGCTGTCTGGATTTAACAGATGAACTGAAAAAAGATCCTCATTTTCAAACAGTTCCCCTGACTTTGCAGGTGGGAAATGCGCAGATAACAGATGATGAGACATTTGATCAAAAAAATTTTCTGGAGCTGGTAAGGCAATGCCCTCAGTGCCCTCAGTCTGCATGTCCGTCTCCGGACTGCTTTAAGGAGGCATTTGAGTGTGAGGCAGAGAATATTTTTGTTATTACGATTTCAGAGCATTTAAGCGGCGGGTACAACAGCGCTATGGTGGCAAAGCAGCTGTATGAAGAGGAGCATGGAGAAGGGGAAAAGAATATTGCTGTGTTCAGCTCTGATTCCGCATCCTCAGGTCAGCTAAATATGGCTTTATTTATACAGGATCTTTGTAAAGAGAATACGCCTTTTGACGAGATTGTGAGAAAAACCAGAAAATTCCGGGACGAGATGGGCACTTATTTTGTTCTGGAAACCTTAGACACACTGCGGAAAAACGGCAGACTTACAGGCCTTCAGGCCTTCTTTGCCACAGCTTTAAATATTAAACCTATTATGAGCGCTGAAAAGGGAGTAATTATTAAGCTGGATCAGGCCAGAGGCATCAATAAGGCTTTATCCAGAATGTGCGATATTATTGATAAAAATATAAAGTCTCCAGAGGAGAAGCGGCTGATTATCGCCCACTGTAATAATGAGAAGCGGGCGGAGCTTGTAAAGGAAGAGATGGAAAAGCGGGCACAGTTTAAGGAGATTATT
Source organism: Lachnoclostridium edouardi (assembly GCF_900240245.1). Classification (GTDB taxonomy): domain Bacteria; phylum Bacillota; class Clostridia; order Lachnospirales; family Lachnospiraceae; genus Lachnoclostridium_A; species Lachnoclostridium_A edouardi. The sequence continues at coordinate 2,876,260 of NZ_OESQ01000001.1, forward strand.
ATTACAAAAACAGCGGGAGTGGCTACCTTATATGCAAATGACGGCGGAGTTATTGTAGCCGTCTAGTTATAGGGCCAAAGTTCCCCCTGAAATGTACCTCGTTCTTTTAAGCGTCTGGTCAGAGAGTTTAGGACCAGGCGCTTATTTGCGCTCCAGTAAGGGGCGATTAAAAGCTGTTTTGGCCCGTCCCCTGTAATTCTGTGGATCACCACGTCTGGAGGGAGAAGAGCAATGCAGTCAATGACTAAATCTAAATACTCTTCCAGGTCCATAACAGGGAAAGGATGATTTTCATAAATTTCCGCCAGGTCTGTTTCCTTTAACACGTGAAGGAGCTGCAGCTTAATTCCCTGTATGCCAAGTCTGGCCAGATATTTTACTGTTTCCAACATCATTTCCCTGGTCTCTCCAGGAAGACCTAAAATCACGTGAACAATCACAGAGATGCCGGCTTTCCTAAGGTCCCAGAAAGCCTTTTCAAAGCAGGGCAGCTTATATCCCCGGCGGATAAAGGAGGCTGTGTCTTCATGGATTGTCTGCAGGCCCAGCTCTACCCACACAGGTTTTTCCCTGTTTAAAGCAGACAGCAGCTGCAATACCTGATCTGGAAGACAGTCCGGCCTGGTGCCGATAGACAAGGCTGCAATATCAGGCTGGCTGATAGTATGTCTGAATAAAGGCTCTAAATAAGATACAGGGGCATATGTGTTGGTGTAAGCCTGAAAATAGGCAATATATTTGCCCTGCCCGTCAGGCAGCTTTCTTTTCACCTTTTCTCTGGCAGCCTGAATCTGAGCGGCAATTAGCTCCCGGCTGCAGCCTGAAACAGGAACTGCAAAATCTCCGGAACCTCCTGCGCTGCAGAAAATACAGCCGCCTGTGCCTAATGTGCCGTCTCTGTTGGGACAGGTCATACCTCCGTCTAGGGATAATTTGTACACCTTTTGCCCAAATTGTTCTTTTAAATAAAAGTCCAGAGAATAATAAGGTTTTCCATTCCAGTCTTTCATCATACTACCTGCCTTTTAGTTTTTCATAGTATGTTAGTTATACTACACTTTTCTGGCCGGCACAATACTGCAGAAGTACAAGCAGTATAAACAGCAAGCCCATAAGCGGAAAACTGATTTTCTGTAGCAGCAGAAGGAAACATATGGTATAATAAGAGCACTTGCCATAAGTAATCAATCAGCAGGTTTTGATAAAAAGGGGAAAAGGAGAATAGATATGAGTATTGACAAGACGCTTAACATGTTAAACAGCAAAGCCTTAGATAAACTTTTTACAGAGCTGTACGGGAAAGAAGATTTGGAAGCTGAAAAAAAGCGTTATTATGACGTAATTCAGGGTTTTAAAAAAGAATTTGGAGATAAGGATATTAAGCTGTTCAGTTCCCCTGGGCGCACTGAAATCAGCGGCAATCACACAGACCACAATCACGGCAAAGTGCTGGCAGGAAGCATTAATTTAGACTGTGTAGGCGCTGCGGCGGTGAATCATTCCTGCAAGGTAAATGTGATCAGCGTTACATATGACCAGCGGCTTGAAATTGATTTAAATAATCTGGAGCCAAGCCGGGAAAAGGCCGGAACCGCAGATTTGTTAAAGGGCCTGATTCAAGGTTTTAAAGAGTCCGGCTATGAAGTGGGAGGATTTGACGCTTACATTACAAGTAATGTAATCAGCTCAGCAGGGGTCAGCTCTTCCGCCTCTTTTGAAATGCTGATTTGTTCTATGCTGAACACGTTTTTTAATGAAGGCCGCATGAATACAGTGGCCTATGCTCATATGGGAAAATTTGCGGAAAATAAATATTGGGACAAAGCTTCCGGACTGCTGGATCAGATGGCATGTGCAGTAGGCGGCTTAATTACTATAGATTTTGAGGAGCCTGCAGACCCTGTAGTAGAAAAAATTGACTTTGATTTTGCATCGGAAAACCACAGTTTAATCATTGTTCAAACAGGAAGAGGACATGCAGATTTAAGCGCAGATTATTCTTCAGTGCCTAATGAGATGAAAAAGGTAGCTGAATTTTTTGGAAAGCAGGTCTGCGCTGAGATTTCAGAGGAGGATGTAATTAACAATCTCCAGAAGGTGAGAGAGTTTGCAGGCGATAGGTCTGTTATGCGGGCCCTTCATTTCTTTGAAGAAAATAAGCGGGTGGAGGCAGAGGTAACGGCTTTAAAAGAAGGCAGATTTCAGGATTTTCTGAAAAATATTACGGCTTCTGGAAATTCTTCCTGGAAATGGCTTCAGAACTGCTATACCAATTCCAGCTTTCAGGAACAGGGAATTTCTATTGCCCTGGCTTTAACAGAGCTGTTTATTGAAAAAAAGAAAAGAGGCGCCTGCCGCGTACACGGAGGAGGATTTGCCGGAGTTATTATGGCTATGCTGCCTAATGATCTGGTGGATGAATATGTTTCTTACATGGAAAAGGCCATAGGAGACGGCAATGTATACAAAATGAGCATTCGCCCCTATGGAGCAATATGCATAGATGAATTATTAAAGGAATAAGGGAGAAGAAAAGATGAGAGTTGAACAGAAATTACAGGATATGGGGTTAACACTGCCGGAGCTTCCGGCTCCAAACGGGGTTTATGTACCTTCCAGGAGAGTGGGAAATTTAGTATTTGTAGCTGGACAGACTCCTACAATTCACGGTGTAAATCAAGTAGTAGGCGTTGTAGGAGAAGATCTGACCTTGGAGGATGGAAGACGTTCTGCACAGCTGTGCGCTTTAAATATTCTTTCTGTATTAAAAGCAGAGCTGGGGGATTTGGACAAGGTGAAGCAGTTTGTGCAGATTATCAGCTATGTAAGAAGCGCAAAGAACTTTGGAGATCAGCCTAAGGTAATTAACGGGGCTTCCGAGCTGTTTAAAGAGCTGTATGGGGAATCAGGGCTGGCAGCCCGCCTTGCCATTGGAACAAATGAGCTTCCCGGAGGCGGAGCCACAGAGATTTTGGCTATTGTAGAGGTAGAGGAGTAAAAAAAATAGTTGAGCACGGCGTGCGAAACTATTTGCTACCCAAACGAAGCGATAGCGGAGTTCGGGGTTCCCGTAGCTTTTTATGGAACGAGGAACCAGTGAAATAAAAAAAATTTTTCTATGAAATTAGTCTGGTTTGTGGTAATATGATAGCTGTTGAAAAGGGGCAGTTAAGATGAGACAGAAATCATATATTACAATATTTACATATATTCTTCTGCTGGCAGGATGTATGGCCATTGTGTTGTTTATAGATAAAATATCCAGGGTAGGTTCTCCCATGGGCACTGCAGATTCTTCGGCCCAGGGAGAACTTTCTACTTGGGAGGAAAGCAGCGAAACAGATATTTTAGAGCAGGAAGAAGATAAAACAGGCCAAAGGGAGGAGACGGAGTCTGGCAGGCGGGTGTGGTATACTGGAAGAAAGGAAAAGAAACAGGATAAAAACCAGGAGCCAGAGACTGAGCCTGAAGAGCCTAAGGGACCGCCAAAGCTGATTTTAGGAACAGATCTTCACTATATGTCTCCTAAAACTACTGACTATGGGCCGGCCTTTGAGCGGTTTGTGGCGGGAGACGACGGGAAGGTGGAGCGGTATGCTCCAGAGCTTTTGGCTGCATTTTTAAATGAAGTAATACAAGAAGAGCCGGACGCCTTGATTCTCAGCGGAGATATTACAGTAAACGGGGAAAAGGTCAGCCATCAGGAGCTGGCTCAAAAATTGACGGCCGTGCAGGAGGCAGGAATTCAGGTTTTAGTAATACCGGGAAATCACGATATTAATAATCCTAATGCAGCCACTTATATAGGTGATGTAAGAGAAAGTACTGATCAGGTAACAGCCCAGGAGTTTTATGAGATTTATCACAGCTTTGGATATGACCAGGCAGCTTCCAGAGATGAGTATTCTCTCAGCTACCGCTATGTGATAGATGATACTCATTGGCTGCTAATGCTGGATTCCTGTCAGTATGAGCCTTATAACAAGGTAGGAGGGAAGATTAAGGAGGAAAGCTATCCCTGGATCAGAGAACAGTATGAGGAAGCAGAAAAGGCAGGAGCAGTATTAATTCCTGTGGCCCATCACAATCTTATGGGAGAAAGCAGAGTGTATCCTACTGACTGCGCCATTGAAGGGGGAGAACAGTTAATTTCCATTCTTCAGGAATACCATGTACCTTTGTATTTAAGCGGCCATCTTCATCTTCAGCGAATAAAAAAATTTATGAACGAGCCGGGAGAGCCTGTTGACGCGCCAAGTGTTACAGAGGCGGTGACAGCTTCTCTGGCTATTGCTCCCTGCCAGTACAGTGTAATACAGTGGCGGGAGGATGATTATATGAGCTATGAGACAAGGACTGTAAACGTTTCAGCCTGGGCAGAAGAACAAAGGCTGACAGATGAAAATCTGCTGGATTTTGACAATTTCAGCGCCAACCTGGTAAAGAAGGTAGTATTAGATCAGGTGTATGGAACTTTAAACAGCGTTCCCGATAATATGAAGGAAAAAATGGCAGTGCTGTACGGACAGCTGAACTATGAATATTGCGCGGGAACCCCTGTGGAAAGGAAAGAAGTTACAGATACAGACGGCTATCAGCTTTGGATTAACACTCAAAAGGGAAATAAATACATTCCGTTAATTGATAAAATGATAGCAGATCTCCAGGGAGAAAATAATTATTGGAATAATTTTCCCGAAAACGTTGTTATAACAACGGACAAATAAGGGAAGAATGAATATAATTAGTAACGTATTGAGAAAATATTAAATGTAAATAATAAATACCAGGAGGTAATGAAAATGAAAAAATATATTTGTGAGCCATGTGGCTATGAGTACGATCCAGAGATCGGTGATCCAGAAAACGGAATTGAACCAGGAACAGCCTTTGAAGATCTTCCAGAGGATTGGACTTGTCCGATTTGCGGTATGGGCAAAGATGTATTTGTAGCAGAAGAATAATAGGCAGATGGGGGTATTTCAAAGCTGTAAAAATACAGTGAGAAATATCCTCATTTTTTTATCGTTATGAGCACTTAGTGCCTGTGTTTTAGGCACTTACGTGGGATACATGAAAAATCGTTTGCCAGGTATTTCACGAGTGTTACTATTTTTAATAAAAAATACTTTTCATAAGTTAATAATGTGATATAATTAACAATGTTCCGAGGATAACTTAATTACACAATTATATATTAAATACATTTTAAAGAGGAGATGAAATAGAATGAATAAAGTAGAAATAAGACCAGGAATTTATTCTGTAGGAGCAGTTGACTGGAACGTGAGAAGCTTTCACGGATATTCCACAGACAGAGGAGCCACATATAATGCATATTTAATTGTGGACGAGAAAATTGCTTTAATAGATACAGTAAAGGAGCCTTTTGCAGAGGAATTAATCCGCCGCGTCTCCCAGATTGTAGACATGGATAAAATTGACTATATTGTTTCCAATCACGTGGAAATGGACCATTCAGGAGCTCTGCCTCAGGTGATGAAACATGCGGTTAATGCAACGATCATTACGGCTGCTCCGTCTGGTTTAAAGGGGCTGCAGGCACATTACGGAACTGGATATCACTATCAGGCGGTAAAAGCAGGGGACATTGTCAGCCTGGGAAAAAGAAGCCTTACTTTTGTAGGCACTCCAATGCTTCACTGGCCGGATAATATGGTTACTTACTGCCCGGAGGAGAAAATTCTGTTTTCTAATGACGCCTTTGGACAGCATTTTTCTTCCAACATGCCTTTTGACGTGCAGGTAGATTTAAATGCAGTATATCAGGAGGCTAAAAAGTACTATGCCAATATTCTGATGCCTTATGGAATGCAGGCTAAAAAAGCCTTGGATATTGTAAAAGGTCTGGAGCTGGAGATGATCTGCCCTAGTCACGGAATTATCTGGACAAAGCATATTCCGGATATTTTGAATATGTATGAGAAATATTGTACGCAGCAGCCTGAAAGGGCGGCCTGCATTGTGTTTGATTCTATGTGGCATTCTACAGAGAAAATGGCTCATGCAGTTTTAGAGGGATTTTCCAGAGCAGGAATACCTGCCAAATTATATGATTTAAAGGTGAACCATGTTTCTGATATTATGACAGATATTCTTACCTCAGAATACGTGGCAGTAGGCTCTCCAACCTTAAATAACCAAATGCTTCCTACAGTAGCTGCCTTTTTATGCTATATGAAAGGACTGGCGCCTAAGGGAAGAAAAGGATTGGCCTTTGGCTCCTATGGATGGGGTGGGCAAAGCATTCCTCAGGTAGCTGAAAGCCTGGAGGGCATGGGCTTTGAACTTGTGTGCCAGCCTTTAAAGCAGGCGTATGTGTCAAGTGAAGAAAGCTTAAATAGCCTGGAGGAAACAGTATTTCAGGCTGTAAAATAGGATCAGATAAGTTTTTTCTGCTGTAAAAAGCAGACTGTGATCAGGCGGCGTAGCTTTTTGGCATAAGCTATGCCGTCTTTTTGTTTAGTTTCTTTTACTGCTTGGGCTCCAGGATTTAAAGATGAAGATATTTTACAAGACATTTTGAGAAAAAGACAGTAAAATACTTACAGCGAGGGGGACTGAGCGATGAGAAGGGAAATAAGGACAGCAGTATATGATGATGAGCTGCATATAGAAGCATATAGTTTTCAGGGAATTGAGAAGCCGTTTTTGAACCATTTTCACGAATATTATGTAATAGGGTATGTAGAAAAGGGAACGCGTGTACTTTCCTGTAAAAATAAAGAATATAGGCTGAAACCGGGAAATATTGTACTATTTAATCCAGGGGACAGCCATGGCTGTATACAGTGCGGTGGGGAGACATTAGATTACCGCAGCTTAAATATCAGCAAAAAGGTTATGTTGAATTTAGCAGAAGAAGTAACAGGAAAACGGGAATTGCCAGGTTTTTCGGTCAACCTTATCTGGGATGCAGAAGCAGCTTATTATCTGCGTTTATACCATGAAATGATGATGAAGGGCACAGGAGATCTGGGAAAAGAGGAGGCTTTGCTGTTTTTAATTACAGTTCTTATTCAAAATTATGGACAGCCCTTTGAGAGCTGTGTTCCTGAGTGCAGAGAGGAAATTGAGAAAGCCTGTAGCTTTATGGAACAGCATTATCAACAGCGTGTTCATTTAGAACAAATTTGTCATTATGCTGGGCTTAGCAAATCCACCTTGCTGCGGGCGTTTACAAAATCTAAAGGCGTTACGCCATATAGGTATTTGGAAAATATTCGTATTAATGAAGCAAAAAAGCTGTTGGTACAAGGCACAGCTCCTGCTGATGCAGCAATTCAGACAGGCTTTTCAGACCAAAGTCATTTTACAAATTACTTCAGCAGCTTTATAGGACTTGCACCTGGTATTTACCAGGATATATTTACCTGTAACCATAAAAGGGAGGATGAACAAAGTGGAAAGTAAACATACATTAGGACATTTGGCGGCGCTATTTACAATTGTGGTTTGGGGCACAACATTTATTTCCACCAAAGTTTTATTAATAGATTTTCAGCCTGTAGAAATTTTGTTTTTCCGTTTTGTAATGGGATTTCTCATACTCTTAATTATTTATCCTCATTCCCTGAAGGGGCTTACTGGCAAACAGGAGTTAACCTTTGCAGCCGCTGGGCTTTGCGGAATATGCTTGTATTATTTATTAGAGAATATTGCGCTGACGTACACAATGGCTTCTAATGTTGGAGTGATGATTTCCATTGCTCCATTTTTTACTGCAATATTGGCACGTATTTTTATGAAATCAGAAGAAAAGCTGAGAATTAATTTCTTTGTTGGTTTTATTGTTGCAATGACAGGGATTATTTTAATCAGTTTTAACGGAGTAAGATTTGAATTAAATCCTATGGGAGATATTCTGGCGGTAATAGCAGCCTTTGTTTGGGCGTGCTACTCCATATTGACAAGAAAAATCGGAAGCTTTGGATACCCGGTTATTTTGACCACCAGGAGAACATTTTTTTACGGCCTCCTTTTTATGCTTCCAACTCTCCTTTTCTTTGATTTTCACCTAGACCTGGGGCGCTTTGGCAGTATAACATATCTGCTTAATATTTTCTATTTAGGATTAGGGGCCTCAGCCTTATGCTTTGTCACCTGGAACTTTGCAGTAAAACTATTAGGAGCAGTAAAAACAAGTATTTACATTTATATGGTTCCGGTGATCACCATTCTGACCTCCGTACTTATTTTAAAAGAACCAGTTACATGGATTTCAGCAGCCGGCACCTTTCTGACTGTTGCAGGATTATTTGTGTCAGAATACAACGGAAAAAGGAAATAGAGGATGATTAGTCATTAGTACCGCATAGAAAAACCACCCTTGAAACTTTGACAGGTGTCAGGGTGGTATTTTCTACATTCTTCACAGGTCAAACCTGAAGTAAGCTTTACTCAAAGATCCTTGTGTACAGTTCCTCAGCCAGTGAATCGGCGTAAAGCTGGTCTGAGATGTCCTGATTGGTGATGAGTATATCCTGGATTAATTCTAAACGCTTTAAGGAGATTTCTTCTGGGGACAGGTCGTCTAATTCCCCTTCTAAGCTTTTGTCTATAGTTTCTTTGGTGTAAGAAGATAGAAACCACTGGATTAAATGGTCTTCTTTTTCATTTTCTGCTTCTGCCTGGACAGCTAAAGCTTTCGCTGATTTGGCTGAGGAGAAGGCGATTGCAAAGGATGCGATTCCAATAGCAGTAACAATAATCTTAATAAGAAGTCCGTTCATACCTGTCATTGGCAGGTTTAAAATATTCAGCCATAAACAGAGGGCGGCTGCGATCATAATAGCGCCCACTACATAAAATGCAGAGGCTGAGGATTTCATATCTGCGTATTTTTGGGACTTTTTTACATATACATTAGATGGGACAGGTGTTTTCGATCTGCGTCCAGTCATAGATAAAGGCTGGGGCACAGGCTGGCCATTGTTGGCAGCAGCTTCCATGGCAGCCATTCTTTCTGCCATTTCTTTCATTTTTTCTTCATTTTCTTTTTGCTTCATTGCCATGGCGGCTTCCTTTGTTTCCACTAAGGGTCCGTGGCAATCAGTACATACAGTCATCCCTTCTACAAACTCCATGTCGCATTTTGGACAGTAAGGCATGTTATTGTTCCTCCCTTTAATCAATTTCCTTGAAAATTATATACTGATGGTAACATATATTTCAGAAATTTTCCACAAAATAAGGGAATATGAGAAGAAAAACAGGGGAGGGAAAAACAGCTTTCCTTTTTGTAAAAAATAAGATAGAATGGGAAATATGTAATTAAGAGGACAGGAGTGAAAGTGTGATGAATACAAGGAGTATGAAAACGTCTCAGCTGATCAGGCGTTTTGCCCCTTACTATAAGAATTATATGGGGATTATGGTTCTGGATTTGTTCTGCGCAGCCCTCACAACGATTTGTGAAGTGGTGCTGCCTTTGATTTTTCGGTATATTACAAATCAGGGTATGGAAAATCTGGCGGCTATAACAGTTAAAATGATTGTACATATTAGTCTCATGTATTTTGGACTGAGGATTATTGACGGATTGGCCAGCTTTTATATGGCTTATACAGGTCATATTATGGGGGCCAGAATAGAAACTGATATGAGAAAGGATGCTTTTGAGCATCTGCAGAAACTGTCGGACAGCTTTTACAATAATACAAAAGCAGGACAGATTATGTCCAGGATTACCAGTGATTTGTTTGACGTAACAGAATTTGCCCATCACTGTCCGGAGGAGTTTTTTATTGCATTTTTAAAGGCAGTTGTTTCCTTTGTGATTTTGTCAAGTATTAATCTGCCTTTGACAATTATTATTTTTGTGTTTATTCCTATTATGGCTGTGTCCTGTACTTATTTTAATCTGAAGGTGAGGGCGGCCTTTAAACAGCAGAGAAATCACATTGGAGAGCTGAACGCCAGAATTGAGGACAATCTGCTGGGGAATAAGGTGGTAAGGGCTTTTGCCAATGAGAATATTGAAATTGAAAAGTTTCAGAAGGATAATATAAAATTTTTAGATATTAAAAAGAAAACTTATTTGTACATGGCTGCTTTCCAGGATACTGTGCGTATGTTTGACGGCCTGATGTACACAGTGGTGATTTTGGCAGGCGGCATCTTTATGATAAAGGAACTGATATCGCCGGGAGATTTAGTGGCGTACACCTTATATGTTACAACTTTGCTTGCTACTATCCGCAGAATTATAGAGTTTGCAGAGCAGTTTCAGAGAGGAATGACTGGAATTGAGCGTTTTGTAGAGATTATGGACGCTGATATTGATATCTTTGACGAGGAAGGCGCACAGGAGCTGAAGGATGTAAAAGGAGCTATTGAGTTTGACCATGTGAACTTTGAATATCCTGACGATCACACTCCTGTGCTGGAGGATATTTGCCTAAACATCAGTCCTGGTGAGAAAATTGCCCTGGTAGGCCCGTCAGGCGGCGGAAAGACTACAATGTGCAACTTGATTCCCAGATTTTATGATACCACATCTGGACAAATTTCTATTGACGGAAAAAATATAAAGGAGCTGACTTTGAAAAGTCTGCGCTCCAATATTGGCGTGGTGCAGCAGGACGTATATTTATTTTCAGGAACTGTGTTTGAAAATATTGCATACGGAAGGCCGGGAGCCAGCAGCCAGGAGGTTTTTGAGGCCGCTAAGCTGGCAGGCGCAGACGATTTTATCAGAGAGCTGAAGGATGGTTATCATACATACGTAGGAGAAAGAGGCGTAAAGCTTTCTGGAGGACAGAAGCAGAGAATCAGTATAGCCCGCGTTTTTTTGAAAAACCCGGCTATTTTAATCTTGGATGAGGCTACCTCTGCATTAGATAATGAAAGCGAGTATTTAATTTCTAAATCCCTGTCCAGATTGGCTCAGGGAAGGACAACCTTAACTATCGCCCACAGACTGACTACCATTAAAAATGCAGACAGAATTCTGGTGCTGTCAGGCAATGGGATTGTGGAGGAGGGCAGCCATAAGCAGCTGCTGGAAAAAAGAGGCATGTACTATGATCTGTATATGACTGCCAACCGTTTAGAAGGAGAAGAGGAATGAAAGTAGGAATTATCACAGACAGCAACAGCGGATTAACTGTAGAAAGGTCAAAAGAGCTGGGAATTCATATATTGCCTATGCCTTTTATGATAGACGGAAAACTGTACTATGAGGGAGTGGATTTAAGCCTGGAAAAGTTTTTGGCTCTTCAGGCAGAAGGAGCTGATATTACTACCTCTCAGCCATCCCCAAAAGAGGTGACAAAGCTTTGGGATGATCTTTTAAAAGAATATGATCAGCTGGTTCACATTCCAATGTCCAGCGGATTAAGCAGCTCCTGCCAGACTGCAGCTATGCTGGCTCAGGATTATGAGGGAAAGGTTTTTGTAGTTAATAATCAAAGGATTTCAGTAACTCAGCTTCAATCTGCAGTTGACGCAAAAATGCTGGCGGATAAGGGAAAAACCGGGGAAGAGATTAAAGAGATTTTGGAAGCCTCAAAGTTTGATTCTATTATATATGTAACTGTAGACACATTAACATACTTAAAAAAGGGCGGGCGGGTTACGCCGGCTGCCGCTGCCCTGGGCTCTCTTTTAAAGCTGAAGCCTGTATTAGTAATCGCAGGGGAAAGACTGGACGCTTTTGCAAAAGGAAGAACTATGAAGCAGGCCAAGTCGATTATGATTAACGCTATAAGGAAAGAGGTGGAGGAGAAGTACAATGACCCTCAATGCCAGGATACTTATTTAGAAGCAGCCTACAGCAGCTCCAAAGAAGTAGCAGAAGAGTGGGTGGAGGAGCTTAAAAGGGAGTTTCCGGGAGTTCCTATTGAGGCGGACCCGCTGGCCCTTAGTATTGTGTGTCATATTGGCCCCGGAGCTGTGGCGGTGGCCTGTACAAGAAAAATAAAAGTGGATTAAGATATGGAAAAAAGAAGGTTAACAGCAGGCATGAGGCTGCCCCTGGTGGTAATGCTGCTGGTTATAGGTATTTTACCTATGATATTTCAGGGGAAGATGATGGCTGGCTCATTTAAGCAAAGCCAGATTGACGCCAGGTCATTGGAAATCCAGAATCAGGGAATGATTCTCAGCAACAAGTTAAGCAGAGCCGGCTATATGGACGCAGATGTGAAGGACACAATTTTGGACAGTGAAATGGATGTGCTGGCAGATGTGTTAAACGGCCGGATTGTAGTAGTAGATGAGGATTACCGGGTGGTGCGGGATACATTTCGCATTGCAGAGAGAAAGTATCAGATTTCAGAGGAAATTATGAGATGCTTTCAGGGAGAGTACACCAATAAGTATGATAAAGATAAGCATTACTATATTCAGACATTTCCCCTTTACGATATGTCAAGGGAGGCGGGAATCTCAGGCGTTATGCTGATTACTGCTTCCTCTGAAAATATTTTGCTGCAGGTGGAAATGGTGGAGGATAAGGCGAATCTGTTTCAGCTGATGGCAGTTCTGGCTATAGGAGTAGCAGTATTTTTAATGGTTCGCTTTTTTATGAAGCCCTTAGAAGAGTTTCAAAATAAGCTGTCCCAGGTGGCTGCAGGTGATTTAAATACAGATATATCTTTTAGCGTCTACAGGGAGATACAGCAGATGTGGGAGTCTGTCAGCCAGGCCATCAGAAAGCTGCAGGATGTGGATAAGTCCAGGCAGGAGTTTGTTTCCAATGTTTCCCATGAGTTAAAAACGCCTATTACCTCTATCCGCGTGTTGGCAGATTCTCTTATGTCCATGGAAAACGCTCCTGTAGAGCTGTATCAGGAATTTATGAATGACATTTCAGATGAAATTGACAGAGAAAGCAAGATTATTGACGATTTGCTGTCTCTGGTAAAAATGGATAAGGCGGCTACAGAGCTAAATATAGGCCATGTAAATATGAATATACTTCTGGAGCAGATTTTAAAAAGGCTGCGCCCTATTGCACAAAAGCGCAATATTGAGCTGACCTTAGAAAGCATGAGGGAAGTGGTGGCAGATGCAGATGAAGTGAAATTTTCCCTGGCTCTCAGCAATTTAGTGGAAAATGCCATTAAATATAATAAAGAAGAGGGATGGGTCCATGTCAGTTTAGATGCAGACCATAAATTCTGTTATATTAAGGTTTCTGATTCTGGAATTGGGATTCCCGAGGAATTTCAAAGCAGGATTTTTGAAAGATTTTACAGGGTGGATAAGGCCAGATCCAGAGAAACAGGCGGCACAGGACTGGGGCTGGCTATTACCAGAAATATTATACAGATGCACCAGGGAGCCATTAAGGTGAAAAGTAAAGAAGGAGAGGGAACTACATTTACAGTTCGGATTCCTCTTACCTACATTCCATAGAAATGAGAGATGCTATGAGAGAAAATTTAGTTATATGGAGCAGGGCTGCAAAGTGGGGAAGAATTTTCCTGGCTGTTGTTTTGCTTCTGGGATTTACTGCAGGATGTAAGGGAAAGGCTCAGGAATATAAGGCTGAGGGCAATAAAAAAGGGGAGTATTCTGTTTATTATCTGAATGCTTCCGCTACAAAGCTGGTGCCTCAGACATATAAAACAGATACGGAAAATGTGGATCAGCTAATTGAAGAGCTGATGGGCCAATTTCTCAATGTGCCCAACAGTCTGGACTGTCAGACAGCGCTGTCAGATAAAGTAGAGTATCAAAAGTTCAGCAGGGAAGACGTAGTAGTGTATTTATACTTTGACGACGCATACAGCAGTATGAAGCCTGAACGGGAAATCTTGTGCAGGGCGGCGTTGGCGGAAACCTTAACCCAAATAGACGGGGTAGATTATATTAATATTTATACAGGTGGTCAGCCTTTAACAGACAGTAAGGGAAAGACTGTGGGCATGATTTCCGGAGGAGATTTTATTAACAGCATCAGCGATATTAATACATTTGAAAAAACGGAGCTGATTTTGTATTTTACAGATGAAAAGGGAGAAAAGTTATATGCAGAAAGAAGAGAGGTTGTGTACAATATAAATTCATCCCTGGAAAAACTGGTGGTAGACCAGCTGATTGCCGGTCCCCAAGGCTTTAATCTGTGCCCTACTCTTTCCAGAAATACAAAGCTGTTAAATATATCTATGAACGATAATATTTGTTATCTGAATTTTGATTCTGAGTTTTTAGACGGAAGCCTGGAGGTCAGGGATTATATTCCTATTTATTCTATTGTAAATTCCCTGGCTGAGCTAAATAATGTAAGCAAGGTGCAGATCAGCGTCAACGGCTCTAAAGATATAAAGTTTCGGGATACTATATCTTTAGATACATTATTTGAAAGAAATTTAGATTGTATAGGAGGAGAAAACTAATAAAACGGCCATTTGTTATCATTGCATGGGGATTTGTACTTGGAGAGGTATTTGTCCTGCAGGAAAAAACGGCTGTATTTGTTTTAACACTTGGAATGCTTTTAGGAGCAGTATATTTGTGGAGAAAAAGCAGGGCTTTCTGTATTGCGGCCCTGCTTTTTGGCATTCTTTGGGGAGGATTAGAGACAAGGGTTGCGGCAGATGAGCTGAAAGAAATACATAATATAACAGCAAAGGAAAGGGGAAAGGTTATTTTAGAGGGGGAGATTGAAGGAATAGAAAAGCCTTCATCAGTTGTTCTGAGGAAATGCTATATAATAGATGAAACAAAGCAGGGACTTTACAATGATAAAGAACATGTCAGAATCCCGGGAAAGGTGCAGGTATATTTAGAGCACATGCCGGATAATGCCCGGTTAGGCGTCAGATTAAAATTAAAGGGGGCTCTTCAGGAATTTGATAAGCCGGAAAATCCAGGAGAGTTTAATTATTTTATTTATTATGGAGGATTAAAAATTTATATAAAGGTTTATGGGGAAGAGGCACAGATTGTGGAGGAGGAAAAAAATGGTTTTTACCAGGTGAAAAACTGGTGGAGAAATAAAACTTTAGCAGTGAGAGAAGAAAGCGGCAGGATTTTAGATTTGTGTCTGCCTGAGGAGGAGGCAGGTATTATGAAGGCCATGGTTTTGGGAGACAAAAAGGGAATTGAGGACAGGGAAAGAAAAATGTATCAGGATAACGGCATCGCTCATCTGTTAGCTGTAAGCGGTCTTCACGTATCTGTAATCGGTATGGGAGCTTTCAAGGCCTTAAACCGGGCGGGGCTGGGAAAAAGGCAGGCGGCGGCTTTGGCAGGCCTGGCGGTAATATTCTACGGTCAGATGGCAGGCTTTGGCGTTTCTGTAAAAAGAGCAGTGTTTATGCTCCTTTTAGTTTTTCTGGCACAATGTATAGGTAAAACTTATGATATGATTTCAGCAGCCTGTTTTGCCATGTGTCTGATACTGGCTCAGTCGCCATTGCTTTTATATCACAGCGGTTTCCAGCTGTCCTTTGGAGCGGTGTTTGCCATTGGAGCTTTGGGAAAATATTTTACATATTATTTTTCTGCCCAGTCTTCGTCCCTTCAAAGTATTCTTGTAAGCGCAGCCATTCAAATAATTACCTTTCCCATAGTGCTGTACCATTTCTTTCAGTATCCTGTGTATGGATTTTTTCTGAATTTTCTTGTAATTCCCCTTATGTCCTATGTAATGGTGTCCGGCATTGCTGGCATATGTCTGGGGTTTATCTGGCTGCCTGCAGGAAAGACGGCTTTGGCCACCGGATATTATATTTTAAAGCTTTATTCCTGGCTTTGTGAAAAGGCAGGCAGATTGCCTGGTTCCCTGTTGATTTTAGGCAGACCGTCTGAAAAACAAATGGTTTTTTATATATGTGTTGCTCTGGCTATTTGCATAATGATCAGAAAATATGGATTGGTGAAAAAAAGAAAAAGCCAGGTGTTTTTTCTGGCAGTCGGAGCGGCAGGTTTATTTTTGATTATGCAGCCGCCAAAGGTTTGCGGAGTAAGAATTACAGTATTAAATGTAGGGCAGGGAGACGGAATTTTAATAGAAACAGAAAGAAGGGCGGCTTTAATTGACGGAGGCAGCACGGATAATAAAAAATTAGGCAGCCAGGTGCTGGAGCCTGTATTAAAATCAAAGGGGATCGGAAAGCTGGAGTGGGCAATGGTAAGTCATGGAGATGAAGATCATGTAAGCGGTCTGGAGTATATTTTGCAGGAGGACACAGGAATTACAATAAAAACCTTAGTGCTGCCATGGCTGGGGAAACAGGGAGAAAGGGAAATGCAGCTGGCGGGATTAATGGATGAACATATGGGAGCAGATTCCAGGACTGTATATATGAAGGAGGGAGATTCCTTTACAATGGGAGATCTTACTGTTGTCTGCCTGTATCCGGGAGAGGATGATCCGGCGGCAGATAAAAACAGCCAGTCCTTAGTGGCTTTGGCGCAGTTTAAAGATTTTCATATGCTGTTTACAGGAGATACTACAGAGACGTGTGAGAAAATCATGGCGGGAAGGGAAAATGTGCGCCGGTTATTATCAAAGGTTCAAGTGCTAAAGGTGGCTCATCACGGCTCTGACACGTCTACCAGCCAGGCGTTTTTAGAATGTATGGAGCCGGCTCTGGCAATTTTGTCTTATGGAAAGAAAAATTTCTACGGACACCCCAGCCCTTATGTTGTAGAAAGGCTGAGGCAGCATAAAATTTCTGCCCTTTCCACTGCCTTGGCTGGAGCAGTAATATTGGAGACAGACGGAAAAACCCTGCGGATTTCAACAATGAAACAGTAGATTATTTAAAATAGATAAGGTATAATAGGTAAGACTTGCCGGAGCTTTAAAAAGGCTTGGCGATACGTTCTGAGAGACAGAAAGGACAGGTATGCAGGTTTTAAATCAGGATATTAAGGACAAGAATTTTAAGCCGGTTTATTTACTTTATGGAGAAGAAAGCTTTTTAAAAAAAAGCTATAAAAACAGATTGCGCCAGGCAATTACAGACGGCGACGATATGAACTTTAATTATTTTGAGGGAAAAAATATTGATCTGGATCAGCTGATGAATTTGGCGGACACAATGCCTTTTTTTGCAGAAAAGCGGCTGATTATGGTAGAGGACAGCGGCTTATTTAAAAGTGGAGGGGCCGAAAAGCTGACAGAATATCTGCCTCAGATGCCGGATACTGCCTGCCTTGTTTTTATTGAATCAGAAGTAGATAAAAGAAACAGACTTTTTAAAAAGGTTAAGGAGCTGGGATATCCGGCTGAAATGGCCAGACAAAGCCCTGGACAGTTGGGAAAATGGGCGGGAACCATTTTGGCCAAAGAGGGCAAGAAGATAACCGGCAATACAATGGAACTGTTTCTCTCCATGGCGGGCGACGATATGGAAAATATTAAAATGGAGCTGGAGAAGCTGATCAGCTACACTGCAGGCCGGGATGTTATTACAAATGAGGATGTAGAGGAAATCTGCACTGTGCGGGCGGTAAATAAGGTATTTGATATGGTAAACGCCATTGTAACGGGAAAGACCAGACAGGCTATGGATTTATACGAGGATTTGCTTACGCTGAAGGAGCCGCCTATGAGGATATTGTTTCTCATAGCCAGACAATTCAACCAGATTCTCCAGGTAAAGGAGCTTATGGAAAAGGGAATGGATAAAAGCTCTATTGCCTCCAAGCTGAAAATTCAGCCTTTTGTGGCAGGAAAAATTATGCCTCAGTCCAGGTCTTTTACAAAAGAACAGATTTTGTCTTATGTGGAATTATGTGTTGACATGGAGGAAGCGGTGAAGACGGGGCGGATGCAGGACAGACTGGCTGTAGAGCTGCTGATTACTAAGAAATATTAATACAAAAAGAGGAGGAAATGATTGTGGATGCATTATTCATTTTGTGTGGAATTGCCTGTATTGTAGAAACAGTGATGATGCTGAGAGGAAAGGATTTTCTGCTGTTTTGGGGATATCCGGACAGAGAAAAGGAGTTCGACCTGCCTGCTTTATGCAAAGCAGAGTGGTGGCTGTTTGCCATAGACGGAGTGCTGTGCCTGATTATCGGAGGGGCCAGCCAGTATACGAAGTTAAATATGGTGTGCATCGGTCTTGCATTTGCCACATTAGTGGGACATATAGTAAATTTCAGAAATCCAAAATATAAAAAGAAAAAATAGCAAAGCAGGAGACAGAGGACATGAACAGAAGATCAAGGAGCAACATTATGCTGGTTTTAACAGCATTTATTTGGGGAGTTGCTTTTGTAGCTCAAAGTGTGGGAATGGATTACGTAGGGCCTTATACCTTTAATGGGGCCAGATTTCTTATTGGAGGATTAGTGCTGATTCCATGTATATTTGGTTTTCGTTATTTTAACGGGACAGGGAGAACAATGACAAGAGCAGCTGCAGCCAGGAAAAGGAACACAGGAATTATAGGCGGAATCTGCTGCGGAATCTGTCTTTGTATTGCCTCCGCCTTACAGCAAATAGGCATTGCGCAGACTACAGTGGGAAAGGCAGGATTTATTACGACTCTTTACATAGTGATTATTCCCGTGCTAAGTATTGCCCTGGGAAAAAAAGCAGGATTAAAGGTGTGGGTCAGTGTGGCCATAGCAGTGGCCGGCATGTATTTGCTCAGTATTAAAGAAGGCTTTACTATGGAAAAAGGAGATTTCATGGTACTGCTGTGCGCTGTTGTATTTTCCATTCACATTCTTGTTATTGATTACTTTTCTCCTAAGGCAGACGGGGTATTTATGTCATGCATTCAATTTTTTACAGCCAGCATTATAGCCATAATTATGGCTTTTATAAAAGAAACGCCTACAATGGAAAGTCTGACTGCAGCCTGGGCGCCTGTGCTTTACGCCGGTATTATGTCAAGCGGAGTTGGATATACGCTGCAGGTAGTGGCTCAGAAGGACACAGACCCGGTAGTAGCCTCTTTGCTTCTTAGCCTGGAATCAGTATTTTCAGTTTTAGCAGGCTGGGTGATTTTGCATCAGGTTTTAAGCGGAAGAGAGCTGTTAGGCTGCGCTTTAGTATTTTGCGCAGTGATTCTGGCCCAGCTTCCAAATAGAAGAAGCTCCGGCTATGGATTTATATAATTTTTAGGAGAAACGGGGGAGGAAAAAGTATGTATACATGTGATTGCTGTACAGTAAATGAATGTCAGAAGGGGACAAAAGACAAGCTTCCTAAAAACTGTCCTATGCATTTTATGGAAATGTACACAGAACCTATGAAGGAGTATGAGAAAGAAGAGAACAGGGAATTTTATATTAAATGTTCAGAGATTGAGGCTTTAGGCTACGGCCAGTGGGTGCGCCTTAGGGAAATTATAGAGGTTTCTAAAAATATGGGATACGAGAAACTGGGGCTGGCTTTTTGCTACGGTTTAAGAGAGGAAGCCAGAATTGTAGGAAAAATTCTCAGGAAAGCCGGTTTCCAGGTGGTTTCCGTAATATGTAAAAACGGCTCTATTTCTAAAGACACTGTGGGGATTCAGGCCAGAGTAAACCCAGATAAGTTTGAAGCAATGTGCAATCCCATTATGCAGGCAGAGCTTTTAAATGAACAGGAAACTGAGTTTAATATTGCCTTAGGACTTTGCGTAGGACACGACTCCCTATTTTATAAATATTCCAAGGCAATGGTTACTACCTTAGTGGCAAAGGACAGGGTTCTGGGCCACAATCCGGCGGCAGCTATTTACTGCCATGACGGATATTTGGCAAAACAATTTAAACCCACAGAGATAAAGTAAAGAACCTGAAAAAATAGTTGGGCGCTGCGCCCAACTATTTTTATATCACAATCTGATAGATATATACTAATACAGGCATAGTAATAATGCACAGCAGGGTAGTCATAATGTTTACTGAGCTGGCATAGCGTGCATCCTTGTCGTAAACCTGGGCCATTTGGGTAATGGTGGAGGCAGAAGGGGTGATGATTGCCAGGAAGGTAACTAAAAGAATAGTTTTTCCGTCAGGCAGTATATATGGAAGACGGCTGATAAAAAGTACGGCTATGGCGGCCAATGGCAGGATAATCAGTCTAAGGAAGGTGACTAAATAAATACGTTTGTTGGAAAATACCTGTTTTAAATCAGTGCTGCCAATCAGCATACCAGTAACAATCATACAAAGAGGCCCAATCATATTTCCCACAGAGCTCATAGTTCCTGTAATGATTTCCGGCAGGCGGATTTTGGAGAAAAATAAAACCAGGCCAGCCACAATAGAAATCATATTTATGTTAAGAATAAATTTTTTAATATCCCATTTTTTGTCGTCGCTGAAGGCATTTTTACAGTGGGTCCACAGCATAACAGTCTGAACAGACAGAAAGCCGCTGGCATATAAAAGCCATTCCTGGCCTAAAACATATGTAATCAGAGGAATAATCAGATTGCCTGAATTAGAGTAGTAGACAGAGGTCCATTCTACTACATTTAAGTGAAAAACAGATCTGAAAAGCCAGGTAAGTAAAAGTAAAGTCAGCTGAAGCAAAATAGAGGCTGCTATGGTAAGCAGAAGTCCGTGCATTTTTTCTTCAGTGAAAGATACCTGAAAGGAATTAATCAGCACGCAGGGCATGATTAAATATAGTACGAGAATAGAAATGATTCTGCTGTCAGAGTCCTTTAATATATTCATGCGCACAATTATATATCCCATTAATATCATAAGAAAAAGCTCTAAAATTTGTTTTATAAGTAAAATACTTATTTCCATAGTATAGCTGTACCCTCCATTTTTTTGTCATTAAGGATTAATTATAGCATAGAAACAGGAAAACACAATACGGATGATTCCTGAATTGACAGATTTCAGCCCAGTCAGTATACTTAATTTATTAGCTGTAATAAAGTGGAAAAGGTTTAAGAATAAGGAGAGTTGTTATGGAGTTTTTGCGGTTGTTAGAGGAATTCAGAACGCCGATGCTGGATGTGTGCTTTCAGGGAATAACGTGGCTGGGACAAAGTACATTTCTCGGGCTGATGGCGTTATTTTTATATTTTGCAGTAAGCAAAAAAATAGCTTATGAGACATTAACAGCCTTTTTTCTGTCCGGGATTTTGCTTCAGGCTGTTAAGCTGCTTTTCAGGGTGCCTAGACCATGGGTGCTGGACCCGGATTTTACGCCTGTGGCCTGGGCGGTGTCGGCCGCTACAGGATACTCCTTTCCCAGCGGTCATACTCAGGGAGCGGCAGTATTTTTCGGCACACTATTTTTGTACGCTCCCGGAAAGATAAAAAAGGCCGGGTGCGCCGCTGTAATTTTAGCAGTAGGATTTTCCAGAATGTATTTAGGCTGCCATACGCCTAAGGATGTAGCAGTAGGGATGGCTTTAGGAATTCTGGCAGTAGCCGCAGTAAGAAGGGCGGGACTGGATTTTACAGGCAAGGTATCTCAAAAAGAAAAGAATACTATGATTTTTCTTGGGATTCTCTCTGGGGCAGGTCTTTTTCTAAGTCTTTTAATGGCAGGAATCAGTTATGTGCCCTGGGAAGAGGCGGCAGACTGTATAAAGGTATCTGTATTAGGCATGGGATTTCTCGGCCTGTGGCTGGCAGAACGAAGAGAAAAATGATATGATAATAAAAGAAACTGTTGAAATTATTTAAAGGCAAGGATGTGGTGGCTATAAAAACGAGTAAATTTTTTAAATATGCTGCAGGCAGTATATTGACGGCAGCAGTGTTTACCATACCTTTTTTCAGTTCTGTTCAGGGGGCAAGCACATCGCCTGGTCAGGAAGCAGATCGTAAGTATATAGATTTTTCTCAAATTACCTATACTGGATTTGAGACAGAGGAAATTGAAAAAGCGCTGAAGGAAATGGACAATCTTTGCGCTGATCCAAAACCAGGCGGGAAGGAGCAGGTCAGGAGGCTGTATCACCAGATCATTTGTCAGGTAGATGAAATGGGAACTCAGCAGCTGATTTTAACAGTAGATTATTATAATGATGTGGCAGACCAGGAAATACAAAAAGAGATGCTGAAAATGGCAGATCTGGAAAGTGAAATTTTAGATGAAGTACAGTTGACCTTAAAAAAGGCAATTCATTCACCCTATGGAGATATTTTAAAGGAGGAGATGGGGCCTGCTGCAGTGGAAATCCTGAATTCTTATGAGGAAATGTCTCAAAAGGAGTTTTTGCTGTCCTCCATGGAAAACAGCCTGGTGCAGCAGTATAATCAGGCTGCCGTGAAATGCTATGAAGTGGAAGTGGACGGTAAGAAATGGACGGAAAAAAGTCTTTATGAAAGCAGTATAGAGGAAAATGAATTTTATAAAATAAAGTTGGCTCTGGACCGTGAAAAAAATAAGGCCACAGGAGAAATTTTCAGGGAGTTGGTGCAGGTGAGAACCCAGCTGGCCAGAGAAAACGGATATGAAAATTACGCGGATTATGCCTACAGGGAAATATATCACAGAGATTTTACACCGGAGGATGTGGAGACTCTATATGAAGATGTAAAACAGTATTTAGTGCCTTTATATATGGATTTTTCTAAGGCAGCTCAGGGAATAGATGAAAGGGCTTTATATAAAGCGGCATCGGAGAAAACAGGAGAAGAAATTCTGGATGACATAGAGCCGTTTATGGAAATGATAGAGCCTGAAATTGAAGAGGCCTTTTCCTACATGAGGCAGTATCATTTTTACGATATTGAAGACATAGAAGAAAAAATGGATATGGGATTTACAGGCAAGCTGTACTCTTATGGAACGCCTTTTATTTTTAATGCCCCGGAAAATAATTGGGGGGATTATAGAACTATGATCCATGAGTTTGGACATTATAACGCCATGTTCCATTCTGATGTGCCTGCTCTTTGGGAAAAAGATAATCTGGATGTGGCGGAAATTCATTCTCAGGGACTGGAACTGCTATTTTTTCCTTACGCAGATGAGTTATTTGGAGAAGGGGGAGAGGCATTTCAGTATTACACAGTCTTAAATGTTTTGTATGTGGTGACTCAGGGCTTTCTTTATGATGAATTTCAAAACATGATTTATGCATCTCCTGATATGACCTTGGATAATATGAATCATTTATTTTATCAGCTGTCCCAGGAGTATGGGGAGCAGTATAGTTTACAGGAGCATGAGGAACAGAAAGGGTATCAGTGGGTGGATGTCAGTCACACCTTCCAGACGCCTTTTTACTATATCAGCTATGCCACCTCCGGACTGTCAGCCTTAGATATTTGGGAGCTGTCAGGCAGGGACAGACAGGCTGCAGTGAATAAATATATGGAAATAACAAATTTTGGTTTTCAGGTTCCCTACAGAGAGGCAATAAAACAATGTGGAATGAGAGATATTTTTTACCGGGAAACCATTCCCCAGCTGGCGGAGGAAATCAGAGCTGCTATGGAAGTAGATGAGAGAATCGAGAGGCAGGCAAAGGGAAATGAAAATCTGCTGCTTTTAAAGATTATATTTTTAGGAGGAGCGGCCTTGTTTTTAGGGGGAGCAGTTGTAATCAGAAGAAAAATAAAAGAAAGGACAGATAAAAACTGTGGAACAGAAAAAGAGAATAGTCAGCTTTGACCTGGACCAGACCTTATTAAGTCACAGTACATGGAAAATTCCTGACAGTGCGGTTTGGGCTTTAGAAAAGCTTAGACAGTCCTCCTGGATTATATTAGCTACAGGAAGAGATATGGATAATTACTACAGCAGAGAATTTAAAGAAATGGTGAGGCCGGACGGGATTATTCATTTAAACGGAACTAAAATTACAGTTGGAAATCAGTTAATTTACGAGCATGTAATGGACAAGGATTTGCTTTTAAAGCTGATGAAATACGCAGATGAGAAGGGATACAGCTTAGGCCTGACAGCAGGAGATGAAGATTATTATCTTCACCCTGAGGAAGTGCGGGCTGCAGATATAAGAAGATGGGGAGAGTGCGGGAGGCAATTTAAGGACCCGTGGAAGCTTTTACATATGAAGGTGAAAACCCTGGCCTATTTGGGAAATGAGGCAGGGGCTTTAGATATGGAGAAGCAGTTTCCGCAGCTGAAATTTCCTATGTTCGCAGGAAAAGAGGGGGCTGATGTTGTGGAAATAGAGGCTTCAAAGGCAGAAGGTTTAAAACGGCTGTGCGCTTATTTTAATGTGCCTTTAAGGGATACAGTGGCCTTTGGGGACAGCATGAATGATTATGAAATTCTTATGGAGGCAGGCACAGGAGTTGCCATGGGCAACAGCGTGCCTAAGCTGAAGGAAATTGCAGATTATATTACAACAGATATTGAGGAGGACGGAGTGTGGAACGCCTGTCTGGCCTTAAATCTTTTTGAAAAATAGAGGAGGAAATCATATGGCGGTAAAATACGATTTGGCCATTATCGGAGGCGGACCGGGAGGCTATACAGCAGCCTTAAAGGCAGCTTCACTGGGGTTAGAAACAGTAGTAATTGAAAAAGAAAAATTAGGCGGCGTATGTTTAAACAGGGGATGTATTCCTACAAAGGCCTTGCTGTTTGCAGCGGGAATGTTTGCGAAAATGCAGGACTGCGACGACTTTGGAGTTTCCACAGATTTTATTTCCTTTGATTTTGGGAAAATGCAGGATTATAAACGCCGGTCTGTCAATCAGTACAGACAGGGAATTAAGGCTCTGTTTGATGAAAACCATATAGATTTGGTGGAGGGAACGGCCACTATAAGAAGAGATAAAAATATAGAGGTAAACGGAGAAGAGGGAAAAGGTTTTTTTGAGGCGGAAAACATTATTATTGCCACAGGAGCCGCTCCGGCCCTGCCTCCCATTCCCGGCATAGAAAGAGAAGGGGTAATGACCAGCTGCCAGATTTTATCTTCCTCTTCATGGAATTATGACAGGCTGACAATTATTGGCGGAGGAGTAATCGGCGTAGAATTTGCCACTATTTTCAATGCCCTGTGCTCTAAGGTAACGATTCTGGAAAAGTCAGGAAGTCTTTTAGGACCTATGGACAGGGAGGTTTCCACCGCCCTGGAGGAAGAATTAAAGAGAAAGGGAATTGCAGTGTACTGCAATGCTTCTGTAAAGGAAATTCAGGAGAACTTAACTTGTGTGGCAGACTGTGGTGGAGAGGAGCTTTCTATTCGGTCCAGCAGAGTGCTGGTGGCAACAGGGCGTAAGCCGTATATGGAAAAGCTGTTTGGAGCTGACATAAATATTCAGATGGAAAAGGGAAGAATCCAGGTAGACCAGGAATTTATGACCAGCGAGCCTGGGATTTATGCAGTGGGGGACGTAATATCTAAGATCCAGCTGGCTCACGTGGCGGCTGCCCAGGGCACATATGTAGTGGAGAAAATTGCGGGAAGAGATCATAGTATTAAGCTGCAGGTAGTGCCAAACAGCATGTTTGTATCTCTGCCTATAGTGCCCAGTTGTATTTTTACAGATCCGGAAATTGCTTCTGTGGGAATTACAGAGGAAACTGCCAGGGAAATGAATATGAAGGTGCGCTGCGGACATTATAATATGAGTTCTAATGGAAAATCCATTATAGTAAGAGAAAAAAGCGGATTTATCCGCCTAGTATTTGAGGCATATTCTAACACCATTGTAGGCGCTCAGATTATGTGTCCAAGGGCTACAGATATGGTTGGGGAAATGGCCACCGCTATTGCAAACGGCCTGACGGCAGAACAGCTAACTATGGCTATGAGAGCCCATCCGACATATAGTGAGGGCATTGCCGCAGCTATTGAGGACGCTATGCGAAAAGCATAATAGGAATTGCCTGAAAATCAGATTATACAGTTATAAAAGGAGAAGCTTGGGAGGTAAAAATTATGGTAAATAAACGGATTGAAAAGCTGCGAGAAAAAATGAGGGAAGCAGGAGTAAGCGCTTATTTAGTTCCCACATCAGATTTTCACCAGTCAGAATATGTAGGTCCTTATTTTAAGTGCAGAGAATATATTACGGGGTTTACTGGTTCAGCAGGTACTGCGGTTATTACAATGGATGAGGCCTGTCTGTGGACAGACGGAAGATATTTTGTTCAGGCTGAAAGACAGCTGGCAGGCAGTAACATTATTTTAATGAAAATGGGAGAAGAAGGCGTTCCCACAATAGAGGAGTATTTAAAACAACATTTAAACAAAAATAGTTGTCTGGGCTATGACGGAAAAGTAGTAGACAGGCAGTTGGGAGAAAAGCTGAGAAATTGCCTGGCAGACCAAAAGGTAAGCATCAGCAGCAACAGAGATTTGGTTGGAGAAATATGGGGGGATCGTCCTCTGCTTTTGGGAGAGCCATTTTGGATTCTGGGAGAAGACTATACAGGAGAATCGGCTTTGAGTAAGATTCGAAGACTGCGGGAGAAAATGAAGGAAGAAAACGCCACAGTTCACATGATTACTGTGTTAGACGATATTGTGTGGCTTTTAAATATACGAGGCACAGATATTCCGTGTAATCCTGTAGTTCTCAGCTTTCTGGCTATCACTGAAAATAAGGTTATTTTATTTATCAGGGAGGTTTCATTAAATAAAGAAAACAGAGAGTATTTAGAAAAAATAAATGTGCAAGTCAGGGATTATAATGAAATTTATCAGTTTGCCGCGGAACTTAAAAATGAAACAGTTCTGATGGAAAAGGCTAAGGTCAATGACTGTCTGTGGGAAAGCCTGGATCACACAAATAAAATTATAGATAAAATGAATCCTGTTTCTTTGATGAAGGCAGTAAAAAACCAAACAGAAATGGAGCATATCCGCCGTGTTCATATTAAGGACGGCACTGCAGTGACAAAGTTTATTTATTGGCTGAAGAAAAATATAGGGAAAATTCCTATGGACGAAATCAGCGTTTCTCAATATCTGGAAAAATTAAGAAGGCAGCAGGAAGGCTATATGGGAGACAGCTTTTCCACGATTTCAGCCTATGGCTCCAACGCCGCCATGTGTCATTACAGAGCTACAGAGGAAACAAATAAGGTTTTAGAGCCAAGAGGATTTTATTTAGTAGATTCCGGCGGACAGTACATGGGAGGCACAACAGATATTACAAGAACAGTGGCTATGGGGCCTTTAACAGAGGAAGAAAAAACCCACTTTACTTTAGTGGCAATCAGTATGCTGCGGATGGGCCACACCAAATTTTTGGCCGGCTGCAGCGGAGTCAATTTAGATTTGGCGGCCAGAGAGGTATTTTGGAAAAGAGGTCTGAATTTTAATCACGGCACCGGACATGGAGTCGGCTATATGTTAAACGTCCATGAGCGCCCCAATGCATTCCGCTGGAAAGAAATGTCAGGGACTGCCTGGGAATTTCAGGAAGGTATGCTGACTTCCGACGAGCCTGGCTATTATGTAGAGGGAAGCCACGGCATCCGCACAGAGAACCTGGTTCTCTGCCGAAAAGGCGAAAAAAATGCCTACGGCCAATTTATGGAATTTGAATTTGTAACCTTTGCCCCTATTGATTTGGACGCGCTGGATTTATCTTTAATGAGCCGGGAGGAAATTGCCTGGCTGAACGATTATCATAAACAGGTGTATGAAAAGATTTCTCCTTATTTAGATGAAGAAGAAAAAGAATGGCTGAGGGAAAGCACCAGAGAAGTAAACGTATAAAAACAAAGGGAGAGTGAAGCGAAATAGGTTTTTCCCTATTCCGCCTCACTCTCTACTTGAGTATATGGATGGTTAATTGCAGGCAAAATTATGTCTGTCAGGTCAGAGGTGCGCAGTTTTAAGCTGGATGTATTTACACAAGGGTGACAGCCAATGTAGGGCTGTGATAAAATATCCTTATCAATTAATAAGCGTACATTTAAATCCTTATCGTTCATCAGTCCTAGAACGCTTACTGAGCCGGGAGTAATATCTAAATACTTTTCCATGTATTCCGGTCCGGCAAAGGAAAGTCTGGCAGACTGAATCTGCTTAGACAAAAAAGCAGTTCTGAACTTCTTGCGGCCTGGCATCATAAGCAGATAAAAGCTGGTTTTCTGCGCGTTGCAGAGAAATAAATTTTTACATATTTCAATTCCCAACCGCTTGTCAATATCGTGGCACGCTTCTATAGAAGCAGTGGGAGAATGGTCCAGCCTTTCATAAGAAATATGCAGGTCATCCAGCAGATCGTAAGTTCTGACCTCTTTGGAAAGCCTGCCTGTCAAATCGGCAGGGCGGCCAGTATAAAGCGTTTCATCTATGAAAAATAAGTCTTCCATTTCTAATAAAACCTTTCTCTTTATTTTTACGGTTTATTATATAATAGGGAGAAAAAATTGGCAAGAGAAGAGCACACAGTTTGATATGTGAAAGGGAAAAACTTCTGGAGGTATCATAGCAATGAAAAAAGAAAAAGATACATCATTTAAAGCAAGAAATACCACAAGTAATAGGGCAAGAAATACAGCAAAAAGCACAGTGAGAAATACAGTAAAAAATACAGAGAAAAGTGCAGCGAAAAATACAGGCAGAAAAATATTATGTCCTGTTTCAGGAAAATGCGGAGGATGTCAGCATTTAGATATACCATATGAAAAACAGCTGGAAATGAAGCAAAAGCAGCTAGATGAGCTGTTAAAGGGAATCTGTAAGGTAAAGCTCATTATTGGCATGGAAAATCCTTTTTATTACAGGAACAAAGTACATGCAGTATTTACCCATGACCGGAAAGGGAATCCAATTTCCGGGATATATCAGGAGGGAAGCCACAAGGTAGTGCCTGTAGAAACTTGTCTGATAGAAGACCAGAAGGCGGATGAAATCATCGCTACTATACGAGGTATGCTGAAATCATTTAAAATCAGAACATACGACGAGGACACCCAATATGGCCTTCTGCGGCACGTGCTGGTAAAAAGGGGATTTGCCACAGGGGAAATTATGGTGGTGCTTGTGACTGCTTCCCCGGTATTTCCGTCTAAGAATAATTTTGTGAAGGCGCTGCGGCAAAAGCATCCTGAAATCACAACAATTATTCAGAATGTAAACGGCAGGGGAACTAGTATGGTGTTAGGAGATCAGGAGCACGTACTTTATGGCAAGGGCTATATTGAGGACATTTTATGCGGCTGCAGATTCCGCATTTCTTCTAAATCTTTTTACCAGATTAATCCTGTACAGACAGAGGCGCTTTATAATAAGGCTATGGATTTGGCCGGCCTGACAGGTAAGGAGACAGTGGTGGACGCTTACTGCGGAATCGGAACTATTGGAATTATTGCCAGCAAACATGCGGGAAAAGTAATTGGGGTGGAGTTAAACCCTGACGCTGTAAAAGACGCTGTCAACAACGGAAAATGTAACAAGGCAGACAATATTAGATTTTACTGCAACGACGCCGGCAAGTTTATGGTTCAAATGGCAGAACAGGGAGAAAAGGCAGACGTAGTTTTTATGGACCCGCCCCGGAGCGGCAGCACCCAGGTATTTATAGATTCTGTGGTGAAAATGGGCCCTAAAAAGGTAGTGTACATTTCCTGCGGCCCAGACACCCTGGCCAGGGATTTGCAGTATTTTAAGAAAAAAGGATATAAGGCGGAGGAGGCCTGGGGCGTGGATTTGTTTCCGTGGACAGGGCATTGCGAGGTTTGTGTGAAATTAGAAAGAATCAGAAAATAATTTTGAATACAAGAAAGCGGATACAAAAAAATGAATATTAAAACGTAAAATCTAGCCTCGTTTAGAAAAGCTGTAAGAGAGTTACAGGATGAATATAAAAAGTCACCATACAGATGGCCTTTTGTGTCATATAGATATTTATTTACTGGAGGTATTATGAAGAAATCTAAACAAGAAATTGCGGAAGATTTAGCAGATAGCTGGATATTAAAAGACATTAATCTGCCAATAGAATTTAAAGGTGATAATAAATCAATAATTTTTGAACTATTAAATGATGGATTGGTAAAGACATATAAACGGCATCAATTAATTTTACCGAATTTTAATAAAAATGAAACAGTGGCAGTATTCTCAGATTATGGAGGGGAAGAAAAAAATAGTAAGTTCTATACATATTCATTTGTTTTGACTGATTACAATGGTCTTGCTTTTTTTAGAGAACAAATGAAGATACTGAGGGAAAAATATGGAATGGGGAATCCGCATAAAGAGATTTCGTTTAAAGATGCACATTATGGGCCAATGATGAGGTGCATGGATGAATATCTAAGTCTGACTAATAATTTTGTGAATGGACTGCTTATAACTGTAGCAGTAAACAAAGAAATAATATCTTTATGTACAAGCGATAATAAGAAAGCATTAAAAAATATTACCGAATCAATAACAGAATATGAGTATGGAAAGTGGAAACCTTTTGTATTAGAGAAGTCAATGAGAATCATATATATTCTCACATATTTAATTAAACTGCTTGTTCCATCAGGTAAAAAGATATTTTGGATGCCAGATGATGATGCAACAATGGCCAATGAACGTAGAGCGGTGGATTTAACAAGAATGTTATCAAATGCGTTAAATTCGCTTAAAGATGCTCCTAAATATAAAACAATAGGTTATTCCATGAAACCGTTTAATACAGATGCATCATATTACATGACTGATTTATTAAGTCTTGCGGATTTAGCAGCTGGAAGTGTGGAACAGTATCTGACACATACAATAAATAATGATGAAATATTTTCAGACCTAGCAGAGAAGGTTTTAAAATGGCATTCAGTTCAA
Organism: Lachnoclostridium edouardi; assembly: GCF_900240245.1. Taxonomy (GTDB): domain Bacteria; phylum Bacillota; class Clostridia; order Lachnospirales; family Lachnospiraceae; genus Lachnoclostridium_A; species Lachnoclostridium_A edouardi. The sequence continues at coordinate 2,906,883 of NZ_OESQ01000001.1, forward strand.
GGAATAGGATTAAAAAAATTAATATATGTGATTGAAAAAGAAAACAGCAAATTTCAAGGTGCATTTTTGCAGTTAGAAAATGAAGAATATAAAAGAAATGCAAATCCAGTTGATGTAATTTATAATGTAAATATCCATGATACAAAAGCAGAGTAGAAAAGTAGTATATAGTTGATGTTTTAAAAGGTGTTAAATATTCGGCGCCATCCAGACGATAAACCAACAATTTCTGAAATACTCAGATTTTTGATACAAGAAACTATCTGTAAATTGGTTAATAAAAAATATAATATTTCAATCCACAATTGATATTACATCAAAAGACATATGATTGTTTCCTATTAGGAACGCTGTAAATACAAGGCTTTTCGGAGCCTACGAACCACAAAAAATAATATTTGATCTATCACATTACACAAAAAGCCGTCCGGCGTTAAAATCGGGCGGCTTTTTTGCGTGGATAGACCGGAAGGAGGCAGAAAAATAATTACAGAAATTTAACCCGCAAAATTGTGCAACTTTCACGAGAAGGAGGATAGTGAATGGCAGATGAAAAATTGAACACAGGCCCCGGTGAGGAGAAACTCCCGGAGGCTCCCGCGCCTGTTACGGCTGACGGGCTCCAGGCTCCGGCTCCCGAACAGGCCGCCGCTCCCACACCCCAGCAGGAGGGGCCTGCCCAGCCCGAGCCCGGTGATGTGGTGGTGTCCTTTGACAAAATCAATGAGCTGATGAATGAAAAGCGGCAGACAGCCCGGGCCGAGGTAGAAAAAGAGGAGGCGGCAAAAGAGCCGGAGGAGAAAACGCAGGAGGAACCTCCCGCCGCTGGGGATGATGAACCGAAAAAGGCCCGTCGGGGCCGTCCCCCAAAAGAGGAAAAAGCGGAGCCTGCTGGCAAGGAGGCGGCGAAGCCCCGCAAGGGCCGCCCACCCAAGGCGGATAAGGCGGCCCCCGGCGAGGCCACGCCGACTAAGCGAGACAAATTGTCCCGAAGTGGAAAAAAGGCTGCGGAGGTTAAAGCTGCCCCCGAACCCGAAAAGGCCCCACCCGAAAATGCGGCTCCGGCCCCGGAACAGGCTCCGCCTGAGCCAGCCGCTCCACCCCGTCCTGTGGAGGAAGGAAAGCTGGTCTATCTGAAACTTTCCGAAATGCATCCGTTCCACACATTCCGTCCCCACCCGTTTAAGGTGCGGGACGATGCCAAAATGCAGGAAACGGTAGCGTCCATCAAGGCAAACGGCGTAATGGTTCCCGGCCTTGCCCGCCCGGAAAAAGACGGAAACGGTTATGAGATCGTGGCAGGCCATCGCCGCCATCATGGTTGTGAGCTGGCCGGGCTGGAGGAAATGCCCTTTATCGTCCGGGAAATGACCGACCACGAGGCGGTACAGGCCATGAAGGACAGCAACAAGCAGAGGGATCAGACGCTCCCCAGCGAACTGGCCGCCCTGTTGGAGCTGGAAGTGGAGGACATCAAGCACCAGGGCGGGCGGCTGAAAAATGTGGCCGAGGGCGATATTGGAAAGCGCTCCGTTGAGATCGTGGGTGAGGCGCACGACATGAACTATAAAAAGGTCATGCGTTATCTGCGGCTGAACTCCCTTGTGCCGGAACTGCTGGACAAGGTGGACGATAAAAAAATGGGCTTTATGCCCGCTGTGGAGATTTCCTATATCCGCCCCAAAAACCAGCGGCTGATCGCTGTTTCCATTGACGGAGAACAGGCATCCCCCTCTCTGGCCCAGGCGAAAAAGCTCCGGGAACTGGACAAGGACGGGAAACTCAATGGTGATGTCATTGATGGCATCTTATCAGAAAAGAAAAAGGAGGATCGAGGTGTGATTATTTCTACCGCTGAACTGGAAAAGTATTTTGGCAAGGAGGCCACTCCCGCCAAAATGAAGGAGCAGATCATGACTTTGCTGGACGAGTGGAAAGAGAAACAGCCGCCCGAACTGGCGAAGGCTCCGAAAAAGATGGAGCAGGACAAGTAACCACTTCGAGACATTTTGTCCCGAGGGCCCTGCCCTCCGCATCATGGCTCTGGTGGTATATATCCCCCGTCGCCGCCTGTGTTTTCGTACAGCCGGGAGCGGGCTGTCAAGGGTGCAACGCACCGCCGTTTTACGGCGGCTTGCCCTTGACGGTCTGCCCCGGCTGTGCTATTTCCCCGGCAAGCGGCGGGGGTATATCCTCCAGAGCCGCCCCCTTTCCCATGATTGGGAAAGGGCGGGGGGATTGGGCTGAACTTTCTTATTAAAATATCGGAGGTATTGACTATGAAGCGTCCCCTTGCATACATTACCGCCGCATGGTTGAGCGGCGACAGTGAAAACGCAGAACAGGCCGCCCGCTACTGCCGGGCGGTTTATGAGGCAGGCTTTTCCCCGATCTGCCCGCCCCTTTATCTGCCCCTGTTTCTCAATGACGCAGTACCCGAGGAGCATAAAAGCGGCATCGACATGGGCCGTGACCTCTTGCGCCGCTCCCATGTGCTGGTGGTCTGCGGCCACACCATGACCGAGGCCATGAAAAATGATATTGCCGTGGCCCAGCGGCTGGGAATTACCGCCACCACCCTTGAGGGCATCCTGACCGTCAAGGGACAGGGCAAACGCTGATGGAGTCTGTTTTTGAGGCTTTCATTTCAAATCCTGCCCTTTACAGTGCGGGGCATCTGGTGGGGGAAACGCTGCATTTCCCCACCAACACGGAGGAGGTGCAGTCCCTCTTAAAGCGGATCGGCGTGGACGGGGTGCGCTGCCAGGAATACTTTATTATCTCCTTTGACAGCGATATTCTCGGCCTTTATGACTATCTGGGCGAGTATGAAAACATTGACGAGCTCAACCACCTGGCCCATCTGCTGAAGGAGCTCTCCCCATCAGAACGGGAAACGCTGGAGGCGGTTATGGACAGCGGCCAGCATTGTGGCTCGGTGCAGGACTTGATCAACCTTACGCAAAATCTGGACTGCTACGACTTTCATCCCGGTGTGGACAATGAGGAAATGCTGGGCCGCCTTTATGTGGAGGATATGGAAAGTCTCGAAGTGCCGGACAATATAAAACCCTACTTTGACTTTGAAGCATACGGGCGGGACATTTCCATCAACGAAAACGGACACTTTGCACCGGGCGGCTATGTGACGAAGGTAAGTAACGATTTCCGGGAGGTCTACCACGGCCCCCAGGACATCCCCGCTGAACACAGGGTTTTTGCTTACCCCCAGCTTTCGATCCGGGAGCAGATGGCCGCTTATCAAGAGATTATTGACGGTTCCTCAAAGGAGGGGTTCCGGCGGCTGGCTGAAAAGCACCACGAGGAACGGTAACGGGACTTCGAGACAACTTGTCCCAAGGCGAAAGGAGGCGGTGTAACTGATTGATGAAGAAATTTCCCGGAGCTCCATAGCGGTTTCTGTCCGGGCCAGCAAGCTGACAGCCCGGGGGCTGGCCTATGTGCTCCGGGCGGCGGGCCGCCAGATCGCCAAACGGCATAAGAAAGCCCAAAGGCCCCACGGCAGGCAGAGCGTGAAAAAGCTCATGGCTCACGGCGAAAATGTAAACAGCATCGAGGTGGAGGCCCCGAAGCTCTTTGACCGTATGGCCCGCCGCTTCAATGTGGACTATGCCTTTTACAAAACCGGGCCGGACAAATACCTGCTGTTTTTCAAGGCGGGACAGGCAGACGCTATCACCGCCTGTTTTGAAAGCTATTCCCGGAAACTGCTTGGGAAGTCAAAATCCAGCCGCATCCCGATTAGGGAACAGCTCAAACAAGCGGCGGAACAGCTCGCCCAAGAAAAGCCCAAAGCACAGGAACGGGCAAAGGAGGTGGTTCGTGAAGAACGATAAAATCAAGAAATACCTCATTCCCAACATTCCCTACCTGTTCATTCTGTGGGCCTGTCTGAAATTGGGGACGGCCTACCGACTGGCGGCGGGTGCGGATTTTGCTCACAAGCTCCTTGGGCTGGGCCAGACCATCGGCCCGGCCTTTGCCGACTTTGCCCCGGGGCTCAACCCCTTTGACTGGCTCATCGGTATTGTGGGGGCGGCGGGCTTCCGCCTGCTGATCTATATGAAAAGCAGGAACGCAAAGAAATTCCGACGGGATGAGGAGTACGGATCAGCCCGTTGGGGCTGTCCGAAAGATATAGCCCCTTTCGTAGATCCAAAGTTTGAAAACAACATCATTCTGACCGGGACGGAGTTCCTTACCATGAATACCCGTCCGAAAAATCCCGCCAACGCCCGCAACCTCAATGCCTGTGTGATCGGTTCGTCCGGCTCCGGCAAAACCCGGTTCTGGCTTACCCCGCAGATTTTGCAGGCCAGCGCAGACAAAAACGGCGGATGCAGCTATGTGTGTGTCGATCCCAAAGGAGGCGTTCTCGGGCAGGTGGGCCACTTCCTGCAAAAGCGTGGGTATCGGATCAAGGTGTTCAATTCCATTGATTTCACAAAATCCATGCACTATAACCCGCTGGCATACATCCGCAACGAGGCCGACATTCTTAAATTTGTGGACGCTCTCATTTCTAACACCAAAGGCGAGGGCAAGGAAGGCGATCCGTTCTGGACAAGTGCGACTCGTTCGCTGACGGTAAAAAGTCAGCGGACAAGCAACAAAATACCGTTGTTTGGATAACTGGTAATTCGACAGGTGGAATGACGGGGTAACGCCCTGAAACGCCTGCCCTCGGTGGGCGTGCATCGGCAGCAAAGCCAGTGTACGAAGCCCCACGACAACGGCTGAGAGCAACCGTAGCCGCCGCCAACGGCGGCCGAAAGCGGTCTGGAGGCAGACTGTGTTGCCTATATGCCAAGGGTCTACAAAATACCCATGGTTAGAATGTTCGCCGTAGCGGGCGAACTGACGAATCCGCGAATGTACGGGTCTATAAGAAGACCATATAGAAATGTATGGGTGCGTTTAAGCGCAGCCGGTGTGGTTTAGTAGAAATTGGCCCTACGAACGACCATGTTGTGTTACAGGCACAACCCCGCCGGCAGGCTCATAGTGGAAACCTAAAGGTATAAATGCACAGATAGAGTTACCGGAACGAGGAAAGGCAGCGGCTTCCTTAAGGAAGAACCTGACGAAGAACAATAAGCAGGTGAACCGCTGCTGAAAAGTAGTGATCGAACCGAAGAAGTCCCTGTAATGGGGATGGAGGAATGGTCACAAGTCGAATTGTGGAAACAGGCATTATTCAATCCAATCATAAGGATTCGAGTAAGACCAAAAGGGTCACTTTTCTAAAACGGGAGGTGATGCCTTATGCCAAAAGAAAGGAAAAAAGTCCTGTGTATGGACGCCCAGCGGCACGCCGAGTATTACGGTATGCAGCAGACATTTGACGAACTGTATGCCAAAAGCAAAGCCAGAGAAGTATTCAACGGCCTGATGGAACTGGTACTAAGCCCGGACAACATCATGCTGGCATACAGGAATATCAAAACCAACACAGGCAGCTACACAGCAGGAACAGATAAGCAGAATATCGGTGACATTGGACGGCTTCCACCGGCTGAGGTCATCGGTAAGGTCAGAAAAATTGTCACAGGCAGCAAACACGGCTACCGTCCCAAACCAGTGCGCCGGAAGGACATCCCAAAGCCAAACGGAAAAACCAGGCCGCTAGGTATTCCCTGCATCTGGGACAGATTGGTGCAACAGTGCATCAAACAAATCCTGGAACCCATCTGTGAAGCTAAGTTCAGCAACAACAGCTATGGGTTCCGCCCAAATCGGTCAGTGGAGCACGCAATTTCCCGTACTTACTCCCTGCTGCAACGGGCGCATTTACACTATGTTTTGGAATTTGACATCAAAGGATTCTTTGACAATGTGAACCACAGCAAACTCATCAAGCAACTCTGGACGCTGGGCATCCAGGATAAACAGCTTCTGTTTGTCCTCAAGCGTATCCTGAAGGCTCCTATCCGTATGCCGGACGGCAGCACCGTCTACCCGACAAAGGGAACGCCCCAGGGTGGGATTATCTCCCCGCTGCTGGCAAACGTGGTGCTGAACGAACTTGACCACTGGGTGGATAGCCAATGGGTAGAACATCCCGTAGCAAACCGTTACGGCACGCATCGAATCATCCGTACTTCGGAGGTCTTTGACAAAAGTAAAGGCTACCAGAAAATGCGGGAGACAAACCTCAAGGAAATGTTCATCGTGCGCTATGCGGATGACTTCCGTATCTTCTGCCGAAATCGTGAGGACGCGGGGAAAACCATGGAGGCTGTTACAAAGTGGATTACCGAGCGACTGAAACTGGAAGTCTCTCCCGAGAAAACACGCATTGTCAACGTCCGTAAGCGATATTCTGAGTTCCTTGGTTTCAAAATCATGGTGTACCGCAAGGGTGAAAAGTATGTCGTGAAGTCCCATATCTGTGACAAAAAGCTACAGTTGGAAGAAAGCAAGCTGGTGGAACAGGCAAAGCGCATCGCAAAACCAGCCCATGGGCGAACACAACCGGACGAAATCGGCCTGTTTGACGAAATGGTGCTGGGTATCCAAAACTACTACAGGATTGCTACCTGTATCAGTCTGGACTGCCGAAAAATCCACCGCAGAGTCATGACAGTGCTGACCAACCGTTTGAACACGGAATCCGGCTGCCAGCTCGTCCGGGAGGGCGGTGCCATGACGGACAGCGAAAAGGAGCACTACGGTGCTTCCCAAATGGTGCGGTATGTGTCCGGTATCAACCGGCCAATCTACCCCATTGCGTTCATCAAGTATAAAACCGCAATCGGAATCAGCGCCGCCGTCTGCTGCTTTTCTCCGGCGGGGCGGAAAAAGATACACGATAATCTGGAGATGGATACAACCCTGTTTGCATATCTGCGGGAACATCCGACGGAGGGCCACAGCATGGAATATGCCGATTGCAGGCTCTCCCTGCTGTCAGCTCAAAAAGGCAAGTGTTCCGTCAGTGGCGAGTTGTTTCTGAATCCGGACAACATCGTGTGTCACATGAAAGTTCCAAAGGAGCAAGGCGGCCAGGAGCGATACAGCAATCTGGTGCTGCTCCACAGGCAGTATCTGCCCCTGCTGACCGACCAAGACGCTGCCGCTCTCAAGAGCATGTGCAAGCAACTGACTGTAACAAGAAAACAACTGACCAAAATCAACAGCCTGCGTACTGCTGCAAAACTGGTAGCAATCTAAAAAAAAACTTTCTATTGGTGATTGATTAAATGCCTGATAACACAATCGATGGAACGCCGGATGCGGTGAAAGTCGCATGTCCGGTGTGGAGTGGGGGAAAATCCAGCGATTACTTCAAAGGATTACCTATCACTATAATCGGAAACCCTGCTTTACTGCGCCCTCATCGCCTATATCATTTTTGAGGGCCCCGCCGAGGATCGGAACATGAACACATTGGTTGACATGATTTCCGGGATGGAGGTCAAGGAGGATGACGAGGATTTTATGAACGCCGTGGATTATATGTTTGCGGGCTTGGAAAAACGAAAGCCGGATTGCTTTGCGGTCAAGCAGTATAAAAAGTACAAACTGGCCAGCGGCAAAACAGCAAAGTCGATCCTTATTTCCTGCGGCGCAAGGCTGGCTCCCTTTGACATCCCCCAGCTTCGGGAGGTCATGGCCTATGACGAGCTGGAGCTTGACCGCATCGGGGATCGAAAAACGGCGGTGTTCTTTATCATCTCGGACACTACGCAAACCTATAATTTCCTTGTGGCTCTGGCCTTTTCGCAGATGTTCAATCTGCTGTGCGAGAGGGCCGACAATGTTCACGGAGGCCGCCTGCCCCACCATGTACGGGTGCTGTGGGACGAGGCCGCCAACACAGGGCAGGTTCCCCAGCTTGAAAAAATCGTGGCTGTCATCCGTTCCCGTGAGATCAGCTTGACGCTGTTCTATCAGCAGTTGGCTCAGTGTAAGGCGATTTACGATAAACACGCCGAAACCATTTTGGGAAATATGGACAGCGTGATATTCCTCGGGGGTCGGGAGGCCAGCACCATCAAGGAAATATCCGAGAACTGGCTGGGTAAGGCTACAATCTCCATGCAGACGGACAGCCGCTCCCGTGGCCAGTCGGAAAGCTACAGTCAAAATAACCAGCGGCTGGGCCGGGAGCTGATGACACCCAGCGAACTGGCGACCATGCCCGGGGATAAGTGTATTTTACAGCTTCGGGGCCTGCCCCCGTTCTATTCCCCAAAATACGATTTGAAAAAGCACCCGAACTACCGATATACGGCTGAAGCCGACAAAAAGAAAAACGCCTTTGACCTTGACCGGCTCATTAACCGCCGCAGGCGGCCCGGGCCGGACGAGCTGTGTGAGGTGTATGCCGTGGCTGTGCCGGACGATGGGCTCACAAGCGAGGACGAGGACATCCTCAATTATGATGACATCGACGATCCGGACGCCTTTGCATAAATAGGGCTTTGGGACAAAGTGTCCCGAAGTATGTAACCTGCCGCCAGAAATGGCGGCTTTTTTCATGGCCGGGAATACCCCCGGAGAAAAGGAGGCTCTATGCAGTTTTTCACTTCCGCTATTGATACTTTGCAGACTCTTGTTGTAGCCCTCGGCGCTGGACTTGGCGTGTGGGGCGTTGTCAATCTGCTGGAGGGCTACGGATCGGACAACCCAGGTTCCAAAAGCCAGGGGATCAAGCAGTTAATGGCTGGCGGCGGCATCATCCTTTTGGGAACCACGCTGATCCCCCTGCTGTCCGGCTTGTTCTAAGGAGGGCTTATGGATTTTCTCACCGACTGGCTCACGAACTGGCTGAAGGAGCTGTTAATTGGCGGTATTATGGGGAACCTTGAGGGGCTCTTTGATACCGTCAACGCCAAAGTCGGAGAGATTGCGGTACAGGTAGGGACTACCCCGGCGGCATGGAACGCCGGGGTTTTCTCCCTCATCCGCCAGCTTTCCGAAACGGTGATTTTACCCATCGCCGGATTGGTGCTGACCTTTGTTGCCACCTATGAGCTGATACAGATGCTTTTGGAAAAGAACAATATGCACGAGTTTGATGTGGCGAATATCTACAAATGGGTATTCAAAACCGCTTGTGCCATCCTCATTCTTTCCAACACCTTTGATATTGTCATGGCGGTGTTTGATGTGTCGCAGAGCGTGATTGCGGATGCGGCGGGGCTCATTCAGGGCTCCACCGACATTACGCCGGATATGCTGGCGGAGCTGGAAACCACGCTGGAGGGCATGGACTTGGGGCCGCTCCTTGGCCTGTGGCTCCAGTCCTCTGTAATTGGGCTGACCATGCAGATCATGGGGATTATCATTTTCGTTCTGGTGTACGGAAGAATGATTGAAATATATTTAATGACCAGTCTGGCCTCTCTCCCCGTTGCCACGCTTTCCAACCGGGAGCTGGGCGGTACAGGGCAGAACTACCTAAAATCCCTGTTCGCCGTGGGCTTTCAAGGGATGCTCATACTGGTCTGTGTTGCGATCTATGCGGTGCTCATCCAGGGCATCGCCACAGGCGGCGATCCGATTGGAGCGATATGGGGAACCGTGGGCTATACGGTTCTTCTGTGCTTCATGCTGTTTAAGACAGGCGGCATCGCCCAGCGCATCTTCGGGGCGCATTAAACGGACGGACTTCGGGACAATTTGTCCCGAGGCCGGGAAAGGAGGAAATGATTTTGGATAAGGATGTCATATTAACCCCGGAACAGATCGCCGCCGAGGAGCGGCGCTGGCTGTTCGATGCGCCGATTGCGGAACTGGCCGAGGTAAAAGGCGTGACGGTGGACGAGGCTGTTAAGCTGCGGACGGACGCAATTTTGCAGGAGGCCGCTGTTCCCATCGAAGTCACGGTTCGCCCGATTGAGCCCCAGGGCAAGCTCATCGGCTTTGCCAGCGTCAACTATGGCGGTGTAGTGATTGACGATTTCAAGGTGGTGGATGGTAAGAACGGGATTTTCCTTGGGGCTCCCAGCAAACCCGATCCCACCAGCAGGACGGGCTACCGCTCCACAGTGCGGATCAATGACCGGGCCACCCAGGAGCGGCTCAATGCGGCGGGAGCCCAGGCATACCATTCAGCGGTGGAAAAGCTCATCGCCCGGGCCGAGGCAGTCCGCCCCACCCCGATTAAGGAGCAGATGGCACAGGCCGCAAGGGAGGCCGGGAAGGAAAATGCCGCCCGAACCGCCCCGGCAAAGAAGAAGGAGGCCCGGGATGACAGGTGATGTGACCTCGAGACAAATTGTCCCGAAGTCTCCAGCCTGCCCGGAGGGGCTGTTTTTGATGGACGGGATTGAAGGGCTGCGCTCTTTGCCGAAGCACTCGGTTGATATGCTCCTTACCGATCCGCCCTATGGCACTACCCGGAACTTTTGGGATGTGCCGCTCCCGCTCCCGGAGCTGTGGGAGGCGGTCAAGTGGGCGGTCAAGCCGGATGGCGCAGTGCTGTTTTTCGCACAATGCCCCTATGATAAGGTGCTGGGGGCATCCAACCTCTCTATGCTTCGCTATGAATGGGTGTGGTACAAAAGCAGGTGTACTGGCTTTCTCAACGCAAGGCGGGCTCCCCTAAAGCGGACGGAAAACATTCTGGTGTTTTATCAAAAATTGCCCTATTACGATCCGCAGTTTGAACAGGGCAAGCCCTATAAGAAAATTTCCCGGACAGGGGACAACAGCCCCAACTATGGAAAATTCCTGCGTTCCAGCAGTGGATCAGAGGACGGCCTGCGTTTCCCCGGAAACCTGCTGGCCTTTTCTTCGGTACAGCGCACCGTCCATCCCACGCAGAAACCTGTGGAGCTGTGCGAGTATCTCATTAAGACCTACACCCGGCCCGGGGAGGTGGTGGCAGACATCTGCGCTGGCTCCGGCACAACCGCCGTTGCTGCCCTCAATACGGGCCGCCGCTTTGTATGCTTTGAAACCGCCCCGGCCTTTTACGCCCCGGCTACAGAACGCATCCGGCTGGCTACTGAGGCGGCAGAGTCAGGAAAAAAAGGCGTGTAAAATCAAGTATCTTTTTGTCGGATTGTATGCTATACTCAAAACAGGTGGTGAGAAATATGGCTGACTTAAAAGCGAAAGAATATCAGCGATTTGAGGATATAAAGCATACAACCGATGAAGGCGTGGAGTTTTGGTATGCCCGGGAGCTTGGGCCTGTTTTGGACTATGCCAAATGGGACAACTTCCGAAAGGTCATTGACAAAGCGATGCTGGCCTGCAAAAACAGCGGGTTTGAGGTGGAGGATCATTTTCCCGAGATCGGGAGAATGATTGAAATTGGCAAAGGCGGACAGAGAAAAACAAAAGATTATATGCTGTCCCGGTATGCTTGCTATCTCATTATGCAGAACGGCGATCCCCGTAAAGAAGTGATTGCTCTTGGGCAGACCTATTTTGCCATTCAAACCCGCAGACAGGAAATTGCGGATGCGTTTAACCAGCTTGACGAGGACAATAAGCGGCTGGTGATCCGAGGCGAGGTAAAAAGCTGGAACTCTATGCTGGCGGATGCCGCCCATCGTGCTGGCATTACTGAGCAGGCTGATTATGCGGCGTTTCAAAATGCCGGATATATGGGTTTATATGGGGGCCTGCGTGTTTCCGATATTCATGCCCGGAAAAAACTTTCTAAAGACCAGAAGATACTGGATCACATGGGTAGTGAGGAATTAGGCGCAAACCTGTTCCGCATTACACAGACGGAGGCCAAAATGCGCCGGGATACCCCACAAGGGCTTGACGAGGCCAGTTCCATCCACTACACCGTAGGAAAAGAAGTCCGTGAAACGATTGAAAAAATCGGCGGCACGATGCCCGAGGACTTACCAACTCCCGAAAAAAGTATCTCACAGATTGAGCGTGAGCAAATAAAACAACTGAAACAAGACCGCAAAAAATTGATGCTTGATGAATAATCGCATCATTTTCCCGACGCCGGGAAAATGATAATAACCTTTACTACAAGGCCGCTTGCAAAAATGCAGGCGGTTTTTTCTATGCAAAGGAGCGTGAAAAAATCAAAAAATATTCTATCATTTACGCCGATCCCCCTTGGCAGTATCAGCGCAGTAAGGTACAGGGGGCGGCAGAAAACCATTATCCCACAATGGGGATTGACGAGCTGTGTGCGCTCCCGGTGGCTGATCTGGCCGCCCCGGACAGCGCACTTTTTTTGTGGGCGACTTTCCCCCAGCTTCCGGCGGCCCTGCGGCTCATAGAGGCGTGGGGCTTTCACTATAAGTCCGTGGCCTTTGTGTGGCTCAAAAAGAATAAAAAGGCGGACAGTTGGTTTTATGGCCTTGGCTTCTGGACGAGGGGAAACGCGGAGATCTGCCTGCTGGCTACCAGAGGCCATCCCAAACGGAAGGCGGCAAATATCCATCAGTTTATCATTTCCCCGATTGAAGCCCACAGCAAAAAGCCGGACGAGGCCCGGGAAAAGATCGTGGCCCTTATGGGCGACCTGCCCCGGGTGGAGCTCTTTGCCAGACAGTCCCCGCCCGGCTGGGAGGTGTGGGGAAATGAAGTGGAAAGCACGATCCCCGACTTCGGGACAAAGTGTCCCAAAGATGCCGGGGCCGGAAAGGAGGCTGATCCATGCCCTATGTGAATGTACCCAACGACCTGTCAAAAGTAAAAACCAAAATGGCCCTAAACCTTACCAAGCGCCAGCTCATCTGTTTTGGCTGTGCGGCGGCAGTGGGCATCCCGTCCTATCTGCTGGCCCGGGGCTCTATCGGCAATACCGGGGCCATGTTCCTGATGCTGGCCGTGATGCTCCCGGCGTTTCTTCTGGCCATGTATGAAAAAGACGGGCTCCCGGCGGAAAAGGTGCTGAAAAACATCCTACGGGCCCGGTTTCTGCGGCCCGGAGTCAGGCCCTATCAGACACAAAACATTTACGCCCCCTTTGCCGGGCGGGGCGCTGTGAGAAAGGAGGATGCGATTGCGAAAGGCAAATCCAACCAGCGGAAGAAAAACCGCAAAGGCTAAAACCCGGGCGGCCCTGTCCGCCCAGCAGACGATCCCCTATGTGGCGATGCACCTGGACGGGGTGTGCAAGCTCCCCGGCGGGCTCTACACAAAGACCGTGGAATATGAGGACATCAATTATTCCGTGGCATCCACCGAGGATCAGACTGCAATCTTTGGCGGCTGGAGCTCATTCCTCAACTACTTTGACAGCTCCCTGCCGTTCCAGCTTTCCTTTATCAACCGCCGCTCCCACTCCCGGAGCCGCTATAAGGTAAACATTCCCCAGGCGGATGATGATTTTAACAGCGTCCGGGAGGAATTTACCGGGATGCTGAAAAACCAGATCGCCCGGTCTAACAACGGGATTGAACGCTCCAAGTACATTACTTTCGGCATCCCAGCCGGAGGGATCGTGGAGGCCCGGCCCCGTCTGGAGCGTGTGGAGGCCGATGTGATGGGCAACTTTAAGCGGCTGGGCGTTCCCTGTGAACCGATGGACGGGCGGGCAAGGCTGGCCCTGCTTCACAGCCAGATGCATCCGGGCAACCGGGAACCGTTCCGCTTTTCATGGAAGGACATCCCGCAGACGGGGCTCGGCACCAAGGACTATATCGCCCCGGACAGCTTTGACTTCCGGCACTCCCGCCTGTTCCGGGTGGGCCAGTATTGGGGCGCTGTTTCCTACTTGCAGATTTTAGCGTCTGAGCTCTCGGATAAACTGCTGGCAGAAATTCTGGAGCTGGATGCGGAAATGACCGTAACCCTTCATATCCAGACGGTGGATCAGCTAAAGGCGATCAAGACCATCAAGGGAAAAATCTCCGACATCGGGAAAATGAAGGTGGAGGAACAGCGGAAGGCTGTCCGGGCCGGGTACGATCCCGACATTCTCCCGCCCGACCTCATTACCTTTTCCAAGGATGCGGCGGAGCTCCTTGCCGACCTCCAGTCCCGCAACGAGAGAATGTTCCTTTTGACTTTTACGGTAGTCAATATGGCCCCTACCCGCCAGCGGCTGGAAAATGATGTGTTTACCGTGGGCGGCATCGCACAGAAATACAACTGCGCCCTCAAGCGGCTGGACTGGCAACAGGAGCAGGGCTTTGTGTCCTCGCTGGCCCTCGGCTACAACGAAGTGGAGATCCAGCGTGGTATGACAACCAGCTCCACGGCAATTTTTATCCCCTTTATGACAAGGGAGCTGCGGATGGACGGGCAGGCCCTCTACTATGGCATGAACGCCCTTTCCCACAATGTCATTATGGCTGACCGCAAAAAGCTGAAGTCGGCCAACGGAATGTACCTCGGCTCTACGGGCTCGGGAAAATCCTTTGCGGCAAAGCGGGAACTGCTCAATGTCTTTCTGACCATTCCCCAGGATCGGATTATCATTGTTGATCCGATGGGCGAATATGCCCCGCTGGTTCGCAGGCTGGGCGGACAGGTGATCGAGATTGCCCCGGACAGCCCCCACCACCTAAACCCGATGGATGTGGAGCTCAACATGGCCGCCGGGGAGAGCCCTCTTTCCATGAAGGCGGATTTCCTGCTTTCCCTGTGCGAGCTGGTGGTAGGCGGAAAGGAAGGCTTACAGCCCATCGAAAAGACAGTTGTTGACCGCTGTGTGCGGCTGGTGTACCGGGAACAGGCCCTTGGGCTTGATACGGGAAAAACCCCGCTTTTGCAGGACTTGTACGAGGAGCTCTTAAAACAGCCGGAGCCCGAGGCCCGGCGTGTGGCAACTGCCCTTGAGCTCTACTGCACCGGCTCCCTCAACCTGTTTAACCATCCCACGAATGTGAAAACCGACAGCCGGGTGGTGTGTATCGTGCTGAAAAACATGGGAGAAAACCTCCGCAAGATCGCCATGCACATCACAAATGAATTTGTGTCCCAGGCGGTAGATACCAACTTCCGGGAGGGCGTGGCGACATGGTGCTATTTCGATGAGTTCCATGTCCTGCTCCGTGATCCGCTGACCGCCAGCTATTTTGTGGCGGTGTGGAAAATGCTGAGAAAGAAAGGCTGCGTTCCCAGCGCCCTCACGCAGAATGTGAAAGACCTTCTGGCCAGCCGGGAGATCGAGAACATTCTGGACAACACCGACTTTATGATTTTGCTCTCGCAGGCGCAGAGTGACCGGGTGATTTTGGCAAGACAGCTCGGTATTTCCGAGCACCAGCTTTCCTACATTACCCACTCTAATTCCGGCGAGGGCCTGCTGTTTTACGGGAATGTGACCATCCCGTTTGTGGATCGGTTCCCGAAGGGGGAAATCTATGACCTCTTAACCACCCGACCGGAGGATATGAAGAATGAAGCGAAAACCGAATAAACCACGCCCGGAGGCCCAAACGCATACCGAACCCGGAAACGGGGCTGCCGAGCCCGGCGGCCCTGCTTTTGGGGCTGGCTCTGAACAGGAGCCCGGGGCGGCTGGCACTTCGGGACAAAGTGTCCCAAAGTCAAAATTCCGGCAGAAAAGCCAGCAGGAACAAGCGGCGGCATCCAAGCTCCGCATGGAAAAGCGGGGCGAAAAACGGGAGGCCGCCCGGGAAAAGCTGGCAAAGCAGAAGCCGCCCAAACAAAAAGGCCCGATCCGTAAGGCGGCGGGGGCCGCCGGATGGGGCGTTCACGGCTTTGTGCATGGCAAGCTCTACGAGGTGGAGCAGGAAAATGTAGGAACCGAAGGGGCCCACCGCTCGGAGCTTGCCGGGGAGGTTGTCCTGCGGCATGGCTCCCGATTTGTAAAACGCAAAGTCCGGGAGCATCCGGCAAGGGCGGCCAGCCGGGCCGAGGCCAGGTATCAGAAAGCGGCGGCGGATTATCATTTCCACACCGCCGCACAGGAGCACCCGGAGCTTTCCCAAAACTATTTTACCCGGTACTGGCAGAAACAGCGGCTTAGAAGGCAATACCAGAAGCGGGCGAAGGAGGCCACAAAACAGAGCGCAAAAGCCGCCGGGAAAACAGCCGCCGCCACGGAAAAGCTGACAGCCCGGGCCGCCGGGTTTGTGAAGCGCCATCCAGTCGGATGCCTGCTGGCACTGGCCTGTGTCCTTGTGATCGTCCTGCTCCAGTCCTGTTCGTCCTCACTGGTGTCCATCGGCAACGCCGGAGCCGGGGCGCTGGGAGCCACCACTTACCCCTCTGAGGATGAGGCAATTTTAGGGGCGGAGGCGGCTTATGCCGGGCTGGAGACAGAACTGCAAACCTACCTTGATACCTACGAAAGTACCCACGATTATGACGAGTACCACTTCGATCTGGACGAGATCGAACACGATCCCTATGTGCTTATTTCCATGCTGTCGGCGCTCCATGAGGGGGAATGGACGCTTTCACAGGTGGAGGGCTCCCTGCAAATGCTCTTTGACCGCCAGTATATTCTGACGGAGCGTGTGGAGGTGGAGACACGCTATGACAGCGACGATGAACCCTATTCGTGGTACATCTGCTATGTGACGCTGGAAAACAAAAACCTGTCCCACCTGCCTGTTTCCCTGTTGAGCGAAGAACAGATGTCCCGGTACTCCATCTATATGTCCACCCTCGGCAACCGTCCCGACCTGTTTCCCGACTCCCCCTATGTGGACAAATACATTACCAACCCGCCGGAGGGCTATGAGGTTCCGGGGGAATATCTGGACGATGAAACATTCGCCGCTATTTTCTCGGAGGCAGAGAAATACATCGGCTATCCCTATGTGTGGGGCGGCTCCAGCCCGTCTACATCTTTTGACTGCTCCGGCTATGTGTCATGGGTGATCAATCATTCCGGCTGGAATGTGGGCCGCCTTGGGGCGCAGGGGCTTTACAACATCTGTACTCCGACCAGCTCCCCAAGGCCCGGCGACCTTGTGTTTTTCAAGGGAACCTATGATACCCCGGGCGTGAGCCACTGTGGGATTTATGTAGGCGATGGGCGGATGCTCCATTGTGGCGATCCCATCGGATATGCAAACTTAAATACAAGCTACTGGCAGTCTCATTTTTACGCCTACGGGCGTTTACCATGATTGGAGGTCATTTATGGCAACAGCAAAAAGCATGAAAATCCAGGCCGAGATTGATAAGGTCAAGGCCAAAATCAGCGAACAGCAGGCCCGGCTCAAGGAGCTGGAGCAGAAAAAGCTGGAGGCGGAAAACAGCGAGATCGTGGACATCGTGCGTGGCATGAGCATCCCCCTTGCGGAGCTGCCCCTGCTGTTTGAAAAGCTGAAAGGCGGCGGGGCTTTGGGACAAAGTGTCCCGAAGTCCGAGGATGAGGAAAAGGAGGAAAACTGAATATGAAACGGTTTCGAGTTTTGACAGCGGCGCTTTGTGCCGCTGTTTTGTTATGCGGCTTTAGCGTTCCCGCCTATGCCTACGCAGGCGGCGGCGAGGGCGAGGACTACGGCGATCCCACAATGGAACCCCCGGCCCCGGAGCCGACTATTACGCCGGGCGAGGGCTTTTCCGAGGAGGGAAACCTTGTAACCCGTGATCTGCTCTATGACGAGCACACCAACAAGCAGTTTATTACCGTCCAGACCAGCGGCGGCAATACCTTTTACATTGTCATTGATTATGACAAGCCTGTGGACGAGGAAGGCGAACAGTATGAAACCTACTTTTTCAGCGTTGTGGATGAGGGGGATCTGCTGGCCGCAGCCGAGGCCGCTGGCGTGGAACAGGCGGTCTGCTCCTGTCCGGAGAAATGTGCGGCGGGGGCTGTCAATACCGACTGCCCGGTATGCTCTGTCAATATGGGGAAATGCGTAGGCGCAGAGCCGGAGCCCGAGCCTGCCCCGGAGCCTGAGCCGGAACCCGAGAAGCCGGGCAACGCCGGGATGATCCTTTTGGTGCTGGCTGTCATGGGCATCGGCGGCGGGGCCGCATGGTATTTCAAGATTTACCGTCCGAAACACCAGCAGGCTGACCAGCCCGAGGAGGACGATGGTGGGGAGTACCCGGACTATGACGAGTTTGAAGATGACGGCCCCCCGTGGGACGAGGAGGACGAAACCGAAGAAAAGGAGGAAATCAGATGAATTTTACCAGCAGTCCCTTTGAACGAATGATGAAAGAAAAACCCCGTCCCCAGGCTCCCGCCGAGAACAGGCCGCCCAGGGGCTCCGCCTGTTGTGGCTGCTGTTACTGGCGGGGGATCGCCTGTGTGTCCTGCTACAAGGAGCTTTTGAAGGCCGGGGCTGGCGGGAGGTGATGGATTGTCCCGTGAACTGACACGCAAGGAAAAGACAGCGATCCGCTCTCTTGTGGTAACATGGTGCGCCAACTATGACCGGGAATACGGATGCCTGCCGCTGGACAGCGATTGCTATATGCTGGGTAAATGCTGGACGGGATCATACTGCCGCTATTTCCGGGAGTCCGTCCTGCCCCTTGATCCGGCGCTGGAAGCCTCCCTTATGAGCGAGGGCCCAAGACCGGATTTTAAGATATGCCCGGTATGCGGCGGGCCTGTTCCCCCGGACAGGCGGCAGGCGTACTGCTCGGCGACCTGTGCAAAGAAAGCCCACCGCCGCCAGCAACGGGAATATATGCGGAAAAAGCGGGGTGCATCCGTTGACAATTAGGGCCTGCAAAACCCGCTTATAGCAAGGCTTTCCGGGGCCGTTCCGTTGGCCTGCCGTATCATTCTACGGTCTGGCCCCGTTTGCCCCGATGCTGTCAACATCCATACAGCGGGACTTTGGGACAATTTGTCCCGAAGTACCCGCTTTCTGAGAGGAGGTACTATGGACAAAAATCAAGGCTATTCCATTTTGAAGGCTGTGATGCTGGAAAATGGCAGGGGCTTTGCGCTGGGGCATCATCCCACAGCCCCATCCCCCTATGTCACATGGGCCTGTTACGATGATAAGAACGGCCAGCGGCAGTATGAATGGGGACATTACGGCAACGATCTGGCCGCTATGGAACAGGATTTTTCAGACCGGATAAAGGACTATCAGCGGCTTTACCATGTGGGGATCGTGCAGACCGAGGCCCCCGGCCTTTACAAGTATTACTCTACCCAGCGGCCTGTGGACATCGGGACATTCCCCAAACCGCCCCACAATGCCCCGGATGAGATCGTCAACTATGACCGCCGCATCCCGGTGGAGGGCGGCGCATTTCTGGCATGGGGGCATCTGACTTATACAAGGCCGCTGACCGAAAAGGAGGCGTCTGACTATGAGCTCCGTCCTGCCCCCGTAATTTCTGAATTATCCCGAAAAAACGATGACAGGCCCCTCTCGATTGCCCAGCAGATGAAAGAGGCCGGAGCTCTGGCCGAAGCCAGCCAGGGCAATCCCATCCATAAGAAAAAGGCCCCCGACCGGGGCGACCGATAGGAGGATTTGTATGGAAGAAAGATATAACCCGATGAAAAGTGCGGAGATCGCCACCGAGCACAATTACAATATGCTGGACGGTGTTCTCAATAACCAGGCCCCACCCCCGGAGGAAAAGGAGCTGGATAAGGTTAAGGAACCGTCCCACAAGCGCCGGAGCCGGGAACGGGAGGAACGATGACAAAGAAACGCCGCCGCCCGATCCATCTCCATGTGATGGTGTCCGAGGAGGAGCAGGCCCTTATTCAACAACGCATGGCCGAGGCGGGCATCCGCAATATGGGGGCCTATATGCGGAAAATGGCCCTCAATGGCTATGTGCTCCATGTTGACCTCTCGCCCGTCCGGGAGCTGGTATCGCTCCAGCGGCGGTGCTCAAACAACCTCAATCAAGTGGCGATCCAGGCCAACACCTACGGCGGGATTTACCCCGAGGAGATCGCCGCCCTGCAACGGGACTATGCCGCCCTGTGGGGGCCGATATCCGATCTGCTGAAAAAGCTCTCCGCATTAGTGGAGCTCTGATCCTGCCGGGGAGTGGCGTATGCCGCTCCCCGGTTTTCACTACTTCGGGACAATTTGTCCCGAGGTGCTGAAAGCCGGAGGCATCCTTGTTGTCCCTCCCGGACAGAGGTATAATTATCATGTAAGGAACCATAAACCACACTTTTCAAGGAGGTATCAAGCGATGCGGATCATTCTGAAACTTTTAGCTGCCCCCTTTGTTCTGGCCCTCACGCTCCTTGTGGCAGTATTGAATTTTGCTTTTTCCTTTGCGTCATGGGTGTTCTGCGCCCTGTCCTTTCTCTGTCTGATCGGAGCTCTGTTTGCTTTATTCACGGGGGATCGCTGGGGCATACAGGGGCTTGTGATCGCCTTTGCTGTTTCGCCCTTTGGTCTGCCCGCTGTGGCGGAGTGGCTCATTGACAAGCTGGACAGTCTCAACTACTCGCTAAAGAGTTTTATCACAGGATAACGCTTTGGGACAATTTGTCCCGAAGTCCCCTGCGGCGGCTGGACGGACAGCCGCCGTTTTCTTTTGGAAGGAGGTGTGCTCACGGCTACAACTTATATCCGGCCCTACAAGGTGGCGGCTGGGAAAGGCGCTGTCCAGACAATGGAGGAACGCTTTGACTATGGGCTTAATCCGAAAAAGCTGGGAGCCCTGTCCTCATACCTCTGCGATCCGGCCACGGCTCCCGCTGAGTTTCTGCTGGTAAAGAGCCAGTACCAGGCGGAAACAGGCCGGGCCGTAGAGCGTGGAGCCCTGTTTTTTCAAATCCGGCAGGCGTTCCCGCCCGGCGAAGTGACAGCGGAGGAGGCCAACCAGATCGGCTATGAAACGGCCATGCGCTGGACAAAGGGAAAGTATCAGTTTTTTGTCTGCACCCACACAGACAAGGGGCACCTCCACAATGTACGCCCGGATAGGGCAATGAGAAAAGCAGTATGAGGTACTGCCCCGTAAGATAACGCGGGAAACAGCCAGCCTAACCGAAAGGCGAAAGCTGACACGGGAACACAGTACGGCTGGAAAGCGGTAAGTCACCTAAAGGCAATCGGGTGCGACTGAACCGCAATGTTAATCGGATATAAGGTATAAGTTGGATTTACTGAACGTGAGCTTCCAGTTTCTGTTATGTGCCGATAGAGGAAAATTGCCTGAAACCTCTGGTACGGAAAAGGCAAGTTATGGTTGTGGGCTTGTCGGTTATCAACCATTCCGTACAACCTGTAGGGGAACCTATGGCAACGAAGCGAAAGCGATACCGAGAATCCGAATTTACCAAGTCTCATTGCTAACCGGGGATGCCCTAACCAGGAGTGCCGCACGAAAGGGGGAATGAAAAAGCGGCTATGGCTTTGGAGTCTGAAAATCCTGCATGGGTACGGAGTGCTCGTAGTAGTCCGAGAGGGGTAATGACCCTTACATGGCGAAGGGGCACAGTTATTGCGCACTAAAATTAGAAGTTGATTAGGGAGGAAAACCTCACATGAAGCCAACAACGGAAATTTTAGCAAGAATCAGTCAAAACTCACTTGCAAATAAAGAAGAAGTATTTACAAAACTGTATCGCCATCTGTTGCGTCCTGACATTTACTTTGTGGCATACAAAAACCTGTATGCCAACAACGGTGCGGCAACAAAAGGAGTAAACGAGGATACGGCGGACGGTTTCAGTGAAGCCAAAATAGATAGTATTATCAAAGCATTGGCGGACGAAACCTATCAGCCCATGCCGGTGAGGCGAACCTATATCCAGAAGAAGAATAACCGCAAAAAGCTGCGTCCCTTAGGTATACCAACCTTTACTGACAAATTGGTGCAGGAAGTGTTGCGGATGATACTGGAAGCGGTATATGAACCTATCTTTCTGGATGTCTCCCACGGTTTTAGGCCAAAAAGAAGTTGTCATACGGCCTTAAAACAGTTGAGACGGGAGTTCAACGGTACGCGTTGGTTTGTTGAAGGCGACATCAAAGGTTGCTTTGACAACATCAACCACGCTGTTCTTGTAGGCTTGCTGAACAATAAAATCAAGGACGCTCGGATAACCAAGCTGATTTACAAATTCCTGAAAGCAGGATATTTAGAGAATTGGCAGTACCATAAGACGTACAGCGGTACACCGCAAGGCGGTATCATTTCTCCGCTACTCGCCAACATCTACCTGCACGAATTGGACAAGTTTGTAATGAAGTTGAAATCCGAATTTGACACGCCCGGAGTGGGACAAATCACACCTGAATACCGAGAGCTGCACAATGAAATCAAACGGCTATCCCACCGCTTGACGAAAGTAACAGGTGAGGAAAGGGAAATGGTGCTGGCAGAGTATAAGCCCAAACGTCAGAAACTGATGACCATTC
Source organism: Lachnoclostridium edouardi (assembly GCF_900240245.1). Lineage (GTDB taxonomy): Bacteria > Bacillota > Clostridia > Lachnospirales > Lachnospiraceae > Lachnoclostridium_A > Lachnoclostridium_A edouardi. The sequence goes on from NZ_OESQ01000001.1 coordinate 2,929,082, forward strand.
CCTGCACTGCGCAGACCGACAAAAAACTGAAATATGTTCGGTATGCGGATGATTTTCTAATAGCAGTCAAGGGAAACCGTGAGGACTGTCAATGGATTAAGAGCAAACTGGCCGAGTTTATCGGAGATACACTGAAAATGGAACTCAGTGAAGATAAAACGCTCATAACCCATAGCAGTAAATGTGCAAGGTTCTTAGGCTATGATGTGCGTGTGCGCAGAAGCGGAAAAATAAAGCGGGGTGGCCCCGGTCATGTAAAAATGCGTACCCTCAATGGGGGTGTAGAACTGTTGGTGCCACTTAACGATAAAATCCGTCAATTCGTTTTCACTAAAGGTGTGGCGATACAGAAGAAAGATGGTTCCATGTTTCCAGTTCATCGGAAATATCTGGTTGGGCTCACAGACTTAGAAATCGTTTCAGTATACAATGCGGAGTTAAGAGGAATATGCAACTATTATGGTATGGCAAGCAACTTTTGCAAGCTGCACTATCTTGCCTACCTTATGGAATACAGTTGCTTAAAAACCCTTGCTTCAAAGCATAAAACCAGCCTATCCAAAACCATTGACAAGTTTAATGATGGCACAGGAAAATGGGGTATACCCTATGAAACGAAGCAGGGAGACAAAAGGCGTTACTTCGCAAATTACGCCGACTGCAAAGGCAAGGGCCCTGCTACGGATTACATCAGCAATGCTGCCGTTGTCTACGGATACGCAGTCAATACCCTTGAAAACCGGCTGAAAGCAAAGGTCTGTGAGTTATGCGGAACGACAGAGAGCGACCATTACGAGGTTCACCACATTAACAAACTCAAAAATCTCAAAGGCAAGGAACGGTGGGAAATCGCAATGATTGCCAAACACAGAAAAACGCTTGTGGTGTGCAGGGATTGCCACCGCAGTATTATCCACAAAAAGTGAGTTTTGTCTGAATGAGCAGTAACAGAGCCGTATACTCCGAGAGGGGTACGTACGGTTCCCGGAGAGGGTGGCGCAAACCTATCACAGCAATGTGACAAGGCGGTGCTTCCCTACTCCACCACATTTATTTCAATTCAACGGCCTTTGACCGCTCTCGGAAGTTCCATAATTTTATCGGCTCCAGCTTTGCCCTGCGGCGGCTCTCTGACCGGGTGTGCATTGAGCATGACCTCTCTGTGATCCAAAATCCAAAACAGCACAGCAAGGGCCGGTATCTCCATTATGGCCAGTGGATTGGGGAAAAACCGCCCTCTGCAAAACAGCGGGTGCGGCTGGCCATCGTGGAGTCCCTGCAAAAACAGCCCGCCGATTTTCCGGCGTTTCTGAGGCTTATGGAGGAGTCCGGCTTTCTGGTAAAGCATGGCCGTGGCGGTGTGATCTCCTTCCTTGCTCCCGGGCAGGATAAGCTCACCCGCCTGCGGGCATCCACCCTCGGGGATGGTTTTGATCCCGAGGACATCCGGGCTGTGATTGCCGGGGATCGTCCGATCCCGGAGCTCCCGCAGGAGGCCCCGGCTTCTGCCCGTCGTGTCAATCTGATTATAGACATTCAAGAGCGCATGGCACAGGGCAAGGGCCCGGCCTATGAACGGTGGGCCAAGGTTTACAATCTGAAACAGATGGCTGCTGCGCTCCAGTACCTGCGGGAAAATGATCTGATGGACTATGAGGCGCTGGCGGCCAGTACAGAAAAGGCAGTCGAGCGTTTTCACACGCTGTCCGAGGAATTACGGCAAACGGAGGCGGAGCTGGAAAAGACCTCCGGGCTCATGGCGGCTACTGTGGACTACGCAAAAACCCGGCATGTGTTTGACGGTTACAAGGCGGCCCGGTACAGTAAAAAATATCTGTCGGAGCATGAGGCGGAGCTTGCCGCTTACCGGGCGGCCCGGGCCACTATGAATGAGCTTTTGGACGGTGCAAAACTGCCAAAGATGGCGGATATGAAAAAGTCCCGCCAGGAATTGGCGGGAAAGAAAAAAGCCCTCTATGCGGAATACCGCAAGGCCCAGGCGGATATGCGGCAGGCTGTGGCGGTCAAAGCGAACATAGATCATCTGCTCGGCGTGACGGACGGGCGGGAAAATAAGGCCCAGGAGCGATAGCGACAGGCCGCAGACAACAGGCGCATAGCGCCGGGACTTTGGGACAATTTGTCCCGAAGTTCAGCGGGTTTGGGGAGCTCCCCAACAAGCATTTTTGCGGGCTTGCGGCCAGCAAAAATTTCGGAGTGTGGCCACACCCGAATTGCTTGCCATTTCGTGCGCTTCCGCTACATGGCGCAAAAAAACGAAGGTCACGCTTTCTTACGCTTCCTCCGTTTCTCTGGCTTTCTTAATGCCCTCGGCTGTGGCTTCTATCACGACAAGCTCTTTTTCATTCATAGAATTTAGAAGCACATCAATGTGTTTTCTGCAAGAACTTGTCTGCGCCCCTCCGTCCGCATGAATAAACTGATCAACCGAAATGTCAAACATAGTAATGAGTTTAACAAAAAGGTCAAAGCTGGGATATTGGCCCTTGTTCTCAATATTCATAATAGTACGGGAGTCACGGTCTACTAATTCCGCAACATAGGCTTGTGTCCAGCCCTTTTCTTCTCTGGCTCTTTTGAGAGCCGCCCCGAGGCCGTGAAAGTCAAACCTTCTTTCATTTTGGTTCATTCTCATATCACCCTATATCATTCTACATTTCGTGTTAGATTATGAGAATGTAATGAAATTTTACATTAAGTAGTATTTTATTTCGCTTCTATGTAGTCTCTAACTTGTATTATTCGAGGCAGAGAACTATAATATACCTGTGGAGGTGCAAAATGGACTATATGACATTGAAAGAGGCTGCCGAAAAGTGGGGCGTGACACCTCGTAGGGTAAATTATTATTGTGCTGGTGGGCGTATCCACGGCGCTGTGAAAATGGCTGGTATTTGGCTGATCCCTAAAACTGCGGAGAAGCCGATTGATGGCCGGACAAGACAAGGGAAGGAGCTGCGCCATGAATAAAATTTTGATTATAGATGATGACAGAGAACTGTGCGCTTTGATTAAACGCAGCGTACAATCGGAACATATTGAAGCTGATTTTTGTAATACCGGAAAAGAGGGCTTGCAGAAATTAAAAGAGCAGGAGTATCAGCTTGTGGTGCTGGATGTGATGATGCCCGGTATGGATGGCTTTGAAACGCTGGAAGAAATCCGCAAAGAGAACAGCCTGCCGATTTTGATGTTTACATCCAAAAATGACAGCATTTCTAAAGTGCGGGGCTTACGGGCCGGGGCGGACGATTATCTGACAAAACCGTTTGATATGGACGAACTGATTGCCCGTATTGCGTCCCTCATTCGCCGCTACACCCGCTTTAATCATCAAGCCGGAGCTGTGCAAAAACTGGATTTTGACGGATTGCAGATTGACCTTGAAAATCGTTCTGTTACTACATCAAACGGCACTTTTGAACTGCCCCCAAAGGAATTTGATCTGCTCCTGTACTGTGCAAAACATCAAGGGAAAATTTTGACCAAACAGCAGATTTATGAGGAAGTATGGGGCGAAGAATATTTCTATGATGACAGTAACATTATGGCGATTATCAGTCGGCTTCGTAAAAAATTAGAAGTCAATCCTTCCAGCCCAAAGTATATACAAACGGTCAAAGGGATTGGCTACCGGTTTAATAAGGAGGTGTAGCCAGCATGGAAATCATCGTTTTCTTGTCCGTTGTGATTGCTATTGGGGCTGTGTTGACTTCCATTGTTTTAGTTCAGCGTGTAAAAAAACAAATAGCAGAAATGACCAATGTGTTGGTTGATGTGAAAAACGGAAATGGCAATCGGCGTATTCTGTCTGCAACAAATGAACTGACAGCCCCTCTTGCCTATGAAATCAATGAGATCGTTGTGGCCTATGAAAGCAGGCTTTCGATTGTCCGGCAGACAGAGGAAACCAACCGCCAGCTTATGACGAGCCTTTCCCATGATGTTCGGACACCCCTTACCACTCTGATTGGGTATCTTGACGCCGCACACAAAGGGCTTGTCACGGGAAAAGACCGGGATGACTATATCGAAACCGCCCGCCGGAAGGCCCACGATCTGAAAGAATATATTGATGTGCTTTTTGACTGGTTCAAGTTAAATTCCAACGAGTTTGCTTTGGAGATCCAAAGCCTTGAGGTCGCAGAGCTGACAAGAAATATCCTGATCGACTGGATACCGATTTTTGAGGATAAACAGGTTGATTATGACATTGATATTCCTGAACAGCCTGTCCGGGTAAGATTGGATATGGACAGCTATATGAGGATCGTCAATAATCTCATTCAAAATGTAATTGCTCACAGTCATGCGGACAAAATCAAAATTGTCCTGTCAAAGAAGGAAAACAACATGGAGTTACTGCTGGCGGATAATGGGGTGGGAATTGAAAAAGAAGATTTGAAACATATTTTTGAACGGCTTTATAAGTGTGATAAAGGCCGTTCCGAAAAAGGAAGCGGTCTTGGTCTTTCTATTGTCCATCAGCTTGTAGAAAAGATGGGTGGGAGTATAACAGTTGAAAGTTTGCCGGGAAAAGGAACTGAATTTATGTTGCTTTTTCCTTTGGAGAGTTAAGCAGGTTCCCGTCTTTATGGCGGGAGCCTTTATCATTTTACTGGATTTCAAATTGCAAGGTTAATGCAAGGTTGCGGCAAGGTTAATGCAAGGTTGGCGTGATAGAATACCTTACAGAACAGGAGGTTTTGAATATGGATACAAATTACATCATTGAAACAAAAAATCTGACGAAGCAATACGGCTCACAAAAGAGTGTGGCTGACTTAAATATCCATGTGAAGCGTGGGAGAATTTATGGTCTGCTGGGCAGAAACGGAGCCGGAAAAACCACTACCATGAAAATGCTGTTGGGCTTAACGAAGCCGACTTCCGGGGAGGTCAAAATCTGGGGAAAGTCTTTGCAGGGGAATGAAAAGAAGTTGTTACCCCGTATCGGAAGCCTGATTGAGTCCCCTGGCTTTTATCCCAATCTGACCGGCACAGAGAACCTGCGTATCTTTGCTACCCTACGGGGCGTACCAAACAATCATGCCATCAAGGATGCTCTGGATCTGGTAGGACTGCCCTACAAAGATAAAAAGCTCTTTTCACAGTATTCTCTTGGTATGAAGCAGCGGCTTGCTATCGCCCTTGCTGTTATGCACGATCCGGAGCTTTTGATTTTGGATGAGCCGATCAACGGTCTCGATCCCATTGGTATTGCAGAAGTACGATCCTTTATTCGGGAACTTTGCGACGCAAGAGGAAAAACCATTTTGATTTCCAGTCACATTCTTTCGGAGATTTCCTTGCTGGCTGACGATATTGGAATTATCGACCACGGCGCATTGCTGGAAGAAGAAAGCCTTGCTGAGTTGGAGCAAAAAAGCAGTAAGCATATCCGGTTTACGCTCTCTGATACTGCACAGGCGGCAAGAATTTTGGAACGCAATTTCCATGAAAACCATTTTTCTATACAGGACGACCACAATCTGCGCCTGCACAACCTTGATCTGCCTGTGGGGAAAATTGTAACTGCCTTTGTAGAAAACGGATTGGAGGTATCGGAGGCGCATACCTGTGAAGAAAGTCTTGAAGATTACTTCAAGCGTGTGACAGGGGGCGAAGGAATTGCTTAAACTAATCAAATGCGAATTTTTGAAATTGAAACGGAAGAAATTTATTCCGCTGATTATTCTGGCTGCTTTCCTGTTTCCAATCCCGCTGACTTATCTGATGACAACGCCCTCTATGATGGAGCGATATACGGATCAGGCAGATGCTTTCGACGGACTATTTAATATGGTGCTGGGATATGGTATCCAGTTTTTACTGCCCTGCATTATTGGAGTGATTGCCGCTATCCTGTTTTTTATGGAACGCGACAACGATACATTCAAAAATCTGCGTACAATTCCTGTAACCAGCACGCAAATGGTACTTGCAAAGATTATTGTCCTGTTTCTTTTTGGAATTGTTTTTTGTGTGGCTTCTACCATTGCAACAATTCTTTGCGGATTTGGAACATTAGAAGTTTATGGAATAGGCTATAAATTGTTTTTAGCGGTTGAAACAGGAATTTTCATTACGGCAGGAACACTCCCGTTGATTGTCCTTGTTGTCTTTTTCAGTAAGACCTATGTTTTTTCCATTTTGCTGTGTGTCTTTTACAGCGTTCTGAACATGAGTGCTACAGCATTGTTTGACACACTGCCTAAAACCATGTTATGGCTTCTGCCCACGCCACTGACTACATTTTGGAGTGCAGGAGATATGGCGGCTCATGGAATAAAAATGGACTTGGAGCAAATGACAGGGCTAATTCCTTCAACATTTCAAGTTGTATTCATTCTTGGGATCATGGCATTAGTTTCGTTCTTACTGATTGACAGATTATATAAGCAGAGGGGGGAATAAACATGGTTCGCATTGTAAAAACAGAATTTTATAAATTGAAAAGGTATCATATCCTTTGGGCGGGCGTTGCACTCATGCTCCTATCCGTCCTGCTGACCTTGTTTACCTCTATGGCGAATGATGGTTCCGTTTGGGATTTCGCCTATCTTACAGAACAGGTCATCAAAAACAATATGTCCATGATTTTTCCGATGTGTATCAGCCTAATTGCTGGATATATGATTTCTCGTGAGCAGACGGATGACACATTGAAAAATATTCTGACTGTGCCGATCTCTTTTAAGAAACTGCTGACCGGAAAATTGATTGTGTGCGGCGTATTGTCTATTATTTTCGGGCTGATATGCAGCCTGTTTACAATCATAGCAGAAATGATTGTGGGATTTCCCGGCTTTGAAATTTCCTTAGCACTAAAAGCAACCTTGCAGATTACCGCGGTTAATTTCTTTTTATATCTTGCGGTTCTGCCGATTATCGCTCTTACTTGTCGGAGGGCAGGCAGCTTTTTAGTCGGTGTAATCATTGCTTTTGTCTATGGATATGGAGGGATGTTTGCCGCAGGAAATATGACATTAGCAAACCTTTATCCGATTACCGCAAGTCTCGGAATGGTAGGCTACCGTAGCTATGATACCGCAGTCAACTGGAATATCGGAACCTGTTCTTGCAGTCTTGTGCTTGCTGTCGTTATTTCTGCCATCTTGATTTTGTGCATGAAAGAGCGAGAAGCAACCCAAACAAAGAAAAAGGTCAAAAAGGTAGCACCAAAGAAAGGCTGGTGATGATTTTATGAAGAAAATAGTTTTAGCATTAGCATTTGTCATTTTGGGAAGTTTTATGATTTCTGGCTGTTCAAAAGATGAAATTCTCGACCATTATAATAATATCGTTCAGTCAGCTGGAGCCATAGAGCTTACAGGAAAGTTATCTTTGGAAGGAACAAAAGAAAAAGGGATCGATGATTATACGGGAACTTATACGGCTGATTATGAGAATTTTTCAGATACAGAGTATTTGTTCGGAGGAACTTCCATAAAGAGAGAAGCCGGTAAGGAGCTGTCTATTGACTGCACTTTGGAGGTTACGGAAGGTACTGCAAAAGTATTTTGGATTTCTGGATCGGATGAAGCAGTCACTTTGATTGAAACAACCGGAACTTATAGTGACACAATTACACTTCCTGATGGTGGAAATTATATCGGCATTGAGTGTGAGGACTTTACTGGAAACATTGAATTGAATATTGAATAACATTCTGCCGGACGACGGCAAAAGAAAAAAAGCCGTCGTAAAGCAGACACATTTCCACGCGCCTATGAAGCGGCGGCTTTGATTTTCAGAGCCGCCGTTTCTTTTCGTCTATCCTAAACCAACGACGACCTAACACCGTGTAAATCCACGGCGGCATATAGGAGGATTGCCGCCGTGTCTATTTTTGCCTTTTTTCACAGCACCCATGATCTACACCAGCTAAAAAAAGCGTAGCTCCCCCTCCGGGACAGTCTGGTTATGGAAGTGAAATTAGGCAGTACATAAATGAATATGTAACTTCATGCGTCTGTGCGGCTTTGTGTCGCCCAGGCGCTTTTTTGTACTTCGAGACAAATTGTCCCGAGGTGCGGGGCGGCTCCCCGGGATGCCGTTCTCCGCCGAGCCCCGTTTCGGTCACTCATCCACTCAACACCGAAACGGAGGTTTATTTATGACTACAATCAATCTGAAGGATTTTTATTATTGGTACACACAGGATCAGTTTACCGAGGTTTCTGACGAGGTAGCCGAAGTGTTTGTTGCCGATGCCCGGCACGAAATGGCCTACCAGCGGCGGCTCTCCCGGCATAAGGCGCAGTATTCTCTGGACTGCGATGACGGGATCGAATATTCCGCCTGCCTGCATGAGCCAACGCCCCAGGAGCTACTGGAGCGTATGGAACTGTTCATCCGTCTATGGAACGCCCTCAACTCTTTGCCGGAGATCCAGGGCCGCAGGATTGATGCCCACATCATTCTTGGAAAGAGCATCAAGGAAATTGCCGAGGCCGAGGGCGTACATGAGGAGTCTGTCCGCCAGTCGATCAAGCGTGGCCTTGAGCGCATGAAAAAAACTTTTTGATTTTTTCATTCTCCCCACTTGGAAATGATGAAAAAATGTCTCGGTTTATGAAAGGAGATATTCTTCTTTCCGCAGATAAACAGCGGCGGCCCCGGGCATAGTCCGAGGAGCCGGGCGGCGGGTGCGCTGTGACTTTTTCTTTGGAAGAATGAGCGAACAACACCAACGCCGCAACTGGGCCGGGCCAACCCACGGCCACGATCCGGCATAGGACAGGCTAGCCGCCTGTCCCCCCGGGCCGCCCTCTTATCTGCGAGGGAACGCCGCTCTGAGTATGGTTGTCTTTGGACAGGGCAAGAAAATGGGAGCGGCGTTCCTTAAATTTCAAGCAGGAGGCAGACGATATGAAAGCGGTGCTATATTGCCGAGTAGATGGCCCTCAAACTTCTTTTGCCCTTGATGCAATTAAGGGACAACAGCTATATCTCATGGACTATGCGAAGAAAAACAACATAGAAATCGCGGGGATATATCTGGATGTGGGGTATCATGGCCGGACAATGGATCGTCCTGGCTTGCAATCTGTGATCCAGACTTTGAAAGAGGGCAACGCCGATGTGATTTTGGTTGCAAATTATAACCGCTTATATCGCGGGCGTTTCCCACAGGAATTGCAGGAGCTCCCGGTTGTTTCATTGAAGGAGCAAAATCGAAAAAGAGAACGAGGAGGAAAAGAACATGACATTTGATCCTGCGCTGTCCGCTATGATGGCCGAGCCGTGGAGCAACGGAGCCTGCCGTGGTTATGTGATTATGGCGATGGAAAACTGCGGCTTTTCCAGTGATGACATCCGCCGTATGATGGCCGAGCTTCATGAGCTGTTTGACTTTGTTTCTCTGGAGGAGGCCGAGGCCCACTATCAAAAAAGCCTTTTCTGACTTCGAGACATTGTGTCCCAAGGTGGAGTGAGGCAAGAGGGCAGCATCGTTTGGGTGCTGCCCTCTTGCGTTTCCCCACGATATGCGGGAGGCGTATCCTATTTTTGATAAGGAGGTTTTACCGTGAGATTAACGGCAAAGGAACTGGAACAAATGAAAAGCGTTGACATCGGCGCAGTGGCTCCCGAGTCCCTGCCGGATGTGAGCGGTATGGCCTTTGACACCTCTCTCCCCCGGGAGGAGCGGATCGCTCTGTTTTTGCAGGCGGTAGAAAATCCATACTGCTTTTGCATCGGCGGGATCGGTGTAAAAATTGAATTTGCGGAAAGCGGGCCGTCCTTGCAGGACACGCTGACGGACTTTCTGCTCCGGCAAAAAAGCGGGCTGTAACTTCGGTTATGGCCCCTTTCTACTTCGAGACAAAGTGTCCCGAGGCGGAGGCATCCTTGTTGTCCCGCCCGGGCAGAGGTATAATATAGATGTAATGTGATAGGGAAGGAGGAACAATGGCACGAGCAAAAAACAGAGGATTGCAGCAGAGTTTCTCTCCCTCTTATACCGTCCGCCGCTGGCGGCTGGGCGAATATATCCGGCTTTCCAAGGAGGACTTGAAAAAGGGAAAGGACGACAGCAACAGCGTCATCAACCAGCGTGATCTGCTCAATGACTTTTACCAGAAGCATATCGGAGAATTTGAAAGTGTTTCCGAATATGTAGACGATGGACACACAGGAACGGACGCCAACCGGGAGAATTTCCAGCGGCTCCTTTCCGATGTAATGAGCGGGAAAATAAACTGCGTGGTAGTAAAAGACCTTTCCCGTTTTGCAAGAAATTACAGCGATGCGGGAAGTCTGATTGATAACCTGTTTGTTCAGATGGGTGTCCGTTTTATCAGTCTTGCTGAAAATGTGGACAGCTATCTCAACCCGGACAGCGTTTCCAGTATTATCGTCCCGATTACAAATGTGATGAACGATCAATACTGCTACCAGACCTCAAAGAAAATTCGCCAGGTATTTGACTACAAGCGGCGCAACGGTCAGTACATCGGCGCATTTGCTCCTTATGGATATGTGAAGCACCCAAAGGACAAGCACCGGTTAATCATCGATCCCGATGCCGCTGAAATCGTCAAACTTATTTTCTCTTTGTTCCTAAAAGGGACATCGAAACGGGCCATCGCTTTGTATCTGAATGAACACGGCGTACCCAGCCCCTCGGCTTATAAACTGCAAAAGGGCATACCCGTTTCAACAAGAGGATATGACGATCCTATGTGGGGAGCCCGCATGATCCACTCCATTCTGACGAACCCCACCTATACCGGGGATTTGGCACAGGGCCGCAGTCGGGTAAAAAGCTATAAGGTACACGAGGTTGAAAGCGTTCCCCGTGAAGAATGGGTGGAAGTAGCTGGTACGCATGAGGCAATCATTGATTATGAAACCTTTGATAAGGTACAGGCCCTTTTACAGCGGGATACCCGTACTTCTCCAAAAGGCCGGGAAGTCCACCTGTTCAGCGGTTTTTTGAAATGTGCTGACTGCGGGCGGGCAATTACCCGGAGCGTAGGCAACAACAATAATGTGTACTATGCCTGCTCCACCTACAAGAACCGCTCCCGGACAGCCTGCACAATGCACTCAATCAAGCATAACCGTCTGGAGGCTGCTGTCCTCTTTGCGGTACAACAGCAAATCCATCTGGCTGTTTCATACTCGGAAATGATTGCCCGCATTAACACCGCCCCGGTCAAAAAGAGCCAGTCCATCCGTTTGGAAGAACTGATTGCTGCGAAAGAGCGGGAACTGGCAAAAATCAGCCGCTACAAGCAGTCCCTCTATCAAGACTGGAAAGACGGGGAAATTACCCAGCAGGACTACCGGGATATGAAGGCCGATTATGAGCGACAGACCATCACTCTTACGGATGTACTGGCCCGGCTGAACGCTGAACGGTCAGAACTGGCAAACGGTGTAAAGAGTGAACATCCCGCATTGGTGGCCTTTACAAAGCATCAAAATATCGACCAGCTTTCCCGGGAACTTCTCGTTGAGCTGATCGACCATATCAAGATTTATGAGAATGGAAACATTAGTGTGAGATTTAAGTTTGCGGATGAATTTAGACGCATAGCAGAATACATTGAAATCAACACCACAAAACCCGCAGTAGCGGGCTAACCCCCGCTACATACCCCTTTGACAGTGTGTTTTCCTAATAGGAGTTAATCATATGCTACTTGCCAGACATTTGAGGGGAGATATAGATGCATATCCGCCATTTTTTTGGAAATAGGAGGGGGTATTTATGCTGGTATTAATTACTTATGATGTGAATACAGAGACGACAGCAGGAAAAACGCGGCTTAGAAAAGTTGCAAAGCAGTGTCAGAATTATGGTCAGAGAGTGCAGAATTCTGTTTTTGAATGTAATGTTGACGCGGCAAAATGCAGACAGATTAAGGCGATTTTAGAGGATATTATTGACCAGGAAAAAGACAGTTTACGATTTTATTATCTAGGAGATCGCTATAAAAATAAGGTAGAACATATTGGAATAAAACCAGGATTTGATGTGACAGAACCATTGCTATTGTAAAATCAGAAGTGATTTGTAGTGATACTGAAATCAGAAATTAAGTTTAAGGGAAAAGATATGGAAACAGGTGCGAGTGTGAAGCGCACATGAAAACGCTGGGGGATTCGCACCTGAAAAAGTGTACAAAATGCTGATTGATGTGCAGAAATATATGAAACAAAATTATATTTAAGCAAAACTTGACTAAAAAATCTGGTAAAAATGTTGAAAAATCAGAGTGGAATTTAGTCAAATTTGCAGTCACTCCCTTTGTGGGAGTGTGGATTGAAATTATTAAGAGAGCTGCAATAGCGACTAAGCTGGCAGTCACTCCCTTTGAGGGAGTGTGGATTGAAACCAACTTGCGCACTCGTGTAAAGTGCGACATTAATAAGTCACTCCCCTTTGAGGAGTGTGGATTGAAATCACACAAACACTGGAATGTAAGGTAGGGGGTGCTAAGTCACTCCCCCTTACGGGAGTGTAAATTGAAATTTGTACAGTTATACTATAGTAATCCCCAATTTTAGTTTCTGTGGCGCAACTTAATAACAGAACCAAAATAAAGTCTCAGAATACAGAATGAGTCATATAGATGTAAAGAAAGCACACCCGGATTATGTAATGAAAATCATCCGGCAATATATTGAAGGTGATTCAGTGGTCTCTGAGTTTATAATGCGAGCCCACCAGGGAGAATGGATTGGCATGAAGCTGAACCAAAAAAATTAAGATTTACCAGAGTGGATATTGACAAAGTAGTAGATGAAAAAATTGTAGAGCATGGTGGAGCTGTAAATGTAAACACTTTTGATACATTGTATGAGCACGGACTGATATGGCCAGTTTAAATATTTGCCATTAAGTGAAAATGTCAAAGCTTTCATTGGCTGTCAGTTACATAATAAAGGGAATTTAAAGTGACTTTAAAGGTTAGTGGTACTAGGGGTACAAGGAGAAAATGATATGAAACAGGAAGAACTGGCCGAATCTCTGATTCGTATGATTGATACTGGGGAGTATGGGCAGGATGGAAAATTTTTAAGTGAGCGCAGATTAATGGAAAAGTTTAAAACCGGGCGATCTACAGTGCGGGGAGCTTTACAGCTGCTTATTGGACAAGGCTATATTTATCAGGTTCATGGCAAGGGAACTTTTGTTAAAAGTGCGAATCCGTCAACATCTATCTATTCTATTACCAACAGCAATGAATCTATTGTGGAAGAAGGGATGACGCCAGAGTTGTCCGTAGTTTCTAAGGAGCTTATAAAAGCCGGGCGTAAGGTGGCTGGTGAACTTCACATTCACACTGGTGATCAGGTACTGAAACTGAAAATCCTGCGCAGCGCAAATGGAAAACCTGTTGATTATACAGTATCTTAATTCCCATGCTGCCGCTTTTTAAAGGCCTTGTTGGTTTTAATTTTACGGATGAGAGTATTACGGAGCATTTGCGCCACTGCTATCATATTATTCCTGCACAAACAGTTCACCATGTTCAGCCGGTTCTGCCCAGAGCAGATATCGCTGAACTTTTAGAAACGCCGCAGAATCTGCCAATTTTGCTTTTTGAATCTACTACCTGGGGGCGTATAGATGAACTGGTGTTTCCGGTAGAGTATTTTCAGTGTTACCATACAACAGAGCGATCACGTTTTACTTACATCCAGAATCATGGAATCTTTTGAAATTATACAGATTTCACAAAAAATTGAAAAATATTTAGTGCTTTTGCCAGTGGGCAAGTGGTTCGAGTTTTTCGGACCACTTTTTTAAATTGGTTCATAAATTGGTTGCCTTAGTGGCTTCTTTATAAAAATCTCCGGCTGAGCTTGGTATTTACGTCAATGGTTTCTTAGGGGCTGCATTGTTATAATTTCATTAACAAAAATAAAAAGGAGGACGGCACAATGAGTTTTAGCAGAATGTTTCAGGCAGTGGAGACACACTCTGGAGAACCGATGCGTGTGGTGACTAGCGGAATCCCTAATATTCCCGGCAATACAGTTTATGAGCAGATGAAATATTTGGAGAAATATGATGATCAGTTTCGTCTGCTGATGTTAAGAGAACCCAGAGGATATCCGCCGCTTTGCTGTAACTTGATTGTTCCAGCAAAAAATACTAAAGCGGCAGCTGGTTTTATTATTATGGAGCAGTCAGAGTATCCGGTTATGTCTGGGGGCAATACGATTTCTGTAGCAACGGTTTTGTTGGAGACAGGTATGATTCCTATGAAGGAGCCAATAACAGAATTTATGCTGGAGGCCCCGGCAGGTTTAATTGGTATTCGTGCAGAGTGTAAGGATGGAAAGGTAACTGGCGTGGAATTTAAGAATGTACCTGCATTTGCTGTTTATCTTGATAAGGAAATCGACGTTCCTCATCTGGGAAAAGTGGTTGTAGATGTAGCCTGGGGCGGAATGTTCTTTGTAATATTTGATGTGCGCCAGTTTAAAAATTTAGAAATCAGGCCGGAAAATGGGGCGGAAATTGCCAGAATTTCCACCATGGTTCGGAAGGCGGCGCAGGAACAGCTTCCAGTCAGCCATCCTGATTATCCTGGGATTGGAATTACTGTTGCAGAATTGTCCGGACCAGCTGATGATTTTAATGCAGATTGGAAAAATGCTGTTACCAATGTTTCCGGCGACTTTAAATGGGATGATCCTTCGACATGGACAGCGCCTCTGGACCGTTGCCCCTGCGGCACAGGTACTTGCGCTAAAATGGCTGTGCTTTATGCGAAAGGACAGTTAAAGCTGAATCAGCCTTTCCGCCATGCAGGAGTTCTTAATACAGTTTACACTGGCACATTGGTAGAGGATCTGGGAAATATTTATAGCGATTATCCTGCTGTTATTCCTACTTTGAAGGGACAGTCCTGGATTACAGGCTATACAACTTGGGTGCTGGATCCTGCTGATCCATTAACAGAAGGCTATGAAATGGGGGATATTTGGGCGTAGAATTCATTAATATTAAGCTGCGGCAGCTTAAACATTTAAGGTTGTCGCAGCATATATGAAGGAGGTAAAAATATGTCGCTTGGTTATGTTTATTTTGCAATTATGTTTGCTGCATGTACTGGGATAACCATATTAATCTGTAAGTGGATGCATACGCCTAAGGACCGGTATGATGAAATCTTAGAAAAACTTGCGAAAGGAGAGAAGATGGATGAGTCTTAGAGTTGTAGCTTGTATCTATTTTGCATTGTTTATTATTATGCTGGGAGTTGTATCAGCCTGGTCGGCAAGAGAAAAATCAAAGGGAACAAAGGATCAGGCCACGGAGCATTTTCTTGGGGGAAGGAATACGCCGTTCTTTGTATTAGCAATGGCCTACTGCGCCTCTTTTGCAAGTGCAGGTTCGTTTATGGGAGATCCTGCCTTGGTGTCATATATTGGTTATCCTTATATTTGGTTCGGTTGTTTTTTAGTTCCCGGCTCAGTGCTGGTAGGGTTAGTGATTATACGGAAAATGCGGTTACAGTGTGAAAAACTGCATTGTCTGACCCCCCCATAGAGTTTATTGGCGCACGTTTTGACAGCCCATTTCTAAAAGTTTTTTTAAGCTTGACTATGGCCATTTGTCTGACTATGAGTCTGGTATCCCAGGTAAAAGGAGCAGCTGTTTTGCTGGTGCATTTTACACAAATTGATTTTAAGATTGCAGTAATAATTATCGCTGTGGCTATTGGTGTTTGTACAGTTTCTGGCGGTATGCGTTCCGTGGCCTGGACAGACACATTTCAGGGTATTTTAATGGTAGCTTTGTGTATAGTTCTTATTGTGTCAGGTTTAGTGAAAGCCGGCGGATTTGCTGGTATTGATGCCTTTTTGGCAAATTATGATCTAAACATGCTAAAAGCCGCACAGGATGGACTGTGGGTGGACTGCGGTATCCCCGGCATTATTGGCATGGCTGTTTTCGCCATACTGGTTTTGCCGGCACAGCCTTATTTAATGAGCAATTATATTGCTATGAAGGATGTAACACGTAAAACAGTAGGCAAGTTTTTACTGTTGACGCTTTTCACTAATCTGTTATTTTGCTCGCTGCCAATCTGCGGGTTGGCCGGAAGAGTACTTTATCCAAATGCAGAGGCAGATTATATTGTAGTGACGCTTGCCACTGGTATTTTGCATCCGCTTCTTTCCTGCGGTATTATGGTGGGGCTGTTTTCTGCTATCATTTCTACAGCTACAGCTATGCTGCTTGCAATCGGTCAAGGCGTGGGGCGGGATGTGCTTGTGCAGTTTCAGCCAAATACATCAATTAAAAGGCAGGTTTGCGTGGCTAATATAGTTTCCGTTATTGTGGTGCTGATCTGTATGGTGTTTAACCTTAGTAATCCTCCGGAATTTTTGCAGTTTTTTAATCTCATTGGACAAACTGGTGTGGGGACGGCCATTGCTCTTCCCCTGTATTGCGGTATTCTTTATAAAAAGGCAACGAAAGAGGCTGCAATTTCCGCAGCAATTATGGGTGTAATTGCAACAGTAGTATTTAATTTTATTCCCTGCGGTTTTGCAGTAGCCATGGGGGCTCCCATAATTGTGGCGGCCATCACTTTCTTTGGCGTCAATGCTATTATTGTTAATGCCAGGGGAGTTAATGAGGAAATTGCAGCCTTAGGACAGGTTTAAAGAATAAATTTTGAAACAAGGAGAACAGTTATGAAAACAATAGTAAAGGGTATGTATGCGGCAATTCCCACTGCATTAAATAAAGAGGGAAATATTATTGTGGAATCAATGAAACAGATTTGCGGGAGAATTATTAACAGTGGTATGCAGGGGATTCTTGTGTGTGGAAGTACAGGCGAGTACCCGCTTCTTACAGTTGAAAAACGGAAAGAAACAGTGAAATTAGTCTGTGACTTTGTGAAGAAGAGAGCACAGATTGTAGTAGGATGCAGCTGTCACAATCAAGAAGAAACGATTGATATGGTAAAGTATGCAGAAAGCTGCGGAGCTGATTTGGCCTTAGTGGTACCGCCATATTATATGACAACAACTGAGCAAGGAATTTACCAGTATTATAAAGAGATTTCTGACCATTGTACTAATATTGATCTGTTAGTTTATAATTACCCGGAAGCTACCAACGTAAGGTTAAGCGTGGAATTTATAAAGAAACTGTCTGAGCTCCAGCATGTGGCAGGAGTTAAAAATACAGATGGCATGGACCACACTAGTAAGCTAATTGAAGCAATGAAGGATGTTCCAGAATTTGGGGTGGTTAATGGTTTTGAACATTTGATTATGGGTACACTTGCCAGCGGTGGTGATGGTGTAATGGGAATTATCCAGGGGGTAGCGCCTGTTCAAATGATGGAGCTTTATAATGCATTTGAAAAAGGAGATATTAAAACAGCAATGGATATTAATAAAAAAATGCGTCCGCTTTACACATTGATGGAGAAAGAACCTTGTCCGGCGCCGGTAAAAGCCGCGTTTCATATTCTTGGAATGAGATGCGGCGATCCTATTCGTCCATTGCTGCCGGCATCAGAGGAGCTTAAAGCTGAGTTATATACGGAAATGAAAAAGGCGGGATTGCTGTAATTAAATGGAAAATGGAAAGGGAAGAAATTATATGTTTACAATAGATACATATTTGCCTACCCGTATCATATTTGGCTGTGGCAGATTAGAAGAATTAAAAAGTCTGGAACTGCCGGGAAAAAAGGCGCTGATTTGTATTACGGCAGACAGGCTTATGCATACATTGGGAATTTTGGAACGTGTAGAAAGGCTTTTACAGGAAAATGGAACGGATTATGTGATTTATGATAAGGTTCAGCCTAATCCAACGAAAGCCTGTGTGGAAGAAGCAACGGCGCTGGCAGTACAGTGCGACTGTGATTTTACATTGGGACTTGGAGGAGGCAGCAGTATTGACACGGCAAAGGGCTGTGCTTTAATGTTGGCTCTGGAAGGAGATCTTTGGGATTATGCTTATACGGGAACTGGCGGACGGAAGGAGGCCAAAAAAAGCGTATCCAGTAGTAACTATTACTACAACTTGCGGAACAGGCACAGAATGCGATCAATATTGTGTGATTACGAATCAGGACACTAACGAAAAACTGGATTTTACTTCTGAAGCCATATTTCCAACGCTTTCCATTATTGATCCTGAGCTAATGTGTTCATTGCCCAGAACGCTGACAATTTATCAGGGCTTTGACGCACTGTTCCATAATGCGGAGTGCTATGTAACGAATGGCCACAGAAATCGCATGTTGGATTTGTATGCGGCTGACGGCGTAAGAACTGTGGCCCGGTATTTACCTTATGTGATATCTGTCCCAGGCGACTTAGAAGCACGCACAAACATGGCATATGCAGCTGATATTCTGGGCGGTTATAGTATGGCGCTGGACAGCGTAACCTCCCATCATATTCTTGGCCAGACTTTAGGAGGGTTTTACAATAAATTTCCTCATGGAGCCGCACTGATTGCAGTGGCGGAGGCCTATTATAAAAAAGTTTGTTCACTGCTTCCCCAAGAGTTTGATGAATTAGGTGAATTAATGGGAGAACAGCGTAATGCAGACAAACCAGGATATGCTTATGTGAAAGCATTAATACGATTGTTGGAGGAAACTGGCGTTCGGGAGCTGAAAATGTCTGAGTTTGGCGTCCGAAAAGAAGACTTTGTAAAGATTGTGGACATGACTGTGAATCAGGTTGGCATTAATATTGATCGTTACAAATTAACAGAAGCAGATTTTATGGAAATTTTAGAACAGTCCTGGCGTTAAAAAGGACGAAATTTACCTCAATATGTGTCAGTGATTGCAACTGCAGGTGGAAAAGGTTATATTTGTAGGTGATAATAAAACTAAGGAGCTGGCTTCTGGTTTTAGAGCTGCGCTATAATATTGTGAGGTAATGATGTGATGGGAATAGTAAGTAAGAATCATAAAATATTAAAAAGACTGCTAAGAATTATGCCTGTGTTGCTTGTTATTTTGCTTATATATATTATTTATGGAAAAATATGGGATAACCATACAACAATTAATATAGAGGCAATTTCAGAAGATAATGAAGTGATTTCGTGTGCAGTATTTGATGGAAAGGACCTTTGGGAAAAGTCTCAAATTATAATAGAAGATGGCGTGATATCTGAGAAGTCAGTGTTGGCTCATGGCGTAGACGACAGTGAATATCTACTGATACCGGGGCTGATTGATGCACATGCACACTTATCCACTCCCTATCAAATGGAACAAATGGTCAAAAACGGCGTGACCACTGTCTGTGATGTATCTGCGTCCGCAGAACTGGAAAATAAATATCCTGCCCTTGATGTATGATCTTCCCGCAGTCTGATATGGCTTAGTACAGAAAATGTGAAGGCGTATGTGGATGGTGTGATTGCCTCTGGAGGGAAATATATTAAAGCGGTAATCGATGCACCGGCAATTATAGGGGGCGAATTAATGGATCAATCGCTTCTTGGGGAAATTGTTTCTTATTCCCACCAAAAGGGGGTAAAAGTAGCAGCCCATGCAACAACTATAGCGGCCTACAAAATGGCAGTTGCATGTGATGTGGATATTCTGATTCACATTCCATTGGGTGAAGATTTCCCGGCAGAATTAGCACAGGAAATAGCAGAAAAGCAAATTCAGGTGATAACGACTCTTGTGATGATGAAAGGATTTGCGGATTCTCCGTTTTATGGATATAAAAAAGAGGATTATAACGCAGCAAAGGAAGGGGTTAATTTATTGAAGTCTAATGGAGTGCCCATTTTAACCGGCACTGATTCAAACAGTACTTTCTTTCTTCCAAGAGTAAAACATGGCTCATCCCTTCACAAAGAAATGAAACTGCTTGCTGAAGCAGGACTGACCCCCCAACAGGTTTTACAGAGTACAACAGCTGTTGTTGCCAGTGCATTTGAACTTGAAAATGCGGGAACTATTACAGCCGGACAGAAGGCCGCTATGATCTTGATTAAAGGAAGACCAGATCAGGAGATAGGGGATATTGATAAAATCGTGCAGATTTGGATTGACGGAAAACCGGTTTTGGAAAACAGCAGTTATGCTAAATAAAATCCTCCTCCAATACTTAAATGGTATTGCTGTGTATTCAGTTTAAGTATTTTACATTTTCATGGTAAGACGTTATACTGTAGATGTGCAAAATACCTGCAGCGTCAGAGAAATGAAATGTTTGCTGTACACTGACAGTAGAGTTCAAATATATAGGAGGTATGAAACATGGAATTTTCAGAAGTTATTAAAAACCGTTATTCTTGTAAAAAGTTTGATGGCAGACCAGTGGATAAGGAATTGTTAGATCAGATTTTGGAAGCAGGACGTCTGGCGCCTACAGCTAAGAATCTCCAGGAGCAGCATATTTATGTTATACAGTCTGAGGAAAATCTTTCAAAGATTGATAAGGTTACGCCATGCCGTTATGGAGCCGCAACAGTTGCAGTTGTTGCTTTTGACAAAAATAACGTATTTGTTTATCCTGGCGGAAAAAGGGATTCCGGTGGGGAGGATGCGGCTATTGTGGCAACCCACATGATGTTAGCTGCTGCAAATGCTGGCGTGGACAGCTGCTGGGTTAATTTCTTTGACCCTGATGCCGCGGCGAAGGAATTGGGCTTGCCGGATAACGAGGAGATTTTAATGTTGTTAGTTCTTGGATATAAAGCAGAAGGAACAAAGCCTTTGCCTCCTCACAGTCAGAGAAAAGAGCTTTCAGAAACAGTTACATATTTGTAAGAAAAGGATGAAAAGCAGTAAATTTTATTATAAGACAGGAGAGTGAAAACAATGAGTGAAATCTTAGTAGGGTATTTTTCTGCAACAGGGATAACTGAAAAGCTGGCCAGAAAAATTGCAGCCGCAGTTGGAGGAGAGTTACATGAGATTCAGCCCCAAGTGCCATATACAGAAGCTGACCTTGACTGGACAAATAATAAGAGCCGAAGCAGCGTGGAGATGAGGGACAAAACATTTAGACCAGCCATTGCCAATAAACTGGAGGGCAGTGACAATGTAAAAGTTTTAATTATTGCCTTCCCTATATGGTGGTATGTGGCGCCTACAATTATTAATACATTTTTAGAGCAATATGACTGGACTGACAAGATTATTATTCCTGTGGCAACGTCAGGAGGCAGCGGCATGGGAAATACTAACAGGGAGCTGAAGCCCTCCTGCCCAGGAGCTGTGCTGAAAGATGGGAAATGTTTTAAAGCCAATGTAAGCGAAAAAGAAATTAAAGAATGGTTTGACAGTATTCTCTTGCATAACACATAATTATGTAGTAAAATAAAAACAAATTTTAGAATTTATCTTTATTTTGTAAGAATATCAGTGATGCAGTTATAATTTAAATGGGAATTTAATTTAGATTTAAGGAGGGGGGGAAGATGCCAAAAGTCGCTTATTCAGAAGAGGAAAGAGAGAAAATCAGAGAGATGCTGATTGCTGCAGGACTTGAATTAATGACACAGCAGGGAATTCAGCATACTACTGTGGAACAAATTTATAAAAAAGTAGGGATTTCCCAGACCTTCTTTTATTCTTTTTTTCCCACAAAAGAGGAACTGATTGTAGAGACTTTGTATTTGCAGCAGCCTAGATTAATTGATTATGCAAGAAAATTGATGAATGATCCTGCCCTAAGCTGGAGGGAAGGGGTGGAGCAGCTTCTCTATTCTTTGTGTTATGGAGAAAAATATGGAATTATAGTTTTAACTATGGAAGAGCAGCAGCTAATTTTTAAGCGTTTATCTGAAAAAAACTATAAAATATTTCGGGAAAAGCAGCTGCGCCTTTTTAATACCATCTTAAATATTTGCGGAATTTATGTAAATGAAGAGCAGTTAAAGGTATTTCTTAATCTGGCGATTATAACTGTAATTACTTATCGGGTATTTCCCAATACTTTTCCGCTGCTTATATCTGAGGTTTCAAAGGAAACAGTGGATTTTCAGATTCATACACTTGTAGATTATCTGGAAAAGCTGAAAAAGTAAAGCTTACGCAAAAAGGCACAAGCTGTGACAGAGCATTTTAAGCCGCCTGAATACTATGTAGTGGTACTACATTAGATTTAGGCGGATTTTCCTTGAATAAAATAAGTACAAAAATTCAAAAATATATTTATTTATAAAGAAAAAATAATGTATAAATTTTAGGAGGTACAAATTATGGGATTTTTCAGCAAAATATTTAAGGGCCCTCAGGTGGACATGGAGAAAAGCAACGCAAATGCTAAAAGGATGCGGGCGCTGTTTAATCATGTTGTAAAAAATGGAAATGATTATAAGCTGATTTTCGGCTATACAGAGGATGTAGGCCGTTTTAACTATGGATTTGTCCACGGCAGCAAAACCAAAATAGGCAATCTTCTTGTAGGCTGGAATGAGGCCAGTCAGACGATTGTGGTAGTGCCTACAGTTCCCGATCTTTCAGGCTGCGGCGACCCTACATATTACCGCCGTTCTGAAATATTAAAGGCATATAGAAACAAATATCCGACAGATGCTTTTATTATTTATCCGGACAAAAAAAGTTATATTGGCATTAATGCTTATGACTGGCTGGAAGATGAAAAGCTGTATGTTTATGTATCTCAGGAGGAAGAACTGGCGGCTTTTACAGACTTTTTTATGAATCGCTTTGCAACAAAGTGAGGTGAGAAAATTGCCTTTTGGAGAAATTGGGGCTGTTCTGCTGTTTCTTGCGGCAGTCTTTGTATTTGGAAATCTCTGGTTTCATTTTGTGGAGACCATTCTTCATTGGATCAAAAAGCCTTTTATGCGCCGCAGAAAGCCTTCCTCATGGCACACCTTTTTGCCGGATAAGGAGGATAAAGCAGATTCTAAGAAGAGCAAATAAATTTGTTTTATAACAGACAGCTGAGCGCAGTTTACTCAGCTGTCTGGCGATAAGTTCTCCTGCAGAGCCTGGAGAAACAGCTGGGCTGCTTTTGTAAACACCTGATATTTTTTCCAGACAATACATAAACTGGCCTGCAGAGACGGAGTCAGGGGCCTGAAACACAGATTACTGCCTTGGGTATTAATGATCTTATCTAAAGTAATGGCATAGCCGATTCCCTCTGACACTAAAATAGAACCATTATATAGCAGATTATAGGTGGCTACAATATTTAAGTCAGTTTCGCTTTTATTCAGCCATATGGACAAAGCGCTTCCATCCCGATGCTGCCGGGATAAAATTAAAGGCTTATCCCACAAATCCTCAGGGCGGACGGCCTCTTTTTGAGCCAAAGGAGCGTCCTTTAGCATTAAAACTCCCCAGGTATCTTTCTTTGGGATTTTTAAGTGATTGTATTTAGATAAATCCTTGGGATCAAAGAGAATGCCAAAGTCAATCAACCCCTTGTCTAGCTCCTCAGTAACATTTACAGAGTCGCCGCTGGCAATGTGAATGCGGATGCCTGGATGCTTTTTCAGCAACTGTCTGGCGGCCTTTGCAAGAATGCGTATAGCGTCTGTCTCCCCTGCGCCGATGTGAATATCCCCAACTACGATCTCATCATTAGAAGTGATTTCCTGTTCTGTTTTCTGTACCAAATCCATAATTTCTTCCGCACGTTTCCTCAGAATCATGCCTTCCTCAGTAAGGGTGATTTTCCGATTCTCGCGAATAAAAAGTTGTTTCCCAAATTCCTCTTCCAAGTCTTTTAGCTGACGTGAAAGTGTCGGCTGGGACAGATGGAGATATTCTGCCGCTCCAGAAACGCTTTGCTCTCTGGCCACAGCAAGAAAATATTGTAACACACGTAATTCCATAAAAGCTCCTCCTTGCTATATGCAGTATAACATGTTGAGGCATAGGCGTAAAGCATGGAAAAATATGAAATATAAGCATTTGTTATAAAGCAAAGGGGACGGTATAATAAAAACAGGAAATAAATTTTTGGAGGAAAATATGAAAATTATAGAAAATCAAACATTTGATATGGAGCGGGCCTTTTATGGAGAAAAGGAACTCTGCCTTAAAAATTGTACATTTGACGGCCCGGCAGATGGAGAAAGTGCATTAAAGGAGTGCAGCGATATTCAGTTGGAACATACTTTCTGTAATTTGCGGTATCCTTTTTGGCACGATCATGGTCTTAAAATCAGCAGTTCAGAGCTGACGTCCTTATGCCGCGCAGCAGTGTGGTACTCTGATCATGTGGAGATTACCGGAAGCAATCTCCATGGAATAAAAGGGCTGCGGGAATGCAGGGATGTTGCTATTAAAAATTGCCATATTGTTTCCCAGGAATTTGGATGGTCTGTGGAAAATCTTATGATGGAACATTGTACTGTGGAAAGTGAGTACTTTCTGCTGAGAAGCGAGAAAATGTAGCTGTCCCATGTGCAGATGAAGGGAAAGTATTCTTTCCAGTATACAAAGGACCTTACAATTAATAATTGCGTGCTGGACACAAAGGATGCATTCTGGCATTCCCACAATGTAACAGTGAAAAACAGTATAGTAAAAGGCGAATATTTAGCCTGGTATTCTACTGATCTTACCTTGATTAATTGTAAAATAATAGGCACGCAGCCCTTCTGCTACTGCCAGAACCTTAGGCTTATAGATTGTGAAATGGTGGACACTGACTTGTGTTTTGAAAAATCACATGTAAACGCTACTATAAAAACACCTGTTGTAAGCATCAAAAATCCTTTATCAGGCACTATTTATGTTCCGGAGGTAGGTAAAATCATTATGGATGATAAAAATGCTTTAGGAAAAGTCGTACTTGATTCTGAAAGCAGAGATATTAAGGCGGCCATATGAAAAACTGCGGATAAAAAATAAACTAGAATTAACTGTCTGGAAGACAAGAAAAAACTTGTAATTCTCTAAAGAATTCTTTGTTTCCATTTTGTAGTTAAATAAAATATAATTTATATACAAAATGATATCATTTGATTAAGAAATTCTTAGGAGGTTTTAATAAGATGAGTATACTGTGGATTCCAGGGTTTATTCTATTATTTGCCGTCTTGGCATATAAAAGATGGAGCCCGGTTTTACTAGGACCGACAGTGTCGGTAGTTTTATGTATTGTAACAGGGCTGCCAGTGCTTGAGACAATGATGGGCCCCTATATGACCGCCACTACTGATTTTATTAAAAGTAATTTTTTTGTATTTTTCCTGGGGGCAGTTTTTGGAGCTATTATGGAGGAAACAAATGCTGCTAAAGCTATTGCTATATGGATGTCTAAAATAACAAGGGGCAGATTTGTACTTCCTTTGATTATGACTATAGCCGGCATTTTATGCTATGGCGGCGTATTAGGTTTTGTTGTGTATTTTGCCGTATATCCAATTACTCTACATTTATGCAGGCAAGCCAATATATCCAGAGCTTTAATACCGGCGACTATTGGAGCCGGATGTTGGACATGGGCAAATGCTCTTCCAGGAAGTCCTGCGATTCCCAATGTGATTGCTTCAAAATCTTTAGGAACTTTAGCCACATCTGATTTGGCAGCTGGAATTATTTTTTGCGGTATTTTAATGTATGTTCTTTGTTTCCTTTATTTGGAGTGGCAGGCTGTCAGATATAAGGCAATGAATAAAGGATTTATTATGGATGATGTGGTAAAAGAAGAAATGGAAGAGAAGCCTGAAGGGAAGCTGCCTAAAGTATGGCTTGCTTTACTTCCTATGGCAGTGATTTTAGTTTTATACAATGTTATAGGAATCAGTATTGAATTTGCTTTATTGGCAGGCGTGCTGGTTGCATTTATCACCATGTATTCATATGGGGGAGGATCTGAACAGTGGTTAAAAACATTTAATAAAGGAGCGGGAAATACAACTGGGGTTATATTGAATGTATCATTAGTAGTTGGATTTGCCGGGGTGATGAAGCAAACAGAAA